>JACPFW010000012.1:0-184073 GCA_016182795.1 Gemmatimonadota bacterium
CGAAGGTCCTCGAACTCGATCATGAGCTCGAGGCGGAGGGGGAACTGCAGTTGTACTTGACGGATTACCGGTCTCTGTATGTTGCTGAGGTAACTGGAGTGGCTGCGGACGACAAGAAAGTGACCGATCCCACGCACACCCCAGAGTATTATCGGCGTGACCAACTGGCGGTTGATTGCTGGTTCAAACTTGGGGACATACGGGCGTTGGTGCACGACGATACGCTTGCCGTGCAGGACGAACTGCGGCAGCTGCGAGTGACGACCTATAATGACCGCCCCGTTTCACTCTACGGTGGAATGGTAGACTTGCCGCTCTTGGTTACGCGGCCGGATGGCGTGAGTTTCTTCGAGGACGACGAGAGGGATCTGCTCAACGATGGCGATCTGTGGGTCGCCGCCGATGCGGACCGCTTCGGCTTGGGCGGAGTCATGGCCGACCTGCGAGACAATCTGCTAGGAGTCAGGGCGTGGCGCGCTTTGCTGCCGACGGCTCGCACGTTCGTGGCCACTGCGGAACGCCTGATGCGCGATCACCGGCGCGACACTTCGTTCGATTTTGCGACTGTGCTAGTTGAACTCTGTAAGGCACTGGAGGTGCAGGTGAATGGAATCGTCGCTGGGGCGCTCGCTTCTGCCCCCGTGCCCATTCGCTGCGGCAACGTTGATGGGGTATCTGTCGATTTCAGTCGGACGCGGTCGCAGTCCGCCGGACAACTGGCGAGGGTAATCGCTGGCGATAAGGACCGGATGGAGTATCTCGCAAAGCACCTCACCGAAGGCAGATGGTTCACGGAGCAGTTGCCGCCGATTCTTGAAGATCTTGCTCGCTTTCGGAATCCGGCGGCACACGCTGTGCGGCGATCACGAGATGAGGTTCTGCCATATCGCGATCGGGTCGTCGGTGTCGGGACGGAAGGTGTACTTGTGACCGTTGCGCGTGTGGGAGCAAGGTAGCCTCACGGTACGCGCGTGGCGCGTCGTGGGTGCTACGCGGCGTGAGGCCGGTGGGTGAACGTGGGTGAACCAATCGGCGCCGCGTGGTCGAGGAGTAGAACGTGGCGGCGCACGCCAGACAGGATCTGAAGTGTCAGTGACAGCTAATGCGAAGTCATTGCATTGCCGTGAGTGGCGGGTGATCCTCGACGCGGATCTGTGGCGGTACTTAGCTGAGTAGGGAGCGCCGGAGAGTCTACGACGTGCGACCCGCCGATGGTGTGTAGAATATTGATGCCGCCAAATATCTCCTTCGAGCTGTTGCGCGCCTGGAATAGCACGTCATCCCCGCAACGTCAGACAGGTTGAATATGGGGCGACGCGGATTCAGTGCGGACCGAGTCAAAACGGGACCGCCGTCTCTATGCTGGAGTCGCTACCGACGACGAGGGTGCCCCCGCTATTACGGCCAAGTTGAGCCAGACAATCGACTCAGTGCGGGGCGATTGACGCAGCATTGACTGGAGTGCCTATTCTGGCACGATGCGCACACTCTCGAAATCAGACTTCAAGGTCGGCCTCTCTTGCCCGACGAAGCTGTACTACCGGGAAGCCGGCGGCTATCCCAGCACGCTCGACGACGATCCGTACCTCGCGATGCTCGCCGAGGGCGGTTACATGGTGGAGCAGTTGGCGAAGGCGCGCTACCCAACGGGAAGGCTACAGGCGTACGGTGGGGAATCTGAACTGGCGGCCGAAGCCACGCTGGAGGCACTCCGCCAAGATCACGTCGTCCTTTTCGAGGCCACGCTGTTGCTGGGCCGAAGGCTGGCTCGGGTGGACATCCTTGATAAGCGCGGAAACGACATTCGCCTGATTGAGGTCAAGGCGAAGTCGTGGGACAGCGCGGCGAACCGAGAGCGGCTCGATCGCGGTCAACGTTCGGCCTTCTGGCGAGCAAGAGGCGCGCCGGCGTTGCTCGCCGAATGGGAGGAGTACCTCGCGGACGTCACCTTTCAGGTGCTTCTTTTGGAGTCCGTGCTGCCAGAAGTTCGGGTGCATCCGTTTCTCTGCCTGGTTGATAAACACGCGCGCTGCACGATAGACGGCTTGCCCGATTGGTTCACGCTGTCCAGGGAAGCTCGGCCGGATGGTCGGTCACGCCTCGTCACTGCAACCCTGACGGGAGACCCGAGTCGCGCCGTAGCCGAAGGTCTCACCGTCGAAATCCCGGTTCATGAAGAGGTAGAGTTTCTTCGGGCGGCGGTCGGACAGTTGTCGCAGGATCTGCTCGCGTCTTACGAACCAGAGCTACATCGCCTGCCTCCCAAACTCACCGTACAGTGCCGTGACTGTGAATACCGGCTGCCGCGTGCAAAGGAGGCGGGTGCCGCGCGGAGCGGTTTTGGCGACTGCTGGCAGGAGTTGGCCGACGTGTATCCGTCGGTTCTCGACATCTATCATATCGCAGCCCTCGAACAGGCGGATTCCGCGATTGCGCGCAGGCAGGCACTGCAGTTGCGCCACACTCTCGCCGGCACGTCGTACTGCTCTGCGGAACTCGGTAGGCTCGTTCGTTCGGTGGTCTACCCGCTCCACTTCATTGATTTTGAGGTAGGGCGGATGGCAATTCCGCACCACGCAGGGATGCGACCGTATGGTCCGGTCGCTTTCCAGTGGAGTTGCCACACTCAAGAACGGCCAGGGGGGCCTCTTGCGCATTCTGGGTGGCTCAATGCTAATCGCGACTGGCCAAATCCAGAGTTCGCCCGGACGCTGCGCGATGCGATCCAAGACGGCGGTACGGTGCTAACGTGGTCGCCCTTCGAGCAATCGATACTTCGCGAGGTCGCTCGGGAACTGCGTGCCTTTTGTCCCGGCGAGGTAGATCTGATTGCTTGGATCGACCGATTGGCCCCGCAGGACAAGGGCGCGACCCACCGAGTCGTCGATCAGTACAAGCTCACGCTTGAGCACTTCTTTCACCCGGGCATGAACGGGCGCGCGAGCATCAAAGTCGTGCTCGATAGTCTGTGGAAAGCGGACGAGGCGATGCGAGACCAGTTCAAGCAGTTCACGGGACGCGCTGGCGATCCAGCGCTCGGTCCGTACGCCTCGCTGCCACCTTTAGTCATCGCTGGAGTCGTGCAGCGGGTTGCTGAAGGAACTGGGGCCTTGCGTGCATATGAGGCACTGATGTTTGGAGCGGAGCGAGACAACGCTGACGTCCAGGAATCCTGGCGACGACTGCTTGAGCAGTACTGCGAGCTTGATACGTTGGCGATGGTGCTCATTTGGGAGCACTGGCGGCGATGCACGGAGCAATACGTCTGATGGGCGTTGCGAGTGTTCTTGTTGGACTCACCGATTTCCCTAGACGCAGAGAACAACGCGATGTCCTTGTACAGACTTGAGGGTACGAAATTGCAGCAGCAGGCCTCCACGACGTTTGCAGCTCAAGGTGTGAAGGAGCGTGAGCATCTCCAGGCTGCCCTGCGAGACAACATTGACGCACTCTCGCCTGTTCCTGGAGATCTGCTTGTGCTGGAAGAGGAGTACAGCGACTGGGAGGACAGCTCAAGGCGCATCGATCTCCTTGCTGTCGACCGGAGCGGAGCGCTCGTTGTTATCGAACTCAAGCGCACGATTGATGCCGGGCATGCCGAATTGCAGGCGCTCCGGTATGCAGCAATGGTGAATGGCATGTCGTTTGAAAGGGGCGCGGAAGCGCTTGCTCGCCACCGTACCCGCCTCGGCGATGTCGATGGCGCCGCGCGCGCATCGGCCGATCTGCGCGACTTTCTCACCCCGCCCGACGAATCCGCTGATCCGAGCATCGTCTTCGGACGGACCGTTCGCATCGTACTCGCGAGCGCGGACTTCTCGCGCGAACTCACGCACACGGTGCTCTGGCTGCGCGACGAAAGCGACCTCGACATGCGCTGCGTACGCCTGACCCCGTACACGATTGACGGCAAAGCGTACTTGTACGCCGAGCAGATCATACCTCTTCCCGTGGAAGGTGACTATCGGGTAAGGATGGCGGCGCGGGAACGTGCCGAGCGCAACGCCGCGCGTCAGGGGGCAGCTGCAGCGTTGCCCTATGCGGTCTTCCTGAATGAACAGTCGTTGACCGATGGGCCGGTGTCGCGGCGCAGAGCCTTCGGATTGGTCGTTCGAGCCCTTGTGGATGCTGGAGTCTCACCCGACGACCTCGCCGGATACCTCAAGAATGCTGGCCTGTGGTGCAGAATAGAGGGGATCGCCACGCCCGATGACTTCAAAGCGAAGCTTAGGGCTGAGAACCCGAATGACGCGCAAGTTGCGGGGCGCTACGACTTGAAGCCTGAGTATCTGATTTCACACGGCAACGCAACGTACGCCTTGAGAAATCAGAACTCGGCCGGCCAGCTCCCGATGCTCGCTGATCTGGCGGCAACGAAGAACCTAAGGTGGGAGGCGCTACTGCCTGGCGTAGCTGCGTCAACGCAGGCAGAGAGCTAGGACCCAGTTGTCAGTCCCCAACCTGATCGTGACTCCATGACTCTCGTGATTGAGGCGGCGGCCGTTGTCGTCCCTATCCTGCCGCTTGAACTCAGTTATCCCGGCGGAAGCGACCGGTACCTACTCGACGCCGCCCATCCACGCTGGAAGGCGCGCCATGTCCTATACGATCGGCATCTAACCGCGGCCTCCTTCGAGAGCGCGGAGGCGGCGGAGCAGTGGGCCAACTATTCGGCAGAGAAAGGCAACCTTGTGGGCACGGATGCACACACGGGCGGCGATGTCGCGTTCATGGAGCAGGGTACGGGGCCGCAGGCAGAAGTAGACTGGCTGCGCTGGGAACTGGGCGCTGATGGCGTGACGTTGGCGTGGCATCGAGACGACGACCAGTCCGAACGGCGCATCGCCCCTGTATGTTGGATCCCTCGAGACTCGCGGCGATTGGCGCGATTTGATTCACGAGATGACGCCAACCTAAAGCAGCTGAGCTCACAAGACGGGCGCGCGGCGTGGCTCAACTTCGACAGTGGCGCTATTCGCACTCAGGAAGAGGATGGCTTCGTGCCGGGAGCGAGCCTGTTGCCTCTGCTGGCAGAGGCAATTGAGTCGCCTCTTGATGCGAAGCGACGAGCCGAGTGCGTGCGCGATGCGACGGAACTCTTGCGGCGAGCGAAGAGCAAGCCAGGGGTCGCGATCCGACGCGCGGAGAATCTCATTCGCCAAGCTGAGAAGGCCTCGGGGTTTGGCGGGCCGCTTCACGCGCAGGCCAGTCGTAAGTTCCTTCTGGAACTGCTGCGGGCCTTCGAAAAGGAACAGCTTGCGCGTCAGGCACAGGAGAAGGATAGATGAGCGACGAAGGGACGCGTACTCAACTGCCTTTTGCTGGCGCTGCTGCTGAGATTCTTACGCCGGGGGTCGCGCTGGTCGCGGCTTGCTTGGAGGGCATGTTCGTGACCTTCGTGTGGGATTTCAATCGAGATCTGCGGCTCGTGCTGCGTTGCGATGCCGCGGCCGAAGGTGAGGACATGCGGCATCGAGGTATGGCGGACTGTCTTTTCGAGTTCGTGTTCGACTCACCACAAGAAGATGGTTCGATGTGGCACGTTGCCTACAATGACGGCTACGTCCAGCACTGGAGCGCTGATTGGACACTTGTCGGCACAAGCCGTTGGGGGCTTGGCGATGAGCTCCCCAGTGAGGCGCGAGAGGCGCAATTGGGCCGAGTAGGCAAGTCCGCGCGGGTTGGCTCAGACGTAGCGTTTGAGCTGAGAATGGCCAACGGTCAGATCGTTACCGTCAAGACCGATGGTGTCATCGAGCGGAGACTGCCTGGTGCTCCCAACTCAGATCCAATCGACGTTGACCGCATTGAGCAACCTGCCGGAGTGCAGTGGGCACGCGCTGTCTGGAATCAAGGTTCTGAGGAGGCAGAGTGGTTTACCTGCGGAGAAATGCCGTGGCCGCGCCTTGGAGTGGCGCTGTTAAACCCACCGCCAGCCTGGGTTACGAGTGCACACGCCGAATCACTGGCTGACGAGCTATGTCAACGAAAGATCTACCCAGCTATCGGCACTGCGGCCGTCTACGTTCGGCCGGTTGATCCCGCCTCTTCTGCAACCGTGTCGGGATTGGGTGTCGAGCCAGCATCTTGGCTGCTCCCCGCGCTGGTGGTCTGGCATGAACTCGGCGCCGCTGAACAGAACGAGGACGGTGACGAGAGAACGCCGGTGGAGGGTTTCGCGACGCAGGCGGCGGTGGTACAGAACGTGCTCTTCATCGCAGGTGTGGAGAGCGCATTTCCTCTCGATAGCGTCGAAATCTCCGATGCTGTGTATACGAGTCCCGAGGGGTTCAGCGGCATTACCCTAGCGCCACTCGGGTCATCGAACCGCGAGGGCAACCGTGTTCACATCTGGGTAGCGGACCGTCATGGCGGCGCGGCCGTGCTCGAGATGATTTCGATGTTGCAGGCGCTCGCGAGGGACGGTGTTGAGTCGACAACGTGGTTCCGCGACTGGCAGGAGCTCTGGCGTGCCGCCACGGCGCCAGTCGAGTAGCCTGAAAGGTGGCGAACCGTCGACTGATCCCGCCTTATCCCGCCGAGAGCTGTTTGTGGCACTTGGTCGGGGGCTTTCTGACAAGCCTCGCGATTCCCTTAGCCGTCGCAATCGACCGTGCCGAGAGCCTTAAGGATTTCTTCGATTCGCTCGGCATTGTTGCCCTTAGCTGGTTATACCCCATCGGCCCGTTTGGCGTGCTGTTATGGGTATTCGTGGTCCATCCGGTGCTTTGGTTGCTGTGGACGGCGGCTCGTCGGCTGGCTAACGACTAGCCGACTGTGCGGTGCTGGAAGCGGTTGATCGTGAGTTACGCACCGCTGCCGGCCGTTCGAAACGCACTCCGCCGTTACCCCGGCCCACCAGAGTGGAGCCCTGGAAAGTCGTGGTAACGGTTCGGAGTTGCCGTGCGACGTCTGCGTCGCTCGAAGAGCCGATGCCGTCGCTAAAGCGGGCTCAGGCCACCGCTTCCGCGTGCAGGTGTGTCAGTTGGTGTGTCAGTTCAGTCCTATTTTGGCTGAATTACGATCCCGACATCGCACGGCATCCGCAACAGGCGCGCGTACGTTTTGAGAGGGGAAACGGCACTAATGCCGTCCAATGTCGGAATTGCCGATTACGCCGGATGTGGCTGATAAGCGTGAGGTCCGAGGTTCAACTCCTCGATGGCCCATTTAGAAGTGCAACTGATCATTGCGGTTAGCTCCACGCTCACGGCGTGTCGTCCAGCGGACGGCGCGCCGTGGCTACTTTTGGCTACCGTGGCGCGATAGTGGCGGAGAGTCTTGCTGATGGGCGAGGTCGCAGTACGACAAGGGGCCCGGTTTCGCCGAGCCCCAGTGTGTTCGAGTCATCTTCCCCTCAGGCGACCGCCGTCTCCAGCGAGAAGACGGCTTCCGCGTCAAGTGCCTCGAGCGCACGTGCCAAAGTCTCAATGCGCAAGTTGGCATCCGGGCTTTCGAGTTGCTGGTACGCCTGTCGCGTCACGTTCATTCGCTGCGCGACCTGTGCCTGCGAGTATCCCATGACAACGCGGCGCGTAACGAGTGCCGCCCGCACTGCCAGTTTGAGCGGCACCCGCACACGCAAGACTCGCTGTCCCGCACGCGATCGAGGTGCCCGCTTCGGCATCGGCACGGCGCGGCCGGCGACCAAGTGCGCCTCGATCCACCCTTCGAGTGCCTCCTGCGCGACGGCCTCGACTGACTCGCCCGCGCCCGCAAACGTCTGACAGCCCGGCGCATCCACGAACTCCACCGTTTTGACCTTCCCCTCGGCACGCACGATTGCGTGGTACTGCATCTGCGGAACCCTCCCCAGTGCAGCCTTCCCTGATCGGTGTGGCTACAAAGGCTCCGGATTATCGCCCGAGGCCAGCTTTCCGCTGCCTCCAATGCACTCGGGCATCATCATGATGATCCAACCTCCGGATCCAGCTATCGCAGCCGGGTTCCGGATGACTTCTCGATCGACTTAATAGTGCCGATCGGGATGTCCGACTTCGGATGCGGCACCGTGACGGTGTTCGGATTCGAAGGATGCTGCAACTGCCAGTGAGAGCCCTTCTTTCGTACGATCTGCCATCCTGCGTCCTTCAATCGTCGAAGCACCTCGCGTGACTGCATGGCTCGTCCCAAGCCCACCTGTTGATTGCCGACGTCGTCTCAAACAGTATAGCAAGTTATTGCTTGCCTGTCAAGGAGTACTTAGCGTGCGTCCGACATTCCTCGGAAGGCGCGCTGTCCCGGCCTGGATCTCTCCTGAGGCATTGAATCGCTTCCGGAGCGTTATAGGGCCTTCGCGACGCGCAATTCCCGGGGTGGTCTTCGAGACATGAGTGACAACCACATCAAGTCGCTAGGTGTCCATTGGTGCGCGCAGGATGCTCAGAAAGATGCGCAAGTTGCGCACAATCAGGCGCGAAACTGAGCAGGATGTTCGTCCAGCGCGAACTTAGTGAACATTCGCGCACAAAGCGTGCGCATTTTTTGGGGACCTGATAGGCGTGAGGTCCGAGGTTCAACTCCTCGATGGCCCATGTGGGAAGCGCAAGGCCCGCCACGACTTCGGTCGCGGCGGGCCTTGCTCCGTTGTTACTGCGGCGGAGGTCGGTGCCAGTGCTAGTGCCAGTGACAAGCGCAGAGCAGACTGGTCAGGGTGTGGTGAGTCCGTCAAGGTTGAGTTGGAGCTTCGTGGCGTCTCGAGTGTCTTCCGCAAACGGATCATCCGAGGCGACTCGGGCTTCTCGCGTCATTTGCCGGAGGCTCGCGAGGAGTGGCGAGGCCTTGTAGAAGCGACCGCGACGCTCGCCGTGGGGAGCAAGGAGGCCTGCCTTTACCGCCGAGGCGAGGTCGCGGCTAGCGAGTTGGTCAGAGACTTCCGCGTTCGGCCGGTAAGTTACGTTGCGAACTCGATAACCCATGGCGGCATCAGCCAGAGCGAAGATCGTTCGTTCTGGCAAGCCATGCTTCTTGATTTCTGCTTCGAGCAAATCCCATAACCGATCAATCTCGCGAGTTCTCCGCAAGAGCGCCGTCGCCTGTTGAAAATGAGCACTGATGCAGAATCGAAGCCAAGGGCGAGCGTCATTTTCCGGGTGCCACGCTCCGGCGCCGACTGCTGCGAGTACATCGTAGTACGCTCGCGTATTCCGGCCGAGGTACTCCTCGATACTTGCAAATTGCGGCGCCAGCGTACCACCGCGTGCGAGGATGAGCGACTGAATGCACCGCGCCATGCGTCCGTTTCCGTCGGAAAACGGGTGGATCATCGCCAGGTTCAAATGCCCCATCGCGGCGCGGACAATGTGAGGACACTCGGGCTCAGGAGCGTTGAGAGCGTTCACAAGCTCGTCGGCCAAGCTCGGAATGAGTTCGGCGCCGGGCCCCTCGTAGACGATCGCCCGCTTCTCCTCGTCGCGGATGTAGATCGCTCCAGGTCGCCATCGGCCTGGGTTCTTCGTCAAATCGTACTCGAGCATCATGAAATGCAGGCTGCGAATCAGATTGACTGAAAAGACGAAGTGCGGGTCATCCGCGAGTTGCAGGACATAGGTCATCGCGAGCTGATATCCGCGAACCGCGCGTACCGCTTCGGTATCTGCGTCGAGGGGTTCCTCACCTTCCGCAATGGCAATCGCATCTTCGACGGTGACGTTGTAGCCCTCGATGCTATTGGAGCCCTGTACCGCCCGAGCGAGCGCGGTGCGCCTCAGCATCCCCTGCCAGCGTCTTGGCACGGTCTGCACTTGGTACTTGAGCTGGTCCTTGAGTTGCTGCACTCGCTCCACCGCACGCAACTCGCCGGCATCCAACTTTGGAGTTCTGAATAGCATGCGAGATATCCTGATTACATAGACAAGGAATACACATATTATCTGTTAATAAGGCGTTTGTCAACTGTATTTCAGGCGTTTTCCACATATACAGGCCAACCTACAAACGTCGAGCTACGGGCGGCGGTCAACGTCCGATCGTCCGTTCCTGCGTATGACGCGGTCAGACGGGTGCGTCGCCATTATTCGCACCATGCCAATGGCCAGCGTCCTTCGTTGGGCCCCGCTCCTCGTGCTCGCGGTGGCGGCGTTCATCGTATTGGTGCCCAAGCTCTTTCCGGCCGCGCGGATGTCGCTGTGGCTCATGCGCGCCCGTCGCAATCGACGCCGTGGAGCTGCAGAGAACATGAAGGAAGTCGCCGCGTTCCACGACCAGCTTCCGGCTGACGTGCGGACCGATGCCATCGACGATCGCGTCTGGGCTGACCTCAACCTCAATGAGGTGTTTCGCTCGCTCGACCACACCGAGAGTGAGCCAGGACGGCAGTACCTCTACCACCTGCTCCGGACGCCCCGGTATGAACGACGGCCCCTCTTGCGACTGGAGCACGCCGTCCGCGCGATCTCAGGAGACGCTGAGGCGGCGCGACGCGTGCGCGCGTCGCTTCGTCTGCTCGATGACCCTCGATCCGCGCAACTCGTTCGCCTGCTATTCGGAGCGCTGCCTCGGCGTCCGAAGCTGTGGTGGATGTTCCCGTTGCTGTCGGCCGGCGCGGTGGCCTGCGTCGGACTGTACTTCATTTGGCCGGCTGTCGCACTCGTCCTGCTCGCCATCTGCGTGGTGAATGCCATCGTGAAGGCGCTTTATGGCCTGCACGTACGGGCGTTCGCGCCCGCCATCCACCAGCTCCCGATGCTCGTTCGTGCCGCGGCGGCGCTCGGACAGCTGCAGCTAGAGGAGTTCAAGGACGAGAGCCGCCACCTTCGCGAGGGCGCAGCCGAGCTCGATCGCCTGCGCCACGCATCCCGTTGGCTCATGTTCGAGAGCGACGGAACGAAGGAGGTGGTGTCGACCATCTACGAGTATCTCAACCTCTTCTTTCTGTTCGACCTCAACGCCTTCGTGTTGGCCCTCGGGTCCTTGCGAGAGTCGCGGGAACAACTACGCGGGATGTTCGAGGCGATCGGCTACATCGACGCAGCGCAGTCCATTGCTGCGTGGCGGAGCGAGCTGGCTCTCTGGTCCGTGCCGGAGTTTGCGGAACCGGCCAAAGCACTGTTTCTGGCGGATCTCATTCATCCGCTGCTTGCCGCGCCCGTGGCGAACTCGCTGACCATGGCCAACGCGAGTGCGCTGATTACCGGTTCGAACATGTCCGGCAAGACGACGTTCGTCAGAACGGTCGGCGTGAACGGCATACTTGCGCAGACACTGCATACCATCTGTGGCCGCGTCTGGTGCGCACCGTTGTTGCGCGTCTGTACGTCCATCGGCCGTGCGGACACCATCATTGAGGGCAAGAGCTACTACTTGGCCGAGGTGGAAACGGCTCTCGCGATGGTGCGCACCAAGGAGACGGGTCAACAGCACCTCTTTCTTCTCGACGAGATCTTCCGTGGGACCAACACGACTGAACGAATCGCAGCGGCCTACGCCGTCCTATCGTATTTGAATCGGGGCGATGATCTGGTGCTCGTCGCCACGCACGATATCGAACTGATCGACCTGCTCGGCGAGGCCTTCACGCCTCACCACTTCCGCGAGCAGGTCGACGGCAACGCGCTCACGTTCGACTACCGTATCCACGCGGGGCCGTCGTCAACCCGAAACGCCATCGCCCTTCTGGAACTGATGCAGTTCCCGAGAGATCTCGTCGCCGACGCGCTCGGAACGATCGACTGGCAGAGTCGACGGCGGTAGCGCCGCAAGCACAGCTCTTGGGAGCCCCTGTGCAGAGAGCTGCGATCGGTGTCCGTGGTGTCCGATTGCGCGCGCAGGATCTTCCTCATTTTGCGAATCTTGCGCACCTCGCCACGCGAAGCTGAGCAGGATGTTCGTCCAGCACGGACTCAGTGAACATCTGCGCGCAAGTCATGCGCACTTGCAGGGTCCTGATAAGCGTGAGGTCCGAGGTTCAACTCCTCGATGGCCCATTCAGATGCCCCGCAACGGTTTAGGCCGCTGCGGGGCACTGTGTTTTTCTGGCCGGCGTGTCGGTCACTGTGTCAGTTCGCAGTCGATCTCCGCTGCGCCTTGAAAGTTCAGGCCGAGGCGCGCCTCGGCGCTGCCACTGCTGCTACGCCCGCGCGTGCGCTTCTGCAACACGCCGGGCTACGGGAGCGCCCACCACCGCGCCCACCACGGCGCCGTACATCACGTGGCCGATCATGCTGCCAACGGCAAGCACCAACGAGCCAGAGAACATGCCGGCGCCCATCATCGGCATCACGACCACCTGCGCCATCAGCCACGGAGCCAGCGCGTAGATGGCGCCGCGCAGCGGCGCGGGGCCGGGAAGCCGGCTCGCCGCCACACCGTAACCCACCGCGAGCGCGATGCCGATCATGAAGTGCGCGGCCCAGCCCGCCGCCACCATCCCTCCCATCGCCGACGCGAGCATCGCCGCGGGATTCATCGCGGGAATCCCCATCATCGGCGCCACCCACAGTCCAACCATCGTCATCACCGCCGTGCCCGCCACGCCCGCCAGCGCGAGCCGCTTCACGTCGAGCCGCATACGTCACCTCGTATTGAAGGGTCGAACCGGCACGCCCATCGCGCCGGACGAGCGTTATTGTTTGGGCATGCGATTTCATTACACGCCCCCCGCGCGCCGGGTGATCGGTGGAGCAGCCTGACGTTACGGCCGGCATTCGCCGGCGCGACCCGAGCGTGCTCGATGCGGTTCTTCGCGACGCCGTGCCGCGCCTGCTCATCGCCGCGCGCGCGGCGGGCTTGGCCGGCGATGCCGCTGAGGACGTGGCGCAGGCGGCGGCGCTCATCTTTCTGGAGCGCGCCGAAGCGTTCGACGGGCGCGCTCGAGCAACGACGTGGCTGCTCGGCATCCTCGCCAACAAGATCGCGGAGTATCGGCGCGCCGACCAGCGCGTGGAGGCGACGGACGACATCGAGACCGTGTTTGAGTCGCGATTCGATTCGCACGGCAAGTGGAATCGCCCACCGGAGGGGCCGTTGAGCGCGCTGCTGCGGGGCGAGATGCGCACGCAGATCGACGAATGTCTGGAAGGCGTGCCGGAACGTCAGCGGCAGGCCTTTTTGCTCCGCGTCGCGGAAGGGGTACCGACAGAAGACGTGTGTAAGATTCTGGGCGTCGAGACCAATAATCTTGGCGTCCTGCTATTTCGTGCGCGGACGCGGATGCGCGAGTGCCTCGAGACGAAAGGCGTCCACGGGAGTGCTGATGCTGACCTGCAATGAAGTGAGCCGCATGGTAGCGGGCGACCTGCGCGGAGAGCCGTGGCGCCGCCGGCTCGGCGTGCGTCTGCATCTCTTGATGTGCGATCACTGCCGGCGATTCACGGCCGAAATGGCCGCGCTCAATCGCGCCGTTCAGCTTATGCAGCGGCCCGTCCCCGACCAGGAGATCGCCGAGCAGTCTGCGCGCGTTATGCGGAAGCTTCGCCCCGATACAGATCCCGCGTCTCCGCCATCATCCTGAGAGGATTGTTGCCGTCGAAGCGTCCCAACTTCTAGTGTCCCCCAATCAGATGCCGCGCGCACGTTCGTGGCGTGCGATGTCCACGGTGTCCAGCTCGGCGCGCCGGATGTTCCCGAAGCCGCGCATTAGAATCAACCCTGTATCTCATCGGGAGTGCTTTTGCGCGCGTTCTTTGATCCATCCGAAATCCTCGACCGTACCCGCATCGTGGAGCGCCTGCTCGACTACGTCCGCATCGACACCCAGTCGGACGAGAGCAGCGCCACATGCCCGAGCACCGACAAGCAGCGCGACCTGGGGCGAAAGCTCGTGGCCGAGCTGAAGGAACTGGGGCTCCGAGGCGTAGGCGAGGCCGAGGTCAGCATGGATGCCAACGGTTACGTGCTGGCGGAGCTGCCGGGTTCGGCGCCCGGGCGGATTGGACTTTGCGCGCACATGGATACGGCGCCGCAGTTCAGCGGCACGGGCGTGAATCCGCAGCTCGTGAAAGTCTACGACGGCACGCCCATCCATCTCGCTGGCGGCATCGTCATCGATCCCGCCGACACGCCCGAGCTGAAGGACTGCGTCGGCGACACCATCATCACCACGGACGGACGCACGCTCCTTGGCGCTGACGACAAGGCCGGCATCGCCGCCATCATGGGGGCGCTCGAGATGCTGGTGCAGGACAAGGACATCGTGCGCCCGACGATTCGCGTCTGCTTCAACCCGGACGAAGAGATCGGACGCGGCGCCGACAAGTTTCCGCTCGAGCGCTTCGGGTGCCCCGTGGCCTTCACCGTGGACGGCAGTTTCACCGGGGAGATCAACGTCGAGACGTTCTCCGCCGACAAGGCGGTGATCACGTTCACCGGCGTGTCGGTCCACCCCGGCACCGCGCGCGGCAAGATGGTGAACGCGCTGACGTGGATGGGCAAGCTGCTCGATCGGCTACCGATGGGCGAGGCGCCTGAATGCACCGACGGGCGGATGGGGTTCTACCACCCGGTGATGCTGTCTGGCGATGCGGCGTCGTGCCGGCTGCAGCTTATTCTGCGAGACTTCGACACGTCGGTGCTCGAGGAGCGAGGGCGCCGACTGCAGCGGATGTGTGACGGACTGGCGGCGGAGGAGCCGCGCCTCCGTGTGCAGGTCGAGATAACGAAGCAGTACCGGAATATGTTCGACGTGCTGAAGGGGCATCCGGCGGTCGCCGCCAAGCTCGAGGAAGCGGTCCGTGCCGCCGGGATCACCCCTAGGCTCGAGCCCATTCGCGGGGGCACCGATGGGTCGCGCCTGACCGAGATGGGGATGCCGACGCCGAACATCTTTGCCGGAGGCGTCAACTTTCACGGCCCCACGGAGTGGATCTCGACGCGGGTGCTGGCGCAGTCGGCGTGCACGGTGCTCAACCTGGTGCAGCTGTTCGCCGAGGGGTAGCGGGACTTCTCTCCCGGGTGCTCTCTGCAACCTAGGTCGACGGAGCATTTTGGCTGTTGGCGGCCGGCGCCTTGCGTTGCTCGTACCGATTGGATGGCGTCGGCTTCACGAAGTAGCTCGCAGCGCGGAGCAATTCGGTCGCGCGTGGCGTCAGCGGTCGCTTTAGGATGACGGCCACCAGCATCCCGTGATTGAGGCTGCGTGCGTCTCGCCGACAGCGTTGGTCGGCCGCGGCAATCGCCGCCTGCACCCTCCGAAAGAGCGCCGACTCCGACGTGGCCGGCTCAAACGCCACGCCTGCCTTGTAATGGCCTTTCAGGCCCTTGAAGGCACAGGCGGGATAGCCCATGCCCAACACCACTGTCTCAAAGTCCCGCTCAGAAATCGCATACACGTGATTCCCCACCTCTTCCCACACCTCAATCCGCTGGCGCAGGCGACTGAAGTCGGCGGAGCGCAGGTGAGGGCGAAGCCCAAGGCGGTTCAGCACTGACTTCCAGCCTGGTTCGCGAGGTGCGACAGCGATCCCAGTGACGGCGTGTTGTTGGACTCGATGAGCACGACGCCCGCCCGTGCGACCCGCAGCATCTCATAGAACGCCAGCATCAGCCGCGGGAATGGGTGGTAGCTCTCCTTGCACAGTACGAAGTCGAACACGCCGTGCGGCAGCGCCATCGCCGCGGCGTTCAGCGCCCGGAAGTGATGGATGAAACCTCGCTCCTTGGTGTCGTTCCGGAACCACGAGTCCGCCAAACGGCGCATGTCCGGATCGGCCATGACGTCGACATAGTGGTCGATTTCCTGCTGGTAGCGCTTCCACTCTTCCAGGAACCGTCCGGGTGGATGTCGAGCGCGACGGGAAGAGTATCCTTCGGCGAAGACTGCGTGGCGAGGATGGGCAGACGGCACGTCACTGGAGGCAATTCACCAACGTGCGCCGCGCAGTAATCTTTACCCGGTGATTCCGTCCGCCGATTCCGCGCACATTCGCGTGCGATGGTCGCTCCCGCGCGCCGCCTTCGGGCTGGCGGTGCTGGCCGCTTTCGTGTTCGCGGCGATCACGCACCACGCGTGGGAGGACTACTGGATCACCTTCCGCGCCAGCAAGCACCTGGCCACGGGCGACGGGCTGGTGTTCAATGTCGCCGACCGGCTCCACACCTTCACCTCACCGTTGGGCGTGTTGCTCCCCGCCGCGGCGAGCTTGCTCACCGGCAACGGCTCCGAGGACGCGGCGCTCTGGGTCTTCCGTGCAATGTGCGCGCTGGCGCTGGGGGGCGCGGCCGCCCTTCTGGTGTGGACCTCGCAGCAACGCCGCTACGGCACGGTGGCTACCGTCGCCGTCGTGGCCTGGCTGGTCACGGACGCGAAGACGCTGGACTTCACGATCAACGGCATGGAAACCGCGTTCATGCTGTTGTTTCTTGCCTACGCGTTGTGGGCGCACCTAGTGGGTGGCGCACGGCAGTGGCTGCACCTCGGCGCGGCGTGGGCCGGATTGATGTGGACGCGCCCCGATAGCTTCGTCTACATCGCCCTCATCGCCGCGGGCGTGCTGTTGTTTGACGCGATGCCGCAGCGCACAACACGGGTCGAACGCGTCCGCCTGTTCGCGCGCGCGGCCGCGTTCGCGACGGTGCTGTATGCCCCATGGCTCATCTTCACCCACTGTTACTACGGCACCGTGGTGCCGCATACCGTCGCTGCCAAGAGCGGGCTGGGAGCGCCGCACACGCTGATCGATTTCGTCGTGTCCACGCTTTCCCTGCCTTTCCAGTTTCCGTCGCAGGGTTCCACCATCGCGCGGGCCTTTCTGCCGTCCTACTATCTGATTGGGGGATGGCCGCCCGCGCTGCTGACCGTCGCCTGGGTGGCGGGGACGTTCTGTGCGCTGCTCTGGCTCCTGCCGGGCGTGCGCGCCGAGTCGCGCGTGGCGTCGCTCGCGTTCTTCGGCGCGCACGCGTATCTCAGCTACTTCCCCAACTACGCGTACCCGTGGTATCTGCCGAGCACGACGCTGCTCGCCTTTGTCGCGGCCGCCGGCGTGCTTCAGCAGTGTTTGGAACGCACGTGGCCGCGCCGGATCGCGATCGGCGTCGCCACGGCGAGTCTCGTCATCGCCGGTTGGACCACCTGGCAGGTCGCACGCCAAGCGGCCGCCCAGCAGCGGCTTGTGGATGATGGCAATCGTCGCCACATCGGCGAGTGGCTGGGTGCGCACGCGGCGCCTGGTGAGACGGTGTTTCTCGAACCACTCGGTTACATCGGCTACTACTCGGGGCTCAAGACGTACGACTTTCCCGGAATGTCATCGCGCGAGATGGTGGCGGCCCGGCACCGCGTAGGAAACGACTGGAGCACCCTCATCCGTGACCTGCGTCCCACGTGGCTCGTGCTGCGCCCCGCCGAAATTGCCCGGCTCAACGCGAGCGATCCGGCGCTGCTGGAGAGCGAGTACACGGCGCAGCGCGACTTTTCCGTGGCCGACTCCGTGGCGAAGCTCCGCGTGTACGGGCGGCTGGCGATAATGAGCGACGCGCGCTTCACGGTGTTTCGTGCGGTGACGCGCTAAGTCATCGGGCGGCGAGGGCGGGGTGGACGGCACAGACCGCGCCCTGTCGCCCGTCTCCACGGCGCGCCAACTTAGGAACCGACGGCCCCCGGTCAATTTCCGCCACCGGGACTCCCATGTTCAGTTTCCGCCGTCTCGCGATCCCGCTTGGGCTCGCCATGCTCACCTGCGGCAGCACCGGCACTGCGCAGCTGCCCAGCTCCAACCCGTTCGCCGCGCCCAGTCCGCTGCTCTACCAGGCGCCGGACTTCACGCGCATCCGCATCGCCGACTTCCAGCCGGCCATCGAGGAGGGAATGCGCCAGCAGCTCGCCGAGGTGGCGGCCGTCATCCGCAACCCGGCGGCGCCGACGTTTGCGAACACGATCCTGCCGATGGAACGGGCGGGGCAGCTGCTCTCACGCGTGCAGCGCGTGTTCGGCACGCTGACGTCGTCCAACACCAACGACTCGCTGCAGGCCATCCAGCGCGCGCTCGCGCCCAAACTGGCCGCGCATCGCGACGCGATCAGCCTCAACGACTCGCTGTTCAGCCGTATCAAGCGCCTGTACGACGGCCGCGCGACGATCGGCCTCGACTCGCTGCAGCGCCTGGTGGTGGAGCGCTACTACCGCGACTTCGTGCGCGCCGGCGCGCTGCTCAGCGCCGCCGACAAGGACCGCCTGCGCGCGCTCAACCGCGAGCACGCGATGCTCACCAACGACTTCGGGCGCCGCCTGATGGCCGCCACCCGTTCCGGCGGCGTGGTGGCGGACGATGCCGCACAGCTCGACGGGCTCAGCGCCGGCGAAGTGGCCGCCGCCGCTGGAGCCGCCACCGCCCGCGGACTGACGGGCAAATGGCTGCTCCCCCTGCAGAACACCACGCAGCAACCGGCGCAGTCGTCGCTGAAGAGCCGCGCCCTGCGCCAGCGGCTTTTCGAGGCCTCCACGCGACGCGCCGCGCGCGGCGACAGCAACGACACCCGCGCGATCATCCTGCGCATTGCCCAGCTCCGCCCGGAGCGCGCCAAGGTGCTCGGCTATCCGTCGTTTGCCGCGTACAATCTGGAAGAGCAGATGGCGAAGACGCCCGACAACGTGCTCAAGCTGCTCACCCAGCTCGCGGCGCCGGCCACGGCCAAGGCGCGCGGCGAGGCGGCGGCGATGCAGGCGCTTGTCGACAAGCAGGGCGGCAAGTTCAAGATCGAGCCGTGGGACTGGCAGTACTACGCCGAGCAGGTGCGCGTGGCGCAGTACGCGCTCGACGAAGAGCAGATCAAGCCGTACTTCGAACTCGACCGCGTGCTGCGCGACGGCGTGTTCTATGCCGCGCAGCAGCTCTACGGGCTGACGTTCAAGGAACGCAAGGACATTCCGGTCTATCATCCCGACGTGCGCGTCTTCGAGGTCTTCGACGCCGACTCGTCGCTCGGCCTCTTCTACGCCGACTACTTCAAGCGCGACAACAAGAACGGCGGCGCATGGTCCAGCGGCTTCGTGAGCCGGTCGGCCCTGCTCGGCACGCACCCGGTGGTGACCAACAACTGCAACTTCACCAAGCCGGCCGCCGGCCAGCCGGCCCTGCTCACGTGGGACAACGTCACCACGATGTACCACGAGTTCGGGCACGCCCTGAGCAGCTTCCTGAACAACGCGCCGTATCCGCGGCTGGCCGGCAACATGCCGCGTGACTTCACCGAGGTGCCGTCGCAGTTCAACGAGCACTGGGCGCTGCAGCCGCAGGTCTTCGCCAACTACGCCAAGCACTACCAGACGGGGGCGCCGATGCCGGCCGCGCTGGTGGACAAGATCCGGCGCACGACGACGTTCGATCAGGGCTTTGCCACCACCGAGTACCTCGGCGCCGCCCTGCTCGACATGGCGTGGCACACGCTGACGGTCAACGACAAGCCGACCGACGCCGACGCGTTCGAGGCGCAGGCGCTGAAGCGCTTTGGGGTGGACCTGCCGCTCGTGCCGCCGCGGTACAGGACCAACTATTTCTCGCACAGCTGGGGCGGCGGCTATGCGGCCGGTTACTACGCCTACATCTGGAGCGAAGTGATTGACGCGGACGCGTACGCCTGGTTCGAGGAGCACGGCGGGCTGACGCGCGCCAACGGCCAGCGCTTCCGCGACATGATTCTCTCGCGGGGCGGCACCGGTGATATGGCGGTGATCTACCGGCAGTTCCGCGGGCGCGATCCGGAGATCGGCCCGCTGCTCAAGAACCGCGGGCTGACTGGCGGCAACGCCAAGTAGGTCCGTTCAACGCACCGCCGGTATCGCGGTGCCGTGTCGCCGGGGCGCGCCCCTCCGTAGTTTCTGCGGAGGGGCGCGCTGCATTCAGGGGCGCGACGCCGACACACAGAAGTGGAGCGACGCAATGCCGACTCGCCGCACGTTTCTCGTCTCGTCCGCCGTCGCCGGCGGCGTCGCGCTTGTGGGCCTTCGTCCGCGCGAGGGGCAGGCCCGCACACCGATCGCGCCGTCGGGTGCTCCGCTCAACCTGCTGATCCTCGGCGGCACGGGCTTCATTGGCCCGCACCTGGTGCGCTACGCGGTGGCGCGCGGACATCGCGTGACGACGTTCACGCGCGGCCGCCGCCAGCCCGATCTGCCGGATTCCGTGGAGCGGCTCGTGGGCGATCGCAACGGGCAACTGCAGGCGCTCGAGGGGAAACGTTGGGACGCGGTGGTGGACGATTCGGGAAACGTCGCCGACTGGGTGCGGCAGTCCACCGCGCTGCTCAAGGGTGCCGTCGGGCGCTACCTCTTCACGTCGTCAACCGGCGTCTACTACCCGTACCTGCGGCGCGGCCTCAGTGAAGCGGACCCCGTGCATTACGATCCGATCGACGCCAAGGACGGCGACGAGGCGTTCGGCGTGATGAAAGCGCAGGGGGAGCGTTTTGTGATGGAGGCGTTCAGTGATCGCGGCCTCGTGGTGCGTCCGACGTACATCGTCGGCCCGGGCGACACGAGCGATCGTTTTCCGTACTGGCCGGTTCGACTGGCGCGCGGCGGCGAGGTGCTGGCGCCGGGGCGGGCCAATGACCCCGCGCAGTTTGTCGACGTGCGCGACCTCGCCGAGTTCATGGTGCACCTGCTCAAACGCGAGCGTGCGGGGGTGTTCAACGCCGTGGGACCGGAGCGGCCGATGACGGCGCGCGCGTTCTACCGCGCGGCGGCCGACGCCCTGCACGCCAACGTCACGTTCACCTACGTGGACGACTACGACTTCCTGCGCGCGCAGAAGATCGAGGAGGCGATTCCGTGGGCGATGCTCAGCGGCAACAACGACGGCATGATGAGCATCCGCAACGCGAAGGCGGTGGCCGAGGGGCTGCGGTTCCGCCCGTTGGCCGACACGGTACGCGACACGCTGGCCTGGTGGCCGACGGTGCCTGAGGCGCGGCGCACGAAGCCGCGGTTCACGATCACACCCGAAATCGAAGCGGCGGCACTCGGGGCGTGGCACGCGCGCGGATCGTGAACCGGGCTGGAGAGCTCCCTACTCGTTGACGTGCACCACCTTCGCCGGTGAAAAACCGTTGAAGGTGGTGGCCGACGCCCACGTGTAGGCGCCGATCATCTCGCTGTAGACCAGTTCGTCGCGCTTGAGGTCGGGCAGCGGATCGGCCATCGAGATGACGTCGAGCGCATCGCACGTTGGGCCGAACACGGCCGACAGCTTGGTGCGACCGCGTTTGAACGACTTCACCGGGTACTTGCAGTGGTCGAAGATTTGCCCGGAGTACGTGTGGTACACGCCGTCATCCAGATAGTACGACGGTTTGCCCTCGCGCACCGACTTGCCAATGATCTTCGACACCGAGTAGCCGGCCGTCGCCACAAAGAACCGTCCGGGCTCGGCCAGGATCTCGATGTGCTTGGGGAAGAGCCGGTTGATCTCGGAGTTGATGATGCGCGCGAGTTCGCGGAACGGGCGCACGGTGGAATCGTACGGGGCGGGGAAGCCGCCGCCGATGTCCACGAGCTTCATCCTGGTGTAGCCGCGCGCCTGCGCCTCGGCGTAGATGTCGGCCGTGAGATTGAGCGCCTCGACGTAGTTCTCGAAATTCGTGGTCTGGCTGCCGACGTGGAAGCTTACGCCTTCGACCACGAGCCCCTGACGATCGGCCTCGAGAATGAGGTCGACCGCCTCGGCCGGCGGCGCGCCGAACTTGGACGACAGTTCGACCATCGCGCCGGTGTTTGACACCTTGAGTCGCAGCACGAGCCCGGCGTTGGGCGCGTGCTGCTTGATCTTCTCGATCTCGTCGAAGTTGTCGAACGTCACGAGTGGCTTGTACTGGTCGAGTTCCTTGAGCGTCTCGACCGGCTTGATGGGATTGGCGTAGATGATCTTGTCCCAGATCCACTGCTGCCGCTCGCGCAACGGCATCGCCTTGATGTTCTCGTACACGAGCTCGAACTCGGGCATCGACGCGACGTCGAAGCTTGACCCGGCTTCATACAGCGTGCGCACGATGGCCGGATCGGCCCCCGCCTTCACAGCGAAATATGGTTGCACGCGCGGCATGTACCGGCGGAACGACCGCAGGTTCTTGCGCAGCTCGTCGTGGTCGACGACGAGCAGCGGGGTGCCGTGCTCCTCGGCGAGCCGCTTCAGCGCCCCTTTGGAAATCATTCGCCTTCCTTCACCAGGAAGTTCTTGAACTGCCAGGGATCCTTCAGGTCAAAGTCCGGCTTGGCATAGCCGGGGAACGGATTGCGGTAGTTCTTGGTCGGCGTCCAGTCGGACGGCGTGGAGATGAAGTTGCCGAGGTACGGCTTGGCGAGCCCGAGCACGAACTCGTGCGGTAGATCATCGGGCACGACGACGCCCTGGTCCGGATTCTCGATCATCCACGCCGACGCGGCGATCACCGAAATGGCGACCTGCATCGTCGTCGCGTTCTGGTGCGGCACGAGGCGGCGTGACTCCTCGATGCTCAGATCGCTGCCCGTCCACCACGCCTGATACGGGTGCCCCATCAGCAGCGCGCCAAGGATGTCGGCGCCGCTGGTGATTTCGTCGCCCATGATGCGCTGGTTGTCGTTCAGCTTGCCGTTGTAGCCGCGCATTTCATTGAGCGAGGCAATGGCCGCGTCGCTCGGGCAGTAGGCGTAGTGCACCGTGGGGCGATAGACGGCCTTGCCCTTCTCCCAGACCGTCAGGTGGTCGGAGATCGTGAACGCCTCGCCGTGGCGGACGACCATGCCGAGCACCGAGTAGTTGGGCACCCAGGTGCGCACCCACGTGTCCATGCCCATGCGCGCCAGGCAGATCTGGTTCTTGGGACCATCCTTGTGCTTGAACGCGAACTTGGGGAGCTCCTTCTCGTGCGTCCCCCAGCCCATCTCGGAGGTCGTCTGACCCTCTTCACGGAAGCCCTCGATGCTCCACGTGTTGACGAACTCGTCCACCTGTTTGGGCTTGTTGCTGATCTGCGTGTCGCGCTCGGAGCAGTGGATGACCTTCACGCCCAGCTGGTGCGCGAGGTGGTTCCACGCCTGCGTCTGCGCGAGCTCGCCGATGAGTTCGGCCTTGCGCGGCTTGAACTTCTTGTCGGCCAGCGACGCGGCGGCAATGTCGAGCAGACCCTGCTTGGTGAAGTGCGAGATGAGGCCCGGGTTGGCGCCGTGCTCCAGCACCGCCGTTGGGCCCTTCGACTTCCACTTGGCCACCATCCGGCGGATGTTCATGTGCCGATGGTACAGCGTCCGCTCCGTCGGATGCTTCTTGGCGCCGCCCGCGTACGGGTCCCACAGCTCGACCGACGTGTTGACGTAGAGCACGCCGTTCCGGTGGCACCAGTCGAGGATCTCGCAGGCGTCAATGTTCCACGCGAGGTCGATAATCATGTCGCCGGGGCCCACGTACTCGCCGAGCAGGGCACCCATGTTCTTTCCCGTGATCCGATTGCGCACCCACCGCACGCCCTTGGCGGTGAACTTCTTCAGCTTTTCCGAGCGGTCCTCGAAGTCCATGACGGTGACGTTCTGCGGCGCCACCTTGATGGTCTTGAACAGGATCGGCAGCGCGCACTCGGCGACGGCACCGTAGCCAACGAACAGGATCTTGTTGTTGAATCGGATCATGATGGGCTCAAAGGGAGCGCCGGCGGATCGCGGCGCGGATGCGAAATGGACGCGCGTGGAGCGCGTCTCTAATTGAACGAGCGCCATCGGAATTTGCCAGCGAACGGGCTCGGAATGCACTGCGGCGCGGCTGAACGCGAAACAGGGCCCCAACCGCAGGGGCCCTGTTTCGAATCACCGGTGCTTTGCCGCTAGCCGAGCAGGTTCACCAGCCGCAGCAGGATCGCGGCGTTGGCGGCGCTGATCTTCTTGCCGGACTGCGCCGAGAGTTCGTTGCGGAACGCGCCGTACGACCCGTGCCGCAGCTTCACGCACATGGAGTTCGCGACGCCGACATTGCTGACCCAGCGCTCGACGAGCGAACAGACGCTGCCCGACGTCGCCGACACCATGAAGCTCGCCGATGCGGCGTTGGCGTTGCCGGCGTTGTCCTGCGCCGACGCGGAGAAGCTGTTGAGCCCGCTCGCAAACGTGTACGCCGCTCCGGCGACGTTGGCGCAGGTGCTGGACGCCAGTCCCGACATCGCATCGCTGGCGGTGCAGGAAATGGCGACGTCCTGGTCAACCGTGTAGCTGCCGGCATTGCCCGAATAGCCGATGGCCGGCTTGGTCGCGTCGCGCTTGACCGTGACCGTCTGGCTGGCCGTGCCACCCACCGAGGTCGCCGAGCAGGTGAAGGAAGCGCCGTTGGTGTCGCTGGAGACCGTCACCGCGTCGCAGCCCGACGTCGATCCGATGTCCGACTCGGCGTCCGCCACCGCCCACGAGACGTCCACGTCGGACGTATACCAGCCGTTGGCGCCCATCGTACCCGTCACCGTCGGCGTGATCGTCGGCGGCGTCGCGTCGACGACTTCGGGCTCCCACCGCGTCGGATCGAGCGGGAAGGCGTCGGCGTCATTGACGTGGCCGTCGTTGTCGAGATCGTTGTTCAGCGGCGGAGGCGGATTGGTGGTCGTCTCAAGCATGAACTTGCCACCGGCGGCGCCGCCGCCGTCAAAAATGATGAACTCAAGCGTGTGGGTGCCGTTGAGCGTCAGGCCATACGAGTTCTTCGAAAGGTCGTTGCCCTGCACGCCGACGAGCGTCCGGTCGAGGTAGATCCACGAGCAATTGTCGGCGAGCAGGCGGATGACGAAGCTGCCGTTGCCGGTGACCTGGGTGCGGAACTTGGTCCAGTTATGCCCGTTCGGTCCCACCGAGGCCGTGCCGTTCCACGACGCGATCCACGGCGCGAAGAAATACGAAAACGCCCACGGATGTCCGGTCACGACGAAGGCGTTGTGTTCGTTCTGCCAGTTGGCGTCGAGCCCGACGAGCGGGGTGTTCGTGCAGACCGTGGCCGGCCAGTTATCGTATGCCACGCTGGGCGTGATGGGGTCCCAGGTGCGAACGTCTGCGCCGCTGGTGAACACGAGGTTGCCGAGAGGCTTCGCCGACAGGATAGCGGTTTCGGTCGGGGCCGCCGATTCGGTCGGCGCCTCCCCGCACGCGGCGAGGACGGCCAGCGAGGCCAGGAGAGCGATACGATGCTTCAAGGTGAGCTCCTCGGGTCCGGGACGGACCTTACTTGGGGGGGCCAGCAGACTGAAGAAGCAGTCGAACTAGGTGATGCTCGAGCACGAGACCGGCCGTGCGAGTTCTCCGGTCAACAAGCGGGCAAGCCTAACGACGGGTCGTTATTCGCCCGTTATTCGGCTCCGGCCAACCCTGCTTGTCTGGCGCCGGTCGTCGTGCGATCATTGGTGCCGATTCCGAACCGTCGTTCCGTCCCTACGCACTGGCCCCCCACCCGATGCCGACTCATGCGGCCGAAACCGCACACGCGACCGTCCTGACGCTTGGACGGCTTGGCGTCGTCGGCGTGAGCGAGGCGGGCGGCGCGCGGCTGCTGAACCAGCCCAAGCGCCTGGCGGTGCTGCTCTACGTGCTGCTGTCGCAGCGCGGCGGTTCGCTCTCGCGCGACCAGGTCATCAGCGTCTTCTGGCCGGAATCCGACGAGAGCCGGGCCCGCAACTCCCTGCGCCAGACGCTGTCGTTCCTCCGCACCTGCCTTGGCACCGAGGCCATCACCAGCGTCGGCGCGCACGGCGTGGCGGTTGCCGCGTCGCTCGCGTGCGACGCGGCGCGATTTGAATGGCTGCTGGATGCCAATCGGAAGGAAGAGGCGCTGAAGCTTTACGGGGGAGAGTTGCTGCCCGGCTTCCACGTCGACGGCGCCTACGCCTTCATGGACTGGCTCGAGACGCGCCGCCGCCACACGGCCCAGCGCGCCGCGAAGGCCGCGTGGGACCTCACCGCCGAGTGCGAAGGGCGCGGCGACCAGGCCAATGCCGCGTTCTGGGGAAAACGGGCGCTCGCGCTGTCGCCCTTCAGCGAGTCAGAAGTGCAGCGCGTGCTGCGCCTCCTCGACCGCGTGGGCGACTACGCGGGTGCGCTGCGCGCTTTCCACGGCCTCCAGCGCGCGCTCTTTGTCGAGTTTGGCACGGCGCCGTCCGCCGAGACAGTGCGGATCGCCGCCGCGATTACCGAGCGCCTGCAGTCCAATGGTCAGCACGTGCCGGCACTGCTCGGCACGCGGCGCGGCGGCCGTGAACGGCGGGTGGCGGAGCGCCGCCAGGCCCGCCGCGCGTGGACCGGGGTCGAGCGGCGAACGCTCGCCGACCGTCGCTCTGGTGAACGACGGTCGGGCGAGGATCGGCGCGCCGCGCGCTAGCGGGCGCCCATCACGTCGCTCAACGCCTCGGCGACCGCGCCCCGAATCAACATCACCTTGTAGGCGTTGGCGCTCAGCGGCGCCGCGCCGCTGCTGGCCTGCGTCGCCGCCTGCTCGATGCGCGGCGCCGACAGCTCGTGACCCACCAACAGGCGCTCGGCCTCCGCCACGCGCCATGGTACCGGCGCGACCCCGGAGAGCACGATGCGCGCCTGCCGCACCGACTTCTTGTCGAGGCCCAGCGTGACCGCGGCGCCGACGATCGCAAAGTCCCAGACGCCGCGCGCGCGGATCTTGCGATACGCGCCCACCGCGCCGGCCGGTGGGGGCGGAAGCAGGATGTCGGAGACGATCTCATCCGCTTCCACCACGGTCTCGCGCGTGTGGTCCTTGGCCGGCAGCACGAACAGCGCGTCGATGCCAATGGTGCGTGAGCCGCGTGCGCTGATGAGCCGGACCTTGGCGTCGAGCGACTGCAGCGCCGGTGCCGTGTCCGACGGATGCACCATCACGCAGACGTCGCCGCCAAAGACGGCGTGCAGTTGATTCTCGCCCTCCTTGGCGAAACAGGTGTCGCCGCCCTTCCGCGCGCACGGGAAGTCGCCGCGGAAGTACCAGCAGCGGGGCCGCTGGCAGAGATTGCCGCCGAGCGTGCCCTGATTGCGCAGTTGCGGACTGGCCGCCGCGGCGGCCGCCGCCGAGAGTGCCCCGAAGCGCGCGCGCACCACCGGATGCGTCGCGAGTTCGGTGAGCGTGGTCAGGGCGCCAATGCGCAGGCCGCCGTCGCCCTGTTCCCGGATGCCGCGCAGCTCGGCGAGGGCGTTGAGGCTCACCAGCTTGTCGGCGGTCACGGCGCGGTCGCGCAGACACCCGAGCAGGTCGGTGCCGCCGGCGAGCACGCGCGCGCCCGGCGCCGCGAGTTCGCGCAGCGCATCGCTGATGCTGGTCGGTTGAACGTGCGTAAATCGCGGAAGCACGATTATCTCCTCCCGGTGGTGGCCAGGGCCGAGACCACGGCTGCCGGCGTGATGGGCGCGTCGGTCATCCGCCGGCCGATGGCATCGTGCACAGCGTTGGCAATCGCGGCGGCGGCGGGAATCGTTGCCGGCTCACCCAGCCCCTTCGCCCCCGTCGAGTTGCAGTCCTTGTCCTGCGGATCCACCGACACCCACGTAAACGCGAACGGAAAGTCCATCGCCGTCGGAATCTTGTAGTCATGCCACGAGCCGCTGGCGAGCTTGCCGGTTGGCCCGTCCATGATGCGCTGCTCCGTGAGCGCAAACCCAATGCCCATGGTGACGCCGCCGAGCACCTGATTCTCGAACGTGAGCGGATTCATCACCCGCCCCGAATCCTGCGCCGCCACGTACCGCACCACGCGCACTTCACCGGTGCGTGTGTTGACCTCGACTTCGGCGAAGTGGGCGGCGAACGGCAGGGCCACCTTGTCGGTGGGGTGCGGCGCCCGTTGGCCGACGCCCACCACCTGCTGCGCCTGTGCCAGCGAGCGCAGCGCGGCAAACGGCACCGTGCGCGTCTCGCCGGCAATTACAATCGCGCCGTCGCGCACCGACAGCGTATTCACGTCCTTCTTGAGTTCAGCCGCAGCGAGCGCGAGGACCGACTGCTTTACGGCGGCCACCGCCGAGCGCACGGCGGGCGTATTGACGAGCACCGTCTGGCTGCCACCGGAACCGGGGGCGTACTGTGTGGTCCCGGTGTCGGCGTGCTCGATGTGCACGCGGTCAACGGCAATGCCGAGTTCTTCGGCGGCGACCTGCGCGAAGACCGTCTTGGTGCCGGTGCCGATGTCAGCCGCGCCGGAGTTGATGTTCAGCGAACCGTCAGGGTAGAGTTTTGCGATGACCGTGGCCCGCGGTTCGCCGCCGTAGCCCCACATCCCGGCAGCAACGCCGACGCCGCGCTTGATATGGCTCTTCGACGCCGCTCGCGTGCGGCTGGCCGACCAGTCAAACGACTCCGCGCCCTTGCGCAGGCAGTCGGCGAGGCCGGTGGACGAATAGGGGAGACCATTTCGCGACTGGCTGACCGTCGGCACGTTCTTGAGCCGCAGCTCGACCGGATCGATCCCCAGCTTCGCGGCCAGTTCGTCGATGGCCTGCTCGAGCGCCCACGCCGCCTGCGGGTAGCCTGGCGCGCGGAACGCACGGGCCTGCCCGGCGTTGATGAGCACCGAACTCTCGCGCACGCGCACGTTGGGGCAGGTGTAGAGATCGAGCATCAGATAGCCCGATACGGCGCCGGTGGGATACGCCCCCGACGCGCCAACAAGATCGGCGTCGATGGCGAGCAGGCGGCCGTCCTTTCCGGCGGCGACCTTGACGGTGATGGTGTTGGCCGGCCGGTTGCCAACGCAGCGCAGCGACTCCTCGCGCGTGAGCACGCACTTGACCGCGCGGCCGGTGAGGCGCGCGAGCACCGCGGCAATCACGGTGTACTTGCCGAGTTCGAGCTTGCTGCCGAATCCGCCCCCCATATAGGGACTCGCCACGCGCACGGAGCTGATGGGCAGTTTGAGCGCCTGCGCGAGGCCGGCGCGCACGGCGTACACGCCCTGCGTGCTGTCCCACACCTTGAGGTCGCCGCTGTCCCACTGGGCAACCGAACCGTGCGTCTCGAGAGGCGTGTGCAGTTCGCATGACGTGTGATACGTGCGCTCCACCACCGCCGCGGCGGTGGCGAACGCGGCGTCGACGTTGCCGCGTTGGGTGGTGCGGGGCGGCGACGGCAGGTTGCCCGCCGCGTGCACCTTGGGCGCATCCGGCTTTGCGGCGGCGGCATAGTCGACAATCGCCGGCAGTGTCTCGTATTCCACGACAATGGCGCGCGCCGCGTCGGCCGCCTGCGGCAGCGTCTCGGCGGCCACGGCGGCGACTTCCTCGCCCTCGTAGCGGCAGTGCGGGTCGAAGAGCTGGCTCATCGCCCCCCGCGCCGTCAGCGTCCACGGGATCTTCGCCTCCGGCGATTCGGTGGTCACGATCGCGTGCACGCCGGGCATCGCCCTGGCGGCGGTGACGTCAATGCGCTTGACCATCGCGTGCGCGTGCGGGCTGCGCACGATCACGCCGTGGAGCATGCCGGGCAGGGAGATGTCGCGCGTGTAGACCGCCGTGCCACCGACGCGGTCCTGCCCGTCGATGCGCGGCACCCGCGCGCCGACCACTGTGGTCTTGTCCCACGGCTTCAGCGGATCGTCGTTGGCGCCGGGCAGGCCGGGCAGCGATTCATCCTCGATGGCCTCGGGCGTGTAGATGCGTGATTCCCTCATTTGGCACCTCCGGTCTTGCGCGCGGCGGCCGCCTGCTGCACCGACTTCACGATGTGGCCATAGGCGCCGCAGCGGCACAGGTTGCCGCTCATCGCGGCGCGCACGGCGTCCACCGTTGGCGACGTGTTCGTCCGCAGCAGCCCCTCGGCGGCCATCACCTGGCCCGGCGTGCAGAAGCCGCACTGATAACCGTCTTCGGCAATGAACGCCTGCTGCAGCGCGGACACCTCTTCACCCTGCGCCAGCCCTTCGATGGTGGTGATCTCCCGCTCCTGCGCCTCGACGGCGAGCGTCATGCAGGAGTACCGCGTGACACCGTCGAGCAGCACCGTGCAGGCGCCGCACTCCCCGCGCTCGCATCCGGGCTTGGCGCCGGTGAGGCCGAGCCGCTCGCGCAGCACGCTGATCAGCCGGTCGCGCGGCTCCACCAATAGGCGATGTCGCCGCCCGTTGACGCGGAGCACGATGGCCACCGTTCCGGTGTCATCGCGCGGCGCCGGCGCGGCGGCCGCTGGTGCGGCAACGCCCACCACGGCGGCCGCGGCGGCGCTCGTGGACACCGTGGTCAGAAAGCCACGGCGGCTGACGGGTTGCTGATCGCGTGGGTCCTTCTTGCGATCGGTCACGGCTCCTCCCCGCGCGCGTGTGGAGCGCGCTGTGTTGGTTCGAAAGGGAGGCGAACGAATTATGCGACAGGAACTGGGGTATGTCACTCCCATGCCGGGATGTCATCGTCGCGCGGGTTCCGATTCGCCGGTGCCCGAGCGATACTGAGGCTCGATCTTCCCTCTCGGTGGGCGTCCAGTGACGAAGCGAAAACCGCACGACGGCGTCTACGCCCGCATTGGCATGTCGCGCGTGCACGGCGTCGGCGTGCTGGCCATCCGCGACATTCCCGCGGGTGTGCTGGTCTTTGCCGGTGAGAGCGAACGCGTGCGCTGGGTGTCGCGCGCGTACGTGCGTCGGCTGCCCAAAGCGACGCGCGCGCTGTACGAGGACTTCGGCATGGTCGCCGGCAACATGATTGGCGTGCCGTCGAGCCTGAACATGCTGTCGGTGGGCTGGTACGTGAATCACTCCGAACGGCCGAATGTCGAGGCCGGTGACGATGGTCGCTTTCGGACGCTGCGCCGCATCCGCAAGGGCGAGGAGCTGACCGCCGACTACCGCACGTTTGTGGACGAGCCGCTGCCGTTCAAACCGGCGCCGCGCCGCCGCGCGGGCGGCTAGCCACCGCCCATTGACGCCGGAATGCGCACGGCGACCACGCGCCCGCGCACCGTCTCGAGGTCGTCTGCGGTAATCGACACCTCAACGATCGACTTCCGCGCCGTCGTTTCCACCACCCGTGCGCGCAGCGCGAGCGGCGGCCCGTGCGGCGTCGGTTTGACGAAGTCCACCTGCAGCGACGCGGTCACATAGCGGGGCGCGGGAGCGTCGCCGATGGCGCGTCCCTCCGCCTGCTCGGCGATCGCCGCCGCCGTCCCAATGGCGTGGCAGTCGATCAGCGACGCGAGCAGGCCGCCGTACACGAATCCGGCGACCCCCGTGTGTTCCGCGCGCGGCGTGAACTCCGCGATCCCGAGCTCACCGTCGAGAAGCGTCCGCACGTGCAGGCCGTGTGCGTTGAGCCGCCCGCATCCATAGCAGGTGGCGAAGCCGTCCGGATAGAAATCCTGAATGGCGTGTGGCGCGGTGGGCGGCATCATCGGTCTCGTGACGGGTGGGCGGTGAGCGGTGAACGCCTACGGGGTTCTGCTGACAGCGGGGCAGGGGACAGCCTGATTATATGAATACATAGGAATATATACATTTACTCAGACTTGCACCACTGACTCCGGAGGGAATTGTCATGTCGGCCCCGTCAAAACGCGAGCCTATCGTCGTCACCCATGAAGGCGGCGTGCAGTTTGCCGCGCAGGTGCGTTCGCATCGCATTGTTGTCGATCAGCCCGAGCGCGGCGGCGGCGCCGACGCCGGGCCCGCTCCCATCGAACTGCTTGGCGTCTCGCTTGGCACCTGCGTGGCGCTGTACGTCCAGCAGTACTGCCACTCGCGGGGCCTCTCGCACGAGGGGATGCGCGTGGAAGTGCAGCAGCGAGGGGCGCAGAATCCGAGCCGCATTGGCGAGTTCTTCGTCAAGGTGGTTCTGCCGGCCGGCCTCCCCGACGAGCATCTGCCGATGCTTGAGCGTGTCGCCCGAAGCTGTCCGGCGCACGGCACGCTGACGCATGCGGCGGAGGTGAACGTGGCCCTCGTTATCGGGGAGACGGCGGCGGCCTAGCCAACGCGCCGAACGAACGCCGCCAAGACGGGTATGGAAGGACTGTTCCCACTCGCGGACTGAGCTGGACGCGCGTACCATCCATCCAGCGAAAGCCGCGCACCACCCTTCCAGACCCGGAGCCCCCCATGCGCCGTGTTACCGCTGTGCTCGCCGCCGCGAGCGTCTGCGTCCTCTCCGCCCGCGCTCACGCGCAGGGCACCATGCCCACCGAAACCACCCGCGCCGTCGCAGGGGGCGGCATCTCCGTCAAGGGCTGGGCGGGGGCGGTGGACGCCGGTGAGGCGAAGAACGGTATGACGATCGCCAACGCCAAGTTCGCCGCCGAAGGCAAGGACATTCACGTCACCACCGGTCCGTCGGCCACGTACTGGAATCCGGCGAACATGGCGAGCGGCAACTACACGGTGAAGGCCATCTTCACCGAACCGAAGTACATGAACCTCAACGACCATCCGCATCCGTACGGCATCATGATCGCGGGCAATGACCTCGGCACCGACAAGGCCTCCCTGTTGTACTGCACCGCCTACGGCACGGGCACGTTCATTGTGCGCGGCTTCGGGCCGGCGCCGTTCCGGCTCGGCGGCCGCGCGCCGACCGCCAACGACGCCATCCACAAGGCGGCGGGCAAGGGCGAGTCGGTGACGCAGGAAATCGCGATGTCGGTGAAGGACGGCAAGGTGTCGTGCAGCATCAACGGCACCACCGTGGCCACGTTCGACCAGTCCGAAGCGGTCGGCGAGGGCAAGCTCAAGTCGCTCAACGGCGTGGCCGGAGTGCGGATGGGCCACAATACCGAGGTTGTGGTCCGCGGATTCGAAGTGAAGAAGAACTGACCCGCGCGGCAGCCAGCACAACGCCCCGCCGGCATGACTGCCGACGGGGCGTTGGCTTTCCTGGCGTTGGACGGACGTCATCTGGGGGCAGACGGCGCCCGTCCGATGGAGCCCTGCATTACGGCTTCTTGACCACGCCGGTCACCGCGCCGGCAACGCCCGCTCCGACACCCGTCGCTGCGGTGGTCGTTCCACGCGTGGCCGCACCGGCGCTGACGCCGACACCGGCGTTGACGCCAACGCCGGCACCCGCGCCGGCCGAGGCACCCGCCTGGCCGGCCGCGCCGGCGTGCTGCGAGCCCGCCATCGAGATCAGCACCGCATCGCTGGCGCGGCTATCCAGCTTGGCCTGCACGCGCGCGAGGGCCTGCGTGACCGGCATACCCTGATCGCTGAGTCGTCCCAGCACATCAAACGCCACGACGAGCGACCGGTCGGACGGCGCATGGCGCGCCACCGTTTCGATCTGCGCCGACGTCACGCCGCGCGCCATCAGCATGGCGCCCCGCTCCGTCTCCTCTCCGCTCGGACGCGTCCGGCCAGCGGCGATCATCGCCCGCTGCGACGCTTCCATATCGCCCTTCACGCGCGCGGCGGCCGCGACGATCGAGGCCTCCGACGCACCCTTCGCTTCGCCCTCCGCCACGCGCTTGGCGATCGGCGCCGTCGGCAGGTTGCTCCGACGCGCGTCGTTGTACGTGGCCTCGAGCTGTGCCTTGCCCGACGCGCTGAACCGGTCGGGCACGTGCAGAGCCGTCATCGCCTGCGCCTGCGCCGATGCCTGCGCAGGAAGCGGCTTTGACGTGGCCGCGGCCGCCGTGGCCGAGCCCTTCGCCGCGCCGGTGACCTGCCCCGACATCAGCGCGGGAACCAACAGGATGCTGCTCACTAGGATGCGCTTCATTTCTCCTCCTGAAAGTTCGTCCTGCTGATTGAGGTGGAACGCCGCGCCACGGACACATAGGCGGTCTTGCCGCCAAATCCGTCGTCCGACGCCACCGCGCCTTCCGGCACGCGCCACTCCGACCCGTCGAGCCGGAACGCGTACCGGTAATCACCCGGCGGAAGTGCCAGGTCTGCATACCACACGCCGTTGCTCGCGCGCCGCGCGGCCACGGGCGTCCAACCGTTCCAGTCGCCGGCGACCTCGACGCGCGTCGCCGACGGTGCGCGTATCGACAGCCGCACCACGCCGCGTGGCGCCGACTCGACGCCGCGCGGGCGTGGCAGCCGCGCGCCGCGCGCCGCTCCGCCGGTGGAGAACTGGAGTCCGATGCTCACGAACGTGCCGGCCGCCGCGCCGGTGAGCAGCGACGACGGATACTTGCCGCCAACCGCCTGCAGGCTCATGGCGGGCGTGATCTGCACCCCGGCGCTCCCCGTCCAGAACGGGGTGCGCGTGCCCGCCACGCTGCGACGGCCGACCGACGCGCCGAGCGTCAGCCGCGCGACCGCCAACGTGGCGTCGGCGCTGCGGTCAGTTATCGTCGCGCCTTCCACGCGCGCGGGTTCCTCGCGATACGCCAGCGACAGCGGCACCGATTCGTCGAGCGCCAGCGACCAGACGGCGCCGTAGACCGGCGCGCGCAGCGTTCGGGTGCGCGACGTCAGTACCACGGGGACCGCTGCGTTGGGCTGCGCGTCCACGGTGGTCCTGCCACTGGCCACATGTCCGCCGCCGTACAGCGTGACGGCGCCGAACCGCGCCTCCAACGCCGGCGTGGCTTCGCCCGTCAGGAACGTGGCGCCGTACGACGCCCGCGTAGCGCTCGCCGCGCCCGCCACCGACAGCGCGAGGTGCGCCACTTCGGGCGTTCGCGCCGACATCGCGGTCGTGCCTCCCAACTGCCATGCGGTGTTATCGAGCCGGCTGGCGTTGCCAGCCAGGGAAAACGCGACGAGGCCGTTCGGAGACGCGAGCAGACGCGCGCCCAGTGACGCCGCGTCCGACCGCACGCCGCGCTCGTCGGTCATGCGCCCGCCGCTGAGGCCGAGCTCGGTGACCACACCCTGGGCCCGCACCACCGCACTTGGGTCAAACCCGGCTGCGCCCAGCACCACGATCACCGCGGCGAGACGAGATCTCGTCTTCGGCATTCGTCCTCCGGATGCGTTAGAAAGGCGGAAGTCGATCTGATGGGAGCAAACTGCGGCGCGGCCAGTGGCCGCCCTATCGGCAGTGCTCCGAACCGCCTGTCAGACGCTGTCCTACCGGGGCTGACTGGGGCGCGCGAGGCGTGCCTGAGCCGCGCTCAGCGCCTGCTCGATTTCGGCGACGCCGGGCTTCCGCTTGAGCGCCTCCCCGAAATGGCGGACCGCGTCGGCGGCGCCGTCCGCGCGGCGCATGGCCTCGACGCCAAGCAGGTACTCGGCGTTGGCGACGAGCGGCGCATTGCGCGGCTCAAGTTGGATGGCCGCCTCAAAGTGCGGCACAGCCTCGGCGCCGCGTCCGGCGCGCTGGAGGGCGACGCCGAGGCTGTAGTGCGCGCGCGCGTGATCGGGCTTGAGCGCGATGGCGGCCTCGAACTGTTCAATTGACTCGTCGAGTCCAGCCGGCCGGCGGGACAACAGGCGGCCCAGGTTGTGATGCGCCATCCAGCTCGCCGGATTTTGGGCGAGCGTAGCGCGGTACAGCGTCTCGGCGTCGCGGTAGGTGGCCGCCTGGCGCCACGTAAGGACCGAGAGCGCGAGCAGCAGCGCACCCGTCGCGCCGCCGACCACCGACGTCGCGATCCGGTCGCGCAGCGCCATTATCCCGGCGCCGACGGCAAGCGCCAACGGAATGCTCGCGTGATACTGGAAGTGGTCGGCGACAAACGAATAGCGGAACGGATAAACACTCAGGAAGCCAAGCACCGGGAACAGCACGCCAGCGAAGATCAGGAAGGCAGCGAGCGGGGCGCGGGTGCGGCGGCGCATCGTCCACAACGCGGCGGTGATCATGCCAACGAGCGCGGGATATACGTACGCCCCCCAGTCGCGAGGGTCGATCGTCCAACGCGGGTAGGTGAAGACGAGTTGGGTGGGCCAGGCAAACGTCGCGAGGTAGTGCCAGAGCACGCGCGGCGCGAGCAACAATCGCTGCATCGGAGCGAGCGTGAACTCCGCCCCCTCGGCGCCGATCACATGACGCTCGACCCACGCCGTCGCGAGCCCGGCGGCGATGCCCACCGCCAGCCACGGCAGCAGCGGCGCGGCGTCACGGCGCCAGGCGATGCGCCCCCGCTTCCACCAGGCGATGACCAACAGGACGCACGGGAGCGTGGCCACGACAGTCTTGCTCCCCAGCGCGAGCAGGAAGAGCGCGAAGCCCGTCAGCCAATCGCGTCGTGTGCGCTCAGCGTCGAATCTCAGCCAGGCGAGCGCGGCCAGCAGCGCGAAGACGAGCGACAGCGTGTTCTTCTGCTCCGAGATCCACGCCACGGACTCGACATTCACCGGATGCAGGGCGAACACGAACGCCCCGATCCACGCCCCCCGCACCTCGAGCCGCTGCCCGAGCACCGCAATGAGCACCGCAGCAATGGCGTGAAGGCCGGCGTTCATCAAGTGATAGCCGATCACGCTGTCGCCCCAGAGCCGGTGCTCGAGCCAAAAGGCGCTGTGCAGAACGGGGTAGTACTGCTGGGTGACGCCCGGCTCCGTCCAGATACGGAGCAGGCCGTCCCACCCCTGAAGGGCGCCGACCGTGAGGTGCGCACTGTCGTCCCAGACGAGTCCGCCGCCCAGCGCCGGCGCATATGCCGCGAACACGGCGGCCATCAATAGCAGCGCGAGCGCCGTCTCGCGGCGTTCGGCGGCCTTCTCCATGGGCGGTGACGACGGGTCGGTACGCATGGCATCGGGAAGATACGACGCACGCCACTCCCTTGTTCTGCCCCGCCGTGCGGGCGATCTTGACGGACTGAGTTGGTTTGCCCCCCAAACCCGAGGGTTCACATGCGCCGTTCGTTCCTCATTCTCGCCCTGGCCGCCGCCGCGCCGCTGCACGCGCAGGGACTCATGGCCGACTTCCACGGCGATGTTCGCCAGGTGCAGCAGAAGTTGATCGCGCTGGCCAAGGCGATGCCCGAGAACACGTACAGCTGGCATCCAACCGGCGCCCGTTCGGTGGGCGAGCTCTTCATGCACGTCGCCGAGGACAACTATTTCATCCCGGTGGCGATGGGGAAGCCGGCGCCGGCCGCGACGGGGATCACCGAGGACTACAAGTCCACGGCCGCGTACACCAGCAAACAGCGCACCAAGGACCAGATCATCGCCGAGCTCGAGGCGTCGTTCACGCACCTGCACGAGGCGATGGGGCTGACCACCGATGAGAACCGCGCGGAGAAGCTGAAGGTCTTTGGGCAGGAGTTCACCCGCCAGCGCTTGATGATCATGACGGTGACGCACCTGCACGAGCACCTGGGCCAGGCCATCGCGTACGCGCGGACCAACAACGTCGTGCCGCCGTGGAGTAAGTAACCGAACGAGACACGAGAGACGATGGGGAGTTGATGGCCGCGCCAACCGGTTCTTCATTTCGCGCTGCATTGCCCGGCCTCGCGCTGGCACTGGTGGTTTCGGTGCTGGCGTGGGGCGGGGAGCGGGTCTTCGTGGCCGTAGCCGGGCGCGCGCTGCTCGAGGCCATCGTGCTGGCCATCCTCATCGGCGCGGCCGTGCGCGCGCTGTTCGTGCGGCAGCCCGAGCGCTACGCCCGCGGCGCCGCAGTGGCCAGCGGACTTCTGCTCGAGTGCTCCATCGTGCTGCTCGGCGCCGGCTCCGACCTGCGCGCGCTGGCGGCGGCGGGGCCGGCGATCTTTGCCGGCGTGGTGGTGATTGTCGGCGTCACGCTCGTGGCCGGCACGTATATCGGCCAGTGGATAGGGCTCCCCCGCAGCCACGCGCTGCTCGTCGCCGTCGGCAACGCCATTTGCGGCAACTCGGCCATCAGCGCCGCGGCACCGGTGGTTGGCGCGCGACGCGATGAGGTCGCCTCGGCGATCGCCTTCACCGCCGTGCTCGGTGTGGCGGTCATCGTTGGCCTGCCATTTCTGATTCCGCTGCTCGGCCTCAGCGATACGCAGTATGGCGTCGTGGCCGGGCTGACCGTCTACGCGGTGCCGCAGGTGATCGCCGCGGCCTATCCCGTGAGTGTGGCGGCGGGGCAGGCGGCCACCCTGGTGAAGTTGACGCGTGTGCTGCTGCTCGGGCCGGTTGTGCTCGCGTTGTCCCTCACCGAGCACCATGCCGCCCACATTCGGTGGTGGCGCGCGGTGCCGTGGTACATCATCGGCTTCGCCATCGCGTCGGCGCTGCGCACCCTCGACGTGATCCCGGCGACGCATGGCGACCTGATTCGCGACGGCGCCCGACTCCTCACGGTGATGGCGATGGCCGGGCTCGGGCTGGCCGTCGACCTGCCGGCGGTGCGCCGCGTCGGCCCCCGCGTTGGGTCCACGGTGCTGATGTCGCTCGCCATGATGCTCTCGATGAGCCTCGTCCTCGTCTACCTGCTGCATATCGCGTAGCGCGGCCGGCTGGTGCATGTTCTAAATAGTTGCAGCCCCCTGTCGGGTATATTACTGTATTGGCGCACAGGAAACCCTCACCCCTGGAGTGCTCCGCGATGCCGAGTGTGATGAAGCCAATGGGTGTGCTGCTTTGTGGTGCGGTGATGGCGGCGGCCGCGTGCGGCGGCGCCGACACGAAGCCGGCGACGGCCGTGTCGTTCAACGAGGACGCGTGGCATCCGAAGCTGGAGGCTGATATCCCCAACGACTCGCTCGGCGCGTCCATCAAGCGCGGGCTGTACCTGCTGCGCTTCACGCCCGAGTCGCTGCCGCAATACGCCACCTCGTCGCTGCGGTGCACGAGCTGCCACCAGAACGACGGCCTCAAGAAGACGTCGGCGCCGCTCACCGGCGCGCACTCGCGGTTCCCCAAGTACATGCCGCGCTCGGGCGCGGTGATCTCCCTCGCCGACCGCGTCAACTATTGCTTCACGCGGTCGCTGGCCGGCAACGCGATCCCAGTAGGGAGCCGCGAGATGGTCGACATCCTGTCGTATCTCGCGTTCATCTCGTATGACGTCCCGGTCGGCACCAAGATTGCCGGCACCAACGGCATCATCTCGATGAAGGACACGCTCGTGGGTGACATCGCGCGCGGCGAGCAGCTGTTCACCGCCAAGACGTGCGTCACGTGCCACGGCCCCGAGGGCAAGGGGAACGGGCCGATTCCGGCGCTGTGGGGCGCGACGTCGTACTCGATCGGCGCGTCGATGGCGCGCGAGGAGCGCGCGGCGTCGTTCATCATGCACAACATGCCGCAGACGGCGCCGGGCACGCTCACCGCGCAGGAGGCGTTCGACCTGGCGGCGTACATCAACTCGCATCCGCGTCCGGACTCCCCGGGCAAGGAAGGCGACTGGCCGATGGGCGGCGCCCCCGCCGACGTGCCGTACGACACCAAGGACCACAAGGCGCACCGCCCGCCTGCCTCGCTCGTGACGCGCGCCAACCCGCAGGGTACGCTGGTACCGAACCCGCCGTCGGTTGGGCGCGCCGGCGGCACGCTGGGTGCCAAATGACAGACCGAGCGCAGGATGCGCCGGACGAGTTGATATCGCGGCGTACGATGCTTGCTGGCGCGGCCGGCGTGGTCGCCGTGGCCGCCGGTCTCCCTCTGGGAGCCGGCGGCCAGGGCGCGTCAGCGCCCGCCGCGCCGGGGGCGCCGAAGGTGCCGGCCGACCCCACCAAGCTGCAAGGTGCACCGACGTCACCGGTAGGCGCGCGCTCGGCGTTCTACAAGCCGTCGCGCACGCCGGTCGGCGAGACGGTCGGCAACTCGCTCTCGCCGCTGCAGGACCTCACCGGCACCATCACGCCGGCCGATCTGCACTTCGAGCGTCATCACGCGGGCATTCCGCTCATCGATCCGGCCAAGCACACGCTGCTCATCCACGGACTCGTGGGCACGCCGCTGCTGCTCTCGGTGGATGAGGTGAAGCGCTTTCCGCAGGTGACGCGCACGCACTTCATTGAGTGCTCGGGCAACGGACGCTCCGCCTACCGCGAGCCGAAGCCCGACATGACGCCGCAGAAAGTCGCAGGGCTCGTGAGCAACACGGAATGGACCGGCGTGCCGCTCAAGGTTCTGCTCGACGAAGCGGGCTTCAAGCCGGAGGCCACGTGGTTCCTGGCCGAGGGGGGCGACGCCTGCCTGCTGACGCGCAGCATCCCGATGCCGAAGGCGATGGACGACGCGCTCGTTGTGTGGGCGCAGAACGGCGAACCGCTGCGCCCCGAACAGGGGTTCCCGCTGCGCCTGCTGCTCCCCGGCTGGGAGGGAAACACCAGCGTGAAGTGGCTGCGCCGCATCGAGCTTGGCACGCGTCCGTGGGCGACGCGGTGGGAGACGTCCAAGTACACCGATCCGCTCCCCGACGGCACGGCGCGGCAGTACAGCTTTGACATGGACGCCAAGTCCATCATCACGACGCCGGCGCATCCCAAGGTGCTCACCAAGGGGTGGTGGCCCATCAGCGGGCTCGCCTGGACGGGGCGCGGCAAGATCACGCGCGTCGAGATCAGCACCGACAACGGCAAGTCGTGGCACGATGCCGAACTGTCGCCGACGACGGGCGTGAAGGCGCCGGTGCGGTTTACGCACATGTGGGAGTGGGACGGCTCGGCCGCGGTGCTGCTCAGCCGCGCCACCGACGAGACGGGCTACGTGCAGCCAACGCGCACGGCCCTGCTCAAGGTGCGCGGCATCGGCACCGACTTCCACTTCAATCCGATCGTGGGGTGGAAGGTGGCGGCCAACGGCGCCGTGACGTTCCACGCGGAGACATGATCATGCGCCGCGCACTCGTTCTCATCGTGATAACGGCGGCCGCCTGCGCCCGCGACACGGCTCCGCCGGCGGTGCCGGCTGCCGCGAGCTTTGCCAGCATCCCCGCCCAGCACTACGGACTCGGCCGCGCGGCGACGCCCGCCGAGGTGGCGGCGCTCGACATCGACGTTGGACCGGACGGACTCGGTCTCCCCGCGGGCTCCGGCACGGTGGCGCAGGGGGCCACGCTGTTTCAGACGAAATGCTCGATGTGTCACGGCGCCACGGGGCAGGGGATGCCGCCGGCCTTCCCGCTCCTGATCAGCCGCGACCCGAAGGCCGAGGGCTTCAAGTTCGCGTCCGATCCCAAGCTGCCGCATTCCATCGGCAACTACTGGCCCAACGCCACGACGGTGTTCGATTATGTACGGCGCGCCATGCCGCTGCTACAGCCGGGGTCGCTGACCAACGACGAGGTCTATTCGCTCACGGCGTTCCTGCTGGCGTCCAACGAAGTGATTCCCAAGACCGCGACGCTCGATTCGGCGTCGCTGATGAACGTCACGATGCCATACCGTGACCGGTTCGTGCCCGACAATCGCAAGGGCGGTAACGAAGTGAAGTAGCAGGTTCACACCGAGGTAGGAGAAACCCATGGCACAATCCGCAACGCAGGCCCCCCCGGCCGACGGATCGTCCAAGCTGCCCGCGTGGGCCAAGCTTGGCGCGATATTCGGCGTCGTCAGTGCGCTGAGCATTTTGACCTGGGGACCGATCGGCGTCTCCGGCACCTATCCACGATTCATCGGCGCAATCTTCCGGCGCCTGACGCCGGACCTCGCGCACGCCAATCCGTATCTCGAGAAGATGGGCTCGCTCATCAAGCCCGAGACGTTCCTGTTGATCGGGCTGCTGGTCGGCGGCTTCCTCGCCGCCAAGCTCGCCGGCGACAAGGCCGCGCCGGCCGAGTACCCGCATCCGAGCGAGACGACGACAGGCAAGCGATATCGCGATGCCTTCATCGGCGGCTTCCTGATCGTGTTCGGCGCGCGCATTGCCGGCGGCTGCACGAGCGGACATATCATCTCCGGCATCACGCAGTTGTCCATCAGCGGCATGATCTTCGCCGCCGGCGTCTTTGCCACCGGCATTCTCACCGCCAAGCTGATGCACCGGGAGGCCAAGTAAATGATGCCCCTCATCTATGCACTCATTGTTGGCGTGGCGATGGGCGCGCTGATCCAGCGCGTACGGGCGTCGAGCCCGGCGATGATCGCCGCCAACCTGCGGCTCGAGAACCTGTCGATCATCAAGTTCATGGTGACGACCATCGCCGTCGGCGCGATCCTCGCGTTCGTAATGAACGCGCTGCTCGGCCCCAACACCATGCACTTTGACGTGAAGCCCGCGTACGTCGTGGGCGTGCTGGTCGGCGGGTTGGTGTTCGGCGTCGGCTTCGGCCTCGGCGGCTACTGCCCCGGCACGTGCGTCGTGGGCGCCGGCGAAGGGCGCAAGGACGCGCTGATGGCGCTGCTCGGCGGCGTGGTGGGCGCGTTCTTCTTTACGCTCGTCTTCTCATCGGTGATCGCGCCCATGAACAAGCTGCTCGACCTCGGCAAGCTCACGCTCGACCAGGTGCTCGGCCTGCCGGCGGTGGGCGTGGCCATCGGGCTCGGCGTGATCTTCCTTGGCATCGTCTATATGCTGCCGACGGTCGTGAAGAAGGGCTGAGCGACAGCGGCAGACAAGACGACCCCGGCGCGTACGGCGTAGGGGTCGTCTTGTTATGTGGTGGTGCGCGCCGCGCCGTTACTTCTTGGTCGGCGTGAAGGTGAAGCCGACGAGGATCGACTTCTCCGACATCGCGTTCTTGACGTTCGTGCCCGGCACCGCCGTGGGGCGCATCATTGGGCCGGAGATTTCATTCTCCAGGGCCACGTAGCCCGCGACGTTGACTTCGACGCCGGGACGCACCTTGATGCCGAGTCCGCCGGAGATGTTGTGCTGGACAACGGCGGGGGCCGGCAGGTTGAACATCGACATCTCGTCGGGAATCGGATTGCCGGAGTAGTTGTACCCGCCGCGCAGCGTCACCTTGTCGGAGGCCGCGTACTGGGCGCCGAGGGCGACAACCATGATGTCGTCCCAGCCGAAGCCCTTCACGGAGCCGTCGGCGTTGTAGCCCGACTGATCGAAGCCCTTGGTGGACGAATATGTGTAGAACTTCACGTCAGCGGCGGTCTGCAGCTTGGCGGTGGGGCTCCACGCAAGGCCCGCGGCGTAGATGGCCGGCGCATCCATGCGGAACGAGAAGGTGCGCGGTGTGTTGTAGGTGTTGATGTTCGGATTCTCGTACACCGCGGTGTACTCGAAGTCCTGGAACATCTGCGGCGACGTGTACGAGAGGCCAACGGCGATCTTGTCGCTCATCTGATACTGCAGCCCCGCCTGCATGCCGAAGCCGAAGGCGCCGTCGGCCGCCGCCGCGCTCGAGTAGTACGCGCGGTCGTCCTGCGTCATGAATACGCCATCCGGCCCGGCGTCGACGGCCGGCGCGGCGGTCGGCATCGGATTCACGGCGAGCGTGGCCCAGTCCACGTTCACGGCGACGCCGAGCCGCAGCTTGGGCGACGCATTCCACGCCACGGCAGGGACGATCTTCATCAGGCCGAAGTTCGAGTACACCTGTCCGAAGCCGTACGGGCGGGGCATCAGCATCGGGTTGGTGGGGTCGGCGGCGTAGTTGACGCCGAAGCCGCCAATGCCAAGTCCGGCGAGTCCAACCACGACGCCGTTGTTGAGCTTCGTCGAGAAGCCGAAGGCGGGGATGGGTGTGAACTCGCTGGCGCTCGTGGTCGAACCCTTCATGGGACCGTAGCTCGAGGTGACGGTGCGTTCGGGCTTCATCATCTCGAAGCCCATCTCGAGATTCGTGCCGTCGAACGACGCCAGTCCGGCCGGGTTCACGAAGAACGAGCCGAGCAGGCTCGTGTTCGAGGCGACGGCGGTACCGCCGAGCGCCGAGTTCACGGCGCCGACGCCGTGAAGAAAATGCCCGTCGGTGGCGCGCGCGGCCGTCGGGAGCACGGCGACGAGTGCCAGCGCGAGGGAAAGCAACATACGGTAGCGCATCAGCAGATCCTCAGGTGATAAAACGGCCAGCCACGCCGCTGGCTCGAATATTCGTGGCATGCTACGGCGGCGCAGCGAAGCGCTGCAGCGCGGCGCGCAGGCGTGGGGAGAGCAGGGTGTCGGGGGGATACAGTTGGTCGAACGCGCTCGGCGGTCCGCCGAGGGCAGTGCTCCAGTGGCGGCGGTAGCCGGCCGCCTCGGACGGCCGCACGCGATCGAGCAGGTCGGCGCCACAGCGGACGGCGGCGAGGCTTGCCCGCCTGGCGGCTTCACGGCCCGCCCCGGCGGCCCGGCGGAACGCCGGCGTTGACTCGGCGACGCGCGACACGAGCGGGAAGCAGAGTTCGCGCACGGCGGCGTACAGTGGCCCGTCGATGTCGGCGGCGTTCAGCGGGACGCCCACGGCGATCAGGTTGTCAGAGCGATCCGCCGGGACGCCGGCGAATACGCGACCCTCGGCGCCGAGCGACGGCACGACGAGCGCCACGCCCCGGTCGAGCCGTTGGCCCGCGAGAAAAGGCGCGAGCGCGGCGGCGAAGCGGCTGTCCCACGCGGCCTGCCAGGCGGCAAGCTGTGCCGGAGCGAGCGGTGGCGGCGCGATGCGGCGGGCGAGCGCGGCGAGCTCGGCGAGGCGTCGGCGATCGGCGGCGTCGGGAAGGGCGCGGCGGATTGCGCCGACAGCGAATTGACTGCGCGGCGCGCGGGGCGTTGCGTTGCCCGCGGCGTCGTCCACGGCATCGGCGAGCGCCGACGACGTGGCTGAGGGGAAGTAGAGCGGGACGAAGTGCAGGATTTCGAATCGCTCGTCGGCGATGCCGCGACCCAGGCTGGAGACCGGCTCCCCCTTTGAGCGGACGAGGGGGAAGGGGCCGTGGCCGGCGAGCCGGAGCGAATCGACTGCCGCGTACCAGGCGGCGGCAGCTGGCGACGCCGAGAAGCGCCACTGGGCCTCGGCGGCCGGGGCGATGCCGGCGAGCAGCGAGGCGGTCAGGCCGGCGAGGGCGAGCGCGGCGAGCGCGCGGCGGCTCCGGCGGCAGGGCCCGTCAGGGCGTCGCGACGCGTGGTTGCGCTGGGCGGAGGAATATATTACTATACGCGCGTACACGAATATGAAATTGCCACCGCCGGTTCGAGGGCGCAATCGCACATTTTCCCACACGTACTAGTGTATTACCTTATGTGCATGACATCGCGATCCCACGGCCGGAAGGGCCGAGAGCCCACCCCCGATCTGCTTGAACTCGTCGCCGGGCGCTTCCGCGCGCTGGCCGAGCCCACGCGACTTGCCATTCTTCACGCCCTCGCCGACGGCGAACGGACGGTGACGGACCTGGTGGAGACCACGGGGCTGGGGCAGGGCAACCTGTCCAAGCATCTGCAGCAGCTCCACGCCGGCGGGTTCGTGAGCCGGAGGCGCGAGGGGCTGTTCGTGTACTACGCGCTGTCGGACAAGGACGTGCTGGCGTTGTGCGAGATCATGTGCAACCGCCTCGAGAGCGACATCGACTCGTCCAAGAAGATCGTCGCGTCGCGCTGAGGCCAATCGGCGGCCGTCAGGAGCAGGGCCCGGGGACATCACGTCCGCGGGCCCTGCGGCGTTTTTGAGAGGGGGGCTTGCATTCTACTGTATAACTGAATAGTTATATAGCAGAGCAGTAAAGCAGGCCGGCGACCACGCCGGCCGCCAGATCCCACTCCCGACCACCACTCCGACATGACTCGACGGTTGCTTCTTGCGGCCGCTCTCACTGGCGCTGTGCCCGCCGCCGCCCAAACCGGCACTGGCGTGCCGCCGCTGACCCTCGCCGAGGCGCTCAGCCGCGCCGACCGCGCGGCGTACGCCAACCGCGGGGCGCGCGCCGCCGCCGATGCCCAGCGCGCCACGGCCCAGGGCGCGCTGCGCGGCGTCCTCCCCGCCTTCGGGGCCGATGCCTCGCTGCTGCGCACCACCGATCCCATCAACGCCTTCGGCTTCTCGCTCAAGCAGCGCGGCGTCTCGATGGCCAGCTTCAATCCGGCCACGCTCAACGACCCGTCCGCGATCTCCAACTATGCGGCCGGCCTCACCGTGCAGCAGCCGCTGCTGAACGGCGATGCCTGGGCGGGGCTCCGCGCCGCCCGCGCCGCCGCCGCCGCGACCGACGCGCAGGCTACGTGGGCGCGGGTGACCACGCGCGCCAACGTCGTGCAGGCCTTCTACGGCGCCGTCGTGGCGCGCGAAATGGCCACCACGATGGAGTCCGCCGAGCGCGCCGCGCGCGAACACGTGCGCGCCGCCGAATTGGCCGCCGGCAACGGCCTCGTCACCAAGTCCGACGCCCTGCTGGCGAAGGTTCGCGCCGGCGAGATCGAGGCCCAGCGCATCGAGGCCCAGTCGCGCGCCACGTTGGCCCGCGCGCAGCTCGCGGTGCTGCTCGGCAGCCCGCAGGACACGGCCTTCTCGCTTCCCGACACGCTCCCCGTGGCCGTCGCGCCGGCGCCGGCGAGGGAGGACATCACGGCGCGCGCCGACGTGCAGGCCGCCGGCCTCGCCCGCGACGCCGCCCGGTTTGACCGCACGCGCGCCACGCTCTCCATGGTGCCGCGCCTGAACAGCTTTGCGCGCTACGAGTGGAACTCGCCCAGCCGCGTGGCCGCTGGCAAGCCGATGTGGACGGTTGGCGCGATGCTGAGTTGGTCGCCGTTTGGCGGCGGGGCCGAACTCGCCGACCGGCAGGGCGCTACCGCGCGCCTGCGCGGCGCGGAGGTGCAGGCCGAAGGGGCCCGTGCCGCGGCCGCGCTGGAGCGGCAGGATGCCGATGCCTCGTGGCGCGTCGCCTCGGCGCGCGCCGCCATTGCCGACACCGCGGTGCGGCAGTCGGACGAAGCGCTGCGCATCGTCCGCCGCAAATACGAAGGCGGCATTTCCGCCATCAATGAACTGCTCGATGCCGCCGCCGCGAATACGCAGGCGCGGTTGATGCGCTCCGATGCGCGTTATCGCCTGATTGCCGCCGCCGCCGCGCGGCTGAAGGCGTGGGGCGGCGATCCGGCCGACCTCGCCTCCCTCGACACTACGACCCGCTGAGACGACTCCCATGCACACCTTGAACATGATTCGGGCTGGCGTCGTGCCGGCCATTCTCCTCGCTGCGGTCGCCTGCGGCGACAGTGACAAGCCCGCCGCCGCTCCCGCCGCCAACGCAACCGGACCGACCATCGCGGTCGTTGATACAATGCTCCCCGCCGTGTTCGAAGCATCCGGCCCGGCGCTGCCGGTGGCCGATGCCACGCTGAGCACCAAGCTGATGGGCGCCGTGACGGCCGTGCTGGTGCAGGAAGGCGCGCGCGTGGCCGCCGGCACGCCGCTGGTGAAGCTCGACGCCGCTGACCTCGACGCCAAGTCGCAGCAGGCCACCGCGGGGATCGCGGCGGCCGAGGCGGCGCACCGCGAAGCCTCGGCGCAGGCGGCGCGCATTCGCGCGCTCTACGCCGACAGCGCGGCCCCCAAGGCGCAGCTCGACGCCGTCGAGGCCGGACTCGCCCGTGCCACCGCTGGCCTGGCTGCGGCCCGCGCCGGTGCCACCGAACTGAACGCGGTGCGCGCCTACGGCGTGCTGCGCGCGCCGTTCGCCGGCACCGTGACGCATCGGTTTGTAGATGTCGGCGATTTCGCCGCGCCGGGCGCGCCGCTGGTGACGGTGCAGGATGCCTCGCGCCTGCGCATCACCGCCGCGCTTCCCGCGGCGATGGCGCGGCGCGTGAGGGCCGGCATGCACATTGACGCGACCATTGAGGGCGCGCCGGTGAAGGCGGTGGTCGAGGGCGTCGTGCCGTCGGCCGCCACGATGTACACGGTCAATGCGATCGTCGCCAACGCCAACGGCGCGCTTCCGGCTGGCGGCGCGGCGACCCTGTCGGTGCCGTCGGGCAGCACCGAGCGCGCGCTGCTCGTGCCGCAGACCGCCGTCGTGCGCGAAGGCGACCTGACCGGCGTGCGCGTGGTGCGCGATGGCCGCGCTGAACTGCGCTGGGTGCGCCTCGGCGACGCGCGCGGTGACCGTGTGATCGTGCGCACCGGACTTCAGGCGGGCGAGCGCGTGGCGCTCGCCGGCGGGGAGCGCTGACCGTGGGTATCGCCGGACGCGTGGCCCGTGCCTTCCTCACGTCGAAGCTGACACCGCTCGTCACCGTGGCCTCGTTGGCCGTGGGGGCGATCGGCCTGCTCGCCACGCCGCGAGAGGAAGAGCCGCAGATCTCGGTGCCGATGATCGACGTCATCGTCGCCATGCCGGGCGCAGGCCCGACGGAAGTGGAGAACCATGTGGCGCGCCCGCTCGAGCGCCGCATGTGGGAGTTGCCGGGCGTGGATCACGTGTATGCGATGAGCGGCGACGGCTACGCCGTGGTCACCGTGCGTTTCAAGGTGGGCGAGGATCAGGAGCGCTCGGTCGTGCGTGTGCACTCCAAGCTGCAGTCGGACATGGACCTGATCCCGTCGGGCGTCCTGCCGCCGCTGGTAAAGCCGCACGCCATTGACGATGTGCCGATTCTGGCGCTGACGCTGCACGGCGCCGGCGCCAACATCAATGCGCTGCGCCAGGTGGCGCTGCACCTCGAGGACGAGATCCGCACGGTCACCGACGTCTCCGCGACGTCGGTGATCGGCGGTCAGCCGCGCGAGATCAGCGTGACGATGGACGCCGCGCGGCTCGCGGCGGCCGGTGTCACGCCGGGCGAAGTGGCGATGTCGCTGCAGGCCGCCAATGCGCGCCTGCAGGCCGGTGAGTATGCCACCGGCGATGCCGTGGTGCGCGTGAGCGTGGGGGCGGGCCTTGCGTCAGCGGCCGATGTGGGGCGCGTGGTCGTCAGCACACGCAGCGGCGCGCCGGTGTATGTCGCGTCGGTCGCGACCGTCACCGAAGGGTTCGGCGAGCCCACCAACTACGTGGCCCACGTGGCGCCCGGCAAGGGCGCCGAGGCGGCGGTCACGATCCAGGTGGCCAAGCGGCACGGCGCCAACGCCACGAAGGTGGCCGAGGAGGCGCTGCACCGCGTGGAGGCGGCGCGTGAACGCTTGCTCCCCGCCGGTGTCACCTACGAAGTGACGCGCAACTACGGCGAGACGGCCGCGGAAAAGGCCGGCGAACTCATTCTGCACCTGATCATCGCCACCGTGTCGGTGACCCTGCTCATCGGGATCTTCCTCGGCTGGCGCGAAGCGCTCGTCGTGCTGGTCGCCGTGCCGGTGACGCTGGCCCTGACGCTCTTTGCCTACTACGCGCTGGGCTACACGCTCAATCGGATTACGCTATTCGCGCTGATCTTCTCCATCGGCATTCTGGTGGATGACGCGATCGTGGTCGTGGAGAACATTTATCGCCACCTGCAGATGGGACGCGTTGGCGCGGAGGATGCCGCGGTTGAGGGCGTGGATGAAGTGGGCAACCCGACCATTCTTGCCACGTTCACGGTCATTGCGGCGATTCTGCCAATGGCGTTTGTCTCGGGGTTGATGGGACCGTACATGCGCCCCATTCCGGTGGGTGCGTCGGTGGCGATGCTTGCGTCGCTTGGCGTCGCGTTCATCGTCACGCCGTGGCTGGCGCTCAAGCTGCTGCGCGGGCACGTGAAGCCGCTGGCCGCGCCGGTTGCGGGGCGTGAGCACGAGCCCGAGGAGCACTCCAAGGCCGCCGTGCTGTACGCGCGCATCATGGAGCCGCTGATGAACAGCCGCACGCACCGCCGGCGCTTCTACGCGGCCATCGGCGTGCTGCTGGTCGCCTCGATGGCGCTGGTGGGCGTGAAGCTCGTGGAAGTGAAGATGCTTCCCTTCGACAACAAGTCGGAGTTCCAGGTGGTGCTCGACTTCCCCGAGGGGACGGCGCTGGAGACGTCGCAGGCGGCGGCGCGGCAGATCGCCGAGTACCTGCGCACGGTGCCAGAGGTGACGACGACCCAGGTGTACGCGGGGACGGCCGCGCCGTTCAACTTCAACGGCCTGGTGCGCCACTATTTCATGCGGCGCGGCGCCAACGTGGCCGACCTGCAGGTGAACCTGAAGCCCAAGGGCGATCGGTCGCGGCAGAGTCACGACATCGCGGTCGCGGTTCGTCCGGCCATCGACTCGATCGCCCGCATGTACGGGGCGAGCGCGAAGGTCGCCGAGATTCCGCCGGGGCCGCCGGTGATGTCGACGCTCGTAGCCGAGATCTATGGGCCCACCGACTCGCTGCGCATCGCCGCGGCGGAGCAGGTGAAGCGCATCATGGAAAGCACGCCTGGCGTGGTGGACGTGGATTGGAGCATCGATGCGCCGGGAGCGCAGCGCCGGTTCCGCGTGGACCGCGTGCGCGCCGCGCAGGACGGGGCCAACGTCGAGCAGATCGCGCGTACGCTGGCGCTGGCACTCGGCGGGATGCCTGTCACCGGCGCCGAGTCGGAACAGGCGCGCGAAGGTGTGGCGGTGACGCCGCGGCTCGCCGCCCGCGACCGGTCGTCGGAGTCGGCGCTGCTGGCGATGCCGGTGGCGACGCAGTTTGGGCCGCGCCCACTGGCGCGGTACGTGTCGGTGGACTCGCAGACAATTGAAAGCACGCGGATGCGGCGCAACCTTCGCCCCGTGGTCTACGTCACCGGCGACGTCGCCGGCAGCATCGAAGCGCCGGTCTATGCGATCCTCGCGATGAACGGGCGTATTGACTCGCTGCGCGTGCAGGGCGCGCAGATCCATCGCTACAACGCCACCCAGCCTGACCGGCTCGACGAAGTGGCGCTCAAGTGGGACGGCGAGTGGCAGGTGACGATCGAGGTCTTCCGTGACCTCGGCCTCGCCTTCGCCATCGTGCTGCTGCTCATCTACGTGCTGGTGGTGGGTTGGTTCCAGTCGTTCACCATTCCGCTGGTCATCATGGCGCCCATTCCGCTGACGCTCATTGGCATCCTGCCCGGGCACGCGCTGACCGGGGCGTTCTTCACCGCGACATCGATGATCGGCATGATCGCGTTGGCCGGCATCATCGTGCGCAACTCGATTCTGCTGGTCGACTTCATTCAGCTCGCGCAGGACCGCGGCCGTTCGCTGCGCGACGCCGTGCTCGAGGCGGGGGCGGTGCGGTTCCGGCCGATCGCGCTGACGGCGGCGGCTGTCGTCGTCGGCGGCATCGTGATGGTGCTCGATCCGATCTTCCAGGGCCTGGCGGTCGCGCTGATCAGCGGCGCGATTGTCGCCACCCTGCTCACCATGGTGGTCGTGCCGCTGCTCTACTGGGAGCTGCAGCGCACGGCGGAGGAGAAGAACTGATGAAGATGTTCTGGATCATCTACGCCGGCCCGCGCCCCGCGCGCGTGACCGACGCGCTCCTCGCGCACGGCGCGGCGGGGTACACGGAGTTCCCGAAAGCGCACGGCACCGGCACACACGGCCGCGTGCAAGGCACGCGCGCCTGGCCGGGCGAAGAGACGGTCATCACCTCGGTGGTCGCCGCCGAGGCGTCAGCCGGCGTGGCTGACGGTCTCGTCGCCTTACAGAACGAGCTCGCGGCCGGCGAGCGACTGCACTTCGCCGTGCTCCCCGTAGAAACCTTCCGCTAGAAGTTCTCGGCCCCCCTCACTCCCCACTCGCCCCACCATGTGCCCTGACAACGTCATCCGCCGCTTCGCCGGCGTCTTTATCCTGCTGAGCGTCGCACTTGGCATGTTCGTCAACCCGCTCTGGTACTGGTTCACGGCCTTCGTGGGCCTGAACCTGCTCCAGTCGAGCTTCACCAACTTCTGTCCGCTCGAGAAGATTCTCGCCGCCTTCGGCGTGCTGGGGTGCAAGCGAACGGCGTAGGCGTCAGCCGCGCGCACCGGTTGTGTTGCGGGTGCGCGCCCACTCGGCAAACGCCTCGCGCGAACTGAGCCGCGGCGTGAAGCCGAACTCCGTCTTGAGTCGCGTGTTGTCGAGCACCGGCCGATAGCGCAGAAAGTCCACCTGCGCCGGGCCGTAGCGCGTGAGTCTCAGTGGATGCAGCACGGCCAGCGCGCCGCGCAGCAGCCAGGCGGGGAGGCGGAGCACCGGCTTGCCGAGCGCCGACGCGATGTCGTCAATCGACATCGCGCCGTCGCCGGCGACATTGAACACACCCGTCACCGGCGTGTCGACCGCGCGCGCGAGCAGCGCGACGAGATCGGCGTCATGCACAAAGACAAAGGGCGACGCCGAGCCGCGAACGGCGAGCAGGCGCGGCTTTTCGAACAGCGCGGTGATCTGGTTGTTCACGGACGCGCCGAGTATCGTGCCCACGCGAAGCACCACCTGCTCGAGCGCGGGATGCTCACGGCGGGCGGTCGCGAGCATCTCCTCGACGAGCCGTTTGTGCCAGCTGTAGGCGAACGACTCGTTGCCGCGCAGCGGATGCGCTTCGGTTAGCCACGTCGGGTTGTCGGCATGATAGCCGTACGCGGCGCCGCTCGACGTGACCACGAGCCGCGCGACGCCCGCCTCGAGACACGCGTCGAGCACGCGGCGCGCGCCGTCGACGTCGACGCTGTACTCAAAGGCGCGGGTGCTTCCTTTGCCCGGCGTCACAATGGACGCCAGATGCACGACGCACGTGACGCGATGGTCGCGCAGCAGCTCGGCCAGTCCGACGTCACGCACATCGTGCCGGATGAACAGGCCGCCGCGTGGAACCTCCGCCGGCGCGCGCACGTCGGTGCCGATGACGGCGCCGAGTTGGTCGCGCCGCGTCTCGTCAGCGAGCGCGGCGAACAGCAGCTGCCCCACGTAGCCGGATGCGCCGGTAATGAGGACACGCGAGTCGGTCCTCGACATCGGGCTAGCGCTCCCGCTGGCGCGTCACGCTGACTCGGGCGCCGGCAGCGGGCGCCGGCTCCAGAAGGTGGCGAGGCTAAGGCCGGCGATGACATGCCAGATCCCCCACCAGGCGGCGACGATCGCGGCGCCGCCGAGCCCGCCAAAGAATGTGAAGACGAGAATGAGGCCGAGCCCGGAGTTCTGAATGCCCACCTCAAACGAGACGGCCCGCCGGTCGCGGACCGGCAGGCCGAACGCGGCGGCGGTCCAATACCCGGTGGTCAGCGCCAGCGCGTTGTGCACGAGCACGGCGAAGACCACGCGTCCGACGTACTTCACGAAGTACTGCCAGTTGGCGGCGAGCGCGAGCACGAGAAACGCGACAAAGATGCCGATCGACAGGCGCTTCATCGGCCGCCGCAGGCGCTCCGTGAGCGCGGGCCATCGTCGCTGCACATACATCCCTGCAGCCAGCGGTAGGCCGAGCAACATGAAGATCGTGACGAACATCTCCAGTGGGTCCACGGCCACGGCGCGCAGGATGGCGCGCGTCGGCGCGTACATCGATCCCCAGAACCGCAGCACGAGCGGCGTGAAGACGACAGCGAGCACCGTCGATGCCGAACTGATGCTCACCGACAGCGCCGTGTTGCCGCGCGCGAGGTGCACCAGAAAGTTCGAGATGTTGCCCGCCGGGCACGACGCCACGAGCATCATGCCGAGCGCCACGCTCGGCGGCGGCTTGATGAGCAGCACCAGTGCGAACGTGAAGGCCGGAAAGACGACGTAGTGCCCGGCAAGGCCGATGAGCACCGGACGCGGCCGGTCGAGCACGCGACGAAAGTCCTCGGCGCGCAGGTCGAGCGCCACGCCGAACATCACGATCCCGAGGATCGCGTTCAGCAGATGGAGCGTCGTGGGGCTGAAGTTCAGCTGGACGGCGTCGATGCCGCTCATTTCCCCTTGGGCTCTTGATGCATCGCCTTGAAATGCACCAGTCCGGGTGCCCACATGTGGGCCACCGGGTCGACGTCCACGTGAATGAGCGCCGGGCCGCCGGTGGCGAGCGCGCGCGAGATCGCGTGCGACAGGTTCTCCGGATCCGACACGCGCTCGGCGTGCGCTCCCATGGCCTGCGCGATGCGCGCGAAATCCATCTCGCCAAGGTCGGCCCACAGGTTCTCGTCGGGGGCGAGCCGCTTGCGCAGCAGCATCTTGAGCGGCTTGAGCGCGAACGATTGGTTGATCTTCACCATCCCCCACTGCCGGTCGCAGAGCACGATGAAGATGATGCGCAGCTTGTGGCGCACGGCGCTTTCAATCTCTTGCGGATGCATTCCGGCGGCGCCGTCGCCAATCACGCAGCAGACGGGCACGTCGGGCGCGGCGACCGCGGCGCCCAGCGCCTGTCCCATGCCGGCGCCGAGCATGCCCATCTTGAACGTCGAGAGCAGGCGCCCGTGGGCGCGGACCTGATGGTAGAACATCGCCCACACCGCCGTGTTGCCGCCGTCAGCGATGAACGGCGATTCGGCGGGGAAGAGGCGACCGCAGGCGGTGCCCACGTGCGCGGGATGCAGCGGCGACCCGCTGGTGGCCAGCGGCTGATCCAGCTTGGCCTGATATCGCGCCATCAGCGTGCGGTACCGCTTCATCCGCTCGCGGCGCGCGGCGGGGCGAATCTCACCGCGGCGTGCTTCGAGTCGCGCGCGCAGCGCGGCGAGGAAGACGCCGACGTCGGCATTGATGCCGACCGTCACCGGCTTGTTGGCGCCGATGGAGCGGTCGTCGATGTCCACCTGCACCGTGGGTTGCTCCGCCGGCGCGCGCCAGTACGGCGGCTTGCCCCACCAGTCCGTTTCGCCAACGCGCGAGCCGAGGATGAGCGCGGCGTCGGCGTCGTTGCGCACGATCGAGTTCAGCTTGACGTGCGTCATCGGAATGGCGAGCGGCGACGTCTCGCTGATCACGCCGCGCGCCGACCAACTGGTCGTGACCGGCGCCTCGAGCAGCTCCGCGACCGCCTGCAGCGCGTCGAACGCGCGCGCGTGCAGCACGCCGCTTCCCGCGTGAATGACCGGCATGTCGGCGCGCAGCAGCAGGTCGGCGGCCTGCTCCACCTGCGCGGCGTCCACTCCCTGCGGCGCGGTGCGCCGATAAGCCGCTGGCGCGAGAATCGCGGGGCTCACCGCGACCTTGCCGTTCATCAGGTTCTCGGGCACGTCGAGATGCACCACCCCGGGCCGCCCATTCCAGCAGGCGCGCAGCGCGGCGCGCGCCAGCTCCGGGAGGCGGTCGAACGACGGCACGGCGCGGCTCCACTTGGCGAACGCGCCGATCACGGCCTCCTGATCGAACCCCTGATAGGTGCCGGTGCGCAGCGGGTACATCGCGCCGGTGCGGCGCGCGCTCGTGATGCACAGGACGCGATTGCCCTCGGCCTCCTCCACGACCAGACCGGGGAGGATATTGGCCACGCCCGGTCCGTTGCTGGCCATGCAGACGCCGAGCCGGCCCGTGAGGCGCGCGTACGCGGCGGCGGCGTGCACGCCGCTCGCTTCGTGGCGCGGCGTAATGAGCCGGATGCCTTCGCGCTTGAGTGCGGAGTAGAAACCGAAGTACGTGCCGTCGATGATGCCAAAGACAACCTCGACGCCTTCGGCCTTCAGCATGCGGGCGAGGACTTCGCCGCCGGTGGTATCGCTCATTGAGGCAGGGGAAGGGGCAGAGTGAGGTGCAGGGGAGGAGGCAGAGTGTGGTGCAGGGAAAGGGGCACCGCAATGGACTGTGCGGCAGAATCTACGCCGGGGCGGCGTGCCGTCCATTGTCGCCTGTTCGCCTCAACCTTGCGCGGAGTGGGCAATTACCGCGAGGTTGACGCTCTCAACTCTTGCCGGAGCCCTGGTTGGTGGACCACCCCAACGCGCCGTCGCGCGCCAAGCTGCTGATCGCCTTTGCGGCGGTCTATTTCATTTGGGGGTCCACGTACCTCTTCATTCGCTTCGCCATCGAGACCGTGCCGCCATTTCTGGTGGGCGGATTCCGCTTCATTCTTGCCGGGGCGGTGATGTACGCGTGGCTGCGGGCGCGGGGCGCGCCGCGGCCGACGCGCGTCGAATGGCGCTCGGCATTCATTATTGGTCCGCTGTTGATGACCGGCGGCAACGGCGGCATTGTCTGGTCCGAGCAGTACGTGCCCTCGGGCGTCGTGGCGCTCCTCGTCGCCGTGGTACCGCTTTGGCTGCTGCTGCTGGTCTGGATGCGCGGCGGCTCGCGTCCGTCGGGGCGTGAGTGGTTTGGCGTGACCATCGGGTTGGTGGGCGTTGCCCTGCTCGTCTCCACCGACGGCAACCCGACGCACGGCGGCATCAGCCCGCTGGCGGCGCTGGTGATGCTTTGTTCGACGCTGAGCTGGTCGGTGGGGTCGCTCATCTCGCGCGACGCGCCGCTGCCGGCCTCGCCCCTGCTGGCCAGCGCCATGGAGATGCTGGCCGGCGGCGTCGGCATGCTGCTCATTGCCCTGGTGCGCGGCGAGTTCCAGCAGCTCGCCGTGAGCGACGTGTCGCTGCGCTCCGGCCTGTCGATCGCGTATCTGGCCGTCTTCGGCTCCATCATCGCATTCTCCGCGTACAAGTGGCTTCTCACCAAGGCGACGCCGGCGGCGGTTGGGACGTATGCATTTGTGAACCCGGTCGTCGCGGTCGCACTCGGCTGGGTCTTCGCCGCGGAGCCCCTGAGTTGGCGCACGGTGGCGGCCATGGTGGTGATCGTCGGCGCCGTCGTCACCATCTCCCTGCGCCCGCGGCATCAGGTGCTGGTCGACCCCGCCGAGTAGGGGCGCGGGGGAGCGCAGTTGGCGCGGAGCGCGTATCTTTGCGCTCGATGAAGATGCATGGATCGCACGGCGCGCCCGGAGGCGGCGCGGGAACGGCGTCGACGGTGCATCCGTCGGTGGCGCCGGCGCGTGCCGCATTGCCAGAAACCGACGCTCCATTGTGGGCCATCATCTTCGCCGGCGGCATCGGCTCGCGCTTCTGGCCGGTGAGCACGCCGTCGCGCCCCAAGCCGTTGCTGCGGCTGGTGAGCGAGCAACCGTTGCTCGTCGACACCGTGCTGCGCCTCGCGCCCGTCATTCCTCCGGATCGCGTGCTCGTCCTGACCAGCCGCGACATCGCGCCGGCCATCCGCGAGGCGCTCGCGACAGTGCCCGAGATGAACATTCTCGTCGAGCCGCGTCCGTTGGGCACCGCCGCCGCGCTGGCGTGGGGGGCGCAGGAAGTGGCACGGCGCGCCGGACCGCACACCATGTGCGTGGCCATGCATGCCGATCTCGCCGTCGGATTCCCCGAGGAGTTCCACCGCGTGCTGCGCCGTGCCGGCGCCGTGGCCGAACGCGAGGATGCGCTGGTTGCCGTCGGGGTGCGACCGACGCGCGTGGAGCCGGCGTTTGGCTACATCCGTCCCGGCGAGCCGGGGCAGGCCGACGTCGCGCTGGCCGACGGCGGCGTCTGCGAAGTGGCCGCCTTTGTGGAGAAGCCGAGCGAGGCCGAGGCCATGCTGCACATCGCCGCCGGCGCACTGTGGCACGCCGGAATTCTGGTTGGCACGGCGACCGGCCTCCTGTCGCAGCTCGACGACAAGACGGTGGAACTGCGCGACGGTTTCGATGCGTTGCGCGCGGGACAACTGCCGGCGTTTGTCGGCAGCATCCGCTCGGTGAGCATCGAGCGCGGCCTGCTGGAGCGCGGACCGCGACTGCTCGTAATCCCCGGTGACTTCGAGTGGGATGACGTCGGTACGTGGGCCTCGCTGCGCCGCGCGCGTTCACTGGACGACAATGGCAACGGGGTCGTCGGCACGGCGCACTTTGTGGATGCAGACTCCAACATCGTGCACGGCGAGTCCGGCGTCGTGGTGCTCTACGGCGTGTCCAAGATGCTCGTGGTGAACCTGCCGGGGCTGACCTTCGTCACGCCGCTCGACCGCGCGATAGACCTCAAGCCGCTGCTCGACGCCCTGCCGGGGTCGATGCGCATCAACCCGACGGGTGGTGCGACGTAGCGGGGAACGCGCTACCGGAAAGTGATCATCACGCGGAAGGTGCGTCCGGGTTGGGGCAGTCCGCACTGATCGTACGCGGCAACGTCCGCCGCGTTGTCGAGCGCGACTACCAGCCGGGGCACGCCGGCGCGGCGCGAACGGGCCCGCGGAAAGTCACGTTGCACGGCGAGGTCTCCCATCAGTCGGCCGCTGAGTTCATCCTCGCGCTGCGTCTCGGGGTTCACGCAGTACTGGCGGCCCGAGTAGCGCGCGACGACGATGGCTCGCCACGTCTGCGGCAGCGGCGTGCCCAGCTCGAGGCGCGCACGGCGCTCCGGGTTGTTTTCCGCATGCCGGAAGGCGTCGCCCGCGAGCTCGTTGACGACGCGAATCTGCTGCAGCGTCGCATCGCCGGTCAGCGTGACGGCCCGCGCCTGCTCGGCGCCGAACGTGACGCCTCCGAGCATTTCAATGCCCTGCGTGCGGATCTGGTCGCGATTGATGCGCTTGAACCGCGAGGGATTTGACAGCGAGATCCGCACCACGGCGTCATCCAGGCGATGCCGGAACGCGAGGAGCTGAAGGGAGGAACTGACGCTCGCGGCGAGCTGACGGGAAGTGGTCACGCCGCCCTCGAAGCCGAGCAGGGTCTCGGGGCGCAGGTCCGGGTTCGGCACAAATCGATTGAGCGAGCCGGAGTACAGCTCGCGCAATGACGGAAATCGGGAGCGCTCCGACGCGCTCGCGTGCAGGCGAACGTGTGGGCTCGGTTCGTGCGAAAGCCCCACGCGCCATCCCGCGTTGCGGAACGTCTCGGGCGCCGTGGTGCGTCCGCCGGTCTCCCGCGAGCGTGCCACGTCGTAGGCGACGCCGCCTTCGATCTGCGAATGGTAGAGCACCGGCCATTCGATTTCCGCGGCGCCGCTGGTGAGCGTCTGCCGGTACACTGCGGTGGGCGTCGGGGAGAGCGTCTCCTCGTAGCGCACATCCGCGGACGAGAAGCTCGCCCGCAGCGTGGCCTGGCCGAGCGAGTGGGTGCCCAGCACCCGCATCGTCGCCGTGCGTTCGCGCCCGATCTCCGAGGACTGCACCGTCTGGTAGTCGCGATCCGTGTATGAGTCGATCTGCAGGGCGCCGCGATTGATCCCCGCGCCTGCCTCGATGGAGCCGAATCCGAACGGCGTGGAGACGAGTCCCGAGTTAGCCGACGCCATCGCCATCACGCGCTTGGTGTACGGGTAGCGCCAGAGCCGCGGTGCGGCGAGGTGCTCTTCCGGGGGGACGCCCTTCGTCGCGTCGTAACCCGAAACGACGGCACTGACGGCGCGGCCGTTCACGCGCGTCCACCGCAGCGACGCAAAGCCGTCGGTCTGGCGCAGGTCGGTGCCCGTGCGCAGGCCGCGCGTCGAGGTGGCGTCGCGCGCGCCGTCCGCCAAGGCGAAGCCGTCACGCTGGCGGTGGGCCCCGCCCGCGTTCAAGGCGACGACGCCGTCGCGCCACGTGCCGACGCGGTGGCCATAACCAAGCGTCGCGGACGTTGCGCCGTATTGATCGACGCCGGCGCCGGCCCGCACTCGTCCGGTGGTCGGCGGTGCCCCGGCGTCGTGCGTGATCTCGACGGTTCCGCCCAGCGAGTTGGGCCCGTTGAGGAGCGAACCGAGTCCCCGCACCACGACCATTCGCTCAGCGCCAGTCAGCGGGATCAGCGACGGATCGACGCGATGATCCCACCCCAGCGAGATCGGCAGGCCGTCCAGCAGGATGGCCGCCTGTCGGGAGTCCGAGCCTCGGATCGACACCTCGTTCTCCCCGCGCGAGTTCTGCCGCACGAGCACGAACGGCGTCTCGCGCAGAGCGTCCGCCAGGACCGGCGCGGGCGAGACGTGCAGCTCGGCCGGGCGAATTGCCACCGCCGCGGTGCCGCCAATGACCTCCGCTTCGCGGGGGGTCGCGCTTACGCTGACCGGAGCGAGGGTCTGCGTGGGACGTGCTTTCCGCACGCTGTCAGCGGCGGGCGGCTTCTGCGCATTGGCGGTCCGGGCCGCGACCAGCGCGCAGACCAGGAGGGCGATGCGCGGGGACAGCGAGAGAGGCGTGGGCATTGCAGCGGTAGAAGGGCGGATCGGCCGGCGAATGGACGGCCGTCACACATATGAAGATAAACGCCGCGTTGGGCGCAATCGTTGTCCGCGTATTGCCTCGTCACCTAAATTCAGGACGTGTCAGCGCCCTTCTATTACAAGCTCACCAACGGATTCCGCATCACCGTGCGGCCGACCTTCCTGGCCGATCAGTCGGCGCCGGAGCAGCGGCAGTTCGTCTTTGCGTACTTCGTGCGCATCGAGAATGTCCGCGCGCGGGCTGCGCAGCTCCTCTCGCGGCGCTGGCACATCCACGACGATGTGGGCGAGGACACCGAGGTGGTGGGCGACGGCGTCGTCGGCGAGCAGCCGCATATCGCGCCGGGCGGCGTGCACGAATACCAGAGCTTCTGCGTGCTCAAGGGACCCGGCGGCTACATGGAAGGCGAGTACTTCTTCGCGGCGGATGACGGCAAGCGGTTTGCGTGCGAGATCCCGCGGTTCATTCTCGACGGGCACTCCCTCTAACGAGCCCGGTCCGCAGGCCCTAAACTGCAAGTATGATCGAGCTCATCGGCCGGTCGTTCCGCGAGGCGCTTGAAGGGCTGGGCAGCGCCGGGCGGATGTGCCTCGAGGCGGGCCGGTCCGCGCGCGACGTACGCACGTGGGCGCCGCTGGCCACGGACCAGATGCGCCGGCTCGGCGTCGGGTCGCTGCCCATTGGCGTGCTCATCGCCGCGTTCACCGGCATCGTGCTTGCCCTACTCGCCAGCTACAGCTTCACCAACTCGGTGCCGCGCTACCTCGTCGGCACGCTCGTGCAGAAGACCGTGATGATGGAACTGGCGCCGGTGCTCACCGGGCTCGCGCTGGCCGGCCGCGTGGGGGCCAACATCGCCGCCGAACTCGGGACGATGCGCGTCACCGAGCAAGTCGACGCCCTCGAAACACTGGCTTACGATCCGATCGCGTATCTCGTCGTCCCGCGGATTCTCGCCGGCTTGCTGATGTTTCCCATCGTCGTCGGTGTGGCGATGATGGTTGGGCTCGGCGCCGGCTGGCTGGCTTCGATGGGCCTGCTCGATCTGTCGTCCGCGCAGTTCCTCAAGGGCGCGCGCCTGTTCTTCGACGACTTCGACGTGCGCTACGGGCTCGTGAAGGCCGCCAGCTTTGGCGTCGCGGTCACGGCCGTTGGATGCGCCTGCGGACTTGAGGCGCGCGGCGGCGCCGAGGGCGTCGGCGCCGCGGCCACCAAGGCGGTGGTTACGTCGGCGGTGCTCATTCTCGTGCTCGACGCATTCTGGGCGGTCGTCTGGCTGCTGGGGAGGGCGGTATGAAGCGTCGGTCTAATGATTTCGTGCTCGGCGCGGTGATCCTGGGCGCCATCGTGCTCATCGTCGGCGTGTCGATGTTCCTGCGCGAGAGCGAGATCGGCTCCAAGCGCCAGCGCGTCGTCGCGCGGTTCAGCGACGTGGGCCAGGTGCAGGTGGGCAATGCCGTGGTGATCCGCGGCGTGAAGGCCGGCCGCGTGGAGGCCATTGAGCTCGGCGACGATGGCTGGGTGTTGGTGCGGCTGAATCTTGAGAAGTCCGTGGAGCTGCCGCGCTCGCCTGTCGTGCTGCTGGGCGCGTCGTCGCTGTTCGGCGAGTGGCAGGCGATGGTGACGGAGCGGCAGTCGGTGCCGAACAATCGCGAGGTCGCCGCTGCGCTCACCGCGTCGGCGACCGGCGCCGGGACCGCGCTCCCCGGCGCCGTGCTCCCCGATGTCGCCCAACTCACCACCGTGGCCGGTGGCATCGCGGGCGACGTGGCGTCGGTGGCTCAGCGCTTTCAGGTGGCGTTCAACGACAGCGCCGCGCGCGAACTCCGATCCTCGATCCGCAGCGTCGCCCAGCTCTCCGCCGAGCTGGCGCGAACGGTTCGGGTGCAGTCGAAGCATCTCGACACCGTCTCGGTGGACGTGAGGGCCGGCGCCGCTGACCTGTCGCAGGCCGCCGAGGCGTTCCTGCGCACGGTGTCGCGCATCGACAGCGCCACATCCGCCGGCGAGGTGCGCACCATCGTGAGTGAGAGCGAGCGCGCCGCCGGGCAGGTGCGCGAAGCCAGCGTGCGGCTGAACCAGATCACGCAATCGCTGGAGAAGACGGAATCGCATTTACGCGGCGTGATGGCGCGCGCCGATTCCGTCCTGCTCAAGGTCGACCAGGGGCAGGGCACGCTCGGCCTGCTCGTCAACGATCCGCGGCTCTACCAGAACACCGACTCTCTGCTGCGCGAACTGCGCGCCCTGCTGGCCGATGTGAAGAAGCAGCCGAAGCGCTATTTCGGCGTGAAGATCTTCTAGCGATCCCACGCCGGCAGGGCGCAGCGCTTCGTGCGCCGCGCGACCGTGGCGTCGAAATCTGCGATGGCGCGTTGCATCACCGCCGATGCGCCCTCGTGACAGGTGAGGCACGCGCCGGCGGCAAGGATGCGCCGCTGCTCCTCCGCGGTGAAGGGGCGCACGTCATCGCGCGTGGAGACCATGCCGCGGCGCGTCTGCAGGAACCCGGTCCACGCATCGGCCGGGAGTCCGTCCGCGGCGATGGACTGCTCGGGAGTGAAGCGCCACCGACCCACGCCGGCGGCGATCTCGTATCGCAGCGTGCCGCGCCCGAATCCAAGTGCAACGGGATCGTTGTGACACGACGTGCACGAGCGGGGCGTGCGCGCCGTGGTGTGCGGCGCCGTTCGCGCGTAGAGGCGACGTGTGATGCGATCCGGCACCTGGCCCGGGGTGCGCGCGCGGTCGAGGTCGAGAATCATCCCGGGGATGAACGTCTCGACGACGCCATTGGGATGCGCGCCGTCGCGCGCATCGGCGAGAATTCCCAGTGTCGGCGGCACCGCCTCGTACGCTCCCGACGATTCCACCCACGCACCCCGCACCTCCTGCTGCGTGCTGTGATCAAACCCGTCGGCTGACGGATCGAACTTCGTATGGCACGTCGCGCACCGCGGTGCCCACGCCGAATGGCATGCGCTGCACGAGAGTCGCGAGTGCCCTGCACCCTGCGTGCAGACAGCGCGCGGCGCGCGCACGGGAGCCCATGTCCCCGTCTGCTTGTGCCGCAGCCGGACGCCGGAGTCCGGGCTGACGATGACGTTGGAGAGCACGCTTCCCGATGCCGCCACCACCAGGCGTGCGCGCGCGCCGAGCGACCAGCCGCGCAGCGCGAGCAGGGTGGTCGTTTCGGCGTCGCCATGCGTGGCGGGAATCGATGGCCGGCGCGCGGCGTGACAGTCCGCGCAGCGGATCTGTACTTGGTCGCGCGCGTGGCCAACCACCTTGCCGGTCCCCATGACTTCGCCGGGCACGTGACAGTCGATGCACATCATGCCGCGCGCCTGGTGCACATCGGGAGTGACCCGCGTGAAGTAGCGCCCGTCGGCCAGTAGCCGATACTGCCGCTGCGCGCGCCGTGCGTCCGCGGCCAGCGCTGAGGCCGACGGTGCGTCGCGCAGTTCGTGCCAGCCCTCGTAGTTCGTCGAGATGCGGCCGGAGCGGCTGTGGCAGCCGAAGCAGTGGCCGTTGTCCGCGTTGATGGTGAGCGACGGATGGCGGCGGGGCACGCTGGTGCGTGACGCCGCGGCGGTGGCCTCGTACGCCGCCAGCTGCTGCGCCGCCGTCGAGTCATAGACGAGATGGCACGCGAGGCAGCCGCCGCCGCGGGCGCTCTCGTCAATGGCGCCCCACGCCGTCTTCTGCTGGCCGAGGTGGCACGACGCGCACAACTGGCGCAGGTGCGTGTCGGCGCCGCCGGTGCCGAGCGCGGCCATGTGCGGTGCTGAGGCGGAGGTCGCGGGCGTCTCGCCGAAGACCCTCCGGTTGACCTCAACGATGCCGGCCCCGGTCGACATGATGGAGCGCTCGACGCGCGGCAGCACCGACGCGTGGCACGTGGACTGCGCGCATGTGCGCGGCGCATCGACGAGGTTGCCGGGCACACGGACCATGCCGGTGTGCGCCTGAGTCGCGTCCAACGCTTGCGCATCGCCGCCGTGGCAGGCCGCGCATCCAATGCGTGATGGACTGTGCGCCGTGTCCGGCGACGAGACGCCGGCGTGGCAGACAAGACAGCCTTCGCGGCGTCCGCGGACGACGGGCGCCTCCACCGCGCCGCCGCCAACCTGCCGCGCGGCGACAGCGTGAGCCGCGGCCTCGACGCGTTCGGGACTCGGCCGCGCGCGCAGCGCAACCGCCACCGCCGCGCCAACGCAGGCGAGTGCCACCAGCCACTTCACGACGGGAGCTCTGCCGCGCATCGGCTCAGGGTGTGAACCCGCCGCGGCGGGAGGGCCGAGGCGCCGTCCCGCAGACGGGTTGCCTCAATGTATTTGGGCGCTCGCGTGGCGCCTGTAAAGCACTATATAGGCATTTAAACATATTTTCCGGCTTTTCCCGACAGTTTTGGGAATGTTGCCTGACCGACTCCTCCACCCGTTCTGCGTACCGTGTTCGCGGATCCACACATACGCACGGCACCGGAGCAACAGCGGTGGAGGGAAGGTGAGCGAGCTAAACCGACGCAAGTTCCTTAAGATCTCCGCGGCCACGGTGACCGTCGCCAGCGGCGCGGCGGCCTTTGCCAAGAGTCCAGCGGCGCAGACCGCGCCGGCCAAGCGCGCCGCCAAGGGCGTGCAGCGCATCCCTACCTACTGCGACATCTGCTTCTGGAAATGCGGAGCCATCGCGTCGGTGCGCGATGGCGTGCTCTGGAAGGTCGAGGGCAATCCGGCTGATCCGCTGAGCCGCGGCCGACTCTGCCCGCGTGGCACCGGCGGCGTGGGGGCGCACTTCGACCCGGACCGCCTCAAGCGTCCGCTCATCCGGCGCAGTGACCGGGGCCGCGAAGTCTGGGCCGAGGTGTCGTGGGACGAGGCGTTCGCGTACATCGCCAACAAGATGCACGCCATCAAGGCGACGTACGGGCCGGAGTCGGTGGCGATGTTCGCGCACGGCATCGGCGGCAACTTCCTGAAGCACACGCTCAAGGCGTACGGCGCCACGAACTTTGCCGCCCCTTCGTTCGCCCAATGCCGCGGTCCGCGCGATGTCGGGTTCAAGCTGACCTTCGGCGAGGACGTGGGGTCGCCGGAACGCACAGACATCAAGAATGCGCAGTGCCTGGTGCTGATCGGCAGCCACCTCGGCGAGAACATGCACAACACGCAGGTGCAGGAGTTCGCCGAGGCCGTGGGCCACGGGGCGACGATCATCGTTGCCGATCCGCGCTTCTCCGTGGCGGCGAGCAAGGCGAAGTACTACCTGCCCATCAAGCCAGGCACCGATCTCGCGCTCGTGCTCGCCTGGATGAATGTGATTGTGGCCGAAGGGCTCTACGACAAGGAGTACGTGGCCAAGTACGGCTTCGGGTTTGAGCAGTTCGCCGCCAGCATCGCCACCTACACGCCCGAGTGGGCGTATCCGGAGACGGGCATCGAGCCCGACATCATTCGGGCGACGGCGCGGGAGATGGCCAAGCACAAGCCGGCGACGCTCGTCCACCCCGGACGGCACGCCGCGTGGTACGGCGACGACTCGCAGCGCAGCCGCGCGGTCGCACTGCTCAACGCGCTGCTCGGCAGCTGGGGACGCAAGGGCGGCTTCTATGCCCCGGTCAGCATGAGCGTGCCCGGATATCCGTACCCCGCGTACCCAACGTCAACCAAGCCGAAGGTCGACAATCCCGACGGCCGGTATCCGTTCGCGCACGAAGCGATCACGACGGGCATTCGCGAAGCGACGATCACCGGCGAGCCGTACCCGGTGAAGGGGTGGTTCGTGTATGCCACCAACCTGATTCACGCGCTGCCCAACGAAGCCGAGACCATCAAGGCGATCCAGAATCTCGACCTGTTGGTCGTCGTCGATGTGATTCCGAGTGAAATCGCCGGCTGGGCCGATGTCGTGCTTCCCGAATCGGTCTATCTCGAGCGCTACGACGATCTCAACGTCGAGTGGTTCCGCGAGCCGTTCGTCGCCCTGCGCCAGCCCGTCGTCGATGCGCCGGACGAGCAGAAGCCCAACTGGTGGATGGCCAAGAAGCTCGCCGAGACGCTGGGCCTTGCCCACTACTATCCGTGGAAGGACATCGAGGAGTACCTCGGTCATCGGCTCGCGGGTGCCGGCCTCAGCTTCGACGAGCTGAAGCAGAAGGGCATCATCCCGGGCGCGCCGCAGCCGATCTTCTTCGACGAGGGCGCGCCGGCGGAGTTCGCGACGCCGTCGGGCAAGATCGAGTTCTACTCACTGCAGCTCCAGACGGCCGGCTTCGATCCGGTGCCGGTGTACACGAGGCCAGCGGAGCCGCCCCCCGGGGCCTTCCGTTTGATCTCCGGACGCTCGCCGGTGCACACGTTCAGCCGCACACAGTCCAACCGCGTCCTCTCCGACATGATGGACGAGAACGAGGTCTGGATCAACGCCGACATGGCGCGTCGCATGGACCTCAGGTCGGGCGACTATGTGCGGCTCAAGAACCAGGACGCGGTGGTCAGCAACCGCGTGCGCGTCAAGGCCACGGAGCGCATACGCCCCGACTGTGTTTTCATGGTGCACGGCTTCGGCCATACCTCGCGCGGCCTCAAGCATGCGTACCAGAAGGGGGCGAGTGACGCGCATCTCATCACGCGCTACGCCACCGACCCGCTGATGGGCGGCACGGGGATGAACGTGAACTTCGTGACCATCGAACCGGAGGCCGCCCATGGCTAGGTTCGGCATGGTCATCGATACCGTCCGGTGCGTGGGCTGCATGGACTGCGTGGTCGCCTGCAAGACCGAGAACCAGGTGCCCGAGGGCTTCAACCGGGACTGGATCGCCTACGACGTGAAGGGAACGTTCCCCACGCTGCACATGGAGAGTCGGTCGGAGCGCTGCAACCACTGCGACAATCCGCCGTGCGTCTCCTGCTGCCCCACCAGCGCCAGTCACGTGCACGACGTCGGCGGCGTGGTGCTGGTCGACTACGACAAGTGCATCGGGTGCAAGGGATGCGTGGCCTCGTGCCCGTACGGCGCGCGCTTCATTCACCCCGACGGGTACGCCGACAAGTGCACGTTCTGCATTCATCGGGTGGAACAGGGCCTGCAGCCCGCCTGCGTCGCGGTCTGCCCGACCCACTGCATGCACTTCGGCGACCTCGATGATCCCAACAGCGACGTCAGCCGGCTGCTCGCCTCGCGCAATCACCACACGCTCCTGCCGGAAGCCGGCACGAAGCCGCGCATCTTCTACCTCACGTGAGCGGCCCGATGCAAGAACTCACCATCACGCGCCACAATGAGCTGATCGACCCGCTGCTGCACATCTGGAGCTGGCAGATCCCGGTCTACCTGTTCCTTGGCGGCCTCGTCGCCGGAATCATGATCATCTCCGGCTGGTTTGTGCTGCAGGGACGGTACAAGCACACCACGTTCTCGACGTTCTACCTGCCGCATATCAGCCTCGTGTTGCTCAGCCTCGGCATGGGCGCGTTGTTCCTCGACCTCGAGCACAAGCTCTACTTCTGGCGCCTGTTCACCACGTTTCAGTGGACGGCGCCGATGTCGTGGGGGTCGTGGCTGCTGCTGACCATCTATCCGGCCCTGTGGGTCAACACGCTCATCCGCATCCCCGAGCGCTTTCAGGGCAAGATCCCGCTCTTCGACCGACTGTCGGCTGAGCTCAACAAGCGCCCGACGCTCATCAAGAACATCGGCATCGCCAACATGCTGCTCGGCACCCTGCTCGGCATGTATACCGGTGTCCTGCTGAGTTCATTCGCCGCGCGTCCGCTGTGGAACAGCGCGATGCTCTGGATGCTGTTCCTTGTCTCCGGGCTCTCCGCCGCCGCGGCTTTCGTGCACCTGATCACGACGGACGTGTACGAGCGTGTGCTGCTCGCCAAGGCCGACAACGCGTTCCTGACGCTCGAGCTGTTCGTGTTCGGGGGCTTCCTCACCGGCCTGCTGACCAGCAGCCGCGTGCACGTGGAAGCCGTGCGCCTGCTGCTCGACGGGCCGTACGCGCCCGTGTTCTGGGTCTTCGTCATCGGACTCGGCATCGTGGTGCCGCTCATCGTCCAGCTCCTCGCCGTCAACCACAAAGTCAAACACACGCCGGTGGCGCCGATTCTCGTGCTTGCCGGCGGCCTCACCCTTCGCTTCGTGATCGTCTACGCCGGCCAGTTCAGCCACTGGACCTGACCGGCGCGCTCTCAAGGAGAACTCGCATGGACGCAAAACCTGCCCAACCCTATTGGAATCCATACGTCGCCGGCATAGGCCTCGGCCTCGTGCTGTTGGCGTCGTTCGTAATCATGGGGCGCGGACTCGGCGCATCGGGGGCCGTCGCCTCGACGATCACCGCCGGGCTGAATGCCGTCGCGCCGGCGCACGTGGCCGGCAATCCCGCCTTTGCCGAATACCTCAAGGAGGGCACGAGTCCGCTGAAAGACTGGCTTGTGTTTGAGGTGCTGGGCGTGTTTGTCGGCGGATTCCTTTCCGGAATGCTCGCGCATCGCGTGACGAAAACCGTGGAGAAGGGGCCCAACATCACGGTGTCGCGTCGCCTGGTCTTCGCCTTCATCGGCGGCGTGCTCATGGGCGTGGGGGCCAAGCTGGCGCGCGGCTGCACCAGCGGCCAGGCGTTGACCGGCGGCGCGCTGCTCAATGCCGGCAGTTGGGCGTTCATGCTGATGGTGTTCGCCGGCGCGTACGGATTTGCGTACTTCATGCGGAGGCAGTGGCAATGATGGCGCCGTTCTTCAAGTTCGGCCTGTTCGGCGAGAACATCGGCCTCGTCGTCGCCTTTCTCGTCGGCATTGGCTTTGGCTTCTTCCTTGAACGCGCCGGTTTCAACAGCGCCCGGAAGCTGGCCGCGCAGTTCTACTTCACCGACCTCACCGTCTTCAAGGTGATGTTCACGGCCATCGTGACGGCGATGCTCGGCGTCTACTGGCTGTCGGTGCTTGGGGTCGTGGATCTCTCTCTCGTCTACCTGACGCCCACGTTCCTCGTGCCGCAGATCGTTGGCGGCCTCGTGCTCGGCGTCGGATTTGTGGTCGGCGGGTATTGCCCGGGCACCGCGTGCGTCGGCATTGCGACCGGACGCATTGACGCGTTCGTGCTGTTCGTCGGCATCTTCGCCGGCGTGTGGGGCTTCAGCGAGCTGTACCCCCTCGTCAGCGGCTTCTACAACGCGACGGACATGGGCCAGCTGACGCTGCCGCAGGTCACCGGACTGCCGTACGGGCTGCTCGTGTTTGTCGTGGTGCTGATGGCGCTCGGTGGCTTCTACGGCGCCGAGTGGGTGGAGAAGAAGATGGCGGCCGGCAAGAAGGCGGAGGCGTAACGATGCCAAACGTCATCACCAATCTCTCGCTCAACGGACGACTCGCGGTCGTCGCGTTCGCGCTCGGCGTGCTCGCGCTCTTCGGCGGGAATCCGTACAAGGGTGCCGGCGCCAGCGTGAATACCAAGGAACTGTCGATCAAGATGGCGACGGGCGCCGATCAGGTGGACGCCGCAACACTCGCTGACTGGATCATCCAGGGAAAGGCCGATTTCCGCGTGGTCGACCTGCGCCCCGAAGCCGCGTACGCCGAGTATCACATTCCGCCGGCGGAAAATATTCCCGTCGCGGGGCTCGTCGACGCGGGCCTCGCCCACAACGAGAAGATCATTCTGTACGCCGAGGACGGCGCGCGCGCCGCGCAGGCGTGGATGCTGCTCACCGCGCGCGGCTTCAAGGGCGTGTACATCCTGCACGGCGGGCTCGATGCCTGGAAGAGCGACGTGCTCTTCCCGCGCGTGCCGGGCAACGCGACGCCCGCCCAGCTCGTCGAGTTCGCGAAGACGCGCGAGGTCAGCAAGTTCTTTGGCGGCACGCCGCAGGCGCTCGGCGACTCTTCGGCCGCGCCGCAGATGGCGGCAATGCCCAAGCTCGCGCTCCCCACGCCCAAGGCGGGGGCTGCCGCGCCCGCGAAAAAGAAGAAGAAGGAAGGCTGTTGATCACCTGACTTCGAGCTGTCACGCCGGTCGACGCGCCGCAGGCTAGTCAGCCTGCGGCGCGTTTGCGTGGCGCCGCATTGCGCGCAGCAGCCAGATGCCGAACGACACCGACGCTGCGAGCACGAAGAACCCGATGAACCGATCGAGCCGCGCGACGGTCTGGTCCTGCCACAGCAATCCCGCCTTGCCGAGCAGGTAGTTCCAGTCGTGCTCCGCGCCTTCCTCGGAGAAGCTGACGAGGTCGAGGTCCATGGCCCGCGCGTCGGCGATGTACCACGCCAGGTCGCCAAAGCTCGAGGCCAGCCAGAGTCCGCATGCCGACACGCCAAACCAGTCGCGGTAGTAGCGCATGACGGCCGCCGCCCCCGCCGGCACCAGCAGCTGCATCAGCGAGCCGCCGGCCACCGCCAGCCACTCACTGCCCGGGAGCGCAAAGCAGAGATGGCCGAACTCGTGCGCGCCAAACGTGATGCCCCGAAACACATGGAAACGTTCGCCGCTGGCGAATGGGACAATCGCCTGCCACGCGAGGAAGACGAGCACGGCGGCGCGCCAGCCCCACGACCGTCCTACACACCAGACGCGGGCGTCGTCCCGCCATGACTCAAACTGCGGGGCATCATTTGCCATGACGCAAAAGGTGACGTGGCGGCGCCCCACACGCCATAATTAGCGCGGCCCCGGACCATGAGGTGGAAAGGCGGTGATTCGGCGTGCGCTGGTGGCGGGACTGATTCTCTCGGTGGCGTGTGGCGGCGACGGGCCGGGCACTCCATCGGTCAAGGAAGTCACGGTGTCGGCGGTTTCGACCACGCTGCAGGTCGGGGCCACGACGCAGCTCTCCGCCCAGGTAATTGGACTCGACGGCCTCCCGACGCCCGGGGCGCGCGTGGCGTGGTCGTCGCTCTCTCCCAGCATCGTCACCGTCTCGGCGGCTGGGATCGCGACCGCCGTGTCGGCGGGGCAGGGCACGGTGCGCGCGTCGTCCGGCGGCCGGTCAGGCCAGATCACCATCACCGTCGCCGGCCCACCCGTGGCGTCGGTCGCCTTTGATCGCGATTCCGTCGTGCTGACACTGCCCGCGGGCAACGCGACGCTGGTGCCGATCGCCAAGGATGCGGCCGGCCGGGTGATCAACAACGCCACGTTCTTCTACAGTTCGGATGCGCCGAAGGTCGCCACCATCTCCCAACTCGGCGTGGTCACCGCCGTCGCCGCCGGCACGGCGGTCATTTCCGCCAACACCGAGGCGCTCACCGCCACCATACGCGTGCGCGTGACCGCCAATGTCACCGGCACATCGCCGCGCATCACCGCCGTGACCCAGCTCGTCGCCGGCGGCTCGGCCGTGGTGACGGGATCCAATTTCGCGTCGTCGGTCGGCGGTAACAGCGTGCTGGTGGAGGGCGTGGCCACCACCGTCACGGCGGCCACCACCACGCAGCTCAGCATCACACTTCCCGTCGGCGCCTGGCCCTGCGATCTCGAACGCCCCGTCACGCTGCAGGTCAATGCAAACAACGAAGTGGGCGTGGCCGCGGCTTCGCTGCGCACCGCGACGCAGCGCGCACTCGAGGTGGGACAGTCAGTGGTGCTCAGCGCCGCCGCCGATGCGCGCTGCAATGAACTGTCCAACACCGGCGGCGCCTACCTGGTGACCGTGTACAACGTCGCCCGCGCCGTCAGCGGCGGTGAAGCGTCGTTCACGCTTCGCGGGGTGCCGGTGACTTCGACTGCCGCGGCATCCACCGCCGCGCGCGAGGCGCGCGCGGCCGCCGCCTCCGTGCCGACGGTGCCGCTCACTCGCCCTACGATGGCCCTCGTGGCTCGCGCCAACGCCGCCGCCCGTCAGCGCGTGGCCGATGCCCGGCACGCCGATGTGCTGCGCCGCTCGGTCGACTTCGCGCGTGCGCATGGTTCGCCGACCGCCGCGTGGCGGCGGATGCGCTCTCTGTCCGAGGAAGGCGTGAGGCCGGCCGCGGCGCGGGCCAATCAGCTTGCGACGCCGGGCAGCATTACACAGCTGAAGATTCCCAACCTCGACGCCCAGAGCTTTTGCACGTCGAACATTGCCATTGGAGCGCGCACCGCCTGGGTGGGGCAGCATGCCATCATCGTCGAGGACACCATCAGCGTCCTCAATGGCGTGCCTTCGCTCAAGGGACAGCTTGATTCGTTGTACGCGCAGGTGGGCCAGGAGTTCGACAACACCATGTGGCCCATCCTCACGCAGGACTTCGGCAATCCGTTGGCGATGGACAAGCTTTTGCCCCCTCCTCGCACGGGCATGGTTGTCATGCTCTTCTCTCCGCGCGTCAACTCCATGCTCGGCGGCTCGCTCACAGGTTTCGTGGCGAGCTGTGACTTCTTCCCGGTCTCGCAGGCCCCCAGCAGCAACGAGGGCGAGTTCTTCTACGCCATCATGCCCACCTCGCTCGGCGCCGGAATCGGCGCCGGCACGCGCGGGTCCTGGATGCGCGACGTGCGCAGCACCATCATCCACGAGGTCAAGCACATCACCTCGTTCGGCGAGCGCCTCTCGCGCAACGCGGACTTCGAGGAACTCTGGCTCGAGGAAGGGCTTGCCCGCCACGCCGAGGAGCAGTTTGCGCGCACCATCTACGGCACGGCGTGGAAAGCCAACACCAAGTATCAGGCGAGCGTCTTCTGCGACGTACGCACCGCCTCGTCGAGCGCACCGCAGTGCGCCGGTACACCGCTGCTGATGCTGCGCCACTTCGACAATCTGTATCAGTACCTACAGGCGCCGGACATCTACACGATGCTCGGCCGATCCGGCTTTGCCGACGCCACGTTCTACGGCACGTCGTGGTCAATGGTGCGCTGGATGATGGACCAGTACGCCACCACCGAGCCAGCCTTCCTCTCGGCGCTCGTGCAGTCCACGCGCTCCGGCGTCGCCAACCTCGAGGCCCGCGTGCCGGGGCATCCGTGGGAAGAGATGTTCGGCGAGTGGGCGCTGTCGCTCTACACCGACGACTATCCCGGCGTGACCTTCGCCAACTCGCGCCTGCAAGTGCCGAGTTGGAACATGCGCGATGAATTCGCCGGACTGTGCGCCGACCTCGGCGCCTGCGGTTCCGGTTCGCTGGGCTCGGTGTATCCGGTGGCGTATCCCTTCGAGCCTCGCCGCGTGAACTTCGGCACCTTCAGCACGACGGTCGGCCCCATGCAGGCCGGCACGTTCTCGTCGTGGTACCTCAACGGCGCGCAGGCAGCGCCGCAGCTTCTCGACCTGCGCGGCGCGTTCGGCAGCGAGCTGCCGAGTCAACTGCGGATCGCGATTGTACGCGTGCAGTAGGGCACGGAACGAGGAGGAGGTAGAGGCGAAGGGTTGAGAATGGAGAGACGGAACGGGAAGGGAGTTCATCCCGTCCCCCTTCACCACTCCCGTTGCTCGTTCCTACGCCCCTACCCCCTCCTCGTTCCTACGCCTCTCGCAGCGCCGCCATTGGTGTCTCCCTAAACACCTCGCGCGCCGTCAGCAGGCCAATGCCCACGGCCATGCCAAGCATCGCGGTGGCGATGGCCGCCGCCGGGCCGGTGGCAAACTGGAATGGCGCCTCAAAGACAAAGCGCACCAGCGCCCAGCCGCCGAGCGTGGCGAGCCCCATTCCGCACAGCGCGCCCAGCCCGCCGAGCAGCGCGTACTCCGTGAACAGGATGCGCAACACCTGACGCTGCGTGGCGCCGAGCGTCTTGAGCAGCACGCTCTCGCGCAGTCGGTCGCGTCGCGTTGCCGCCACCGCGCTGAACAGCACCGGCACGCCCATCCCAAACGAGAAGAGCGCCAAGAAGCGCACCGCCAGCGACACCTTGTTCACGATGTCGTTGATGGTGCGCCGCACCAGCGAGATGTCGAGGCTCGCAACGTTGGGGTAGCGCTCCACCACCTGACGCTGCAGCAGGGGCATCACCTTCTCGTCGGCGACGGCCGCCACGGCGGCCCACTGCTTGGGCGCGCCGCTGATCGCCGCCGGATTGAACACCGCGAAGAAGTTCGGGTCGAACCGCCCCCAGTCCACTTCGCGCAGGCTCGTGACGCGCGTGTTGACCAGCACGCCCTGCACGTCCCACGTGATGATGTCGCCGAGCTTGACCTTCAGGTTCTCGTTCGCCAGATCCTGCTCCAGCGACACCTCGTGCAGCGTGTCGCCGGCCGCGTGCGCGCCAAACCACTTGCCGCTCACCAGCTTCTCGGTCACCACCATCGTGTCGCGGAACGTGGAGCGGTACTCGCGCCGGAACGCCCAGCTGCCGCGCCCCTGTCCCGACGTGCGCGCGTGCTCGGTGGGGTCCGCGCCGTTGATCTTGGCGATGCGCATCGTGACGATCGGCGTCATCGAGATCAGCTGGTGTTTCCCGTCGCGAATGATCCCTTCCACGCCCGCGCGCTGGTCGTCCTGAATGTCGAACATCACCAGGTTGCCGCGCGACGCGGCCGCGGTGATGTCGAACTGGCGCACGAGATTCAGCTGCACGAGGTAGATCGTCGTCACGAGGAACGACCCGAACCCGAGCGCGATCACCACCGACCGCGTCTGGTTGGCGGGGCGGTACAGATTGGCGACGCCCTGTCGCAGGACGTACGGCCACCCTGGACGCACGAGCCGACGCGCCCCTTCGCTCAGCAGCCACGCCGCGCTGTACAACACCACGAGGCTGATGCCAATGCCCACCGCGAACATCAACCCGCGCGGCACCGTGTCGGCGCGACCGATGGCCAGCAGAATCACGCTCGTCACGAGCGTGAGGTTCACGAGCTGCGTGGCCGGGTCGCGCAGTGACGCGCGCTCGAGCGCGGCGCTGTCGCGGCGCAGCGCCTGCAGCGGCGAGACGCGCCGCAGGGCGAGCAGCGGCCGCAGGGCGAAGATCAGCGCCACACAGACGCCGATGACGAGGCCGGTGCCCAGCGCCTTGGGATCCAGCGCCACGGTGACGTCGAGCGGCAGAAAGTCCTTCACCAACACGGGCAGGCCGTACTGAATGGCCACGCCCAGCACCGCGCCGAACGCGGCGCCCACAAAGCCCATCACCGCCGCCTGCATCACATAAATGAAGAGCACCTGGCTGCTGGTCGCGCCCAGACAGCGCAGCACCGCCACCGTGTCCACCTTGCGTGTCACGAAGGCGTGCACGCCGCTCGCCACGCCGACGCCGCCGAGCAGCAGCGCAATGAGGCCGACCAAGCCGAGGAAGCTCGCCATCTGCCCGATGGCTTCGGTGAAGTTGATTTCCTGCTGCACCACCGTGCGCATCCGCACGTTGGCCTTCAGCATCTTGGGACGCAGCGGCGCGGACCACTTGGGCGAGTTCACGCCGGCCGGGAGCCGCACGAACGCCTCGTAGCCCGCTCGGCTCCCAAAGCCGAGCAGCTGCGTCTCCGACAGCCACTTGTCGGCAATGAAGACGCGCGGGCCAATGGCGCTGGCGATCCCCGGATCGCCCGAGATGCTGGTGACCGCGCCGATAATCTCAAAGGTCGCGTAGCCAATGGTCAGCGTGTCGCCAACCCGCGCGTCGAGCGCGATGAGCAGCGTCGGGTCCACCACGGCGGCCTGCTCGGTGCGCAGGCGCGCCCACGCCCCGGCGGGCTCCGTCACCACCTCGCCATACAGTGGATACTGCGCGCTGATGCCGCGCACCTGCGTCAGGCGCGTGCCGCCCGTGCGGGCCACAAACGCCATGGAACCGAACGTCGTGACCCGCGCCACCGCGAGTCCGCTGGTCGACAGCGAATCGAACAGCGAGTCGATGGCCGCCGGGAACTTTTGGTTGCTGTTGAACGCCACGTCGCCGCCCAACAGCGCGCGCGACTGCGCGCGCACCGAATCCTGCGTGTTGGACGCAAACGAGTCGATGGCCACCAGCGCGGCGACGCCGAGCGAGATGGACGACATGTACAGCAGCAGGCGGCGCCGGGCCGTGCGGCTTTCGCGCCACGCGAGGCGCGAGAGCATTCCCAATCGCATCGCGCTCACGCCGCGCCCACGACGCCAGTGGTGCCCGCCGCGTTCGTCGTGCGGTCTTCAACCACCACGCCGTCGGCCAAGCGAATGAGACGCTGGGCGCGGCTGGCGAGATCCTGCTCGTGCGTCACCAGCACCACCGTCGCCCCTTCTTCGCGGTTCAGGGCGGTGAGCAGCTCCACAATGCGCGCCCCGGTCTGGCCGTCGAGATTGCCCGTCGGTTCGTCGGCAAACAGGATGCGCGGCCGGGCGCTGAATGCGCGCGCGATGGCCACGCGCTGCTGCTCGCCGCCCGAGAGCTGGGTGGGATAGTGATCGAGCCGGTCGCCGAGCCCGACGCGCGTGAGCAGTTCGCGCGCGCGCTCGGGGGCGCCGCTCTCACCGCGCAGCTCGAGCGGTACCTGCACGTTCTCGACGGCGGTGAGGGTGGAAATCAGTTGAAAGCCCTGAAACACGAACCCAACTTTCTGGCCGCGGAGCAGCGCCCGTTCGTCCTCGGACAGTTTGGCGAGGTCGACGCCGTCCATCTCCACCGACCCTCGGCTCGGCACGTCGAGCCCGGCGAGCAGGCCGAGCAGCGTCGTCTTGCCGCTGCCCGACGGGCCGATGATGGCCACGAAGGCCCCCTGCTCGATGGTGAACGACACATCTTTCAGGACGGCCAGCGACTGCGAGCCGCTTTGGTATTCCTTGGTCAGATCACGGGCAACGAGCATGCGATTGATTGACGGTGTGTGGAGGGGCGCGGTGGTCAGCGCGGGCGCGCTGGCGATGCTGGCGTGCGGCTCCCCTAAGGAGAACGCCACGCCGCGTGCCGCTGTTGGGGTGGAATCAACCACCGCCACCGGCCGGCCCGCAACACAGACAACGGCCAAGCCACGCGTCCTGTTTCTGGGCACGTCGCTCACCGCCGGGCTGGGGCTCGATCCCGACAGCGCGTACCCAGCAGTGGTGCAGCGCCTCGCGGCCCGTGACAGCGCCGCGCTCGACGTGATCAACGCCGGTCTCTCGGGCGAGACCTCGGCTGGCGCGCTCCGGCGCGCCGATTGGTTGCTCACGCAGCCGCTGTCGCTCATTGTCATCGAGACCGGGGCCAACGACGGCCTGCGCGGCCTTCAGCCCGACAGCACGGCGGCAAACATCGAGTCACTCATCGCCAAGGCGCGCGCCGCGCAGCCGGCTGCGGCCATCGCCCTGATGCAGATGGAGGCGCCCACGAACCTCGGCCCCGCCTACCAGAAGCGCTTCCGCGCCATTTTCCCCACCGTGGCGGCCAAGAGTCGCGTGCGCCTGCTTCCGTTCCTGCTCGATGGGGTGGCCGGACGCGCCGAACTGAACCAGGATGACGGGATCCACCCAACGGCCAAGGGCGCACAGATCGTGGCGGCGAACGTGTACCGGGGGTTGAAACCGGTGATAGACTCCCTACAACGGCGATAACGCATTTCGGATCCCCTCGGATCTTCCTGTTTAGCCGAAGCCGGTTTACATTTCTAGGCTATCCCAAATCACCGCGTAACCCGCAAGTCAGGCTCATCTTATGGCGCTTCCCGCAACCCAGATTCGCCGCGGCATGGTCATCGTCTTCGAAGGCCGTCCGTGCCGTATTGTCGAATTCCGCCACCACACGCCGGGCAACCTGCGCGCGATGGTGCAGGCCAAGCTGAAGGACCTGACGTCGGGTTCGAACTTCGAGCACCGGTTCCGCGCTGACGATTCGATCGACAAGGCGGACATGGAGACGCACGAGCTGCAGTTCATGTACAAGAGTGGCGATCGCTACCACTTCATGAACACCGAGAACTACGATCAGCTCGAGATGGACGAGGAAATGCTGGGCGACAACGCCCAGTGGATGCAGGAGAACATGGTCATCCTCGCCGAGTACTACGACGGCCGGCCGATTGGCATTGATCTCCCGCAGTACCTTGTGCTCGAAGTCGTGGACACCTCACCGGTGATGAAGACGGCCACCAAGACGGCATCAGCCAAGCCGGCGGTGCTCTCGAACGGCGTCACGGTGAACGTCCCCGAGTTCATTGCCACGGGCGAGCGCATCAAGGTGAACCCGACGACCGGCGAGTACATGGAGCGGGCGAAGGACTAAGCGACGGATGTGGGATGCGGGACGTGGGATCGCAGTGAGTAAGCCGGTTGAATTGGCTGTTTTCCGGGGTTATTTTTCTCGGCCTCTCCTCAATCGTTTCGACGAGGCGGAGAGTACATGGTGGCTGTAGCTCAATTGGTTAGAGCACCAGACTGTGGCTCTGGGGGTTGCGGGTTCAATTCCCGTCAGTCACCCTGAGCCAGCAGGGAGCAAGGGCGGGGACAACCTCCTCTCCACCTCCCCGCTGACTCTAGGTCAGTAGCTCAATTGGTAGAGCACCGGTCTCCAAAACCGGCGGTTGGGGGTTCGAGTCCCTCCTGGCCTGCTCGAACGGTTGTTTGAGATGGCGAACTATGAAGGGCCTTCCTCCTTGGGCTTGGCGAGGGGGAGGAGGTAGGGAAACTACGATGGCGGTATCGTCTAGGGGACTAGGACGCGGCCCTCTCAAGGCTGTAACACGGGTTCGAATCCCGTTACCGCTACTGGTTCTGTAGGTGTGCGAGAGCTCAGCCTCATCGTCTATCGGTTAGGACGGCACCCTTTCAAGGTGCAGAGACGGGTTCGACTCCCGTTGGGGCTATGCAGGGCCCGGCGGAGCGTCACGCTGGTGAAAGCAGGGCAGGAAGGACAGTGGAATGCGATGCGAAACGGTAGTCATCTACCGTCTGCCATCCACCATCCACCGTCTGCACTTAGGGGGCGTAGCTCAGCTTGGTTAGAGCACTTGACTGTCACTCAAGAGGCCGCGGGTTCGAGCCCCGTCGCTCCCGTAGAAATACAGCAGTGGGATGTGCGCGATACGAGAAGTCGGATGCCCTGGTGGTGAAACTGGTAGACACGCCATCTTGAGGGGGTGGTGCGGCAACGCGTCTCGGTTCGAATCCGAGCCAGGGCATGGCACGACGGAAGTCGGATGGCGGATGGCAGATGGCGGATGTCCTCGACCGGAGCCAACACCGCGCCACAGTAGCTCAGTGGTAGAGCACTCGATTCGTAATCGAGCGGTCGTCGGTTCAATCCCGACCTGTGGCTCTGAAGCAGAGAAACAACAGAGAAACTACAGAGAAACAACAGAGAGACAACAGAGGCGCGCGGCGTATTGCCGGGCGCCTTTTCTGTTTCCGCAAGCGGTTGCCGTTCGGCTTCCACCGCCTCCGTTGTTGTTGTCGGTATGTGCTTCAGATTGGCCACTGAGCGCACGTGCCGTCCCACCGCAGCACAGTTCAGTAGTGGCGCGATGCCCTCTTGCGCGACTCGATCGATATATGTAGAGTATCGCTATGCCAAGGGCTTCCAACACTTCGCCACAGACGCTCTGCGTCCTAGCGCTGCTTCTCGAAGCACCACGCGCATGGCACTACGGCTACGCCGTGAGTCAGCTCACTAAGCTCAGGTCAGGCACGTTGTATCCGATCCTTGCACGCTTGGCGGATCAAGGCTGGCTGGAGACGCGCTGGGCTGAGCCAGAAAAACCGGGTCGCCCACCGCGGCACACATATCGGCTGACGGGTCTGGGTGCGCAGTCGGCGCGACAACTCGTCGCTGATGCAGAGCGACCGCGCCTTGCCTTGCGCATTCGGCAGGCATCGCTGGTCAGGTCGAACGCATGACTTACCTCGACCAACTGGCAACATTCGCGTCGGCTCGAATCGTCGCGTGGCTCGGACATCGCGTTCACGCCTCACGCACTGAGTGGGTAACGGCGATGGCGGCTGAAATCGAGACGATCGATGACGGCTGGAAGAAGCTGGAGTGGGTGGTAGGCGCTCTGCCGCTCGCGAGGTCGTTCAGTCGGCCACGACTCGCGCCCGCAACATCCTTCACGGGGAGAATGATCATGGACACGCACGAGCCTTTTGCGCCACCGCGGCCGTGGTATGAATCGCTGATACTGAATCTTACGGCGCTGGTTGCGTGGTGGCTGATAATGTCGCTGTGGGTCGTACTGCGCGGTGGCCTCAACGGTTCGTTGTCCGGAATCGTGACAATCACGGTAATGTGTCTCCTCGGTGTAGTGATGATGCTCGCCGTTCGCCGAACCGGCGCCGCCTATTTCTTGGCGGGAAATGTCGCCCTCGGTGTCGTCGACCTGGGATTCCGTCTGGCATACGGCAACGGCGTCATGCAGGGCCGCGCGGCGTACTTTGCGGTCATGGCGGCGGGCTGCCTTGGCGTGGCGCTCAGCGCACTCGTCGAGCGGCGGGCTGACGCGGCTATGGAGATGCCGCTCTGGAGCGCGCAGGATGTATTCGGAAGCGCGCTACGAAGCGCAGCTGTCTTTCGACGGAGGTTCGGACTGGCGGCGCATGCGGTTTGCGGGCTGGCTGTCTTTGCGTTCACGGAGTTGAGCATCAGGACGATTTACGGGCTCCATCCGTTCTGGGACCCGCAAACCAACCTCGCCATCCTATGCTGTGCCGTCGTGGGTGCTTTCTTGGGTGTGCTTCTCGAACGGACTGGTGACCGGTTCGCTCTCCAGAAGGTCTGGGGCGACCACGCGGCGCGCACAATTGTCAGTCCGTAGCGCCCTCGCAGACGACAGGCCGTGGTTGCCGTTCGATCGCCATTCAGGAAGCTGAGTTCCCGGTCGGACGGGCGTGCAAGCGGTTGCCCACCGATGTCCCGTCCGGTTAGGAACGGGACACGGCGAACGAGCAACTTGGCGTTAGTACAAGCGGTCGTCGGTTCAATCCCGACCTGTGGCTCTGAAGCAGAGAAACAACAGAGAAACAACAGAGAAGCAACAGAGAGACAACAGAGGCGCGCGGCGTATTGCCGGGCGCCTTCTTCTTTTGCGCCGCGCTGCGGGCGCGCTAGAACGACGTGAATACGAGTTCGTTGCGCGTGGACGCGCCCACGGTGCGCGTGGTGGCGTCGGCCACACCCACGATCGAGCGGCCGAATCGGTCGCGGATCCACCACAGCCGCTGATTCGCCGGCAGCGCGGCAAGCTTCGCTCCCGCCTGCTCGCCGATCTGTACCTGTACGCGCAGGCGATACTCCCACAGAATCGCGACCCACGGGCCGAACGGACCCACCAGCACCACGTTCCGCTGGGTATGCGACGCCGCTTTCTCCGTCAGGTGCGCGCGCAAGGCGTGCTCCTCCATCGCGCGGCTGCGGGCGCGCTCCGCCGCGACCCACAGATCGGAGGCGATATGCAACGCGAGGGCGCCCGCGAACACGGCAGCCAATAGCGGCGTGCGCAGTGTGGTGCCGCGCCGCACCGGCTCCGGCCACGCCGCAAAGAGCAGCAGCAGCGCCGACGGTGCCAAGAGGCGCGCCTCGGCGTGCACCACCAGAAAGGCCGCTGCCCCCGCCGCGCCGACGGCCGCGACGGGCCAGTCGAGCAACGGTCGAATGGCCCGCCGGTTCGCGCCGCGCGTCATCCACCGCAGTGCCAGCGCGCCGGCCACCAGCGGCAGCAGCCAGCGCAGAGCTACCAAGCCATTCAGCTTCCACACGATCTTCGCCTGCGCCGCATTCCACGTCGGTTGTTCCGACGCGCGAAAGCCGGTGGCCCACTCCTCGGGGCGTGCCCACGGCGCGTACGTCGCCGTGCCGGGCGGCATCTCGTACACTTCAATCGTCTCTCCCGACGGCAACAACGCGGAACGTCTGGCCTCGTGAAATCGCTGATCGACGTCCGGTGTGCGCTGATTGAGGTCGCCGAGATACCAGCCGGCGTTCAGCGACCCCACGCCGCCGAGCGTGACGTGGCCGACCTTCACACTCAGCGGAATCACGAACGTGGCGGCGATCAGCGCCGCCACGGTCATGCTCACCGTCGTCGGACGCGGCCACCGGGGCGCTTTCCAGTGGTGCACGATCATCGCGCCGCCGGCAACGGCGAGCGACGGCCAGATGCTCGTCTTGGCGAGAAATGCGAGTCCCACGAGGACGCCGAGCGTGACGCCGTCGCGCGTCGTCACCGCCGGAAGGCACGCCAGCACGCCGAGCACCGACACACCGAGCAGCAAGTCGGGAGTCAGCAGTTCCTGCGAGAGCCAGCGCAGCACGACCCAGAGGCAGGTCCAGAAGACGGCACGCTGCGCCGCGACGGGAACACGTCGCCGCACTACGGCGACGCCGAGCCAGATGGCGGTGAGGGCGAGGGCGATCTGCACTCCGTGCGCGAGCGCCAACAGCGTCGACCGGTCACCGCGCGCCATCCACACCGCCGGCACCATCAGCAGCGAGTAACCCGGAGACCAGTAGCCCTGCAGCGCCTGCCAGGTTCGCCCGGCGGCGATCAACTCGGCGTTCTCGAGGTAGGCGACGCCGTCGGGCGTCAGCGCGCCGGCGACCACATACCCGAAGACCACGACGACGAGCGTGGCGAGCAGCGCGTCGATCGCCAACCGCGGCGGCGTGACCGCGGCCGCGGCTGAGTCGGCGAGCGCAGGGCGAGGCGTGTTACGGCTCATGGATTGACCGCGCAGATAATAGGGGTCAGAAACGCGATGCACCAAGCCCGCGCGGTCGCTCGTACGGGATGTGTGGCGCCTCTGCTACTGGCGAATCAGCTTCATCGCATTGGTTTCGGTGTACTCCCCGGTGCAGTAGACGATGCACTCCCAGTGGTTCCATGTGCCCTGCATCAGGTCGGTCGTGAACGAGCCGTCGTAAGTCATCCCCCAGGTCGACTGGGTGGCGACCAGCGACGTGCTGCTCACATTCCCCGTCAGCGTGGTCGGCCAGACGTTGGGCACGTACCCGTTCGAACCGTTGCCGCAGCTGCTGCTGGTCCGCACAAAGTTGGACGACGTGGCGGACATGCTGACGTTCACCGTGTTCGGATCGCTGGTCTTGGTGATGACAAACGTCACCAACCAGTCGGCCTGTCCGATCGTCTCCTTGCGGTTGCTGCAGAAATCGGTCTGGTAGTAGACCGTGATGGGAATCGCGTTCTTCCACGTGCCGGCCAGATTGCGCGCCGGCGTCAGGGGACCACCACTGCCAGTGAGGTCGTTCTTCGCGCAGGCGGCAATGCTGAAGGACGCAAGCATTGCGGCGCCGAGCAGCGGCACACTCCATGTCCGGCGCATCCAGACTCCGGGATACGGTCATGGGGGGCCAGGGAAGCCAAGCAACATCGGCTGGCCCCGTAAAGGATGCGGACGGAGGGCGGACGTGTCAAACCGAACGCGGACGGTGGCGCCGGTCGCCCGCCGCGCGTAGGCTACTCGCCATGCGCCATCTCCTGACCGCCCTCGCCCTGACGGCCCCGCTCGCGCTCGATGCGCAGCGCGCGCCACGACCGTTCCGCCTCGAAGAAACGACCATCGCCGACATCCACGCCGCGTTCACGGCTCGGCAACTGACATGCCGCCAGCTCATGCAGCGCTATCTCGATCGCATCGAGGCCATCGACAAGCGCGGGCCGGCCATCAATGCGATCGTTGTCACCAACCCGCAGGCACTGGCCACCGCCGACTCGCTGGACGCACGGTTTCGGCGGTCGGGACTGACGGGGCCGCTCCACTGCGTTCCGGTGATCGTCAAAGACAATTACGAGACCAAGGACCTGCAAACGACGGCCGGGTCGCTGGCGCTCAAGGGTTGGTTGCCGCGGCAGGACGCCACGATGGTGGCGCGCATCCGCGCCGCGGGGGCCGTTGTGCTGGCCAAGAGCAACATGGCCGAGTGGGCGTTCTCGCCGTACGAGACGGTGAACTCCATTCTGCCCGGGTACACGCGCAATCCGTACGCATTGGACCGCGTGACGGCCGGTTCGAGCGGCGGCACGGCGGCGGCCGTTGCCGACAACGAGGGGGCCGTGGGACTCGGCACCGACACGGGCAACTCGATCCGCGGCCCGTCGGCGCACCAGGCGCTGGTCGGTATTCGATCCACGATGGGGCTCACCTCGCGCGCGGGGGTGGTGCCCCTGTCGAACAGTGCCGACATCGCCGGGCCGATGGCGCGCATGGTGGCCGACGCGGTGCGGGTGTTCAATGTGGTGGTCGGCTCGGATGCTGAAGATCCCGTGACGCGCGAGGCCGATGCGCGACGCGAGAAAGACTACAATGCCTTCGTCGTGCGCGGCGCGCTAAAGGGGGCGCGCGTCGGCGTGCTGCGGCAGGCGTACGAACGGCCGACGACGGACAGCGAAGTGGTGCGCGTCTTCGCCGCGGCGCTGGACGCGATGCGCGCGGCGGGCGCGACGATTGTGGATCCGGCCGGCATCGATTCGCTCTCGGTGGTGATGCGCACGACCGGCGGCGGATGCAATCCGTTCAAGTACGATCTCGAGCGGTATCTTGCGGCGCGCGGCGCGAACGCGCCGGTGAAGACGGTGGACGAGGTGCTGAAGAGCGGCGCGTATCATCCGCTGGCGCAGACACGCCTGCAGGCGGCGCAGGCGGTGACGACGCCGCCCGAGGAGTCGGCGGGGTGCCGGTCGCGCGAGGCGATGCGCGCGCGGCTGCGCGTGGCGGTGACGGCACTGATGGATTCGTTGCGGCTTGATGCGCTCGTCTACCCGACGTGGAGCAACCCGCCGCGGCTCATTGGTGATCTCAACACGCCGCCCGGCGACAACTCACAGCTCTTCTCTCCGCTCACGGGCTTTCCGGCGATCACCGTTCCGATGGGTTACACGCGCGGCGTGCTGCCGGCGGGGGTGACGCTGCTGGGACGAGCGTGGGGCGAGGGGACGCTCATCAAGCTGGCCTATGACTTCGAAACGGTGACACACCATCGTCGGCCGCCGACGCATCAGGAATCAGCAACCGTCGGATTGGAAACTCGGCGGTGAGCGGCGCGCGGTAATTCGCGGCAAAACATGTGATATCAAAGAGTTCCGGCGCCCAGCTTACGAGCTGGGCGCTAGTTTTGTACGGGAATGTTGTACGTAATTCTACCGCATTTGCTGAGGGTGCTAAGTAGTTCCAGCGGAGCGGCTTATGACATGTGGCTTCATCGAATCTTAACCTGCCGTAAGGTTGTTGTACGCCCCAGAGCTTCATAAACTTGGGCATTCCCGCACAACCGAGTAGGGATAACCCGCGCGAATTCCTCACGGACTCCGCGGCGTTATCACAGCCGTTCGCGATTTCGTTTTCGTCCCATCCCTCCCCCCACCATCTGGAGTTCGCGATGAACGTAAGTTTGCCCGTCGCAGCCCGTCGCGTGGGCCTTTCGTTGCTTGTCTTGCTGGGTGTTCCGTTTGCGGCAGCCACTGCGCAGACGGGCTCCATTACGGGCAAGGTCATCGACAAGGCCTCGCAGCGGCCCCTCAGTGAAGCCCGCATTGTGATTCCGGGCACGACGCTCGAGGCCCGCACCAACGATGCCGGCGAGTTCCGCTTTGCCGCGGTGAAGCCCGGTCGCATGGTGATCGGCGTGTACCACATCGGCTACAAGGCCACCTCGGACACCGTGACGGTGGTCGCCGGCCGCCCCGCGACGCTGACGCTGCAGATGACCGCCTCGCTGGTGACGCTGTCCGAGCTCGTGATCACGGGCACGGCGGGCAACCTCGAGCGCAAGGCGCAGGCGGCCCTCGTGGCGTCGGTGTCGGCGAAGAGCGTCATCGAGACGGCGCCGATTGCGACCGTGGCCAACCTGCTGCAGTCGCGCGTGCCGGGTGTGGCGCTGACGACGCAATCGGGCACGGCGGGCACGGGCACGACGATCCGCATCCGCGGCGCGTCGTCGGTGAACCTCTCCAACCAGCCGCTCGTATTCATTGACGGTGTGCGCACCATCGAGGGGCAGATCGCGTCGGGGCAGTCGGGCCAGGTGTACGACCGTCTCAACGACCTGAATCCCGACGAAATCGAGAGCATCGAGGTCGTGAAGGGGCCGGCCGCCGCCACGCTGTACGGCGCCGACGCCTCGGCGGGCGTGATCCAGATCATCACCAAGAAGGGCAAGGCGGGCTCGACGGGCGGGATGCGCCAGTCGGTGCGCTTTGAGATGGGCTCTTCTCAGCTCCAATGGACGCCGCCGGCCAACTACAGCATCTGCACAGCGACGCTACTGGCCGCGCCGAGCACTTATCCGGCGTGCAAGGGGCAGGCGCTCGGCACGATGGTGAGCGATAACCCGATCGTTCGCGAGAAGGGATTCCGCGACGGCACAGACCGCATTTTGAGCTGGAACGGTACGGGCGGCGGCCAGAACTACGGATACAACTTGTCATACGGCGAAGACCATTCGCTGGGCCTCCTGCCGAACAACAAGTTCACCCGCTACAACGTCCGCACCAACTTCAACTACGTGCCGTCGGAGAAGCTGACGATTGACGCCGGCGTCGGCCTCACTCAGTCGGAGACGCAGCTTCCCGACAACGACAACAACATCTACGGCTGGCTGGGCGGCTCCATGCTCGGCGATCCGGCGCGCCGCGGCGACGGCGTGTTTGATGGGTGGTACGGCGCCAACCGCCACTACAACGCGCTGGCGTCGATCTTCCGTCAACTGAAGACGCACCGCGTGGTGTCGAACATCACGGCGACCTACATGCCGATTCCCTCGTTCAGCAACCGCTTTACGATGGGCATGGACTTCATCGGCGACGAGCAGCGCTCATTCTTCCCCAAGAACGACAGCGCGTGGTACGGTGGCGCGCTCAACACCGGCAGCAACAACCTGACGTTCCGGTTCGGCGAGCGCTACACGTTCGATTACCTCGGCAACTACAAGCGCAACTTCGGCCGTGCGTGGGAGACCAACACGTCGTTCGGCCTCCAGGTCATCTCGACGCGCAACAACTTCACCAACGCCACTGGCCAGGGCTTCGTTACCAACGCCAACTACTCCATCGGCTCGGCGGCAACGACCACGGGCTCGAGCGGGTTCCAGGAGCAGCGCCAGTTCGGCTACCTCGGCCAGCTTCAGATTGGCCACGAGAACAAGCGCTTCATACAGCTTGGCGTGCGCATCGACAAGAACTCGTCGTTCGGCACGTCGGCTCCGTCGATCGTCCTGCCGAAGATCGGTGGCAGCTGGGCTATCTCGGAGGAGTCGTTCTTCGACCGCTACGCGCGGTACGTGAACACGCTCCGTCTGCGCGCGTCGTACGGCACCACCGGCCGCTCGCCGAACCCGGGCGACGCGCTCACGACGCTCGTCTCCGCCCCGTACAACATCACGGGCACGACCGCAGCGGGCGCCATTCCGGGCAACCCGGGCAACAACCACCTCGACCCCGAGAAGGGGACGGAGTTCGAGGCCGGCGTGGACGCCGGCTTCTTCGACAACCGCCTGTCCGCCGAGCTCACCTATTTCCACAAGGTGACGAAGGACATGATCATCGCGCGGCCGATTCCGCCGTCGCTTGGCTTCAACACCAACCCGCTTGACAACATCGGCGAGGTGCTGAACAGCGGCCTGGAATTGGCGGTGAACTACGACGCGCTCCGCAAGGAAAACGTCAACTGGAATATCCGCCTCGGCGCCAACACGCTTCACAATGAGCTGACGAGCCTCGGGTCGGTGAATCCGTTCGCCCTCGGCGGCGCCGGTCGCACCATCGTGGGCCAGCAGCTCGGTGTGTTTGTCTCAAAGAAGATCCAGTCGATCGACGTCGCCAACAACAAGGTGATCGTCAACGACACGCTGACGCCGATGGGCAACCTGTGGCCGACGCTGGAGTGGAATCTTACGAACACCGTCACGCTGTTCAAGAACTTCCGAGTCTCGGCGATGATCGACGCCAAGCGCGACTTCCTTGTGCAGAACAACACGGCGTTCTTCCGCGAGACCCAGCTCGTACGCTCCAACCTGCGCCTCGACACGCTGGCGCTCAGCAAGTACGAGCGGCTGCGCCGCTACGGTGACCTTACGAAGGGCAACCCGGCGTTCGTCACCACGGCCGGCAAGTCGGCGACGGTGTCGGACGTGATCGATGCGTACCTCGAGCCCGGCGACTTTGTCCGCCTGCGCGAGCTGTCGGCCACCTACACCGTGCCGACCAAGTACCTCCGGACCCTGCGCAACACGATCAGCGGCGCCTCCATCACGTGGGCGATGCAGAATGTGAAGCTCTGGACGGACTACTCTGGTCCGGATCCGGAGATCAACGCGCAGGCCGGCGCCTTCTCGCGCCAGGACTTCCTGACGATCCCGAATCCGCGGAAGCAGACGTTCCGCGTCAACCTCAACTTCTAACCGCGAGATGATCGCCATGATTTCGATCCGAAGCGCGGTTGCGCGCACCATGGCCGGTGCGGTGCTGGCGACCAGCGTCGCCTGCTCCGACTCGTTCGTCCAGGTGACGAACCCCGACGTCATTGACGCCGCGACGGTCGATCCGTCGTCGGGCGCCACGACGCTGGCGCTGTCGGCCCAGCAGAACTTCGCCACCGCGTACGGCTGGCTTTCGCTGTACAGCGGCTGGTTCACGGAAGAGGCGAACGTGGCCGACACGTTCCCGACGCGCAATGAGTTCGGCTTCCGTCTCATCACCGACCTCAATACGTCGCTGAACGGCGACGTCTGGCGGCCCATCTCGCTCGCGGCCGCGTCGGCCAAGACGGTGATGGATCTCGACCTGCCGAACCCGACGTCGAACATCAACTATGCGCGCGCTGCCACCTTCCGCGGCTTCAGCATCCTGATGATCGCCACCGACTTCTGCACCGGCGCGCTGTCGTCGGGGCCGGAGCTCACCACGGCGCAGCTGCTCGACTCGGCCATCGTGTACTTCTCGAAGGGAGTGGACATCGGCAAGGCCGCGGCGTCCACGGATGGCACGGCGCTGGCCAACGCGTCGCTGGTGGGACGCGCCCGCGCCAAGCTGCAGAAGGGCGACAAGGCGGGAGCGGCGGCTGATGCCGCGCAGGTGCCGGCCGGCTTCACCTACGACCTGCGCATGACCGACGACCTGTCGAGCCGCACGCGCCTGTCGAACCGCATCTACCAGTTCACGTTCGATCGCTCGTCGATCAGCGTGGCGCCGTTCTACCGCACCAATGACCCGCGCGTGACGTACAAGGGGCCGGGCGTCACCAAGCTCACTGGCCAAGACGCGGTGCCGGGCGGATTCTACGAGCAGTCGAAGTTCCCGTCCTTTGCGAGCTCGATGCGGCTGGCGTCGAAGCTCGAGGCCGACTACATCGCGGCCGAAGCGAGCGACGTGGCGGCCCAGACGGTGTTCATCAACGCGCGGCGCGCGTCGGCCGGACTGGCTCCGTTCGTCGCGACGGATGCGGCCAGCACGTTGAAGGAGCTGATGACGCAGAAGGCGTTTGACTTCTATCTTGAAGGCAAGCGTCTGGCGGACTTCCGCCGCAACCCGGCCGCCATTCCGGGCATCACGCCGGCTGGCGGCACGTACTTCAAGCCGGGCTACGCCAACGTCGGCAACCAGACGTGCTATCCGTTGCCGAAGACGGAACGCGACAACAATCCGAACTTTAAGACGAACTAATCACGACAGACCGCAGGACAGCCAACGGCGGGGGGAGAGATCCCTCCGCCGTTGGAGCTTAACTACAGAGAAACAACAGAGAGACAACAGAGAGACAACAGAAAAACAACAGAGGTGGCAGGGCGGGGGGCGAGGCTGCACCTTTGTCGGGTCACCATTCGGAGTTGTGTATGCTGCACCGTCCGTTCAGCCGGCGCTTGGCCGTCGGCGTCCTTACCGCGTTCATCGCGCTCCCCGCCGGCGCCCAGCGGGGCGGGGCGCTCCCCGACAGCGTGAAGGCCCGTCGGTGGGCCGTTGAGAACGAGCTGCAGTCCGTGGCCGTCGTTGAGCGCAAGGTCATGATCCCGATGCGCGACGGGGTGCGTGTGGCCGCCGATATCTACTATCCCAGGGACGGCGCAAAGAAGTATCCGGCCATCTGGTCGCGCACGCCGTACAACTTCAACTACTGGGACATCCACAACGGCGTGCCGCGCGACATGACCACGGCGCTCACCGCCGTGAAGCGCGGCTATGCCTACGTGGAGATGCAGGAACGCGGGCACTTCTTCTCCGAGGGGAACTACGACATCCTTGGCGCGCCGCTCTCCGACGGCGACGACGAGCTGAACTATCTGCGCTCGCAGCCGTGGTCCAACGGCAAGATTGGCACGACGGGCTGTTCGTCGACGGCCGAGTGGCAGCCGGCGGTGGCGTCGCTGGGCAACCCTGGTTTTGCGGCGATGAATGTGCAGGGCTTCGGCGCCGGCGTCGGGCGTGTTGGGCCGTACTACGAGCAGGGCAACTGGTACCGCGGCGGCGCCGTGCAGATGCTGTTCATCAGCTGGCTGACGGGCGAACAGAACCAGGTGCGCCCGATGTTCCCGCGCGGCACCACCCAGCAGCAGCTCATCGAGGCGTCCAAGTTGTTCGACCTCGGCGAGCATGCGCCGCCCGTCGACTGGGCCAAAGCGTTCTGGCACCTGCCGACCATCGAGCTGATCAAGGCCGCGGGCGGGCCGATCGGCATCTTCGCCGACTCGATGCCCGTGCCGACGGGTGGCGCGATGATGAAGCGCGCCCCCAACGACCCGGCGTGGTACAAGGGCGGACTCTGGCACGACAACATGCCGATCAACATCCCGGGACTCTGGTTCACGTCGTGGTACGACGTCTCGGTGGGCCCCAACGTGGCGATGTACAACCACGTGCGAAAGACGGCCCAGGGGAAGGGGAAGGACAACCAGTGGCTGATCATCGCGCCCGTGGCGCACTGCTCGTACACCCGGGCCACCGAGCACACGGTGGTCGGCGAGCGGGACATGGGCGACGCCCGCTACGGCTACCAGAACCTCGTCTTCGACTTCTTCGACCAGTTCCTGAAGGACCAGGGGCTGACGCCGATGGACACGGTGCCGAAGGTGCGGTACTACGTGATGGGGCTGAACCAGTGGAAGACGTCGGACGTCTGGCCGCCCAAGGATGCCCAGCCAATGACGTTCTATCTCGGCAGCAACGGCAATGCAAACACGGCCAAGGGCGACGGCGTTCTCACGATGAAGGCGCCCAAGAAGGACACGCCCGACAGGTTCGCGTATGACCCGCTCAACCCGGTGATGTCGCACGGCGGCAATGTCTGCTGCCAGGGCAACGCGGTGCAGGCCGGCGCATTGGACCAGGCCAAGACGGAGGCGCGGCCCGACGTGCTCGTCTACACAAGCGAACCGTTTGCCGACGGCATGGAGCTGAGCGGCCCGATCACGCCCACCCTGTACGTGTCGTCCGACGCCAAGGACACCGACGTCACAGTGAAGATTCTGGACGTCTATCCCGACGGCCGCGCGTACAACCTGGACGAGAGCATCCAGCGCATGCGCTACCGCGAGGGCTACGACAAGCCGCCGGTCTGGATGGAGAAGGACAAGGTGTACAAGGTGACGCTGCAGCCGCTGAACACGAGCAACTACTTCAAGCCCGGACACCGCCTGCGGATCGAGGTGTCGTCCTCCAACTTCCCGCGCTTCGACCGCAACCTGAACACCGGCGGGAACAACTGGAACGAAACGAAGCCGGTGACGGCGAACAACGTGATTCATCATTCGACGCAGTACCCGTCTACGCTTACCGTGACTTTCGTCAAGAATGCGGTGCTTCCGTGAGCCGATTGAGGATATGGACTTAGGATTTCGATTTGGGATTGCGACCTAGGATTGCGATTGGCGATACGAGGAGGCCTCGGCTTGGGACGCCGAGGCCTCCTTGCCTGGTGTCGGATTCCGTCCTACGAACCCGGCGCCGGGGGCGGTGTATCCTTTTGCGAGGGCCGGTGACAGTCAACGACACGTGTCGTACCTGACCAGCCGTCATCGCGTTTGCCGGACATGGGCGGCGCGAGTGGACGTTTCATCAGGAGATGACCATGAAGATGACCTCTGTGCGAAGGGCAGCGACGGTAATGACGGCGATCGGCCTCGTGGCGGTGATGGCCGCCTGCGGGTCGGATTCAACGTCGCCGAGCCGCGGGACGATTGCGGTGCAGCTGACAGACGCGCCGCTGCTTCTCGACTCGGTGAGTTCGGTGAATGTCTTCGTCGTGCGCGTTGACGGCCGCATGGCCGCGGCCGACTCGGCGGCGGCCGCGCAGGGCGCGTCGAGCGACAGCGCGAGCGCCGGCGGCTGGAAGACGCTCGCGTCACCAAACACGAGCGTGAACCTGCTCGCGTATCAGAACGGGACGGTGCTCGGACTCGGCGCCGCCGATGTGGCGGCCGGGAGCTATCAGGGCTTCCGCCTCGTGATCGACCTGTCGAAGTCGAACGTGACGCTCGTCAACGGCTTGGTGCTCACCGGAACGAGCACGCCCAACGTGACGTTCCCCAGCGGCTCCACCTCTGGACTGAAGATCGCGCTGTCGGCGCCTATCGTCGTCACGGCCGGCGACACGACCACCATGCTGGTGGATTTCGACGCGGCGAACAGCTTCGTGATCCGCGGCAACTCCATTACGCAGAACGGACTGCTGTTCAAGCCGGTGATTCACGCGACAGTGAAGTAAGGCAATTCGGATCTCGGATTTCGGATACAGATCGGGGATGCCGATTGCGGATGGGGATAGATGATGACGGCCCGGGGCATTTGCCCCGGGCCGTCATCGTTGATCCGTATCAAGTATCCGTATCCTGTATCCGTATCCGAAATCCGAGATCCGTCATCCTTTTACGATGGTGTACCCGTACTCTCCCGCCCGCTGGGCCGCGAGAATGCCGGATGCCATCACGTGCGAGTTCTCGGGCATGGACTTCACGAGTTCGTCCAGCACTTCCTCCATCCGGTCGCGGCTGGCGCCCTTGCCGGCGATCATCGCGGCAAGACCGCGCGTAGCGACGCCGCAGACCGCAAAATGCACCCCGCGGCGCGCCAGCCCCTCGAGCGTGAAAGGCTCGGGCGCCGACTTCGGCTTGGTGGAGCCGAGCCGGAAAATATTCGCGCCCTTCACCTTCTTTCCCGTCTCGGGGTCCTTGTACTTGGTGTTGCGCAGCACGTCGTGCTTGGCCCACAGCTCGTTGGAGATGGCGAGTTCCGTGGAGTAATGTCGCAGGCAGATGACGACCGCCTGGTCGCGGTCCTTGAGGTTGTACCCCGAGACGCTGGTGCGCATGAAGTTGACCGCAAAACCCACGGCGTTGCTCGCCTCTTCAATCGTCGTGCTGTCGAGGAAGAGGCGATGCTTGCCGGGCAGCTTGTCGTACCAAGCGTCCTGCGCGTAGCGCGGGATGTCGCGTCCGTCGGGCGTCGCGCGCTCAGGGGCCTGCGCGCCGACGGCGCGGGGAGTAGCAAGGCCGGCGGCGGAAAGCGTCGCGGCGGCAACGAACGAGCGGCGGTGCATACTGACTCCTGACGGCGATTTGGGATTTCGGATTTCGGATACAGATAGAGGATACGGATACGGGATGCTGATATAGGATGAACTGCCGGCAGGGCGGGCCGCAATCATCTATCCCATCCAGTATCACTATCCGTTATCCGTATCCGAAATCCGAAATCTCCAATGCCGTTCTAGCCAACGTATGCGTACGAATATCCCCGCTCCTGCGCCCGATTCACGGCCACAATGCCGGCGGGGACGAAGTGGGCGTTGCCGCAGGCATTGGCCTTCAGCTCATCGTACACCGTTCCGGCATTGAGCTTCGCCTTGTCAGCGGTGGCGCCGGCGATGAAGTGCGTGGCCATGTCGCAGACCGCGAAGTGCACGCCGTCCTTGACCATCGCGGAGACGGTGTTGCCGAGGTTGGGCTGCATGCCCGTGAGGTCCGTGGCGTTCCAGACGTTTCGCACGGGGGCCGCGTTGGTTGCCGGATCCTTGAAGTCGAGCAGGGCACCCCAGATGGCGCCGTACTTGGCCCACATCGGATCGGTGAAGGCAAAGATGGTGGCGAAGTGCCGGTAGCAGATCACCCGTGCGACGTCGGTGGCCGCGAGGGCGTACCCATTCTTGTTGGCCACGGCGAAGTTGTTGGCGAAGCCCAGGGCGCCACCCGCGCCGTGGGCGGAGACGGCGTCAAAGAAGATCCGATGCTTGCCCGGGATCGCATCGAACCAGTCGTCCTGCGGGTGCTTCGCTGGCTTGTAGTCGGGGCTGGCGGACATCGCATGGAGCGGCGACGAGCCGGTCGCGATGGCGGCTCCGACGGCGGCGGCGCCGGCGGCGAGTCGGCCAACGAATGAGCGACGGGGCGAGGAGCCAAGCGTGGGGGGCATGGGGGGCCTCGTGGTAAAGGGGGAGTGTCCGCCCCACTTTAGCCCCTCCGGCGCCGGCGCGCCACACTGCGCGTGCGTCGGCGCGCCGCCTACGGCCGTTCGCAGGTCGGTTCGCCCTCGCGCGAGGCGACGACGCGCTCGCGCTCGGTGCGCGGCACGAACGGCAACTCGTCGGGACTGCCGACGTAGATCACGCAGCTCTTGTTCATGCGCCGATGCACGACGATCCCGCTCCAGCCGCGGCTGCCGGCAAAGATGACCTGCGGCAACAGCGGCGCGCGTGTGCCCTTGGGTGCCGGGTACAGCCCGAGCGCCGACGCATCGGTGGTGTACGTGCCGTGGTCGGCCCAGTGCTTCTCCTCGGCCACCACCAAGTTGCGCAGGGCCGCCTTCATCTCGCTGATCTGCTGATTCTCAACCACAGCCACGGCGCCGTCGCAGGTGGGTTCACCTTCGCGACCTTGCGTTCCGTCGAGCGCAGTGCGGGGCACCGCGACCTCGCCGGGGCGACCAACCCAGTCCACGCAGGTCGCGCCGGCGACGTCGGCGTGCGCGGCCGAGGCGGAGTACGCATTGGGCTTGGTCTCAATGAAGGTCACGGTCACCTTGGACGGGACGGCGAAGCCCAGCGGCGTCAACGCGTCGAGCGTGGAGGCGTAGCGCGAATTCTGCGCGTAGTACTTCTCCTGGTAGGTGACGAGGTTGCGGAGGGTCGCGCGCAGCGTAACCAACGGCGACGGACCGACGGGCGTCGTCGGCGCTGTGGGTGCCTGTCCTGAGAGCGTACCAGCGACGAATGCGAACGCCAGCGTGCGGAGCAACAGTCGGCTGAACATTGAAGTCTCTTAAAAGGTCAGTTGCGGAACCGGCGCGGGTTGGCGAACGCCGCGAGGGCGACGATCAACAGCGCGATGGCGACGGTGACAAGCGCCTCGATGAGATCGACACTGGCGCCGGCGCGAAGCGGCGGCGAGTCGCCCAGCAGGACGCGCTGGGCGAGCGTGTCGATGGGAACGCCGATGATCCGTCGATATGCGTCGGCCGGCGGTTCGTCGGCGCGCCAGAGCGTGGCGAACCGCTCAGCGCCGAGGCTCGACGCGAGTGCATTCATGGCGTCGAGTGACGCGGTGTAGCCCCACAAATTCCAGGTCAATTCGGTCGACGGCGTGTCGAGATCCGCGATGATCCGGCGGTACGTCGGCGCGATGGCCGCTAGGCACTGGTCGGTGCGGCCCGAGGCGCACGCCCGGAGCGTCAGGGCCATCGCGCCGTTGTCGGCTTCCAGGTACCACGGAATGAGGTTGTCGCGAATGCGCGCTGACGGGCGCGTGGGGACCGACGGATCGTACCCCGTGACCGCCGGCCGGAAGTCGCGCTCCTGCAGCCAGCGGCGCACGGCCGGCGACGGCGGGCCAAAGGCGGCCTCGAATCCGCAGAGGCCAAAGTGCCTCGGCTGCGGGAAGTCGGGCGGCAGCGTGCGGCGGACTTCGTGCATCAGGCGCCGTGCGTCACGCATTCCTTTGTCGCTTGCACGCACACGCACGACGGTGGCGCAGGTCGGGGCCGCGTCACCGGCGCTTTCGATCCAGAGCACTGCACTGAGCCGATACGTCTGCGCGGTGTCGAGGACGACGAACATCGGCAGCGCCATGGTGCTGCGAGGCATCCTGCTCCGCGACTCGGCGTACACGGCGTCGAGGTGTCGTCGCATCGATGCGGGGAGGCGCGGATCCGTAATCAGGCGATCGCGCGTGTTGGCGGGCATCGCGGCCAACTGGCGAGCCGCCGTCGCGCGCAGTGCGCGGGTCCACGTCGTCTTCTCGATCATGCGCAACGTGTCGCTCGTGGCGGTCAACGTGCGGCGCACCTGATCAGCGGCCGATTGCTGCCGCAGCGCGTCATCGTACGTGAGCCCCGTCGGCCGCGGCGGACGTACCACGACGAGGAGGGCAAAGGCGGCGAGCGCCAGGCCGGTCATCCGGCGCGCGGTCATTTCCATGGCTGCCCCCGCATGGCCCATCCCAGGCACACGGCGATGACGGCGAGGCTGGCGAGCACGAACACCGCATTGGGGAGCGGCGACGATGGCCGGGCGCCGATCACCCGCTTCATCCAGCGCTCGAGCAAGGCCTCGGACGATGCGCCGGCCGCGGCTGCCAACTGCGCGCCAATAGACGTGGTGTCAGATGAGCGCAGCCGTTCCAACGCGGCCGGTCCGCCCATCTCGAGCGCCGTGCGCGCCAGCGACAGACGCGCGACGACGGGCATTGGCACCTGAAACGCCTCCAGCGGAAGCAGCGCGACCATGCGACGGCAGACGTCGAGCTGTCGCTGGACGGTGCACTGGGCCTGCCCGTCGGCGCCGAACGCGCGATACAGCTCTCCGCGCTGGCTGGCATCACCGGCGATGCCTGCCAGAGCGGGAAGATCGGAAGTCTCGTACCACGATGCCACGCGGTCGGTGGGCATCGAATCGAGCGCAAAGCCCGTCCGACAGGCGTCGCGGTCGCCGGCCACACATCGCCGGACCACGGCCGCGTTGCTGGTGGCGAGCATCCGAAATAGCTCGGCGTCCTCCTTACGATGTTCGGCACGCAGGGGCAGCCGCTTATTGAGCCAGGAGCTGAGCGCGGGCGGCACACGCTGCGCGGCCGCGCGTTCGAATTGCATCACGAGGGTCGCGGCAAGTTCCGCACGGTCCAACGGATAGTGCAACCCGACGCTCGGCAACGGCAGCGCATCCATCGCTCCGTCAAGCGTTGCACTGGCGATGTAGCTTTCCGTCGGCACGCCGGTCCTGCCAATCAACGACGAGAAGCGGAGGCGCATCGTCGACCGCTGTTCCCGCAGGGTCAGGGTCATGTGTCGCGACAACGAATCCAATTGCGCGCCGAGCAGCGGGCGGGCGTCCGCGAGCGCGACGCCGAGCGCTGCGGTTGCGTCGGGGCGCAATGTGGTCGTGGTGCGCACGCGCAGTCCCTCCGCCTCGACCACGACGGTGAGCCCCGAATCGGCGCTTGCGGCCCGCAGGGCCTTCAATGAGTCGTCCAGCAGACGCGCGCGCTCGCGCAGCTTCGCGGCGCGCTGGGCGAGCGCAGAGTCCGACGTCCCGGCCGGCACGACCGACTGCCCAGCGAGCGGCGACACACCCGCAAACACGCCCGCGAGGACGACGGCAAGGAGCAGGCGTCGCTCACACATCAATGAGCATCCACTTGGAGAGGAACGCCGCGAGCGGACCGTTCCCCGCATACAGGCCGTCGAGGAACCAGCCAACGAGCAGCGGCTTGTCGGTCGTCCCAACCATCGCGAGGAGCATGTCAACCACGACAATGGTCGCGACGCCGGCGACCACCAGCTTGACGCGGCGCGGATTGCTGGCGAGCAGCGCGAAGATCAGCGCAAATGGAATGAGCGTACCGAGCCAGAAGCGCACGGCGAGTCCCGCCGGATAGGCGTGCAGCATGGCGGGGAGCGGAGCGATGGCGGCGGCGACGCCGCCAAAAAGCCCGACCGCCACCGCGACCACGCCGAGGAGTGCGGCGCCGGCCGCGAAGCGCAGCAGCACAAACTGCCACCGCGGCACGGGCAACGAGAGCGCATACACGTGCTGGCGCTGGCCGTCGGCCTGCCACGCGGAGATCGCCACCACCACCGCTACGGCAAGGGCGAGCAGTTGGTAATTCACGCTCGCCGAGGTGATGCTCTGGTAGAGCGACGGGATGTAGTACGTGCCCGCCGACTTGTACGACATCGAACGCAGTGCATTCACCGGGATGTAGCCGGCCACGAGCACGGCGAGCAGGATCACCGGACGCGTCCACTTCCATTGCGTGTAGAGCACGGCACGGAACATCAGGCCGTCCCTCCCGAGCGCGCGGTGCTGAGCAGCTCCACGAAACTCTCTTCGAGGTCGAGGTCGATGACTTCGCGCAGGGTGGCCCCCTGAGCGTTCAGCCAGGCGGCCATGTCGGGCTGCCAGCCGCGCACGCCCCATTCTTCCTCGGCGCCGGCGGTCGGCGTGCGGCCGAGCAGGGTGAACGGCGCGGCGGGGAGCACCGGCGGCGCGCCGCTCACGCGCAGCCGCTTGATGCCGCTGCGGAAGGTGTTCATCGGCAGTTCGGCGACGAGCGCGCCGTCGTCCATGACGCCCACCCAGTCGCAGATGCGCTCCTGTTCGTGCACGAGGTGACTGCTCACCAGCACCGTCGCATTGCGCGTCGACACATACTCGACTAGCGCGGCCAGCACGTCGCGGCGCACGACCGGATCGAGCCCGTCAGTCGGTTCGTCGAGCACGAGCAGATCGGGCTGCGTGGCCAGCGCGAGGAGCATCATCAGCTTGCCGGCCTCGCCCTTTGACAGGCGTTCGATCTTCTGTTCGCTGCGCAGGTTGAACTGCCGGCGCAGTTCCTGGGCGCGCGTCGGATTCCACGTGGCAAAGAACGCGCGGTGATGGTCCATCATCTCGCCGACGGTGAGCGAGCTGTACAGATGCACCTTCTCGGGGACGTACCCGATGCGGGCCAACGCCTGCGGCGCCCCCTGCGGAATTTGATGGCCCAGCACCTCGATGAGCCCTTCGTCGGCTTCCTGCATCCCGAGAAGGAGCTTGATGGTGGTGGTCTTGCCCGAGCCGTTGGGGCCGAGGAAGCCGTAGATCGCGCCGGTGGGGACGGTCATGTTGAGGTCGCGGATCGCGAACTCCTTTGCCGGGCGGAAGTCCACGTGCTTGAGGGCGATGGCGTCGCTCATCGCTTCACGTCCTCGACTTCGGCGTCGAACGCGTGCCTGAGGTCGGCGGCGGAGATGCCGCGGACGGCGGCCTCGGCGAGCAGCTCTCGAATGAGCCGGCGGGCGCCGTCGGCGCGCTCGCGGGCGCGTCGCTCCGGCGTGACGTCGGTGACGAAGGTGCCGGCACCCTGGCGCATCTGGACGAGTCCTTCGGCTTCGAGTTCGCGGTAGGCTTGCACGACCGTGGCGGGGTTGACGCGCAGTCGCGTGGCGAGGGAGCGCACGGAGGGGAGGGCGTCGTCGGCTTTCAGTTCGCCGGCGCCAACCGCCACGCGTACGCGCGCCGCGATCTGGGCGTAGATGGGGGTGGGGCTTCGGGGGTCGATTCGATCAAACACGATTGGAGTGTGCTAGTGTACCGATACACTATGTGTCTCCGGCTGCGATGTCAAGGGGGGGTAAAAGGGCATGGAAGGGTACGGAAAGGCACAGAGAGGCACAGAGAAGGGCACAGAAGGGCACAGAAGGGCACAGAAGGGCACAGAAGGGCACAGAAGGGCACAGAAGGGCACAGAAGGGCACAGAACAGCGGCGCGCCACACAAACTCTGCGTGGCGCGCCGTTCCGTGGTAATCCGTGCTTCTCTGTGCCGCTCTGTTGTTTCTGCCCTAGTGCCTCAACCGCCGCAGATCCTTCGTCAGCTCGGCGCGGAAATCGGGGTGGGCAATAGAGATCAGCGCCTCGCCGCGTTCGCGCAGCGAGCAGCCGTGCAGGTTGACCGCGCCGTACTCGGTGACGACCCAGTGCACGTGGCCGCGCGTCGTCACGATGCCGGCCCCGGGGTTGATCTCGGTGCAGATGCGCGAGATGGTGCCGGACTTGCCCGTGCTCGGCAGGGCGATGATCGCCTTGCCGCCGCGCGAGAGCGCCGCGCCGCGGATGAAGTCCATCTGCCCGCCGATGCCCGAATAAATGCGATGGCCGAACGAATCGGCGCACACCTGACCGGTGAGGTCCACCTGGATGGCGCTGTTGATCGCCACCACGCGCGGGTTCCGCCGGATGACCGCGGTGTCGTTGGTGCGGTCGCAGGGGTGGAACTCGACGGCGAGGTTATCGTGCACGAAGTCGAACAGCCGCTTGGTGCCGTTGATGAAGCTGGTGACCGTGCGCCCCGGGTGCACCTGCTTGTACTTGTTGTTCACGACGCCCGACTCGATAAGATCGACGAGCCGGTCGGAGAACATCTCGGTGTGCACGCCGAGGTCGTGCTTGTTGCCGAGTCGCGTGAGGACGGCGTCGGGAATGGCGCCGATGCCCATCTGCAGGGTGGAGCGGTCCTCCACCAGCCCGGCGATGATCTCGCCGATGCGCCCCTCGACAGCCGATTCCTGGCCCGGGGCGTGCTCATGCAGCGGACGGTTGGTGCAGATGAACGCGTCGATGCGATCGAACGGCACGTTGGTGTTGCCGTGTGTGCGCGGCATCTGGTCGTTGATCTCGGCGATGACGAATCGCGCGCTGTCGACGGCGGCACGTGCCGTGTCAACCGAGGTGCCGAGCGAGCAATGGCCGTGGGCATCGGGCGGGGAGAGCTGCACGAGGGCCACGTCGAGCGCGACGCGCCCCGAGCTGAACAGCGACGGGACGTCGGAGAGGAAGATCGGCACGAAGTCGGCGTGTCCCTGCTCGATGGGAGCGCGCAGGCCGGGGCCGGTGAACAGCGAGATCGAATGAAAGCGCTGCCACCGGTCACCGTCGAGCCACGGCGCGGGCCCGGCGAGATGCAGGTGATAGAGCTTGACGTTCTCGAGGTCGTCGCGCATGGCGAGGGCATCGAGCAGCGGGCTGGGCGTGGCGCACGCGCCCTGGACGAAGACCTTCATGCCGCTCGTCACGAGCGCGAGCGCATCGGCGGGCGAAACGGCGCGGGAGCACCAATCAGTCGGGTAGTGAGTCACGGGTATGTACGGTGCAGGGGCACACTCGGGGGGTACGGAAACATAGGGTTCCGACCCCCCATGTACCGAGGGGGGAAAGGCCTGTTTGGTAGGCGGCTTGTCCCGACTGTCTGGGTCAGGTATACTCCCATACCACGCGGGCGTAATTCAGTTGGTAGAATGCCAGCTTCCCAAGCTGGACGTCGTGGGTTCGAGTCCCATCGCCCGCTCTGCCTAAGTGATCCCAGTTTGCGCAGTTGCCTCAGCCGTCGCCCAGTCCTCGGGGCGGCGGTTCGCGTTGGGGCACGCGGCGGGGCACACAGACGCACTCACCGGAGCGTTTCCTAGGCTGATTCCTCTGTATTGAATCGCCCCGGCTTTTCCGGAGGCTCCTTCAGTTGAGGACGCCGGTCGGTGCGGCGGTGAAAGCAACTGAGCACGCGGAGGAGGGAGGCCGCCAACGCCGCTGCCGTGCAGACGAACGACCTCCGCGCGACCCCGCAGGGCGTTCGAGAGCTCGAGGACACCTTAATGAAGAAGTCCATGGAGGTCGAGAGTCTGCAACTGGCGCGGGAAGAGGCAGGGCAAGGCCCGGCTTAATACGGCGATTCCAAGCGATGACGGACTTCAATTTGGCGCCGGACTGTCGGACGCTTGAGATCGGCCGGACGAGGGCGTATCGCGCGAGCGTCGGACGCCCCGAGTTCTATCAGCGGGGGGACGACGGCACGGTAGGCGCGCAGATAACGGCAGTGATCCGGTCGCGGGTGATGTCTGGCGCGCGAGGCGCTCGTGAATCGCGAGTTCCGGACGACATGCAAGGTGAAGCGCATCCGGCGCCTGCTCGCCCTCAACGGCTGGACGATGCCCTGCCGCACCTCGCGGCGTACGCGACGAGCGCAAACTGGCGTGGTCCAGCGGCCCGCGTCGCATTAGCGATGGTGCTAGGATGTGTTCGAGATCGCGTGCTGGAGCGGCGCGGTCGTGCAACTCGGTTTCGCCCTCGACTGCCACGACCGCGAGTGTCTCGCGCATGTGGCAGCGCCGAGCGATCTGCTGGCCATTGGCATTCAACAGCTCTGGCAAGGCACGGTGACGGGACGCTTCAGGGCGGCCGCCCCCCATCCGATCCAGTGGCTGAGCGACAACGGCCACATTTACCCGGCGCTCGACGCGGTGATCACGGCAACTCGTCCCGATCACGACGCAGCACGCGAGCCCAGAATCGAACGGCATTTCGGAGGCATATGTGACCACAATGCGGCGGGACTTCATCACGGGCGCGGATCTGTCGACCGCCGCTGTTGTGCTGGAGCAGACGAGGGAGTGGATCGCAGATTACAGCGCGCTGGCGCCGCACTCCGCGCTGGGCCATCTCTGGCCGCACGAGTATTGCGCCACACAGCCGCAACAGCGGTTAATGACTTAAACCAAGGTGTCGCTCGAACCGGAGCTCACAGCAACTGGACACAGGGCCGGTCCGTGTCGCAAGTTGGTGCGTTGCCAGCGCGTCTCCATCCCTTCGCTGAAATAACCTGATGGCCGACCTCAAAGAAATCGCGCTCGCGAATCTGAGACTCGACACGCTCAACCCGCGTCTGGACGAGGATAAGCAGAATCAACCTGCGGCGTTAAAGGCGATGATGGAGTCCCAAGGAGCGAAGCTCATTGAGTTGGTGCGGGACATCGCAAAGAACGGCCTGAACCCGCTGGACGGTTTCCTCGTGATGCAGGTTGCGGGTGACGCAAACGATTACGTCGTGCTTGAAGGAAACCGGCGCACGACTGCGCTCAAGCTGCTTGCCAATCCCAAGCTCGGGACGGACATCTTCACGAAGGGTCAACTGACCAAGCTCGTGACGTTTGCGAAAGAAGCCTCCATTACCAACGACACTGAGATAACGTGCGCTGTGGTCATGGATCGCGACGAAGCCGTCCATTGGCTCCGTCTGCGGCACGGCGGAGAACTGGACGGGGCGGGTCTCGTGCGGTGGGGGACTCCTGAACGCGAGCGCTTTGAGGCACGAACGGGGAAGACGAGTCCAGAACTTCGCGTTCTTTCGTTTCTAGTTAACAAGGGAATGATCACACAGCAGGAAGCGGACGAAGTAGGGATTACGAACCTCCGTCGATTGTTGAGCGACGGCTCCGTTCGTCAGAAGCTCGGTGTGGAGATTCACCGGAAGACTGGTGACGTGAAGTTCCTCTATCCCGAGAAGGAGGTCTTGAAGGGTCTCACCGCGGTTGCAAGGAAGCTCGCTGACGACGACTTCACCGTGCGCACGATCTACACGGACGACAACCGTGCGGACTTCATCAAGAGGTTTCAGGCGAGCGAGTTGCCCAATCCAAGAGCCAAGCTCGGAGTTGCGTACTCGCTGAGCGCTGGGGCGGCGGAGGGCGCGGGCGACCACGGCGGTACTCGGTCCAAGCCGAGAAAGGTGACGGCGCGGAAGAACGTGGCCCCTTCCAGTCCCAAGCTGAGAATCAAGCAAGCTCGCATCCGCGACATTTATGGAGAACTCCAGATTCTGAAACTGGAAAAGCACACGAACGCTGGGGCGGTGCTGCTGCGCGTGTTCTTGGAGCTCACGGTGGACAACTATATGGGAGTTCACACGCTCAAGGTGCAGAAAGCCAACGAGAAGGTGACGCTGAAAGACAAGCTCCAGGTGGTCCACGACCATCTGCTTGCGCAGCATGTGATGACGAAGGCCGCGCTTGCTCCGGTGCGAAAGGCGATCAGCGACGGCGGGCTGCTGGCATCTTCGGTGAGCACCTTCAACCTCTACGTTCACAGTGAGAAGCTTTCTCCGATGCCGCGCGACGTACGGGTAGCTTGGGACAATCTGCAGGAGTTCTTCGTCAATATCTGGAAGTAGTTCTTCCTCACAATCTCCCAGATGATGCACGCCAGCCCTCTTCGTTATCCCGGCGGCAAAGCCAAGCTCACGCCGTTCTTCAAACGATTGCTCGAACTCAACAATCTCTGTGACGGCCATTACGCCGAAGCCTACGCGGGCGGGTCGGGGCTGGCCCTGTCACTTATGTACGCAGAGTACGTCCGCTACATCCACATCAACGACATCGACCGTGCAGTGTATGCGTTCTGGCATTCTGTGCTCAATCGCACGGACGACCTCTGCCGCCTGATTGAACGACGACCGCTCAATCCCGATGAATGGCGACGACAAAGGCGCATCGTTGAATCAAAGAACGACGCGGACCTCTTCGAGCTTGGGTTCGCCGCGTTCTATCTCAACCGCACTTCGCGCTCTGGCATAATCGCATCTGGGGGGATGATAGGCGGGAACAAACAGCGCGGCCGATGGAAGCTCGACGCGCGCTTCAATCGCGCGGCGCTCGTGGAGCGGGTACGCCGAGTGGCCAGTTACAGATGCCGAATCACCCTCACGCATCTCGACGCCATCGACTTCCTTGGTACGATGGCTATTGAACTCCCCGATAGTTCCCTCACGTATCTGGACCCTCCGTACTTTGTTAAGGGGCAGCGGCGGCTCTACGCCGACTTCTACAAGGCCGGAGATCACGGGGAGGTCGCAGATACCTTGGCCGCGTTCCCACATCGGTGGGTCGTATCGTACGACTACGCGCCTGAGATTCTAACGCTGTATCAGGACTACGGCTGCTTCGTGTACGACCTACGCTACAGCGCGCAGGACCGTTACGACGGTGCGGAAACGATGTTCTTCTCGCCGGACTTGAGTCTGCCGCCCTTGTCTCTGCTTGACCGTCTAGGCTCGGGCCACTCGTCAGGACTTACCGGCGCTCGCTGATTGGCAGTGTTCGCGGCGCCCCCGGATTTGTGTGATGGACCAGATGTGCGAACCGAGTGGATCGAACGCTGGCTCCGCGGTGGCGCGGGAAACGAGGGAGCTGGTCCTCCGTCATTGCACGATCGCATTCGGTCAGAGCTCCGAGATGGCCGTGCCAGCGAGGGCGATTGAAGAAGGTGTTCCTTTGGGCTGGAAGGTCGCTGATCGCTGCGCCGAAACCTCCACAACCTCGTGTACGCGCCTCGCGGAGAACGCCACCGGGTTCACTCGCGGTGCGGTCCTGCGGACCTTCTCGCCAGACTCAGCAAGAGAAGAGGGCTCCGGGGCCTCGTCCCCCGTTTCTCATACAGTATGCCGCGCCAAGAAATTGCCCGGACGGATCGGGGGAGTCGAGCACGCCGGCACGCTTGTAGACGGCCGGCGGCTGAAGACCCAGCGCGGTGTGGGGCCGGTGATCGCTGAAATCGTTCGCCACGTCTCCGAGACCGAGTCTGCCTCTGCGACGGAGGCAAACCAATGTTGCGAAAGGCACTCTCGCCTCAAGCTGCCAGTGAACGCCTTGCGGCCTTCCCGAGCGGGCACTATTATCTGACAACACGTAATATACAGTAATAGCGCTGGGGTTTTCCTCTGGTGGTCGAGAACCTTCAGAACTCGCATCGATGTACTCCTCGCGACCGAGAGCGTCGCAGGCGCTCCGACTTCGCCCACGGCTTTGAGATGACGTCGGTTCCCAATGGACACTTCGAGCATCGCATGGACTCTCGATTTGCACGATTGATCTAGCTATGGAGTCGGGCATCGGCGTTGCGCGGCGGGGCGGGGCGGCGCCGCTGTCTACGCATCCACGAGTCATGGCGCACTACCTGCTTATGATCGGATGCGAGCGCACTGGCGAAAGGCTATGCTCGCGCGTGGCGTCATTCGTCACAGGCATGATGAACAGCTCGCTTTTCCCTTCCATGGCTTGCTTCGTCCCTAACATCCGTTGGGCCTACTCGGCACTATGTCTCGCGTCCCTGTCTGCCCTTCCGTCCGCGACCGCTGATGCTCAGTGCCGGACACCGCGTCCAATATGGGATTCGACTATTGCGATATATCGCTCCGCAGATGTGAGGAACGGGCCTGATCCGTTTCGGGCGGTAGCGAATGGCGGAAGCATAGTTGCGTCGGAAATGCCCCGCTTTGGCGCTGACGCTACGAAGCAAAGGGAGTTGCTGCGTCTGACGCCACTCAACACTGGGCTAGCAGCCGATGACCGCCGCATCGTATTGCCTCAGGGACATGGCGCAGCACAGTACCCTGTTCTCGTCTCGCTCGAAGCGGGCGGACTGGCTGCACTTTGGGGAGAGCGAGGTGCGGGACAATCAGGGGACACTTCGGACTCCGGGCAGGCACAGGTGACTCGCTTGTTCAGCGCCGTCTTATCCGGGAAGCAATGGGGGCCGGTGCAAGAGCTTGCCCGCGCGGATGGATTCCGATGGAATAGCACATCGATCTCGAAAACGCTCGAAGCAGGCAAAGGCGTTGTCCACCTCGCCGTCGCCGGCTACCACCGGTTCCAACCCGGTTTCGTGCTGCTCCTGACGCTTGAGAAGGGAGAGTGGCGCAAGCGGGAGATATCATTGAGATCTGAAGCCGCGTATGTCGATCTCGACGTGAGTGGACCGGAAATGCTGCTCGGATACGTAGCTCCTGTAGTCGGCGATGGGAGAGATGTGAACAGCCTCTGGTTGATGCGCTCTTCGGATTCAGGGCGCTCGTGGTCTCCGCCGCAGCTCATCCGTCGGTCAGGCGCTCTTCCAGCAAGGGACCTGCGGGTATTCGGCGGACCCTCAGGCGAAACCACGTTGATCTGGCGACAGGCATCCGCGAAACTGCAGCCCGAGGCATTCTGGGTCATGCGTTCGTCGCGGACAAGCGCTCGCTGGTCGGCGCCGACGAGGTGGCAACCCCCATCTGCGGCAGGGCGCCTTCTTGACGCCCTGGTAGCCCCGAACGGTGACATTGACCTGATCATCGCAATGGGAAACAGAGATGCGCTTGCTATCGCACGGTCCTGCGTAAGCGGTCGGTGGCGAGTGGGAGCACTCGGGCCTGACTCACTGCATCTGGCAGACGGCGCAACGGTCGTGCGTTTTGCGAAAGGTGAGCGCCATATCCTCTGGTCAGCCATACAAGTGCGCGGCTCCGTGCCAGAACGAATGTGGCTTCGCACTCCGTTCCACTAAGAATAGCACAACTTACTCAAACGCGCCCCCAAGTCTAACTCACAATTCGAATCGGAGGATGCAATGAGAACGTTCGAGTCGTCGGGGCCAAGGAGCCGGCTACTGGCCAGCGTGGCGCGCGGTTTGATCATCGTCGCGGGAACTCTTGGGCAAATCGCCTGTGATGCACAGCGCGAGCCAACGACGCCTATTCGCGCTGGTGCGATACGAATGTCCGCGCGAGCCACTTCGAAGGCCACGATTACGCGGGTCGGTAATCGTCTTCGCATTAGACTGCGTGAACGCACGAGACTTTCGGCGGGCGAGGAGGTCAGTGTCAGAGTCGATGGTGCACGCGCGCTCGAGATGCTTCGCACACAGCTCACTCGCATCAGCTCGGGTTCATCCGCGTCATCTTGGCATGCGCAGCTTACCGCTGCCAACGGCGAGAAGCGATCCCTAACCGCAGCTCAGCTGCTCGCGCTACTCGATGCCGGTGAGAGTCCCGTCGGCTCACACGTGTCGTTCTCCTTGGCCGCACCTGGAGAGGGGGTCGAACCCGTCGTCAGAGCGCGAAGCGAAGAAGGGGCAGATTCCACTTACCTCGCGGGTCACTGGGGAGGCTCCACTGTAACAAATGACGGCAGCACGTTTGCTTTCACAAGCTACCAGGGCGCCTCCGTCAGTCACGGGATCACCTTCGGGTCCGGGTGGATGGTTAATGGCGCTCGACGTACAGTGAATGTTGCGGGCGGAGCAACAATCTACGATCAGTCGAGTTGCTACGGTGTTACCGCCACGTATCCTCTGACAACAGGATGCCCCTTGTCGACAGTTGCATACTCGGGCGGAAACCTCTTCACCTCGTTTCCTTCTGTAAGCATCGGAGGCGGATGCGGGTTTGACGCAGGGATGTCTTCGACACACTCGTTCACGTACGTTGCTAACATCTTCCTCTTGTCGCGGACCGATGAAGTGACCACAGTCGGCTCTGACTCGTTCCGCAGAGCCTGCCTACCTTCTGTAGAGACACTCTGCGACGATCCAACGTTCTGCGAGACCGACGGAGTGAATGCCAATGCTACCGTGGGCGACGCGGCCGTGGACGGTCAAATTGAGTTCTCCGCGCCAGAAGGATCCGCCGGCAACAAACTCGTCTGCGATGTCACGGACTGGTACGAGTGGAATGGCTCTCATTGGGTGTACACTGACACGACTGTCGATGCGTGTTGGGTTGAGTAGCACCTGGATACTCTAGAGCGATAACTAAGTAGCGCCTGGCTTCGTTTTCCGACGGCGTCGTGCAGACAATGTGCACGGCGCCGTCTGCGCCAATTGGCGTCTTTCGCCGAAGCGGAGGCGCTCGTGGGTTCAGACTCGACGTTCCGGGCGCCTCTCACCAAAGCGGAGCCAATGGGAGTTCCCAGGCGTTCAGCGGACAGGCATTTCGTTTTGGATGGGACGTGCCGGTGTCCGAACGACTCAGACCCGGGCGCGTTCGCGCGAAATATGGGTTCATCAAGTTGGAGTTCCCAGCACTTAGTGGAGACCGCTAACATCCGCCGCACCAGCGGAGGTCAGGCCGATGTCCACAAAGACAAGCGCGGGACGAGTGCGGAGGACCTACGAGTTCATCAAGGCGCATGCGCGGGAGCGACACTCAAGGAACGGCTCAACGCCGTCGCAAATGTTGCGCTCATCGCGGGGGGCCAGGGGGACTGTGTGCACGGGCCCGGTACATCAGTGGTCAAGTATCCGGGAGTGGTGAGCCGGCTTACGGTGATCTATCGTCAGACCCGTGATCGGGACGTGCGCGAGTTCCTCCTCAGCCGGATGCCGTTTATGGTCGAGTGCGACGAAGCAGTGGCGTTTCTCGCCACCGCCGCCGAGGAGGCTCCACCCGCGCTTTATGCACCACCAGCGGCCGGTGCAGCGATCATTACCGACGATCTGCGCCGGTCCCTGCAGGCGAGTGCGGTTGACCTCTTGGTCGACTTCGGGTCACGAGGCGAGGCTGCGCTGCGCCGGCTGCACGTACATGGAACCGTGCGCGACTCTAGTGCTCGCGCGCAGCTCGAGCGGTACGCCAAGCAAGGCTTTCGCAGGCCGCCACGGTAAGTCGCACGCAAGCGTCGTGCGCCAGATGGAGATCGGCCTGTCTTGGCCACCAGGGGGCAACGTGCTGGCAGCGTGTCTTCAAACGAGCGCTAGCGAGTAGTAAACTTACTGCTTGTCGTTCCGGGAGCGTCCCACGCTGGACGTGGAGAGTTGGACTCCCATCGTCGCGCACCGTACGTTGTTCCGAGCTCCGATCGCGTGCCCCCCACCGACCGAGGGGGGCACTTTTCTATGAATATCGTCTGGCTGTTGCTCATCGCAGCGGCGGTCATCAGCGGCGCGGTCAAGGGCCACATGGCGGATGTGTCGAACGCGATGTTCAGTTCGGCCACCACCGCCATTGAACTGGCCATCGGTCTCGTCGGCGGGATGACGCTGTTCCTCGGGCTCATGCGCGTCGCCGATGACGCCGGGCTGGTGCGGGTGCTCGCCCGCGCCCTGCGCCCGGTCTTCCGCTTCCTGTTCCCCGACGTCCCCCGCGACCATCCGGCCCTTGGCGCGGTCGCCATGAACTTCGGCGCCAACATGCTCGGGCTCGGCGACGCCGCCACACCGTTTGGCATCAAGGCGATGGAGGAGCTCCAGACCCTCAACCCGGACAAGGACACCGCGTCGGACGCGATGTGCATGTTCGTCGCCCTGCATTCGAGCTCGCTACAGCTCATCCCGGTGATGGTCATCAGTCTCCGCGCCGCCGCCGGTTCGAAGAACCCGTCCGAGACGATCGTCGGCACGATCTTCGCCACGGTGGTTTCGATGCTCGTGGCCATCGGCGTGTCGCGGATGTTCGCCCGCTGGTACGCGATGCGGGCGCGGGGAGGTGCGGCATGAGGGAACTGGCCAACAGCGCGTCCAACTGGATCGTGCCGCTGCTGATCCTCGGCATCCCGCTCTACGCGTTCGCTGTGAAGCGTGTACGCGTGTACGAGAGCTTCATCGAAGGTGCCAAGGAAGGGTTCACGATCGGTGTGCGCATCATGCCGTATCTGGTCGGCATCCTCGTCGCCATCGGGATGTTCCGCGCCAGCGGCGCGATGGACTGGCTGGTGTGGGCGATTCGACCGCTGGTTGCGTGGGCTGGTTTTCCGCCCGAGGCGCTGCCGTCGTCGCTGATGCGGTCGCTCTCCGGATCGGCGGCCTTCGCCATGAGTTCGGAGATATTCAAGCTCTATGGCCCCGATTCGTTCATCGGACGTCTGGTGAGCGTGATTCAGGGGAGCACGGAGACGACGTTCTACATCATGGCCGTCTACTTTGGCGCCGTCGCGGTGCGCAAGACGCGGTACACGCTCGCGGCCAGCCTGATCACCGACGCTTCGGGGATCGCCGCGGCCTTTGTCATCACCCGCCTGCTGTTCTGAGAGCCATGCGCACACGACTGATCGTTCCACGTCGACTTACCATCGGAGACCGGGTGGCGCTCGTGGCGCCCGCGTCGCCAGTGAAGAACGCGCGCACCCTGGCGCTTGGCCGCTCGCGGCTTGAACAGCTTGGGTTCCGCGTGAATGCCGACCGCTCGCTCCTCTCGGAATACGGGTATCTCGCCGGCACGGACCGTGAGCGGGCGCGCGACCTCGAGGCCGCGTTGCGCGATCCGGACATCAAGGCGATCTTCTGCGCGCGCGGCGGCTACGGCGTGGCGCGCATGCTGCCACTGGTTGACCTCGCCCTCGCGCGGCGCCATCCCAAGCCGCTCATCGGGTTCTCCGACATCACCGTGCTGCACCTCGCCCTGCAGCGTGCGAGCATCGTGTCCTTCTGGGGGCCGATGCCGTGTTCGTCGCTCGGGTGGAGCCGCTTCGCGGCGCGCGCGCTGCAGCGCGCGCTGATGAGCGCCGCGCCGGTTGGTCGCCTGCCGTTCGCGCCGAATCGTCGGCCCACGGTATGGCGACGCGGACGCGCGGAGGGGCGACTGACCGGCGGCACGCTCAGTCTGCTGACCGCGAGTCTCGGGACGCCATACGAAGTTGAGACACGCGGCCGTGTTGTCTTTCTTGAAGACGTGGACGAAGAACCGTACCGGGTGGATCGGATGCTGACGCAACTGATCCAGGCGGGGAAGTTGCGCGACGCCGCGGGTGTGGCGATCGGCATTTTCACCGGGGCGCAGGTGCGCAACGCGCCCGCGCGGCGCAGCCTGACGATGCGCCAAGTCTTCGCCGATCACCTGTTGCCGTTGAAGGTGCCGGTGCTCGGTAACCTGGCCGTCGGCCATGTCGCCGATCAGGTGACGCTTCCGTATGGTGTCGCGGCGCGGATGGACGCGAGCGCCGGCACGATCGAACTCCTCGAGGCCGGCGTCCGCGAGTAGAGCGCCGCCGGACTACTCTCGAGCGCGCTCGGGCGCTGGTGCCACGCGCTCGATCCCTTCCACGAGCGCCGGCTCGGCCGGCCGCAAGCGGCTGGCGAGATCGCGCACGGCCACGACGCCGGCCACGCGCTCGTCGTCGGCCATCACCGGGATTCGCCGCACGTGGTCGCGCCGCATCTTGTGCGCCACGGTATGCACGTCATCCTCGAGGCGCGCGGTGGTGAGGTGCCGCTCGGTCATGTGCTCGCGCACGGCACAGTCGAGCCCGTGCCCCTCGGCGATGCACCGCACCACGATGTCGCGGTCGGTCAGGACCCCCTTGAGCCGACGGTCGCTGAGGTTGTCGATCACCGGCAGCATGCCCACATGCCGATCCCGCATCAGCTCGGCGGCGCGCCGAATGCTGTCGTCCGGTGTAATAACCGATGGATGGTGGGTCATCACGTCACGCGCTTTCACGATTCCTCCTCGCCGCTGGGGCGTTGGCGCGGCCGGCATCGGCGTGCTTCTGTAGCATAGCCAGCCGAGGGGCCGTGGAAAGCTGCAATTGGCTCTCATATGGTCAGGGATCGGCCTACTGGTCTCCGGTCGCGGCGTGGCAGGCACTTCGCTATTCTCAGAATGACTCTCTCCTGGTGCCCTCGTGGCGCCGGCGACTCAATACGGAGCGCGTTTGTGCCTCCTGTCTTTCCGTTTCTCCCGCAGCGACTCAACGGGCTCGCCGTCCTCGCGTGCAACCTGAACTGGACGTGGAATCGCGAGGCGCGCCGGCTCTTTGCCCGCGTTGACCATCAGCTGTGGACGCGACTTCGCCACGATCCGTTCCAGCTCCTGCAACAGGCGGGCCCCGAACGGCTCGCGCAGTGCGCGGCCGACCAGGACTTCCTTGCGCACCTCGATGCCGTGCTCGCGTGGTCGGCGGCCGAGCAGTCGGCGGCGCCGACATGGTTTGCGCAGCGCTATGCGGAGCATGCGCGCGACACGATTGCCTATTTCTGCGCCGAGTTCGGCTTCCACCACACGGTCCCGATCTATTCGGGCGGTCTCGGCGTGCTGGCCGGCGACCACTGCAAGACGGCCTCCGATCTCGGCGTGCCGCTGATTGGCGTCGGCATCCTGTATCGGCATGGCTACTTCGATCAGGAAGTGCGGGCCGACGGCTGGCAGGACGATACCGACATGGCGTTCGACCTCTCGCGCACGGTGCTGGAGGCGGTGGACGGAGCCAATGGCGCGCCGCATCTCGCGGCCGTGCGGATGGCGGGGCGCGACGTGTACATCAGGGCGTGGCGCTTGCGGGTGGGGCGCGTGACGGTCTATCTGCTCGACACTGACTTGGAGCAGAATCACCGCGACGACCGCCCGCTCCTCAGTCGGTTATATGCCGGCGGTCCGGCCATGCGCCTGCGACAGGAGTGGCTGCTCGGCGTCGGCGGCGTGCGCGTGCTGCGCGCGCTCGGCGTGCAGCCGACGGCGTGGCACGCCAACGAAGGGCACGCGTCGTTCATGTTCATCGAGCGGCTGCGCGAGCTGGTGATCGCCGGCACGCCGTTTGCCGACGCCGTCCATGCCGTGCGCGCGGCGAGCACGTTCACCACGCACACGCCGGTGCCGGCTGGGCACGACACGTTCGCCGCGGATGACGTCGCCGCGTGCACCGGGCCGGTGTGGGATGAGCTGGGCATCTCGCGCGATCAGTTCATGCGCATTGGGCACTATCCGCCTGACCCGTCCGGCGCGTTCCACATGACGGCAACCGCGGTGCGGCTGAGCCGGCGGGTGAACGCCGTATCGCGCGCCCACGGCGTGGTGACGCGCAGCCTGTGGCGCTCGATGTGGCCCGAACGGCGCGAGCCGGACCTGCCCATCACCCACGTCACCAACGGCGTGCATCTCGCGACGTGGATGAGCAACAGTCTCATGCAGCTGCTCGACGCGCACCTCGGCGCCGGCTGGGGGAATCGCGTCGATGATCCGGCGCTATGGGACCGCGTGCTGACGCTCGACGCGCAGGCGCTGTGGGACGTGCATCGCAAGCTCAAGCGCACGCTCCTCGTGCACATGCGCGAGCAGGCCCGGGTGGCCTTTACCAATCACACCCGCGAGGCCTCGCGGCTGGCGGGCACTGGCGTGCTGCTCGATCCCGAAGCGCTGACGCTGTGCTTTGCGCGCCGCTTTGCCACGTACAAACGCGCCAATTTGCTCTTCCACGATGTGGAGCGCCTGCTGCGGCTGGTCAGCAACCCGTCGCGGCCGGTGCAGGTGATCTTCGCGGGCAAGGCGCATCCAGCCGATACGCCGGGCAAAGAGATGCTGCAGGAGGTCTATCAGACGACTCGCGACCCGCGCTTCGAGGGGCGCATCGCGTTCGTCGAGGACTACGACATGCATCTCGCGCACGTGCTGGTGCAGGGGGGCGACGTCTGGCTCAACGTGCCGCGACCGCCGATGGAAGCATCGGGGACCAGCGGCATGAAGGCGGCGCTCAATGGCGTGCCGCAGCTCAGCACGATGGACGGATGGTGGGAAGAGGGCTTCAACGGGCACAACGGCTGGGCGATCACCCCGGAGCTGAGCGCCGGCGCGGCCAACGACGACGCGGCCGCCGCTGATCAGCTGTACGAACTGCTCGAAACCGAGGTCGTGCCGACCTACTACACGCGCGATCGGGGTGGTCTGCCGCAGCGGTGGATCCAGACCATGCGCCACGCGCTGCGCGCGGCGGGCCTGCGGTTCACGTCACGGCGAATGCTGATCGAGTATGTGACGGACTATTACGTGCCGTCGATACGGGGAGAGAGCACGTTAGACGAAAGGCCGACCGCGTAGGTGCAGGGGAAGAGGCAGGGTGTGGTGCAGGGTGCAGGGGCAGGGTGTGGTGAAGCGGAGGGGGACTGCATAAAGCGTGCGCGACACGCTTGCTCCCTTTCACGCGCGTAGAAACCCTACGCCTTCTCGATGGGCGGCGTACGCCTTCCACCGATACTCGGAGCGCGATGTGGCGCCCATACTTTACCATGTGCGGCGTTGTCGCGCGTGAGGGGGAGTCTCATCATGGTCTCGTTGGGCCAGGCGCTGCAGCAACCCGAACTGACGCAGGTGCCGTCGCGGCGTGTGCACGGCGATCGCCGCCTCGACCGCCGCGCCATCGTGCATCTCACGGCGGAGTACCACGGCTACGCCCGCACGGGGGGGCTCGCCGAGGCGGTCGCGGGACTGGCAGCCTCGCAGGCGCGCGCCGGCGAACGCGTCTTCGCGTTTCTTCCGCTCTACGCGTCGGTGCGCGACGCGGCCAAGCGCCTGCAGCCGCTGGCGCCACCGCAGGTGATCAGTGTGGGGCCGCTCAGCGAGACGGTGCGGTTCTACCGCGACGCCGCGCACACTGGCGGGCCGCACGTGATCTTCGTCGACGCCCCCGAGTGCTTCGACCGGCCGGGGCTGTACGGCGACACTCGCGGTGACTACCCCGACAATCATCTGCGCTTCGCGCTCTTCGCGCGCGCGGCCCTGCACGGGGTGATGCAGTTCGTCCCCGGCCCGCTGCTGCTGCACGCGCACGACTGGCATGCGGCGCTCGCCATGATCTACCTGCGCACGCACGCGGAACTGGCGGCGCACTTTGACGGGACGCCGACGGTGCTCTCGGTGCACAACGCGGGCTATCAGGGGCACTTTGGCGCCGACGTGATGGCCGATCTCGCGCTGGCGCCGGAGCTGTGGAGCATGGACCTCATGGAGTGGTACGGGCGACTGAACCTGCTCAAGGGCGGGTTGGTCTTTTGCGACGCGGCCGTCACCGTGAGCCCGGCCCACGCCGAGGAGCTGCGCACCGCGGAGGGCGGCTTCGGTCTGCACGACACGTTCAACCAACTTGGCGACCGTCTCGTCGGCATCTGCAACGGCATCGACCTGCAGCACTGGAATCCCGCCACCGATGACCAGATCGCCGCGCCGTACACGGCGGATGACCTGTCGGGCAAGGCCACGTGCAAGCGGGCGCTGCAGCGCGCGTTCGCGCTGCCACAGCGCGACAACGTGTCGGTGATCGGCATGTCGTCGCGCCTCGCGGCGCAAAAGGGCTTCGACCTGGTGCTGCGCAGCGCGCGCCTGCGGGGGGACGACGTGCAGCTGATCATCATTGGCGAGGGCGACGCGCGCATTCGCGACGCCGTCGCCGAGCTTGTCGCCACGCACGCGGGGCGGATGGCCTGCAGCTTCACGTTCACCGACCGGCTCGAGCACCGGCTGATGGCCGGTGCCGACATGGTGCTGATGCCGTCGCTCTATGAACCGTGCGGCCTCACGCAGATGCACGCCTCGCGCTACGGCGCGCCGGTGATTGGGCGACGCGTGGGGGGAATCGGCGACACGGTGGACGACGAGGAGACGGGGTTCCTGTTTGGCGCGTTCGACGTGACAGCCATGGACGCGGCGCTCGACCGCGCGCTCATGCGTTTCACCGAGCGGCCGGCGTGGCACGCGATCATGCGCCGCGCGATGGCGCGTGACTTCGGATGGGATCACGCGATGGCCGGATACGCGGCGGTGTACCGCGCCGCGCAGGAGTACGCCGCGCGCGCGTTGTAGCATTGGGTGTCATCGGAACCCTGTCAGGGTGGCGTGCGATGAAGCCCTACGCGTTTCCATCCGAGACCCTACTGCGCCGCGATGTGCCGCGAGGCATTTATAGTGCCAGCGAAACGCTCGCGCCTTTTCTGCGCGGGCCCCCCAGGGCGTACCGCATGCATTACGAGGAGCGGACTATGATGCCCTTTGCGGATCTCGTGGCGCTGGACGCGGAACTGAGCGACACGCCCACCTTGACTCTATACCTCGACGGCCGGACGGAGAATCCGGCGTGGCGCACCGCGTGGCGGCGGTCGCTCAAACAGGAAGAGGCGCGGCTGCGGCACGACCTGGCCGATGCCTCGCACGACGAGCGCGAGACATTCTCGCGCAACATCGAAGCCCTGGAGTCGTATCTCTCGCACCGGCGCGGCGCGCTCGACGCGCCAGGCTGGATGGGAGTCGCCGCCGACGGACGCGTGCGACTCGACGCGCAGCTGCGCGGTGCAACGCCGACCATTGGGTCGTGGCGTCGCGGCGTGGCGTTGGCGCCATTCCTGTGCGCGGCGGAGGAAGGATCGGGCGCGGCGTGGGTGGTCGTGGCCGACAGTCGCGCGGCGCGGATCTTCCACTGTGACGACGACGGCGTGCGGCGGCTCGACACGGTGCGAACCACGACGCACACCGAGCGCCGCGAGCACGGCGATCCGTCGGCGGCCACGCGCCCGGGCACGTTTCATCAGTCGTCGCGCGGCGGCATTGGACGCGACGCCGCCGAGCGTGAGCGGCGTGAGGCCCGGTCGCGGATGCTGCGCGAGCTGGCCGCACGCGTGCGGCTGCTCACACCGGCCTTGCCGGTCTTCGTTGGGGGGACGCCTCAACTGCTCAACGAGGCGATCGCCGCGATCCGCGATGCGGGCGTCAAAACGGTGCTCGAGACGCCGGTGCTCGGCGCGCGCGCCCGGGTGAGCGAGATCGCCCGCGCCGTGCGCGAGGGGCTGGTGCAGCTGCGGCGCGGCGTGGAGCAGGAACTGGTGGTCGAACTGCTGCGCCGGCACGGCGACGATGATCTGGCCGCCGCCGGCGCCGCGATGACGGGACGCGCGCTCGATGATCGCTCCGTGCAGACGCTGGTGCTGAGCATGTCGTTCATTGCGCTGCAGCCCGAGGCGGCCGAGGTGTTCGTTCGCTCGGCAATGGCGCAGGACGCGAAGATCGAAGTCGTGTCCGGCGACGCGGCGCGACTGCTCGAAGAGTCCGGCGGGGCTGGGTGCCTGCTGCGCTTTTCGCCGTTCCGGGCCGTCTCAGAACCCGAGGGCGTCCTCGCGCACGTCTAGGCGGCGCGCAGGAGCACCAGGTGGCGTGCGCCGGCGATGCCGGCGTACGCCCCAACGATGCTGACAATAACGCTCAGCGCGATGTACGCGGCGGCGCGTCCGAACAGGCCTTCTTCCATCAACGCCACGGTCTCGAGACTGAACGTCGAGAACGTGGTGTAGCCGCCGCACAGTCCGGTGGTCAGCAGCGCGCGCACGTCCGCCGGCACGCCCGCCGACTCGTAGGTCCACGTCGCGAGAAAGCCAAGCAGCAGCGAGCCCGAAATGTTGATGAGCAGCGTCGCCCACGGGAACGACGTGGCCGCCCGCTGTTCGAGCCAGGCGGAAAGCAGGAAGCGGGCAACGCCGCCAACGGCGCTGCCGAGGGCGACGGCGAGTACGAGGCGCATAACCTACAGTATGGCAGACGGTAGATGGTAGACGGTAGATGGTACTTGCTGATCGAGTGCGGGTGGGGAAGGTTCGAGGCATGGAACTGACATCCGCGTCCTTAGTGCACGGCGGCGAGATCCCCGTGCGGCACACTTGCGACGGGGCCGACACGTCGCCACCGCTCGCCTGGTTGGGCGTCCCCGCGGGGACGCAGAGCCTGGCGCTGATTGTCGATGATCCGGACGCGCCCGATCCCGCGGCGCCCAAGCGGGTCTGGGTGCATTGGGTGCTCTACAACATCGCGCCGACGGTGCGTGCGTTGGCGGAAGGCGCGGCGCACTCTCCGGTGCCGGCCGGCGCGCGCGAGGGTCTAAACGACAGTGGCGAACTGGGTTACGAGGGGCCATGCCCACCCATTGGCCGGCATCGGTACTTCCACACGCTCTACGCCCTCGACGTCGAGGTGCCCGATCTGGGACCGCGTGCGACACGGAAGGACCTCGACGAGGCGATGAAGGGGCACATCCTTGATCGAGCTACGCTGATGGGGACATACCAGCGCTAGGTGCAGGGTGCAGGGTGCTGGGTGCAGGGTGTGGTGCAGGGTGCGGAGGCAGGGTGTGGCGCAGGGTGGATTTGGTGAATCGGGATGCTCCTTGCTCCCGTAGTGATTACATCCTCCACAGGACCTGACTGTGCGCGATCTGGTGAAGGCGTTCCTGCTTGGGCTGGTGGCGCTGGTGGTGCTCATTCCGCTGGGCTTTGTCGTCCTCACGCTGGGGATGCCGGTGATGGCGGCGCTGTTCGCGCTCACCATTCCCGTGGTGGTGGTGCTGGCGCTCATCGGGATACCGGTCTTTCTGGTCGTCGTACTCGCCGCCGTCCTGCTGGCGGTGGTCTTCGCCGTGCTCGGCGCGGTGCTTGCCGTCGGCTTTGCGGTGGTGAAGCTCCTGCTCATCGTCGTCCTCCCCGTGGCCCTGCTGGGGTGGGTGGTGAGTGCGGCATTCAGTGCCCGCCAGAAGCGCTCCGCGACGATGTGACGTCCGCCGCTGAGACGGCACGAACGCTTTGGCGGGCGCTCGCGTATCATTAGTCTCAAGCGTTCCTCATTTCTCACGCGGCTGGCGGACGCCTCCCACGCGTCCGAGCCCTCCATTCGCTGCGATGTCTGTATTGCGTCTCCCCACCGCATTTTTTTGCGTGCTGTTGGCGCTGTCGGCCTGCACGCCCCCACGCCGCGTGGGCGGACACACCGCCACGGCGCCGATCCCGCGTGAGGCCTGGCCGACGGTACGACGCGCCGGCGCGCCCTTCGATTCGTCGGCCGCGCGGCTCGCGCGGCGAGGCGCGCAGCTCCCCGCTGCACCGGCCGCTCGGCTCGACGCGCTGACACTCGTCGACGTGATCGACGTCGCCCTCGGGAACAACCCGCAGACGCGCATCTCGTGGGCGCAGTCGCGGGCCGCAGCGTCGGCGTACGCAAGCGCGCGCGGACGCTGGCTGCCCAGCCTGCAGGCCGACGCTGCCGGTGGCCCGTCGCGGGCGATTTCGTCCAACCCGGCTCGCGTCCCCGCCGACCGCTCGACGGTCACCACGACGATATCGCTGCAATACCTGCTGTTCGATTTTGGCGCGCGCGGCGGCGTGATGTCGGCCGCACGCGAGGCGTTGTATGCCGCCGACCTGACGCACAACAACACGGTGCAGGCAGTCGTGCTGCAGTCGGAGGGCGCCTACTTCGGATATCAGGCGGCCCGCGGACTGTTTGAGGCGTCCAAGCAGACGGTCGCCACCGCGACGGCCAACCTGGCCGCCGCCGAACGGCGGCACGATGTGGGGCTCGCAACGATCGCCGACGTGCTGCAGGCGCGCACGGCGCTGGCGCAGTCGCGCCTGGCGTCGCAGACGGCCGAGGGCAACCAGCAGGCCGCGCGCGCGCAGCTGGCGCTGGCGCTGGGCATGCCGGCCAACGCTCCGTTCGACGTGCTCCCCGACACGGGCGCCATCCCCGTGTCGGTACTGGCCGAGAATGTCGATTCGCTGATTGAGCGCGCGGTGCGTGAGCGCCCCGACGTGATGGCGGCACGCGCCACGGCGCGGCAAAGCGCCCAGCAGGTGCGCGTGGCGCGATCGGCGATGCTGCCGAGCATCACCACGGGGGCCACTCGCGGGCAGGCGTTCTCCAATGCCAATGCGCTGGATGGCACGACGTTCGCGCTGACGTTTGGCATGAGCGTGCCGCTCTTCTACGGATTGTCGCGCGCCTCCGACGTGGCCGCCGCTCGGGAGAACGCGGCGGTGGCCGCGGCCCGCGCGGAGCAGGCGCAGTTGAACGCCGCGGCGCAGGTCTGGACGTCGTACTGGGCCCTGCAGACGGCGACGCAGCGCGTCGCGACGGCCCGCGACCTGCTGGCCAGCGCCACGCGCTCCGAGGAAGTGGCGCGCGGCCGCTACGGCGAGGGCGTCGGGAGCATACTCGATCTGCTCACGGCACAGAGCGCGCTCGCCGATGCGCGCGCGCAAGCCATCCAAAGCCGTTGGACGTGGTACGCGGCGCTCGCCCAACTCTCGCGCGACGCCGGTGTGCTCGGTCCGCACGGTGAATCGCATCTGAACCTTACGCCCGGCACGCCGGGGAAGCCCTGATGAGAACCTCTCTCACCTTCCTGATCTTTGTTCCGTTCGCCGCGCTGGCGTGCGGCAAGCCCGCCGCTCCCCCCAAAACACCGGTGCCGGTGACGGTCACTCCCGTGGTGCGCGGCGACGCGCCGTACGTGGTGCGCGCCAACGGGCTGGTGGAGCCGGTGCAGACCGTGGCCGTGCAGAGCCAGGTAGGCGGCGTGCTGAAGGAAGTACGGTTCCGGGAAGGCGACGAGGTGCAGGAAGGGCAGGTGCTGTTTGAGATCGATCCCGTGCCGTACCGCGCCGCGGCGCAGCAGGCGCGCGCCGTGCTGGCGCGGGACAAGGCGCAGTTTGACGCCGCCACGCGCGACGCCGAACGGTACGAGGCCCTGGCGCAGCGCGATTTCGTGACGCGCTCACAGGCCGACCAGGCCGCCGCCAATGCCGCGGCACTCAAGGCCGTGGTCGATGCCGACAAGGCGAACGTGGAGAACGCGCAGTTCAATCTCGACAACGCGACCATTCGCGCCCCCGTGCACGGCAAGACGGGAAGCGTGCTCGTGCGCCAGGGGAACCTCGTGCGTCCCAACGCCACCACGCCGCTGGTGGTCATCAATCAGATCCACCCCATCCTCGTGCGCTTCGCCGTGCCGCAGCGCGAACTGGCGCTCGTGCAGAAGCACTCGCGCGACAAGGCGCTCAAGGCCACGGCCTTTCCCGGGCAGGGGAGCGGCTCGGCGGTGCTGGGCGCGCTGAGCTTTGTCGACAACGGCGTCGACACGACGACGGGCACCGTGATGCTCAAGGCGCGGTTCGCCAACGATGAAAACCTGCTGTGGCCCGGGCAGTACGTGGCCATCGAACTCGAGGTCTTCCGCGAGTCCAATGCGGTGCTGGTGCCGACGCCGGCGGTGCAGACGGGGCAGGAAGGGCTGTTCGTCTTCATCGTGGACAAGTCCGGCGCGGCGCAGGTGCAGGCGGTCACTGCCGGGCGCGCGGTGGGTGATCAAACCGTGATTGAGACCGGGTTGAAAGGGGGCGAGCAGGTGGTGGTCGACGGTCAATCGCGACTGAGCATCGGCGCGAAAGTCGAGATCAAGAAGAAATGAACTTCACCGCCCTGTTCATCCGCCGGCCCATCACCACCACGCTGCTGAGCGTGGCGGTGCTGGTGTTCGGCGGGCTGGCGTATCAGATGCTGAGCGTCAGCGACCTGCCGGCGGTGGACTATCCGACGATCACGGTCACGGCATCGCTGCCCGGTGCGAGTCCGGAGACGATGGCGTCGGCGGTGGCGACGCCGCTGGAGAAGCAGTTCACGACGATCGCCGGCCTCGACAACATGACGTCGACGAGCGCGCTCGGCGGCACGTCGATCACGCTCCAGTTCACGCTGAGCCGCAACATCGACGCCGCGGCGCAGGACGTGCAGTCGGCCATCTCCAAGACGCTGCGCGAGCTGCCGCCGGGCATCATTCCGCCGTCGCTCAACAAGAGCAACCCGGCCGATCAGCCCATTCTGTACCTGAGCTTCCGGTCCAAGACGCTGCCGCTGTCGGCGCTCGACGAGCTGGTGCAGCAGGTGGTGGCCCAGCGTCTGAGCACGGTGAGCGGCGTGGCGCAGGTGAGCGTGCTCGGCACGCAGAAGTACGCCGCGCGCGTGCAGGTGGACCCGCGGGCGCTGGCGAGCCGCGGCATCGGCATCGACGAAGTGGCGGCCGCGGTGTCGCAGCAGAATGTGAATCTCCCCACCGGCGTGCTGTGGGGGCCGCAGAAGGCGTACACGGTGAGCGCCAACGGCCAGCTCGCCAACGCGGCGCAGTTCCAGGAAGTCATCGTCGCGTACCGCAACGGCGCGCCCGTGCGCCTGAAGGACGTGGGGCAGGTGGTGGACGGCGTGCAGAACCTGCGCATCGCCGGCTGGTTCAAGGACACGCGCGCCATCTCGCTGTCGGTGCAGAAGCAGCCGGGCACGAATACGGTGGAAGTCGCCGACGCGGTCAAGGCGATTCTGCCGACGCTGCGCGCCCAGCTCCCGGCGTCGGTGGAGTTCGAAATCTTCGTCGATCGCGCGGCGAGCATTCGTGAATCGGTTCATGACGTGAAGGTCACGCTCGGGCTCACGATCCTGCTCGTCGTCATCGTGATCTTCTTCTTCCTCCGCAACGTCTCGGCGACGATGATTCCGAGCGTCGCGGTGCCGATGGCGCTGGTGGGAACGTTCGCGGTGATGTACGCGCTGGACTTCTCGCTCGACAACCTGTCGCTGATGGCGTTGACGCTCGCGGTGGCGTTTGTGGTGGACGACGCCATTGTGATGCTCGAGAACATCGTGCGCCACATGGAGATGGGGAAGAAACCGCTCGAAGCCGCGCTCGACGGCGCGGCCGAGATTGGCATCACCATTCTGTCGATGACCATCTCGCTGGTGGCGGTCTTCATTCCCCTGCTGTTCATGGGCGGCATCGTCGGCCGGCTGTTCCGCGAGTTTGCCGTCACGATTACCGCGGCAATCCTCGTCTCTGGCGTGGCGTCGCTTACGCTCACGCCGATGCTCGCGTCGCGCTTTCTCAACGAGGCGCGCATCCACGGCAATCACAACTGGCTGCTCGACCGGTTCGAGGCCGTCTATCAGTGGGCGTACCGCACGTACGCGCGCACGCTGACGTGGGTGATGGCCCGCCGGCTGGTGGCGCTGGTGGCGAGCGCGCTGGCGCTCGTGCTGACGGGCGTGGCGTACCAGATGGTGCCCAAGGGGTTCTTCCCGTCGGAGGACCAGAACCGCCTGTCGGCGAGCACCGAGGCGGCGCAGGGGACGAGCTTCGACCAGATGGTGCGCTACCAAAAGGCGGTGGTGGCCATTGCGCTGCAGGACCCCAATGTCGACGCGCTGATTTCCAATGTCGGCTCCGGTCAGGGCGGCACGTCGGGCACCGCCAACCAGGGGCGCTTCACGATGCGCCTCAAGCCACGCGAGCAGCGCGAAAAATCGGCCGACGAAATCCTTCCGGAGCTCACCAAGAAGCTGCGCACCGTGCCGGGCATCAACGTGTACGTTCGCAACGATCCCGTGATCCAGATTGGCGGGCGCACGTCCAAGGGACTGTATCAGTACACGCTCACCGGCGCCGACCTGCCGACGCTGTATGCGGCGGCGCAGAGCGCCGAGAAATCGCTCAAGGAGCTGCCGCAGATCACCGACGTCACCACCGACCTGCAGATCGCCAATCCGCAGGCGTCGGTGGAACTCGACCGCGACCGCGCGGCGTTGTACGGTGTGACGCCCGAGCAGATCGAGCAGGCGCTGTACAACGCGTACGGCTCGCGACAGGTCAGCAGCATCTACACGGCCAATAACCAGTACTGGGTGATCCTCGAACTGCTGCCGGAGTTCCAGAGCGATCTCAGCGCGCTCGACCTGCTCTACGTCCGCGCCAAGACGGGCAAGCTGGTGCCGCTGAGTTCGGTGACGCGTGTCGAGCGCACGCTGGGGCCGATGCTCGTGAACCACACGGCGCAGCAGCCGAGCGTGACGCTGGCGTTCAACCTGCGGCCCGGATACGCGTTGGGCGATGCGGTAACCGGCATCGAAAACGCTGCGAAGGGCACGCTTCCCGACGGGGTGGCGACAGGCTTCTACGGCGCGGCGCAGGTCTTCCAGCAGACGCAGAAAGGTCTGCTCGCGCTGTTTGTGATCGCGATCTTCGTCATCTACATCGTGCTCGGCGTGCTCTATGAGAGCTTCATCCACCCGCTGACGATCCTCAGCGGCATCCCGTTTGCGGCGTTCGGCGCGCTCATCACGCTGCTCCTCACCAAGACGGAGCTCACGGTCTATGCGTGGGTGGGCATCATCATGCTTGTCGGACTCGTGAAGAAGAACGCGATCATGATGATCGACTTCGCGCAGGAGACAGAGAAGAAGAAACAAACGCCGGCCTTCGACGCCATCTACGAGGCCTGCCTGGTGCGCTTCCGTCCAATCATGATGACGACGATGGCGGCGCTGGTCGGCACGCTGCCGATCGCGCTCGGCGCCGGTGCCGGCGCCGAGTCGCGCCGGCCGCTGGGCATCGCGGTGGTGGGCGGGTTGGCGTTTTCACAGCTCATCACGCTCTACGTGACGCCTGTGGTGTATACGTACTTTGATGACTTCATGAAGTGGAGAAGGGCGCGATAGGGGAAGGGGAAGAGGCAGGGTGTGGTGATGGGGAAGGGTGGATATCCTTACTACGGGAACGGGATGATGATTCATTACGCGGCGAAGGAATTGGCGGCGGCGGCGCGGGTGGTGCGGGCGAATACCATCCAGGTGGCGGACGAGCTTCCGGAGGAGCGGTACGATTTCGTGCCGGCGCCGGGGAGCCGATCGGTGCGCGCGATGATTGCGCACATCACGCAGATTCCGGCGCTGCAGTACGACGTGCATCGCGACCGGAAGGCCGACACCCTGCTGGGGTACGACTGGGGCGCGTTCATGAAGCGTCTCACCGAGTTTGAGAACACGCCGCGCACCAAGGCCGAACTGATCACGCTGCTGCGCGAGACGGGGGAGGCCTATGCGTCGTGGGTGGAGACGCTGACGCCGGCGTTCCTGAACGAGACGTTCACCGATTCCATGGGCCAGAACCCGAAGACGCGGTTCGAGAGCCTGCTGTCGGTGAAGGAGCACGAGATGCACCACCGCGCGCAGTTGATGCTGATCCTGCGGATGGTGGGCGGTGTGCCGCACCTCACGCGCGAGCGTCAGGCGCGCGCGGCCGCGCGCGCGGCGGCGGAGAAGAGCTAGCGCGCGACCTTGCCGACGACCGACCAGACCTTGGGGTCTTCGGTGCCGAGGAGCCAGACCGAGTAGCCGCGCAGTCGGTGCTTTTGCACCAGCGCGGCTTTCTCTTTGAAGGCGCGGGCGTCCTCGATCCACGCGTGCTCAAAGACGCCATGATCTTCCCACATCGCCACCCAGGCGCGTTGGCGCTTGTCCCATCTCGGGGTGGCGCCGGCCGCGGTGACGATCTGCATGAGTTCCGTGTATCCAATGTCGCGCCCGCGGCCGCGCGATCCGGTGCGTTCGTCGTATGCCGTGGACCAATAGTCCGAGTACGAGGCCAGGCCGAGTGAGAGCTTGGCGGGCGGCACGCCGGCGGCGAGCACGTAGTCGAGCGAGGCCTTCATCCATTCGTATCCGGCGACGGGGCCGGGGGTGGAGCCCCCCGTATGTTGGGCGTACGTCATGTACGAGATGAAGTCGAGCGTGTCGGCCAGCGCCTTGAAGTCGTACGCCCCGCGCCAGTAGTCGTACATGTACTGGTGGTAGGGAAGCGGGCCGCGGTCGTCGTCGGTGCGCGGCACGACAGCCGCCGACAATTCACAGCCGGCGCGGTGCACCGAATCGACCGCCTCGCGCGCGAGGGCGGTGAACGCGTCGCGGTCGCTGACGTGCAGGTTCTCAAAGTCGAGCTGGATGCCGGGCAGGCGTTCGGTGCGGCAGAGCGCGGCGAGATTGCGGGCGGCGCTGGTGCGCAACGCGGGAACGGTGGCGATCTGATGCAGCACGCTGACGCTGAACCCCGGATTCATGACGAGGGGGACCAGCGTGATGCCGTGCTCGCGCGCGAGGGCGATGATGCGCGGGTCGGTGCCGCCGCGAATCGTGCCGGTGCTGTCCATGCTGTACACCTGCGGCGCGATGACGCTGATGTGCCGGGCGTTGGCGGAGAGGCTGGCGATGCCCGCCTCGTTGTTGCGCACGTACCAGATGGCTTCGGGGGCCTGGGCGGCGGCGGCGAGGGGCAGGACGGCGAGGAGTCCCAGCAGAAAGGAAGGCGTACGCATGCCCGAACTTAGCGCTCGCCGAGGCGGCTCGGCCACTGACCGCCAAATGCTGGACAAATCGGAGCGCGTTGAGAGAGATTCCACTCACCACCATTCGGCGGATTCTTGCATGCCTGGACCGCACATCCTGCTCGTCGACGACCACGAGTTCACGCTGTCGCTGCACAAGAAAGTGCTCTCGGAACTCGGCGTGACCACCGTGTCCGAAGCACGCGACGGCAGCGAGGCGCTGGCGAAGGCGCGGGCGAACCGTCCCGACATCGTCATCAGCGACCTGAACATGCCGGGGATGGACGGGATGACATTCATCAATCACCTCGCGCAGGAACGGTTGGCTGACTCGGTGATCATTGCCTCGGGGCTCGCGCCGGGCGTCCTCAAGGCGGTGGTGGCGATGGCGGTGGCGAACGGTGTACGTGTGCTCGGCGCGCTCGAGAAGCCGCTGCACCGCGATGCGCTGGCCAACATGCTCTACCAGCACGCGCACCCATCGGCGGGGGACGCGGACGAGACAAAGGGTCCGGACGCGCCGGCGGTCGAACGCGCGATCGAGCTCGGGCAGTTCAAGGCGTGGTTCCGTCCCGTGAACGACGTAACCGCGATGCACACGGTGGCCGCGGAGGTCGTGCCGCGCTGGGAGTCGCCCGACTACGGCATCACGATGGGAGACGACGAACTCGCGTCGGTCATCGACCTGCCGGAGGGGCCGGGCGTGATGCGCGCGGTGGTGCACGCGGCGGTGAATGCCGGCAGTCTGTGGCAGCAGATGGGGTGGAATGGCATGCTGACGCTGCCGTCGGGGCTGGCGCGGGTCCGCGACGAGGCGCTCTGGGACTGGATTCCGTCGCTGATCAAGGACCACGGCGCCAATGGCACCGTGGCGTTGGCGGTAGACGGCTCGTTGTTTGCGACTGACCCCGGATGCGGTGCGTTCGCCGTGGCGCGCGCGATGATGGACGGGTACTACGTCATCGCGCGCGTCCAACAGCCATCGGAACTCGACGCGCTGCGGCTGATTGCGGCCTGCCACGTGGTCACCTGCCCGGCCGACTGGATTGACGGCAACCCGGCGGCGATGAAGAAGGTGGCCGATTTCGCGTCGCGGATGGGGGCGGAGATCGGCGTGCACGGGGTATCGGACGCGGGGCTGCTCGGGCGGCTGGCAAATGTCGGCGTCCGGCGCGCGCAGGGCGACGCCATCGGCCGGCCGGCGTCGGCGGCGGAGACGTACGACCTGCATCTGGCGCGCCGCTAGCTGTAGTGCAGGGGTGGAGAATCGCGGCGCGGTGCGGTAGATTCACCCCTCTGTCCGAGAGAGGCGCGAGCCTCGCGGCGGACGGGACGTAGCGCAGTCCGGTAGCGCACCTGAATGGGGTTCAGGGGGTCGCGGGTTCGAATCCCGCCGTCCCGATCAGTTCACAGCAAACGGCGCGCCCTCACATCGCAGGCGCGCCGTTTGCGTTGCACGACGGCCCGGAACCTCGTGGGCCCGGGCCGCCGCGATCACACCGTGCTGTACGCCGAATCGCTACGGATTGCGGTCCGTGCACCCCTGGAAGTTCGGATTGTTTCGCTCGGCTGTCACGATGGGAAGATTGACGTCCTTCCCGTACGACCCGCCCTTGTAGTGCACCCCCTGCGGGAAGGTATTGGCTTCGGTGCGGCCGTACTGCCGGATGAGGCGCCGCAAGTCGCCCAGCCGCTGACCACGGCTGAACGTCCAAAACGCCTTCTCGCGGAAGTGCAGCGAGACACGCGCCGGTTCGGTGCCGGGATCCGTCAAGGGCGCCATCGCCGCGGGCTGGATCTCGCCCAGCTTCGGAGGCGCGGCGCGGAGGGCATTATGAATCGCCAGCCACTGCGTCACGTTGCCGGCCCGCAGCGCCACCTCGGCCTCGACCATGCGCGCATCGAGGCCGTTGACGACGTCCACCGGCGTGAGCTGCTGCCACATGCCCGTCGTGCGCGTGTACGTCTGCCCATCCTGGCCGTTGATCGCCCCTGACGTACGAATCGTCACCGGCAGTCGGGGATCCTGGGCCGACGAAAACGGAATCGCGTTGGCGACAGGAATATCGCGCCTGTTCCCCTCCACCGAATCGCCGACGCTGTACCGGCGCGCGCTCAGCCCCTGGCCCCACAGCGTGTTCGAACTGGTGCTGAGCGAGAACGTGTGCTGGTAGGCGAACGCCGTCGGAACGCCGGTGACCATGGCGCCGGCCGTCGTCATGTCGTTGAGCGCCAGCGCCACCCGGGCCCGCACCACCTTGGCCGAGCGGTTCATCAAGACGCTCTGGGCATCCGTCCCGTTGGCATACGTGATCGCCGTGTCCAGCGAGGCGGCCGCCAGCTTGAAGACCTCGACGTTCGACATGGGCACGCCGTCTTCCGGCGGCGTCGCGTTGCCGTCGCCCATGGGAATGCCGTTGCAGAAATCGAGCGCGAGCTGCATTTCGGCGAAGCCGCGCGCGAGGTACATCTCGGCGATCAGCGCACGCAGGTTGGGATTCTTGGCCTTCAGCGCAACGATGGCTTCCTCGGCGCGCGTGCGCGTTCGATAGAGATTGCGAAGCTCGGCCGTGACGGTGGAGTTGAATTCCTGCGTCTGGCGCTGGTCGGTCTCGTCGTTCTGGATGAACGTCGAGCTGGTGGACCACTCATCCGCCAGCAGTCCGCCAAACATCCACGTGCTTTCGCCGCCGCCCGTGATGCTGCGGAACGTCGCGATCGCGCCGTTGGCCACGGCCACCGAAGCCTCCGCCGACAGCAAGTCGCCGGGATTGATGATGTCGGGGTCGGTGACCCCCAGCAGCTTGTCCTTGCAGCCAACGGCTGCGAATGCCAGCACCAACGCCGCGCCCGCGTGGCGCAGCAGAGAGGGCCGGCCCGTATTTCCAGTCTTGGTCATGGGTCGGATTCTCCTAGTAGCCGAGGTTGACGCGAAGGATGAAGTACGTCGGCGGGCCCACCGTCTGGAACTCATTGGGCGCCTCTGTGCCCTCGGTCGTGTTGAAGCCCGACTCCGGATCCGTCCCGCGATATTTCGTCCAGAGCCCGAGGTTGCGGCCAGTCAGCACGATATTGAGCGAGCGCGCACGCGCGTACTTGTTGGCGAGGGTGGGCGCCAGCGTGTACTGCACCGACATCTCGCGGAGCTTCACGAACGCCCCAGGCTGGAAGTAGCCGTCGAGCGTCTTGGCCGGGTGCTCGTTGGCGGCGATGTTCGTCGCCTGGTCGATGAGCTTCGCATCGATGTTCGTGCGGCCCGAACAGTTGGGACGCGTGCAGCGGATGCGTTCGGTGTTGTTGTACCACCGGTTGCCGCCGCGGTAGTCCCACATCGTCGAGATACGGAGCGACTTGTTCAGCAGCTCCCAGGCCGACGTCAGCGTCGTCATGTAACGGGGCGTCGCGTACCCGCGGAAGATCACCGAGTCGCCGACGAAGACCTCATTCTTGGCGGGGTCGGCCCAATATGTCAGCAGGCCGTCGCCATTCTTGTCCTTATATCCGGTGATCGGTCGTGCCCAAAGGCCGGAGATGGGGTACCCGGCCACAATACGCGAGGTCGTGCCAATCTGCGCCGGCGTGTCGCCGAGCGACACGACCTTGTTGGCGTTCGCCGTGCCCGAGATGGTCACGTCCCACGCCAGCTGACGCCGATCCATCACCTGCCCGGTGACCGACGCCTCCCATCCGGCGTTCTTCACCGAGCCGAGGTTCCGCAGCTGCGAGGCCACGGAGCCGTACGACGGGGGCAGGATGGCGCTGATAAGGGCGTCGGTGGTGATCTTGCTGTAGTACGTGACATCCACGCTGAGCCGCTGGTTGAGCAGCTGCGTCTCGAATCCGACCTCATGCTCCGCCGAGCGCTCCGGCTTCAAGTCCGGATTGCCGAGGGCCGCCTGGGTGACCGTCGGCTGGTCGGCGTTGTTGATGCTGGTCGTGTTGGCGGTGTAGAACTTCAAGGCGTCGTTGGGGCCGGGCTGTACGCCTGACTGACCATAGGCGTAGCGGAAGCGCGCGCTGTTCACCCACGCGGGCGCGTGCCACCACGGCTCCGACGAGAGGAGCCATGACATCGACGCCTTGGGGTAGACGATGCTCTGGAAGTTGGTGCCGAACGCCGAGTTCTGGTCGGTGCGCACCGCAGCCGTCAGGAAGAGCCGATCGTTCCAGGCGAGCGACTGTTCGATGAACGCTCCAAGCGTGCGCTGGAGCGTGGTGCCTTCGCCCACGACCATCGCCGTGCCCGACCCCACGCTCTTCGAGCCTGGGGCCAGCTGGGTGGCGCCGGTCTGCGCCTGCGTGAGCGTGTACGCGATGTACTGAGCGCCCACCGTGGTCTTGAACGCGAAGTTGGAGTGCCACGAGTACTGCGCCGTCGCCCCAAGGTCGGTGGTGAAGTTCTGGATCCGTACGCTGCTGATGCCGCGCGAGCCGAGGCGCGTGTTCGCCGTGAGCGGCGGGCCTTCGCCGCGCAGCAGCAGGTTCTCGTCGGTGCGTCCGGTCCAGTCGTTGCCCACCGTCGCCCGCGTTGCGAGCCACGTGTAGGGGCGCCAGTTGGCGTTGGCCTGCCAGATGAAACGGTTCACCTCTTGCCCGGTCTTCTCCTGCCAGGAGTAACCCGGCGTCCACGCGCGATAGCCCATCAGTGGCGTGCCGAGACCGCTCACGTTGCCGTTGTTAGTGGTGCCCGGGCCGCCGAACACCTGGGACCCCAGCCCCGCCGTGGAGTTGGACTCGAGCGAGTATCGCTGCGCGATATTGATGAAGTTCGTCGAGACGCCGAGGTCAAGCTTCGGATTGATCGTGGTGTTGAGATTCAGTCGCAACGACTGCCGGTCCATCGTGTTCGGCCGAAGCGTCCACGAATGGATCTTGAGGCCCATGGAATCCATGCGTTGCTTCTCGAACTCGGGTAGTTCGAGAACCCCCACCTCGCCTTCCTTCTCGGCGCTGGCGAAATACCGCAGGGCCTCGGTGCCGCCCGAGACCTGCACGCCGTACTTGCGCCGGTCACCGGTGCCCAGCGGCGTGAGCTTCTTCTCGCGAAACAGGTTCAGCGTGCTGCTGGAATCAGCGGTGCACTCGCCCGTGCCGACGCGTTGCAGGCTGCAGAAGCTGCGTGTCGAGACCGTCTCTCCCGGGCGCTTTCCCCAAAGCGAATACGCCGCCGGGTAGTAGTTCCGGTCTGTGAGCAGTCCGCCCTCGGCGAAGACGTTCCACTTGGCGGCACCGGCTCGCCCTCGTTTGGTGGTGACGAGGACGACGCCGTTGGCGGCGTCCGTTCCATAGAGCGTTGCCGCCGACGGGCCCTTCACGACCTCGATGCTCTCGATGTCCTCCGGATTCAGGTCGCCCACGCGGCTCGCATTGTTGCCGCCCGTGTTGCCGCTGGCGCCGTTGCCGGTGACCGTCGAGAAGCTGGAGAGGTTGCTCGTCATGCGAATGCCGTCGATGATCCAGATCGGCTCATTCGACAGGCTGACGGAGTTGGTGCCGCGAATGCGAATGCGCGTCCCCGTACCGGTCTGCGAGCCCCCCGTCACTTGCACGCCCGGGGCCCGCGAGTTGAGGATGTCGCTGAGGTTCCCGATCGGCGCCGACTCGAGAACCTTGGCGGCGTCGATGTTGGCGGTGGCATTGCCGATCTCGACCCGCCGCTGCTCGCCTGTGGCGGTGGTCACGACGGCCGCCAGATTCAGGGTGACTTCCTTCATCGCGACGTCGACCGATGCCGTCTGTCCTGTCGCGATGGTGACGCGCTTCGTCTGCTCGCCATATCCGACGCGCAGGGTTCGAACCGTGTACTCGCCGACAGGGATCGCGCGGAGCGTCAGCCGGCCATCGGTGGCGGTCTGCCCGCCGATCGTGGTACCCACGAGCATCACGCGGGCATACTCGATGGGGCGTTGACTGACGGCGTCCGTGACGTGCACCGCCAGCGTGCCCACAGCGCGTTGCTGTGCGCGCAACGGCACGCTAAGTGCTGCTACTCCTGCCAGCGCCATGAGCAGGCGCCTCATCCGGTTCATACGGACCTCCGCGTGCGGTAGGGGGTTCACTGGACAATCGTAGGGCAATGCCCTGCTGTCTCGTCGTCCATACTAGCCCTACCGTGCGGTAATCCGCCAGCACTACGCTAGGAACCCCCGCAGCGCCGCCGTCACCGCCTGGGGCGCGCTGAGGTGCGGATGGTGCCCTTCAGCGTCGAGCACCACCAGTTCGCTGTGCCGGATGGCGCGGTGCAGGTATTCGGCGACCTCCCTCGGCACGAAGGCATCGTCACGCGACTGCAGGAGCAGCACCCGCTGCTCGACGCGCGGCACGAGCGCCCGCAAATCGGAGGTCAGAATGGCCTGCAGCGTGGTGAGTGCCTGGCGCGACGACATCTGTCTGAGGCACGACGCAAACTGGGCGGCCAGCGCCGGACGGTCGGCGTTCCGAATGACGTGCGCGGCGAAGGTGTCGGTCCACGACTCATAGTTGTTGATCACGGCGCCATAGATCAGGTCGACGTCGCGCTCCGTCAGACCGGGCAGGCCGTCTTCCTCTCGATAGCGCGGCGACATGCCAAGCACGGCCAGCTGCCGCACGAGCGATGGGGCGGTGACGGCCGCCAGCATGCCGATGGCGCCGCCGACCGAATGGCCAACCAGCGTGGCCGCGCGTCTGAGCTTCAGCGCCTGGAGCACCTCAACCAGGTCGTCGGCCCAGCGCTGCAGGTTCATGTACCGATGCGCCTTGTACGCCATCGCGTCCGATCGACCCGAGCCGACGTTGTCGAGCAGCACGAGACGATGGGTGGCTGCAAACGACGGGGCGACCGCCGACCACACCGTCTGGTCGTTGCCAAAGCCATGAAGAAAGACAAGCGTGTCGTCAGACTCGACGGCGCCCGTGATGGTGACGGCGTTCCGCTGCAGCGGATCGGGAATGGTGTCCATGGTTGCCGACGCGGTGAGAGCCCGAGGATCGAAGGGGCGAATTCGATGGGGGGTGCCTGAGCGGACACAGCCAGCGTCGGCGTGCGCTAGAATCGCATGTTCACTCCGTCGTACGCCTACGGCACCGCAGGCGGGTTCGACGCGAGCAGCTGGGTGAGACGGTACAGGAACTCCTGTCCTTCGTAGTAGCTTTGCATCCGGATGCGCTCGTCGCGGCCGTGCGCGCGCGCGTCGACGCGCGGGTCGGAGAAAATGCCGCTTACGCCGTAGGATGGAACGCCCCGCGCCAGGAAGAAGCGCGAGTCGTTGGCGCCGGTGGACATGGTGGGAATGATGGGGACGTTGCCGAACAGTTCCTTCGTCAGGCGAGTCACCGGTTCCATGATTTCGGGCGACAGCTTTGACGGCGGAGTGGACGGCCGCTGCGTCTTGATCAGCACCTTCACGGCCGTGTCGCTGACCACCCGCTCGAGCGCGGCGCGCACCTGCTCGGCGTTCTCCGTGGGATAGACGCGGCAGTTGATGTTGGCTTCGGCGAGCTGGGGGAGGGCGTTCGTCGCGTGGCCGCCGTTGAGCATCGTGGCGACGCAGGTGGTGCGCAGCATCGAGCTGTAGCGGTCATCGGCGGCGATGATGGCGGCCGCCTTGGGGTCTGCGGGGTTGGCGACGAGCGCCTTCATGGCGCGCCCCATCTCCGGCGGCTCCAGCGCGGCGGTCTTGCTGAAGAACTCGCGAGTCACGTCGTTGAGCTGCACCGGGAACTCGTGACGCCCGACCTTGCTGAGGGCGTCGGCGAGCGAGGTGATGGCGTTGTCCTTGCGCGGCACCGACGAATGCCCGCCGCGATTGGTGGCGCGCAGCGTGAAGTTCATGGTGATCTTCTGCGCGAGCTGAATGCCCTGGAACAGCGGCTTGCCATCGCGCAGGACGCCGCCGCCCCCTTCATTGATCACGATTCCCGCGTCCACCAGCTCGGGGTGATTGGTGACGAGCCAGTCGACGCCGTTGGCCGGGCCGCTTTCCTCGTCGGCCGTGAGCGCCACGATGATGTCGCGGTCGGGCTGATAGCCTTCGGCCTTCATCCGGAACAGGTTCGCGACAAAGATCGACGCCATCGCCTTGTCGTCGGCGATGCCGCGCGCGTAGTAGTAGCCGTCCTTCTCCGTGAAGGTGAACGGGTCGAACTCGGGCGACCAGTCGGCTTTCAGGGCCTCGACGACGTCGATGTGTGCCAGCAGGAGCACCGGCTTGCGGTCAGCCGGGTGTTTGCCGCGGATGCGCGCGACGACGTTGTGCTTGTCGGGGCGCGGCCCGCCCACGAAGATGTCCGAATCTGGGATGCCCGCCTCGCGGAACCGCTTCGCCATGGCGACCGCGCCATTGGTGACGTTTCCCGTCGTGACGCTGGTGTTGATCTCGACCAGTTCCTTGAAGATCTCGCGCGCCTTGGCCTGCGCGGGGGTGAGCTGGCCGGGGGTGTAGACCTTCGCGTTCTGCGCCTGCGCTGGCGTGGCGCAGGCCAGGACGAGCGCGAGGGTACGAACAGCACGGCGACCGAGTCGGAAGGCGAGTGGCATGGTGGAAGGGGTGGGAGACGAGGGGGGGCTTGTCTTAAGCACGCGCCTGATCACGGTCCGCGCAACCCAGTGATGTGCCGCGCCCCCAACGCGGCGCCGCACGTCAGTCTGCGTCCTACACCATGCGCGACCACGGAACCGCAAGGTGCATGGTGTGTACGTGCATACCTGTCGCTCACTGCGCAGACCATCACTCTTCAGGAGAATGATCCAATGACAGCCCGATACGCGCCCCTGCTATTCATCGTGGCTGCCGCTGCGGCGGCGTGCGGCGACTCCACCGGACCATCACGGTCTGCGACGTCGCTGTCCTTCTCGGCGCACGCGCCTGCGACGAGCCAAATGGCGGGCACACTCGCCCTGAACGGTCAGATGACCGTCGGTAGCGGCGGCGACACGCTTGTCATCACCAAGGCGCAGGTCGTGCTCAAGCAGATCGAGCTGAAGCAGGCCGCGGGCGTCAGCTGTCCCGACAGTGCGTCGAAGGATGACGGATGCGAGGAGCTGAAGCTCGGGCCCGTGCTCGTGGACCTGCCACTCTCGTCGAACGTGACGGCGCCAGTAACGGTCAGCGTGCCGTCGGGCACGTACCGTGAAATCGAGCTTGAAGTGCATCGCGTGGGCGGCGACGCGCTGGACGCGGCGTTCACGGCAGCGCATCCCGATTTCTCGGATATCAGCATTCGCCTTGAGGGAACGTTCAACGGCGCGCCCTTCGTGTACACGTCCAAGCTGGACGCCGAGTTGGAGATGGCCCTTGAGCCCCCCGTGGTCATCGATGGCGCGGGCGGCAATATCACCGTGCAGATTGACATCTCCAACTGGTTCCGCAACGGAAGCACGGTCATCGACCCGCGTACGGCGAACGTGGGCGGCGTGAACGAGGGGATCGTCAAGGAGCAGATCAAGCGTTCCTTCCACGCGGTGGAAGACCACGATCGCGACGGGAAGTAGCGGCTGGCGCAGTGATGCGCCGGTGGCGTGCGGGTGATAGACTTACGCGGTCGCGGGTGAACCCCGCGGCCGCGCACCCGGACCCCTCCCCACCGGAGCAGTCGTCAAATGCCGCTCAACATCCTCATCCTCGGCGGCACGGGCTTTACCGGCCCCGAGCAGGTGGAGTATGCGCTCGCGCGCGGCCACAAGGTCACGCTGTTCAATCGCAATCGCACGCGACCGGATTTCTTCAAGGGCAAGGTCGACCAGCTCATCGGCGACCTGAACGACGACGTCAGCGCGCTTGCCGGCAAGAAGTTCGACGTCGTGCTCGACAACCCGACCACCTTCCCGTTCTGGGTGCGCAACGCGGCCCAGCACCTCAAGGGCAACGTCGGGCACTACATCTTCATCTCCACGGAATCGGTCTACCCGGACAATTCGCGTCCGGACATGGACGAGTCCGACGGCACGACGCCGATGCCCGCCGACCTGGATCCGTACACGACGGTGCGCGAAAACGCGGGCAAGTATTACGGCGCGCTCAAGTCCTTCGCCGAGCAGGAGGCCGAGCGGCAGTATCCGGGCAAGGTCACGATCGTGCGCCCCGGGCTGATCGTCGGGCCGCTCGACCGCAGCGACCGGTTCACCTACTGGCCGGCGCGCATCGACAATGGCGGCAACGTGCTCGCGCCCGGAACGCCCGACGACCCGACGCAGTGGATCGACTCGCGCGACCTCGCGGAGTGGATGATTCGCCTCGCCGAGCAGAAGGTGATTGGCACATTCAACGCGGTGGGGTACCCGCGCCCGATGTCCGAACTGCTCTACGGGATCAAGGCAGTCACCACCGCCGGCGCGCAGTTCACCTGGGTGCCGGCCGACTTCCTCGCGGCGCAGGGCGTGCGCGGCTGGCGGCACATGCCGGTCTGGCTGCCGCCAATCGGCCCGACCGCGGGCTTTTTGCGCCGCAACAACGCGCGCGCGGTGAAAGCGGGACTCACGTTCCGTCCGCTCGCCGTCACCGCCGCCGAGACGCTGGCCTGGCACAAGACACGCCCCGAAGCCGACCGCAAGGCGACGGCCGAGGGGGCGATTGCCGGCACGGCGCCGGCCAAGGAAGCCGAGGTGATTGCCGCATGGAAGGCGAAGCAGACGACGGGAGGAACGAACAATGACTGACCGCCGCACCTTCCTGCAGACGGGCGCCGCCATCGGTGGCGCGCTCGGCCTGATGCCAAAATCGCTGCTCGGCCAGCACGATCCGTTCCTGGTCCGTGAGCCAATCACCAAGGCGCCGGCGTCGCTAAACATCCTCATCCTCGGCGGCACCGGCTTCACCGGGCCCGAGCAGGTGGAGTACGCGCTTGCGCGCGGCCACCGCGTGACCCTGTTCAATCGCAACAAGACGCGGCCGGGCTACTTCAAGGGGAAGGTCGCCGAGGAACTGGTTGGCGACCTGAACTCCGATACCAGCGCGCTCAAGGGCAAGTCGTTCGATGTCGTGCTCGACAACCCGACCACGTTCCCGGCGTGGGTGCGCAACGCGGCCAACTATCTGGCCGGCAACGTCAAGCACTACGTCTTCCAGTCCACCACGTCGGTGTACAGCGACCAGAGCATCATTGGGCTCGACGAGAACAGCCCGGTGGCGAAGCTCCCCGCCGATGTGGATCCGTACACGCTCGACCCGCAGCACGCCTCGCGATACTACGGCGCGCTCAAGGTGCGGGCGGAGCAGGAAGTGGCCAAGCAGTATCCGGGCATCTGCACGGTGGTGCGTCCGTGCCTGATTGTTGGGCCGCTCGACCGCACGGATCGCTTCACGTACTGGCCGGCGCGCATTGATGCCGGCGGCGAGATCCTGGCGCCCGACAGGCCGGACGATCCGTGCCAGTTCATCGACGTGCGCGACCTCGCGGAGTTCTCGGTGCGGCTGGCCGAGGCGCGGGCGTTCGGCACGTTCAACGTGATTGGCCCCGAGAAGCCGCTAACGATCGCCGAAATGCTGTACGGCGTGAAGTCGATCACCGCGACACCGGGGCGCTTCACGTGGGTGCCGTGGGCGTTCCTGCAGGAGCAGGGGATCCGGCCGTGGCGTCACATGACGGTCTGGCAGCCGCCGTACGGCGCCACCGCGGGCTATCAGCGGCGCAGCGCGGCCAAGGCGATCGCCGCCGGGCTGACCTTCCGCTCGCTGGCCGAAACCGCCAAGACGACGCTCGACTGGCATCGCACACGGCCGCAGGCCGAGCAGGACGCGACGCTTCGCGGCGCCGTGAACGGACTTGATATGGCGCGTGAGGCCGAAGTGCTGGCCGCGTGGCACGCGAAGGTGAAGGCCACGGGGCCCGGGTGAGCGAGTCCGACGCCCCCCAGCCGCACCCGCTGCTGCGCCGCATGGTCGACGTGCGGTCCAGCGAGGTGCGGGCGATGCTGGTGTCGTTCGCCTACTTCTTCTTCGTTCTGAGCGGCTGGTTCGTGATGCGGCCGATGCGCGAAGCGGTGGCGGTTGCCACCGGCGTGAGCAAGCTTCCGTTCCTGTTTGCGGGGACGCTCACCGCCGTGCTGATCGCCAATCCGCTCTTCTCCGCGCTCGTCGTCCGTTACCCGGTGCGGAAGTTCATCGCCATCACCTACCAGTTCTTCGTGGCGAACATCCTGATCTTCTACGCGCTGATGACCTTCGTGGCGCCGCGCGAAGGGTCAGCCGGAGACATCTGGATCGGGCGTGCGTTCTTCGTCTGGACGAGCGTCTTCAACCTGTTCGTCGTATCGATCTTCTGGGCGTTCATGGCCGACTCGTTCCGCAGCGAACAGGCCAAGCGCCTGTTCGGCTTCATCGCCGTGGGGGGCACGCTGGGATCAGTGCTCGGGTCAGCGGCCACGGCTGAACTGGCGCCGGTGATTGGCACGCCCAACCTGCTGCTGCTGTCGGCGACGCTCATTGAGTTGGCGGTGCTGTGCGTGATGCGGTTTCCGACGCAGGCCGGAGCGCACGAGGAGAATGTGGCGCGCCACGCCGACGTGCCGATCGGCGGCAAGCTGCTGGCGGGCATCACCAATGTGCTGAAATCGCCGTACCTGCTGGGCATTTCCGCCTTTCTGGTGATGCTCACGATGGGGTCGACCATCCTCTACTTCGAGCAGGCCGACATCGTGGGCAAGGCATTTGCCGACCGCGCGGCGCGCACGGCGGTGATGGCGCGCATCGAGCTGGTGGTGCAGTCGCTCACGTTGGTGCCGCAGATCTTCTTGACCGGCCGGCTCATTCGCTGGATGGGGCTCGCACTGTCGCTCGCGTTCCTCCCCTTTGTGAGCCTCGTCGGCTTTGCCGCGCTCGGCACGTGGCCGGTCTTTGCTGTGGTCGCGACAATGGCGATCGTACGGCGTGCCGGCAACTTCGCGCTCAACAACCCGTCGATGGAGATCCTCTTCACGGTGATCCCGCGTGAAGACAAGTACAAGGCGAAGAACTTCATCGAGACGTTCGTCTACCGCGCGGGCGACCAGGTGGGCGCGTGGGGCTACGCGGGACTCGCGGCGCTCGGGCTCGGCATGTCGGGCATCGCGTACGCTGCTGTGCCGCTGGCCGGCATCTGGCTGATGCTCGGCGTCTGGCTCGGGCGCGAGCAGGGACGGTTGGCGTCGCGCGCGTCGTAAGCGCCAGCCGTCAGGCGAGGCGCGAGAACCGGCGATTCGACGCCGGAACGTCCATTCCGAAACTTGCAATGCCGATCACGGCCGTGAGCAGGGCGACGACAATTGTACGTCCGTCGAGCGGCACCGGGGCCGGCGCCGCCGCCGTTTCGAAGGTGGTGAGCAGCGCGCCGCCGACAACGAACCCAAGCGTGAGCCACTGGTACATGCGAAAGCCGGCGATCACGGCGGTCTGCGGCTCGCCGCGAAAGTGCTCTTCGACAAACCGACCAAGCCCGACCAGTACAAAGTAGAGGCCGGCGATGAACGACAGCGGCGCCTCGACGATCCACAGCCGCACGAGCACCACGCCGACGGCGAGCAGCCACAGCAGCGAGTAGATCTGCGTGGGGTGAATGGGCACGCCGCCGAGATTGGCGAGCCGCGTGGGGCGCGGCATCGGGTGCACGTAGGCAATGCCGACGGATGGCGGCGCCGGCGCGCCATGGCAGCAGCCGTTCACCAGACAGCGCAGGCGCCCCAGCCCCTGTCCAAATGCGAGCGTCACGCAGGTGGCGGCGAGCAGGCGCCACGCATCGTGGTCCGTGAAGGCTGCTACAGCGACGGTAAGCAGGACGCCGATCATGCCGCCGAAGTATCCGAACGGGCGCAGCAGCTGCGGCGAGCCCTCGACAAGCTGAGCCCAGAGCGCCGCGGCGACCGCTCCTACGAGCGATATGGCGAAGACCCACCAGAGCAGATCCGGACCACCGAGCCAGATGCTCACGGGCAGGGAGACCGCGACGGCAAGTCCGATGTACAGGCCGTGGCTCATGAGCCGCACCGGCCCAACTCGCCACTCACGCCACGAGTTCGCGCCGCGCTCGGCCGCGCGTCGAGTCCACGCCCAGAGGTCGTCGCCGCGCGCCAGCAGCGGGAAGAGGAACAAGGCCGCGACGACGTCGGCTATGGCGTGAATGCCAACCGTGGCGCAGCTCGCGCCGATAGCGAGCGCCAGCCCCCACATCAGCTGGCCGCGGCGGTAGGTCGCGCTGTACATGGAGGCCGCGATGCATGCCCACACGACGTGAAAGGCAGGGAAGGCCGTCAACGGTGAGTTGATGCTGCGCTCGAGCGCGAGCCACGACGGGAAGAAGCCGGTGCCCGGAATCGGGCGCGGTTCGAAGACCACCGGCACGATGAGGTAGAACGGGAAGATGACAGCCATCGCCCACAGCCCGCGCCGGGCGAAACGGCGCAGGTCACGCTGGCGGCGCGCGAAGAGCGGGGCCAGCACGACCATCGGGTAGACCGACTCGTAGACGAGCGCCGTCCACGGCATCACCGTGATGCGGCCGTCGATGGGGAGCGACGACGACGGCGCGCCAGCGGGCGCGCCGAGGAATTCGATAGAGAGGTAAATGACGAGCCAGGGGATGAAGACGAACGCGTAGATCGCGGCGCGGTGCCATGGTGAGGGCGAGTCATCCACGTCGCTTGGGAGACGGAGGTCCGGGTGCGCGACGCCACCAAAGTGCTGCCGCGTACGTTCGCGCTCGAAGCCCATGACCCACGCCGTGCAGGCGAGCGCGAAGAGCGGCGAGACGATCCACAGTCCGGCGGGCGAGGCAAAGACCACCGATAGACCAAACGCGATGGCCACGGCGCCGATGTACAACGGATCGGCCACGTAGCGGTACACGCCCTGCGACACGAGCCGCTCAGGCGGAAACGCGCTCATCGGGAGACCGCCGCCATAACGCCAGAGCGCGAGCATTCCCGCGGACATCAACGCCGCGCCGGCGGCGACAAGCGCGCCGCCAGCGAGCACAGCGCCGCCGGTCGCGTCGCCCGTCGCTGGCACCGGAAGGCTCACCCACTCGTCGAGTCGCGCCGCCCACAACACGAGCAGGACGGGGAGCACCACCATGAACAGGGCGCCGTAGCCGAGCTTCAGCAGCACGACCCGCGCGCGTGACGCGCTCATGAGAATCTCACGATCTCGTGGATGGTCCAGCCTTGCCGGCTCACGCGCGCCGCATCAGTAAACGCCGCCCGGCAGCACCACTTCGTTTCGTGCCAACGCATCGGCACGCGCGCGGCGACGCGCGCGAGCGCCGATATGCCGCGGAGCATCTTGCCCACCGAGCGGTCATGCAGGGTGCGCGGGGCGCCAAGCGCGAGCCGCCCAGCCGCGGAGTCCACGCCATCGTCGCGCACGTCGACGGCGGCGGGCTGTACCGCGCCGTTGACCACCCCCCAGCGGCGCGGCAGCGCGCCGCGCCAGTCGATCCAGACCACCGACGACGAGGCATCATCGCTGATCCAGCGCCCCCATCGCAGCTCGTCGATGGGAAGTTCCCACGGCGGCACCGTCATGGTCATGCGCTCCACGTAGCCGCTGCCAGCGGTCGAAATCCCCTCGCGGTCGATGCGCGCGCGGGCGGCCGGAGCAAGACACTCCCAGGTGATGCGCCCGTTGGCGTCATCGAGCAGGTCCAACGCCGCGCTGGCGGTCGACGGCTCGTGAATCGTCTCGACGCCGAGCCGCGCCGATCGCCACGCCACGTGCTGGTCGACGACGACTGGCGCGGGCACGCCGCGCAGACTTGACCGTTCCGCCGGCGGCGCGCCAAGTGCGTATCGCGTCACGTTGTGCCAGCTGAGGTTCAGGCCCAGCCAGTCGAGTGAAGTCCAGTACGCGATAGTCGCGGTGCCGTCGGGCTCGACGACGTCGAGATACCATTTGACGAGCTCAAACGACCCGCGCGATGTCACCCAAACCTCCGATTGGCCCGCTGGCCGGCTACGGCACCACCTTGGGCCCCAACGTGTACTTGGTGATCCACTCCGACTCGCGCTTCATGCGGTCGAGCTGGTGGTAGTACTCGGTGAACCCGTGTCCCTCGCGCGGATAGAACACCAGCTCCACCGTCTTGCCGCGGTCCTTCAGCGCGCGGTAGAACTCCATCGGCTGGCCAATCGGCACGCGCTCGTCGTTGCCGCCGTGCAGGATGAGCAGCGGGGTGGTGACCTTGTCGCTGTAGCTGATCGCCGAGCGTTCCATGTAGAACCGGGTGGACGGATTGACCAGCGATCCGTCGTACTGCGGGACGCCATTGAAGAAGGTATTGATGTAGCCCGGAATGTCGGTGGTGCCGGCCATCGACAACAGCGACGGCAGGCCGGCGCCCATCATCGCCGCCTTGAACCGACCAGTCTGCGACACCACCCACGACGTCATGTAGCCACCGTAGCTCCACCCTTCAAACGCCATCTTCGTGGAGTCCGCGATGCCGCGCTGGATGAGTGCGTCCACTCCGGTCATGATGTCGCGGTAGTCGCCGCCGCCCCAGTCGGGGATGTTACCGCGCATCCATTTCTCGCCGTAGCCCGTGCTGCCGCGCGGATTGGGATACAGCACCGCCCAGCCTTGACTGGCCCACGTCTGGCCGGGGCTGGTGCCGCCCTTGAATCCGTTGGTGTGCGCGCCGGTCGGACCGCCGTGCGCCGACACCAGCAGCGGCACCTTGGCGCCCGCCACATACCCCACGGGCTTCAACAGCACGCCTTCCACCGGCTGGCCATCCTTGCTCTTCCAGGTGACCACTTCGGCCTGCCCAAGCGCGCGGTCGGCAAGCCACGGATTTGTATTGGTCAGGCGCCGCGGCGCACCGGCGGCGTCCCGCACGTAGATCTCACCCGGCCAATCGGGGCGGTCGAGAATCATCGCCGTGCGGCTGCCGTCCTTGCTCGTCGAGTAGCCGGCGACGACGACGTCCTGCGTACGCTTGGTGTAGGTCTTGGACGCGAGCGCGTAGTCGTACAGCGACTGGTACACCCGGTCGCTCGCGGCAAAGGTGAGGTGCTGGCCGTCGGCCGACCAGCGCACGGCCCCGGCACTGACGTCAAACGCCTTGGTGCCGTGGTTCGTGAGCGATTTGGCGGCCAGGTCGTACGTCACGATCACGGCATTGCGAATCGTGCGCGGCGGAATGCCGTCCTGGTGCGGCGTCCACTCCTGCGGACTCACCGTGAAGGCCAGCGTCTTTCCGTCAGGCGAGAACTGCGGCGTGCTCTCCACATCGTGCGCCGTCGTCAGCGCCGTTACCTGCTTGGTGGAAATGTTCACCAGGTACGCGTCGCGCCGCTCGTCGCGGGTCATCGGCGTGGGTGATGCGTCGAACGCGAGCATGGCGCCATCCGGCGACCAGGACGGCTCGCCGCGGACGGCGAACGCGCCGCTCGTGATCTTCTCCGCCTTCTTCGTGGCGAGGTTGGCCACCCAGATGTGCGACAGTCGGAACTCGCCCTCGTACACCTTGGCGTCATCGCGCCGGCGCGTGCGCGCTTCGGCGTCGCGCGTCAGCGAATCGGTGGTCAGATACGCGATGCGGGTGCCATCGGGACTCCAGGCATAGGCCCCCACGCCGTCGCGCGCGGCGGTGAGCTGCCACGCTTCGCCGCCATCGGCGGGCAGGATCCAGAGTTGCGGCCGCGCGGCGTCATCGCCTGCCGCCGCGCCGCGTGCACTCGTGAATGCGATCAGCGAGCCGTCCGGCGACCACTGCGGGTTGGTCTCGCCCCGTTCGCTGAATGTCAGTTGGCGAGCCGCGCCGCCGTTAGCCGCGACAATCCAGACATGCGAACGCCGGTCGTGGCGGTCGCCAAGCGCGGTGTCGCCCTTGGCGGCGTTGGCGTTGGCATGCTCCCATCCCGTGACCGTGTACAGCACGCGGTCGCCCGCCGGCGAGAGGTCCACCGCGCCGACGCTCCTGAATCGCATGATGTCATCGGCGGTGAGGGGGCGTTTGGTCTGTGCGCCCAGAAGCGCCGGAACGCACGCGAGCAGGGAGACGCCGCAACGGAACAGGGTGCGGGTGCGGGAACGGGGGTAGGCGAGGGGCATGGCAGGCTCGGCGCGAGGAGAAGTGGCGGACGCGCAGAATATGCGCCGCGTGGACTGGCGCGGCAACGCGACATCGCCGAGAATCAGACGTCCCTTACACCGATCGAGATATGCGCCGATTCGCTGCGCTGGCCGTGGTCTTCGTTCCCCTGTCGTTGGCGGCGCAGCAGGCGGCGCCCGCCGCGCGATGGTACAAGGGGAATACGCACACGCACACCATCAACAGCGATGGCGACTCGTCGCCGGACGACGTGGCCAAGTGGTACAAGGAGCATGGCTACCAGTTTCTGGTGCTCACCGACCACAATGTGCTGACGAGTGTGGACGGACTGAACGCGCTGTTCGGGCTGGACGAGAAGTTCTTGATCGTCCGCGGCGAGGAGATCACCGACCGGTTCAACGCCAAGCCGATTCACATCAACGGTCTCGATCCGGCGCGAAAGATCACGCCGCAGGGCGGCACGAGCGTGCTCGACGCGATGCAGCGCAACGTCGACGCTATTCGTGCCGCGGGCGCGGTGCCGACGATCAACCATCCCAACTTTGGCTGGGCAATGACGCCGGACGACCTGCGGCAGGTCAGGAACACCCGGCTGTTCGAGATCTTCAACGGACACCCGCAGGTGAACAACGTCGGCGGCGGCGGCATGGCGGGGCTCGAGGAGGCGTGGGACGCGATCTTGACGAGCGGCGCCACGCTTTATGGCATCGCGGTGGACGACGCGCATCATTTCAAGCGTCCCGACGACCGCACCGCCTCGCGTCCGGGGCAGGGATGGGTGGTGGTGCGCGCCGAGCGCCTCGAGGCCAAGGCGCTGCTCGCGGCGCTGGAGCGCGGCGACTTCTACGCGAGCACCGGCGTGGAGCTCAGCGACTATCAGGTGAGCACCACGGCGATGACGGTGACCGTCAAGCCGAATAGCTGGAGCAAGTACCGCATCCAGTTCATCGGCAACGGTGGCAAGGTGCTGCAGGAGTCGCTGGCGAGTCCGGCGACGTATACCTTCCGCGGTGACGAGGGGTATGTGCGCGCGCGGGTGGTGGAGTCCAACGGATTGCTGGCGTGGACGCAGCCGGTGCGCCTGCCGACGCGCTCGCGCTGAACATGAGTCCCGATCCAATGCACGGCGTTACGCTCCAGATGATGATCGAGCATCTGGAGCAGCGCTACGGCTGGGACGGTCTCGCCGAGCGCATCACGATTCGCTGCTTTACGCACGACCCCAGCGTGACGTCGTCGCTCAAGTTTCTGCGCAAGACGTCGTGGGCGCGCGCCAAGGTGGAGTCCCTGTACCGCCATTCGGTGTCGCATCCGCGAAAGACGCCGCGCGAATAATTCGGGCGAATGGGTAGCACGCGGCCCCGAAGCCACTAGATTGCTCGCATCGCAGTAGGCAGGCCAACGCTCGACCATTCCGGGGCACCGACGATGTCGTCGGAGCCGTCGGCGACGCCTGAGACCATGACTGATCCGTTACCGCTCGACGAAGCAACGCCGCTCCCCGATCATCAGGGAGCCATTCTCCGTTGCAGCTCCGATCTGCTCGGAGTGCTCGTGACCCACGACTGGCGACGGCTGATCGCCATTCGCCCCATCGCGGCCGGCAAGCGGATCTTCACCGTCGAGGGGCGAGAGACCCCGATCCCCACGCGCTTCTCCATTCAGGTGGGGCCCTCGCTGCACGTTGATCAGGACGACGTGCATGATGCCAACGAAGTGGTTTGGCGCTATTTCTGGCGCTACATGGACCACGCCTGCGATCCGGCGACGCTCATCCGGAACCGCGCGGTGATCGCTCGGCGCGACATCGCGGCGGGCGAGGCGGTGACGTTCAACTACAACACCACCGAGTTCGACATGGCCGAGCCGTTTCACTGCCATTGCGACAGCGCGCTGTGCGTCGGGACGGTGCGCGGCGCGCGCTACTTGACCAACAGTCAGCGCGCGCTCATCGAGAACTGGCTCGCCGACTACCTGCGCTGAAGGGCGGCGGCGATTGCCGCGTCGGCCAGCGGCGCCATCAGCGCATACCCTGCGGCATTCGGATGCACGCCATCCGTTGAAAGCGCGGCGGGCAGGCCGCCGCGCGCGTCGACCATGGCGCTGTGGTAGTCCAGGTACGTCTCGCCAACCGACGCCGCATAGCGTTTGAGCCACGTGTTGAGCGCGACGATCTTGGGCGCTGGTTCGAGGCCGCGCTTCCACGGATAGTCGAAGACCGGTAGCACTGACGAGAGCACCACGCGGATGCCGTGCGCGCGCGCCAGTTCGGTCATCGCGCTCAGGTTGTCCTCGATCATTTCGAGCGTCGACGCGCCCGTGTTGCCGGCGATGTCGTTGGTCCCCGCGAGAATCACCACGACCGCCGGATGCAAGGCGATGACGTCCTGATGGAAACGCACGAGCATCTGCGGCGTGGTCTGGCCGCTGACGCCGCGCCCGATGTACGACTTGCCAGGGAATAGAGCGGGGAAGTGCCGTGCCCACGAGTCGGTGATCGAGTTGCCGTAGAACACCACGCGCTGCTCGCCGGCGGTGGGCGCCCCCAGCGAGTCGTTGGCCGCGCGATACCGCCGCAGGCCGGCCCAGTCGTTGCGCAGCCGTTCCAGCGCCGCCGAATCACGCGCCGCCTGAGCCGCGGCAGGGGCTGCGGTCCGGGCCGTCGCAGGGGCCGCAGCAGGCGCCACTCCGCTCCGCGGCGTCGGAACCAAGGAGCACGCGGTGGCGATCAGCAGGGCAGAGAGAAAGGGAAGTCGCATAGGTGAGAAGCTACTGAGGCACAGCCCGTTGAGTCCAATCCTCGGGCAGACCCCCGCACCCCGCACCACACTCTGCCTCTGCCCCTGCACCCAACTAGTACCCTGCCGTGTGCACGTCCCCAACCGCCCGTCCGCTCGGATCCACCATCTTCGCGAACGATGCATCCCAACGCAGCGCTGTCTCGGTTGAACAGGCCACGCTCCGCTCCCACGGCACACAATGCACCGCCGTGGCGCTCGGGAAGTGCTGCTCGAAGAGTTGCCGGTACAGGTACGCCTCCTTCGTTTCCGGCGTCTTCACCGGAAACCGCTCGGCCGCGCCGCGCAGCATCGAGTCGCTGATCTCGCGCTCGGCGTGGGCCTTGATCCCGTCGATCCACGAATAGCCGACGCCGTCACTGAACTGCTCCTTCTGGCGCCACAGTACCTCGTCGGGGATCGCGCCCTCGAAGGCATGGCGCAGCGGGTACTTCTCGATCGGGCGGGGACGCGGCGCGTTGCGCGGCAGCTTCTGCGACGGGTCCATGGCCATCGCCACGTCCATGAACGCGCGGTCGAGGAACGGCACCCGCACCTCGACGCCCCACGCCGCCCCCGCCTTGTTGGCGCGCGCGCAGTCGTACAGATGCAGCTTCTGGATCTTGCGCACGCTCTCGGCGTGCAGCTCCGGGCCGTCCGGTGCTTTGTGGAAGTAGAGGTACCCGCCGAAGATCTCGTCGGCCCCCTCACCACTGAGGACCATCTTGATCCCCATCGCGCGGATCTTGCGCATCATCAGGTACATCGGGGTGGAGGCGCGGATGGTCGTGATGTCGAACGTCTCGAGGTGATAGATCACGTCGGAGAGCGCGTCGATCCCTTCCTGCACGGTGAAGTGGATTTCGTGATGGATGGCACCAATGTGCTCGGCGACCTTGCGCGCGGGCGCGAGATCGGGCGCACCCGGCAACCCAACCGCGAACGAATGGATGCGCGGCCACCAGCTCGGTCCGCGGTCGCCGTCCTCCACGCGTCCCTCGCGGTACCGCGCCGCGATGGACGCCACCAACGATGAGTCCACCCCACCGCTGATGAGCACGCCGTACGGCACGTCACACATCAACTGCCGATGCACCGCCGCTTCGAGCGCGCCGCGCAGGACTGCGGCGTCGTACGCCGCGGACGGCGAAGCGCCTTCCGTCGCCCAGACGGGTTCGTAGTAGCGCTGAAACCCCAGCTCGGCTTCGTGCCCCAAGTAGAAATGCCCCGGCGGCACTTCTCGGATGCGCTCGCAGACGCCCACCAGCGCCTTCATCTCCGACGCGACGTACAAGTGCTCCTGCCGGTCCCATCCCACGTACAGCGGAATGACGCCGATCGGGTCGCGCGCAATCAGGTAGGTGTGCCGGCGTGGATCGTAGAGGACGAAGCCGAAGATGCCGTTGAGCCGGTTGAGGAACTCGCGCGGCGACTCCTCGTCGTACAGGTAGAGAATCACTTCGCAGTCCGACCGCGTCTGAAAATCGTGCGGCCGCTGGAGTGTGCCGCGGAGTTCCTGATGGTTGTAGATCTCGCCGTTCACGGCCAGCACCGCGCCGGTGGCGTTGTCCACCAGCGGCTGCGCACCGTGCTCCACGTCGACGATGCTCAGCCGCTCGTGGGCGAGGATCGCCCGCTCGTCGCTGTAGATCCCGCTCCAGTCCGGGCCGCGGTGCCGGATCTTGCGCACCAGGGCGAGCGCCTGGCGTCGCAGGGCGGGGACGTCGCTGCGCGCGGGGTCGAGATCGAGAATGCCGAGAATGCCGCACATGCGTGGAACTCCGGAAAAAAGAAAACCCCCGATTCGCGTTCGCGAATCGGGGGTGGTCAGCACCAGGGAGTGTGTTCTACACGCCAGCGCCGTCCCACGCGCGATTCGCGCGAGGGTTCCCATTATTATTGCGCGACTGGCGCAGGGTGGCGGACGTCATACGCGAAGGGTAGTCGGAGACCCACCCCGCGGTCAAGCGGACGGGCCGCCGTGCCCCACGCGCGCCGGTCCGCGCCCTCACGTACCGCTCGTCAGCTCGTCGTACGCCGCCCCCAGCACGCGCTCAGTCAGCGGGCCGTGGTCGGGGAATCCGGGGAGCGGCTCGGCGAACTTCACGACGACGTCGCGCGGCTTGCCGGCCTTCACTTCGCCGCGCGTGAAGTCGAGCAGCGCCGTCAGATAGTTGCGCTGCACCTCGAGATCGGCTCGGCTGCCCGTGGCCGGGAAGTTCGTTCCCGCGTGGCCGAAGATGTAGATCGTGTCGGTCGGATGATCGCGGAGCACCCCTTCGAGCACTCTGACCCAGCCGGCGATCGACGAGCCGCCGGGACGGTCGAGCACCGGTTGGCGTCGGTTGAAGACGAGGTCGCCCATGTGCACGACGTTGGCGCGCTCGAACGTGATCACGGCGTCGCCGCCGGTGTGCGCGGGTCCATAGTAGGTCAGCGACATCACCTCGTTGCCCACCGGCTCGCGCCACGTCTTGTCGAATAGCGTGTCGGCATAGACCTGCTCCGGCGGCGGCGTCGTTACGCCGGGCTGCGGCGCCTTTGCCGCGCGTTCGGCGGCGGCGCGTTGGAGCACCGGCACATTGCGCTGCGCGAGGATCTTCCTGGCGGCGGGGCGGAACACGCCATTGCCGCCCGTGTGGTCGCCGTGGTGGTGCGTGTTGACCAGGTAGTCGATGGCGCGCGACTGCGTGCGGGCGTTGACGGCGTCGAGGCACGTCAGCGCGGTGGCCGCGTACTGCGAGTCCACCACGACGACGCTCTTGGCATCGATGTGCCATCCAATGGTCCCGCCGCGTCCCGTGAACGTGCCAACGGTGCCGCGCACGAGGGTCAGGGGATCGGGCTGGCCGGGCCGGACGGGTTGCGCGAGCAGGGCGCGCCAGTCAAGCGCGCTGGCGGCGAGGGCGAGCGCCGAAGACTGCAGGAACTGCCGTCTGGAGGACATGGCGGATTCTGGTGCAGGGGAAGGGGCAGGGAACAGCGCTGCACCCATAGTAGCTCGGCTGGCGGTTGGAGGCGAGCGCCATCGCCAATCGCGATCCTCAGTCGTAGTTACGGAAAAGCGGCACCACCCGATCGGGTGGTGCCGCCTCGTCCCGCGAAACTGCTGTTAGAACTTGTAGATCAGCTTCACCACGGCCGTCGATCCGGTGAACGGACGGTTGCCGTAGCCGGTCGTGATCGCGCCGAGCGGATCCATGCGCGGCACGCCGGGCGTGACGTCCGTCGTCGCAAAGTCGACGATCTCGAACTTCTCGTACCGGTAACCGACACCGATGCCCAGGTTGTCCTTGAGCATGTGGCGGACGTCCACCTTGTACTGCGACCAGCTGTTGGTGACGTTCGGCCACGGGATGAAGCACGAGGCGATCGTGCCCGAGCAGGCGCGCGCGTCACGCGGATCGCGCAGCGCGGCGTTGTCGGGGTTCTTCATCGCTTCGACGCGCGGACCGTTGTAGTCGTACTCGAGGTCCGAGTCGCTGAAGTTGAAGGCGAACCGCACGTCGGTCTTCGGCAGGGCCTGGATCAGGTCCATCCAGACGCCGGCGCTGGTGACCTTCTCGTCATTATCCAGGAACCAGTCGCGCTTGGGATCATTCCAGCTCTCGTACGCGCCCGGCACCGTTCCCAGCGGATTCGCATTGCGCGACTTCTGGTTGGACGACCAGTTGTCGGCGCCGTACATCGCGCCAAACGTGACCTTGTCATTCACGTAGTAGTTGCCGGTCACGCTGAACGAGGTGTTGTCGTACTTGAGCAGGCCAAACTCGTGCCCCTCTCCCGCGTACTCGTCGTTCATCGTGCCGAGCGTCAGGTTGAGGTCGAACTTGCTCGACGGCGTGAGGCCGAGGATCACCGAGCTCTTGATGCGATCCATGTCGGCTTCGTCGTAGAAGCGAAGCGCGTCCTGACCGCCGCCCTCCTCGATGTACTCGATCGACAGCCCCGAGCCAATGCGGCGGGTGCTCTCGACGAGGCCGCGCAGCGAGAAGTACTGGTTCTGGTACGCGTCGAGCGAGGCGCGGAACGTGTAGTCCGTCATGTCGCTGAACGCGCGCCCGCTGCGCTTCACGTCGTCGAGGATGTAGCCGACGCGCAGCGCGGCGTTGTCGGGGTTCTTCATCGCTTCGACGCGCGGACCGTTGTAGTCGTACTCGAGGTCCGAGTCACTGAAGTTGAAGGCGAACCGCACGTCGGTCTTCGGCAGGGCCTGGATCAGGTCCATCCAGACCCATTCCAGTGCGGCGTCACGTTGTCGTGATCGTTGAACCGGTACTTCATGTCGAACGCGAAGTAGTCGGTCGGCCGGGTCGAGAAGTTGATCACCGCGTTGAGGGCGTCCACCTGCGCCTCGGCGGTCGGCCGACGCAGCGACGACAGGCCGGGGAAGAACGCGTAGGTCGCCGGCTGGGCGATCTTCGTGTTCGTCGTCCACGGCAGCAAGTCATCGTCCTGCGTCATGCGGATGATGGCGAACTGGCCGTTGATCGTCGTGTGGTTCGGCATTTTGTACAGGCCGACGACGCGCAGCGAGTTCATCTGGCTGCTCGGCGCCATCGACGTGCGGCCGAAGGCCGGACCGTTGCCGTTGGAGTAGCCGCTGGCATCCCACGGACCGTTGGGCGGCAGCTTGCCGTTGTCGAAGTCCGTGGCGCGGAGCGGATTGTCGAACTCGAGTGACGGCAGGTTCTGCTTGAAGAACGAACCCTGGTACTCGGCGCGAATCATGCCGATGGCCGGCCGGTTGAGTTCCAGCCCCGCCGTGATCTCGTTAACGCTGTTGTCGAGCGTCATCGGCACGTTGGTGGCGTCATTGAATGCGAACGCCGCGCCCCACGGCTGGTTGCCGCTCTTGGTGCTCATCAGGTACTTGAAGTCCACCGTCGCGACGCTGTTCACGCGGTACTTGAGGCCGGCGTTCAGCGTGTTGCGCTGGGCCGACATCGGGAACTCCGTGGCGATCGAGCGATAGATCGACGCCGAGTTGTACTGCGCGCCCGTGGTGCCGATGCCGATGATGCCCGCTTCCTTGTTTTGCACGCGGGTGCGGAGCGCCGGGTCGAGCGTCCACTTGTTGTTGCCGGCGTCGCGGAACGGCGTCAGCGTGTTCTCCGCGTAGTTCAACGGCTGGCCGTTGAAGCTCACGTTGAACTTGGCCTTGCCGAACCGGTTGTAGCTGAACGCGAACCGCTGGTCGTTGTAACCGACATTGGCGGCGCTGAAATCATAGGCCACCGCGTCGGATTCCTTGCCGATCGCGATCCTGCTGGCCAGGCCGGACTTGAGGTCTTCGTACCGCTGATAGCGGCCCTCATCGCCGGTAGTGGTCGTGGACCGGAAGCCGAGTTCCCAGGTTTGTTCCCAGGCCGGATTCGTCGGTGCCGCCGCCTTCTGCTGCGCCCCCGCCACGCTGGCGGAGGCGAGCACGAGGAGCGCGGCCGAGAAGATGTAGCTGTTGCGCATCTCAGTCTCCCTCTCGCTTAGCGTAGGAACGCCTTGCCGTTGGGGTTGTTGGAGCCGTGAATCTGCTGGTGGCAGTTCATGCACGCGCGGCCCGTGATCTTGTTGGCATTCGACGAGTTCTGCAGGACGAACTTGTCGTAAATCGTTGGCGGATGGCGCGAGGTGACGTGGCAGCGCTGGCACAGTCCGGGGGCCTTGGCGACCAGCATGCGGTCGTTGTTCGAGCCGTGCGGATCGTGGCAGGTGACGCAGGCGTTCGCGACCGGGGCGTGCTCCCACAGGAATGGACCGCGCTTCTCCTGGTGGCAGCTCGTGCAGCTCTGGTCAATGTTCGTGCCGGCGCGCAGCATCTTGACGTTCGCCGACCCGTGCAGATTGTGGCACGACGAGCAGGCCAGGGCGCCTTCGCGCACCGGCATGTGATTGAAGCGGCTGACCTTGTTCACGATCGCCTGGTGGCACGAGGCGCAGAGCTTGGCCTGCGTCGCTTCCTTCAGTTGCTTGTCGCCCTTGGGGCTGTGAACGCTGTGGCAGGTGGAGCAGGCGACACCGCGGGCCTCGTGCTTGCTGTTGGCCCAGAAGGCGTGCTCGCTCGACGTGTGACAGGTGGTGCAGACCGCCGAGGCCTCTACCGCGCTCACCTTGTTGAACTGGAGCGGCTTCACCTTTTCGGGATCGTCCGCGTGTTTGCTGCCCGGGCCGTGGCAGCTTTCGCAGCCGCGTCCGGCCGCCGGGGTGCGCGGGTCCGCGACCTTGAAATGCAAGGTCTTGTCGCCCGCCTTGTTCTCGTGGCAGCCGAGGCACGTCTCCATGCCCACGTAGGTGGCGGCGTCTGTAGCGGCCGCGCTCGCCTTGGCGCTGACCGGCTGCTGTGCACCGACGGGAACGGCGACCACGGCGCTGGCGAACACGCTGGCCGCGAACACGCTGCATGCCAGCCAGAATCCTGGCCCGCTGAAGCGATTGCCGTTGCGTCGAGACTTCTTATCCGACATGACACCCTCCTGAGGTGCGAATTCGGGGTCCAGCCGTCTCATCCTGAAGTTTCCTTACGCCTAGTCCCCGCTTGGAGGGCAGGCGATGAGTGAAACTGCTGGCACGGTTTACAACTGTCAGTCGGAAGATTGCGAACACTACGTAGGTAATTACCTGACGCTAATTGAGCCGATTCGACCTCAATGAGAGCCGGTCTCATTGTCGCGGCAGACGGCAAAACGAAGCGGCACCCCCATTCGGAGGTGCCGCTTCGTTTTCGCATCGCCGGTGGAGGAGTCCCTCCAGGCGATGTCTCGCGTTAGAACTTGTAGATCAACTTCACCACGGCGGTGCTGCCCGTGAACGGGCGGTTGCCATAGCCGGTCGTGATCGCGCCGAGCGGATCCATGCGCGGCTCGCCGGGCGTGACGTCGGTCGTCGCGAAGTCCACGACTTCGAACTTCTCGTACCGATAGCCGAGTCCGATGCCGAGGTTGTCCTTGAACATGTGGCGCAGGTCGACCTTCACCTGCGACCAGCTGTTCGTCACGTTCGGCCACGGAATGAAGCACGAGGCGATCGTGCCCGAGCAGGCGCGCGCGTCACGCGGATCGCGCAGCGCGGCGTTGTCGGGGTTCTTCATCGCTTCGACGCGCGGACCGTTGTAGTTGTACTCGAGGTCCGAGTCGCTGAAGTTGAAGGCGAACCGCACGTCGGTCCTCGGCAGGGCCTGGATCAGGTCCACCCAGACGCCAGCGCTCGTGATCGTCTCGTCGTTGTCGAGATACCAGTCACGCTTGGGGTCGTTCCAGCTCTCGTACGCGCCCGGCACCGTTCCCAGCGGATTCGCATTGCGCGACTTCTGGTTGGACGACCAGTTGTCGGCGCCGTACATCGCGCCAAACGTGACCTTGTCGTTCGCATAGAAGTTGCCGGTCACGCTGAACGACGTGTTGTCGTACTTGAGCATGCCAAACTCGTGCCCTTCGCCCGTGTACTCGTCATTCATCGTGCCGAGCGAAAGGTTGAAGTCGAACTTGCTCGACGGCGTGAGGCCGAGGATCACGGAGCTCTTGATGCGATCCATGTCGGCTTCGTCGTAGAAGCGCAGCGCGTCCTGGCCGCCGCCTTCCTCGATGTGCTCGATGGACAGGCCGCTGCCGATGCGACGCGTGCTCTCCACGAGGCCGCGGAGCGAGACGTACTGGTTCCGATACGCGTCGAGCGAGGCGCGGAACGTGTAGTCCGTCATGTCGCTGAACGCGCGCCCGCTGCGCTTCACGTCGTCGAGGATGTAGCCGACGCGCAGCGCCGTGCCGCGGCTGGGCAGCGTGAACGTGGCGCCCGTCTCCACCGTGCTCTGGCGAACGTCGAGTCCGTGACTTGCCGAACCCGGCACGTACTCCGGCACGGCGTCAAAGCGCACGTTGTACTCGCCGTTCCACTCCGGCGTCACGTTGTCGTGATCGTTGAAGCGGTACTTCATGTCGAACGCGAAGTAGTCGGTGGGCCGCGTGGTGAAGTTGATCACCGCGTTGAGGGCGTCCACCTGACCTTCGGCGGTCGGACGGCGCAGCGACGACAGGCCGGGGAAGAACGCGTAGGTCGCCGGCTGGGCGATCTTCGTGTTCGTCGTGAACGGCAGGAGGTCGTCATCCTGCGTCATGCGGATCATGGCGAACTGGCCATTGAGCGTCGTGTGGTTCGGCATCTTGTACAGCGCCGTCACCATCAGCGAGTTCATCTGGCTGCTCGGCGTCATCGACATGCGGCCGAAGGCCGGGCCGTTGCCGTTGGAGTAGCCGCTGGGGTCCCACGGACCGGCGGGCGGCAGCTTGCCGTTGTCGAAGTCCGTCACGCGGAGCGGGCTGTCCCACTCCATCGAGGCCAGGTTCTGCTTGAAGAACGATCCCTGGTACTCTGCGCGGATCATGCCGTACTCGTTCTTGGCGAACTCGATGCCGGCGGTGATCTCGTTGACGCCGTTGTCGAGCGTCATCGGCAGTTCCTGCGCGTTGTTGAACGCGAAGGCGGCGCCCCACGGCTGGTTGCCCGACTTCTGCACCATCTTGTAGCTGAGGTCGAAGGCGGCCAGCGAGTTGAGCTGATACTTGAGCCCCATGTCGAGCGTGTTGCGCTGCGCCGACATCGGGAACTCCGTGGCGATCGAGCGGTAGATCGACGCCACGTTCGTCGCCGCGTTCGTGCCAATGCCGACGACGCCCGCTTCCTTGTTCTGGACGCGGGTGCGGAGCGCCTGGTCAAGCGTCCACTTGTTGTTGCCGGCATCACGGAACGGCGTCAGCGTGTTGTACGCGTAGTTCAGCGGCTGGCCGTTGAAATCGAGCGTGAACTTCGCCTTGCCATACCGGTTGTAGCTGAACGAGTACCGCTGATCGTCGTAGCCGACGTTGGCGGCGCTGAAATCGTAGCCGACCGCGTTGTCGTCCTTGCCGATCATGATCTTGCTGGCGAGGCCGGACTTGAGGTCCTCATACCGCTGATAGCGGGCTTCGTCGCCAGTGGTGGTGGTCGCCCGGAAGCCGAGCTCCCAGGTCTGTTCCCAGGCCGGCTTCGCCGGCGCCGCCGTCTTCTGCTGTGCCCCCGCCACGCTGGCGGAAGCGAGCACCAGGAGCGCGGCCGAGAAAATGTAGCGAGTGCGCATCTCTGTCTCCCTCTCCCTTAGCGTAGGAACGCCTTGCCGTTGGGGTTGTTGGAGCCGTGAATCTGCTGGTGGCAGTTCAGGCACGAGCGGCCCGTGATCTTGTTGGCATTCGACGAGTTCTGGCTGACGAACTTGTCGTAGATCGTCGGCGGATGACGCGACGTCACGTGGCAGCGCTGGCAGATGCCCGGCTGCTTGGCGACCAGCATGCGGTCGTTGTTCGAGCCATGCGCGTCATGGCAGGTCACGCACGAGCTCGCCACCGGGGCGTGCTCCCACAGGAACGGACCGCGCTTTTCCTGGTGGCAGCTCACGCAGCTCTGGTCGATGTTCGTGCCGGACTTGAGCATCCGGACGTTGGCCGAGCCGTGGACATTGTGGCACGACGCGCACGCCATCTTGTCTTCACGCACCGGCATGTGGTTGAAGCGGTTGACCTTGTTGACGATCGCCTGATGGCAGTTGGCGCAGAGCTTCGCCTGCGTCACTTCCTTCAGCTGCGGCTCGCCCTTCGGGTTGTGCACGCTGTGGCACGACACGCAGCTCACGTTGCGCGCTTCGTGCTTGCTGTTGGCCCAGAAGGCGTGGGTGCTGCCGCTGTGGCACGTCGTGCAGGCCGCCGAGGCCTCCACCGCGCTCACCTTGTCGAACTGGAGCGGCTTCACCTTCTCGGGATCATCGGCGTGCTTGCTGCCCGGCCCGTGGCACGACTCGCAGCCCTTGCCGCCGGCGGGCGTGCGGAGATCGGCGGCCTTGGCATGCAGCCCGGCCGACGTCACTTTCTCGTGGCATCCGACGCAGGTCTCCTGACCGACATACGTCGCACCCGAGACGGCAGCGTCGGCCTTCGGCGCCTTCGTCTGGGCGCTCGACGCAGCGGGCGTGAACGCCACCGCCGCGACAAGCGCACTACCGACGAGCCAAGTCAGCGGCCGCATCGAGCGGATGCCACTTCCTCGAACGTTGAAAAATGTCATGGCACCCTCCTGAGGTGCGCACACGAGTGAAATGCTCTTGCTGCCCGCTACTTATTGGACCAGCTCTGCCGATCGGCAGCCGGGCAGCGAGTAATGTGCAAGTGAGAGGCAAACTCATCTGTCGGGCGGCATCCCCAACTCGATGCGGTACATAGTGATACAGCGATTGAGGGATCTCCCTACGTAGTGCCACGCACCCAATCACGTCGCGCCGCCTCTCGACGCGACGGCATCGGCGAGAACGGACCTTCGCGGTGCGAAAGCGAGCCGCCGCGAGCGTCGATTCGTGTGCGGCTATCTCGTACGTCAATGACGGGGGTTCGCCCCACCACCCTCTCACGACCCCTCGTTTACTATGACGGTGTCGGCGGCCGAATGACCGCCGCGTCCATACGGAACGGGAAGGGATCATGAGCGTCGCCCCGTCAGCACCGGCGCGCACTGCGGAGGCCCCGCAGTCCGGCACCGGCGTTCCCTGTCAAATCGCCCAGAGCGACGGCGTCCCTTGTGCCACGGTCCGTGTCGACTGCGAGCACTGCGACCGCTCCACCGACGGCGTGTGCGACGAACACCGCGACGCCACCGGTGATGCCGGCTCCGCCGCGTCCCGTCCAACGAAAGCCAATCATGCGTGAACTCCGACTGCACGGCCGCGGCGGCCAGGGCACTGTCATCGCCTCCAAGCTGCTCGCCGTGGCCCTCTTCCTCGAAGGACGCGAAGTGCAGTCCTTCCCGATGTTCGGCGTCGAGCGCCGCGGGTCGCCGGTGACGGCCTTCCTGCGCGTTGATGACCAGCCGCTCAAGCTTCGGTGCGAGATTCAGGCGCCCGACGAGCTGATCGTGCTCGACCCGACGCTCATCGGCACCACCGACATCACCACTGGGCTCAAGCCCGGCGGACGCATTCTCATCAACACCGAGCTCGCTCCCGAGGACTTCCCGCAGCTCCTCGAACGCGCGCACGTGAGCACGATCGACGCCACGGGCATCGCGGTGCGCCACGGGCTGGGGGGCCGTGCCCAGCCGATCGTGAACACGGCGATCCTTGGCGCCTACGCCGCCGATACGGGATCGATCACGGTGGCGAGCATGATCAACGCGATCAAGGAAGAAGTGCCGATTCAAATCGACGCCAACATCGCCGCCGCCAAGGAGGCGATGTCGGCGGTGCGCCACGCCCCGATGGGCAGCACGGCGGAGGTGACCCGTGTCTGAGTCCATGCCAACGACGCCTGGCCCGCACGCCGTGCCGCAGGTGGCGATGAGCACGATGTCGACCCTTGCCACGCGCACCGGGTCGTGGAAGTACCAGCGGCCGGTCTACCATGACCGCGTGGCGCCCTGCAACGCGCGCTGCCCGGTGGGCATCGACATCGAAGGGTACCTGAACCTCCTGCGCGAAGGGCGTGTCGACGAGGCGCGCGACCTGCTGCTGCAGGAGAATCCGCTGCCGGCCGTCACCGGCCGCGTCTGCCACCATCCGTGCGAGAACTCGTGCAACCGCCGCGCGCTCGACGGCGCGGTGGCCATTCACGCGGTGGAACGGATGATGGGCGACCTCGCCCACCAGCGGCCGGCCCCGGTATTCAAGGGGACGCCGCGCGCCGAGCGCGTGGCGGTGGTCGGCTCGGGGCCCGCCGGTCTCGCCTGCGCCTATCACCTCGCGCGCTTTGGCTACGGCGTGACCGTCTATGAAGCGGCGCCCGAAGCCGGCGGCATGCTGCGCCTTGGCATTCCGGAGTATCGCCTGCCGCGCGATGTGCTCGACCGCGACATCGCCCGCGTCACCGCGCACGGCGTCGAGATCAAGTGCGGCGTGAAGGTGGGCACTGACGTGCCGTGGAGCGAACTGACCTCCGCGTACGAAGCCGTCTGCATCTCCACGGGGGCGCACACGAGCCGAGCGCTCGACGTGCCCGGGGAGAACCTGCCCGGTGTCCGGCCGGGACTCGCCTTCCTGCGTGACGTCAACAGCGGACTGCGGCCGTCGCTCGGCGAGCGGGTCGTTGTCGTGGGCGGCGGCAACACGGCCATGGACTGCGCGCGCTCGGCCATGCGGCTGGGCGCCAAGGTGACGGTGGCGTACCGGCGCACGCGCGAGCAGATGCCGGCGATCAAGGAAGAGATTGAGGACGCCATGCGCGAGGGGGCGGAGTTTGTCTTCCTCGCCAATCCGGTGGAGTTCCGCGAGCAGGGCGGGCGGGTGCACGCGATGGTCTGCGAGCGCATGGCGCTCGGCGAGCCCGACGCGAGCGGCCGCCGGCGCCCCGTGCCGACCGGTGAGACGTTCGTCATCGAGGCCGACACGGTGCTCACGGCCATCGGCGAGTCCGCGGCGCTGCAGAACTTCTTCACCGACGTCGAGGGCTCCGATGCGGGGCTCCGCGTCGATGCGCTGGGCGGCACGTCGCGCAACCTGCTGTATGCCGGCGGAGACGTCACCGACCTCGAACGCACCGTCGCCGACGCGCTGGGCGCCGGCAAGCGCGCCGCCATCGGCATTGACCGGCACCTGCGGCACCACGCGGGCGACACCGCCGAGCTGAACGCGCTGCGCTTCGCCGACGGCAATCTGAGTGCCGCGCGCTGGACGGGGCGCGACCCGGTGCGCCGCACGGCGCCCGTGAACGACGTCGTGACGCCGGACGACGTGAACTACACGCAGTTCCGCCGCGCGCCTCGCCACGGCGATCCGCACCTGCCGAGCGCCGCCGCGGTGCAGAGTTTCGACGAGGTGAATCCGGGGATGCCGGAGGCCGTCGCGATGGAGGAAGCCAAGCGCTGCCTCAACTGCGGCGTCTGCATCGAATGTGATGTGTGCATGATCTTCTGCCCCGACGCGGCCATCACACGCACCGACGGGGGCGCGTACGTCATCGCGATGGACTACTGCAAGGGATGCGGCATCTGCGCCGCGGAATGCCCGCGAGGGGCGATCACCATGACGCAGGATCGGCCATGAAGAAAGTGATGGTGGGCAACCACGCGGTGGCGTGGGGCGTGCGACTGGCGCGCGTCGAGGTGATCTCCGCGTACCCGATCACGCCGCAAACGCAGGTGGTGGAGAAGCTCAGCGAGATGTGCGCCGACGGCACGCTGCCGGCGCGCTTCATCAAGGTGGAGTCGGAGCATTCGGCGATGGCCGCCGTGATCGGCGCGTCGGCCGCCGGCGTGCGCGCCTTCACGGCGTCCAGCTCGCACGGCCTGCTCTACATGCACGAGATGCTGCACTGGGCGGGCGGCAGCCGCCTGCCGATCGTGATGGTCAACGTGAACCGCTCGGTTGGCGCGCCGTGGAACATCTGGACCGACCAGAACGACTCGCTTTCGCAGCGCGACACGGGCTGGGTGCAGCTGTACTGCGAGACGAACCAGGAGGTCGTGGACACGACCATCGTGGCGTTCAAGCTCGCCGAGTCGCTCAACGTGCCGGTGATGCTGATGCTCGACGGGTTCTACCTGTCGCACACGGCGGAGCCGGTGGACGTGCCCGACCAGGAGCTGGTGGACCGCTTCCTCCCCAAGCGCGTCGCGACGTACAAGCTCGACACCGAGCAGCCGCACGCATTTGGCGCGCTGGTCAAGCCCGACGCGTACATGGAAATGCGTTGGATGCAGCAGGAGGCGTTCCGTCAGGTGCCCGAGGCGCTCGCCGGAATCGAGCAGGACTGGGCGCGCATGTTCGGCCGGTCGTACGGCGCCATCGAGTCGTATCGCGCAGACGACGCCGAGCTGCTGCTGGTGACGAGCGGCACGGTGACGAGCACGGCGCGCGCGGTGGTCGATGCGCGCCGCGGGAACGGGGAGAAGATAGGGCTGCTCAAGATCAAGATGTTCCGTCCGTTCCCCACGGCGCTGGTGCGCGACGCCCTGCGCGGCGTGCCGCGCGTGGCGGTGCTCGACCGCAACGTGTCGCCGGGGCACGGCGGCATCTTCGCCGAGGAACTGCGGTCGGCGCTGTACGATCTGCCCGACGCCGAACGGCCGGAGCTGTTCGGCTTCGTGCTCGGGCTCGGCGGTCGCGACATCACGCCGGCGGTGATTGACGAGATAATCGAACAGACGCGCGCGGGCACGGTGCCGTCGCGCGAGGACCTTTGGGTGGGAGTGAATCCGTGAGCCAGGTGCGCATTGACAAACGCATTCCCCAGGGGAAGCTGGTGGCCTCGGGGCATCTGGCCTGCCCCGGCTGCGCGGCGCCGCTGGCCATGAAGCTGGCGCTCAACACGCTCGGCTCGAATACGATCGTGGTGATGCCGGCGAGCTGCTTTACGATCATCGCCGGACCGTGGCCGCAGAGTTCACTGCAGGTGCCGGTCTTCCACACCGCGTTCGCCACCGGCCCCGCCGTGGCGTCGGGTGTGCGCGCCGCGCTCGATCAACAGGGCAAGCACGACACCACCGTGCTGGTCTGGGTAGGCGACGGCGGCACGTTTGACATCGGCCTGCAGTCGCTGTCGGGGGCCGCCGAGCGCAACGAGAACATCATCTACGTCTGCTATGACAACGAGGCGTACATGAACACCGGCATCCAGCGTTCGTCGGCGACGCCGTGGGGGGCGTGGACGACGACGACGCCGGCGCAGTTCCCTGAGGCGTCGCCCAAGAAGGACATGCTGGCGATCATGGCCGCGCACAACATTCCGTATGCCGCCACGGCGACGGCGGCGTATCCGGTGGATTTTGTGGAGAAGGTGCAGAAGGCCAAGGCGATGCGCGGGACGCGCTTCATTCACCTGCTGTCGCCGTGCCCGCCGGGGTGGAAGTGCGGCGATGACGAGGGACTCGAGCTGGCGCGCATGGCGGTGCAAAGCCGCGTCTTCCCGATGCTCGAAGTGGAGCATGGGCAGCGCTGGCGGCTGACCATGTATCATGTCGGCGAGAGTGTGGAGCCGTACCTAAGGCGGCAGGGGCGGTTCCGCCACCTGAGCGCCGAGCAGGTGGCGCACATCCAGGCCGGCATCGACGCGCGCTGGGCGCAGTTGGTGAAACGGGTGGAGGCCGATTCGCTCGTCGGCGTCTAGCCGGCACCAGACGCGCCCCAGTGATTCGCGCCCGACTTTACCTTATACAGGGATGGCAACTTCCCTGTCGCCACGCGTGCGTCCCGTTGGCTAGAATTCAGGACAGTTGCCCGCAGTGTCCCCGTCACCCCAGCGCTCTTCGGAGCTCTTCATAACAGGAAGCGGAACACATGACCGCCATACCCCCGCGCGATGCGCGCTCGCACACCCAGCTGAAGAACCTGACCGGCAAGGCGTACGTGTCGGCCATCATGGAGAAGGTCGTCGCCCAGAATCCCGCCGAGCCGGAGTTCCATCAGGCGGTGCACGAAGTCGTCGAGTCGCTCGGCGTCGTGCTCGATCAGCATCCGGAGTACAAGGCCGCGCATATCGTGGAGCGCATGATCGAGCCGGAGCGCGTGATCCTGTTCCGCGTGCCGTGGGTGGACGACCATGGCGAGATCCAGATCAACCGTGGCTTCCGCATCGAGATGAATAGCGCGATCGGTCCGTACAAGGGCGGCCTGCGCTTCCATCCCTCGGTGAACCTCGGCATCCTCAAGTTCCTCGGCTTCGAGCAGGTGTTCAAGAACTCGCTCACCACGCTGCCGATGGGCGGCGGCAAGGGCGGCTCGGACTTCGATCCGAAGGGGAAGAGCGACACCGAGGTGATGCACTTCTGCCAGAGCTTCATGACCGAGCTGTTCCGACACATCGGCGCCAACACTGACGTGCCGGCGGGCGACATCGGCGTGGGCGCGCGCGAAATCGGCTTCCTCTTCGGCCAGTACAAGCGCCTGAAGAACGAGTTCACCGGGGTGCTCACCGGCAAGGGGCTCAACTGGGGCGGGTCGCTCGTTCGTCCCGAGGCCACGGGTTTTGGGGCCGTGTACTTCGCGCAGGAGATGCTGGCATCCAAGGGGACGGACTTCGCCGGCAAGCGCGTGGCCATCTCGGGCTTCGGCAACGTGGCGTGGGGCGCCGTCAAGAAGGTCGGTGACCTCGGCGGCAAGGTCGTGACCATCTCGGGTCCCGACGGCTTCATTCTCGATGAAGACGGCATCGCGGGCGAGAAGTGGGAGTTCATGCTCAAGCTGCGTTCGTCGGGGCAGGACATCGCCGCGCCGTACGCCGACAAGTTCAAGGGAGCGAAGTTCTTCGCCGGCAAGCGCCCGTGGGGCGTCAAGGTCGACGTCGCGCTGCCGTGCGCCACGCAGAACGAGCTCAACGGCAGCGACGCGGCCGAGCTGGTGAAGAACGGCTGCATGTGCGTCACCGAAGGCGCCAACATGCCGAGCACGCCGGATGCCGTGGAGGCGTTCCAGAAGGCCGGCGTCATGTTCGCGCCGGGCAAGGCGGCCAACGCCGGCGGTGTGGCGGTGTCGGGTCTCGAGATGTCGCAGAACAGCATGCGCTACAACTGGTCGCGCGACGAAGTGGACGCCAAGCTGCACGGCATCATGAAGAGCATCTACAAGGCGTCGAGCGAGGCGGCCGCGACGTACGGCACGCCGGGCAACCTGGTGAACGGCGCCAACATCGCCGGTTTCCTGAAGGTCGCCAACGCGATGATGGATCAGGGCGCGGTCTAACCGGCAGCGTTCGTGGCGGTCAAGGAGCGCGGGGTGGGCGGATGCCACCTCGCGCTTCTACATTGGGGGCAGATGGTAGAGGGTAGATGGTAGGCGGCCGATGATCTCTGGAGGACGGGTGAGCGAGCGAGTGCCGGTGACGAAGCTGGACGATGCCCTGCCGAGCGAGCTGTTCCAGGACCTGATGCCGTATCGCGTGCAGGACATCCTGCTCGTATCCAGCCTGTACGACGCGTTCACGCTGCAGGAGGACGGCCGGCTGAACGAGCTGGTGATGAGCGAGTTCGTGGATCTCGACACCCACCACACCCCGCACATCACGCACGTGTCCAGCGGCGCCGAGGCGATCGCCAAGGCCAAGGCGCAGCGCCAGTTCAACCTGGTGATCACGACGATCAATCCGGGCGACATGGACGCCACGCAGCTCGCGCAGCGGCTGGCGGACGCCGGACTCGACGTGCCCGTGCTGGTGCTGGCCTACGATCACCGCGAGTTCAAGGACTTCGAGGCCCGCGCCGACCTGTCGCGCATCGACCGCTGCTTCATGTGGCAGGGCGATGCCCGCATCCTGCTGGCGATGGTCAACTACGTCGAAGACCAGCGCAACGTTGCGCATGACACATCGACCACCGGGGTTCAGGTGGTGCTCTTGGTGGAAGACAGCATGCGGTTCTATTCGTCGCTGCTGCCCACCATTTACACGGAGATCATCCGGCAGTCGGCGAATGCGCTGGGCGAGGGCACCAACCTGTCGCACAAGCTCGTGCGCCTGCGCGCGCGCCCCAAGATCCTGCTGTGCACGTCGTACGAGGAGGCGTGGGCCCAGTGGTCGCGCTACCGACAGCACGTGCTCGGCGTCATCACCGACGTGGAGTTCCCGCGCGACGGGGCGGTGGCCCGCGACGCCGGCTTTGCCCTGGCACGGGCCATCCGCACCGAGGCGCCCGACGTGCCGGTGCTCATGCAGTCGGGGCGCGCGGAGTATGCCGCGCAGGCGGCGGCGCAGGGGCTGCCGTTCGTGTTGAAGGGCTCGCCGACGATGCTGCACGAGCTGCACGGCTTCATTGTTGAACATTTCGCGTTCGGCGACTTCATCTTCCGACTTCCCGACGGCCGCGAGGTCGGGCGCGCCGACGACCTGCGCAGCCTCGAGACCCAGGTGGCGACCGTACCGGCCGAGAGTCTCGTCTACCATGGCGAGCGCAATCACTTCTCCACGTGGCTCGCCGCGCGCGCCGAGTTCTGGGTGGCGCATCGCCTGCGGAGCCGGCGCGTGTCGGACTACCAGTCGCCGGAGGAACTCCGCACCAAGCTTATCGCCGCGATCGCCGAGTACCGCGCCGATCAGGCGCAGCTGCAGGTGGGTGATTTCGACCGCGAGTACTTCGACGCGTCGGTGCCGTTCTTTGCGCGCATTGGCGGCGGTTCCATTGGCGGCAAGGCGCGCGGGTTGGCCTTCGTGCGGCGGCTCGTCGGGCTGTACGGCGTGAACCGGCGGTTTGAGGGCGTGCGCGTGGGCGTGCCGCCGGCCGTCGTGATCGGCACCGACGTATTTGATCGGTTTCTCGCCGACAACGACCTGCTCGACATCGCCTTCCACGGCACGGACGACGCCGAGCTGACGCGGCGGTTCCTCGCCGCGCGGCTGCCCGACGATGTGCTCGCCGACCTCGACGCCTTCCTGCGGCAGGTGCGTTGGCCGCTCGCCGTGCGTTCGTCGAGCCTGCTCGAAGACTCGCAGTACCAGCCGTTCACGGGCGTGTACGACACGTTCATGCTCCCGAACCGGCATCCCGACCACGATGAGCGCCTCGCGCGCCTCGTTGAGGCGGTCAAGCGCGTCTACGCTTCGACGTTCACGCACAACGCCAAGTCGTACCTCCGGGCGACGCCGTACCGCCTCGAGGAAGAGAAGATGGCGGTCATCATCCAGAAGATTGTCGGCGCCGAGCACGGGCCGCGTTTCTATCCGGATTTTTCGGGCGTCGGCCGCTCGTACAACTTCTATCCGGCGGCGCCGCTGGAAGCCGAAGACGGCGTGGCGGCCGTGGCGCTTGGGCTCGGCCGCGCGATTGTCGAGGGCGGTCGGGTGCTCACGTTCTGCCCGCGCGCGCCGCGCAACATCATCCAGTTTTCGTCGGTCGGCGACATCCTGGCGAACTCGCAGCGCAGCTTCTGGGCGGTCGACTTCTCCGAAGACGCCGATGCGCCGGCCGGCAGCGAGCGTGGCATGCGCGAGCGCGCGTTCGATTTGGACGTGGCCGAAGAAGACGGCACGCTGCGCGCCGTGGGCTCAACGTACTCGCCCGAGAATGACGCCATCTACGACGGGCTCTCGCGTCCGGGCACGCGGCTCGTGAGCTTTGCGCCGATCCTCAAGCACGGCCTGCTCCCGCTGGCTCCGCTGGTGGCCGATTTGCTGGATATCGGCGAGAGCGGCATGAACCGCCCGTGCGAGATCGAGTTTGCCGTGCGGCTGGCCCAGCGCCCGGGCGAGGCGCCCGAGTTCGGCTTTCTGCAGCTGCGGCCGCTGGTGTTGTCGCGCGAGATGCACGACCTCGACCTCTCCACCGTGAAGCCCGAGACCGTGCTCTGCCGCAGTCCGCGCGTGCTTGGCGACGGCGTCATCGACAACTTGCGGCACGCGGTGGTGGTCGACTTTCACCGCTTCGACCGGTCGGCCACGCGCGAGGCGGCGCGCGTCATCGCGCGATTCAATGCCGAACTGGTTGAGAAGGGCGAGCCCTACCTGCTCGTCGGCGTCGGGCGGTGGGGATCGGCCGATCCGTGGCTGGGCATTCCCGTGCGCTGGGACGAGATCTCGGGCGCGCGCGTCATCGTGGAGGCCGGGTTCCGCGACTTCCGCGTCTCGCCGTCGCAGGGGAGTCACTTCTTCCAGAATCTCGTATCGTTTCAGGTTGGCTACTTCACGACGAACCCCGAGTTTGGCGACGGCTTTGTCGACTGGGACTGGCTCGCCGCCCAACCGGCGACCGCCGAGGATGGCCATGTGCGGCTCGTGGAGTTTGAAAAGCCGCTGACGGTGCGCATGAACGGGCGCCGTAGTGAGGGCGTGATTCTGAAGCCGGCGTGAGCGATCAATGCCGGTTGGGTGCAGGGGAAGAGGCAGGGTGTGGTGCAGGGGCGCGGTCGCCGGCCGCGCCCCTCATGCTTTCTCCGTGGGTATCTTTCGTGCATGTCGGATACAACTGCCTTGCCTTATCCCGCGGCCGACGCCGCCAGTCTCGAGTTCTCGCCTGAACAAATGCTCACCATGGGCGAGGCGGTGCTGGCCCGCTCGGTGGCGCACCTTGGTTCGCTGGACCGTCAGCCGAGCTGCGGCGACGTGGACGCCGCCGATCTCTGTCGGGCGCTACGCGAACCGTGCCCCGAACACGGCGCGGCGCTGGAGCCCCTGCTCGACCAGCTCTTCGATGAGCTGATTCCGCGCTCGTTCACCACGCCGGGGCCGGGCTACCTGGCGTATATCCCCGGCGGCGGCGTCTATCCGGCGGCGCTCGCCGACTTCATTGCCAACACGACCAATCGGTACACCGGGGTCTGGCAGGCGTCGCCGGCACTGGTGCAGCTCGAAGCCAACGTCCTCGAGTGGCTGCGCGACTGGATGTCCTTTCCCGACGGTGCGAGCGGCCTGCTGACGACGGGCGGATCGGGGGCGACGTTCAACGCGATCCTCTGCGCGCGCGAGCGGTACCTCGGTACCGATATCCGCCCGGGCGTGCTGTACACGTCGGACCAGGGGCATCACAGCATTGAGAAGGCAGCCAAGCTCGCGGGGATTTTTCACGATCGCGTGCGCCTGATACCCAGCGATGCCCAATTCCGGATGCGCGTGGACTCACTCGCGGCCGCCATCGCCGCCGATCGCGCCGCCGGATTGCGGCCATTCATGGTCGTGTCGTCAGCCGGCACGACCAACACCGGCGCCGTGGATCCGCTCGACGCCGTCGCCGATCTCTGCCGCGCCGAGGTGATGTGGCACCATGTGGACGGCGCGTACGGCGCGTTCTTCCATGCGGTGCCCGAGCTGCGGCCGCTGCTCGCCGGCCTGCCGCGCGCGGATTCGCTGACGCTCGACCCGCATAAGGGGATGTTCCTCCCGTACGGCACTGGTGCGTTGCTCGTCCGCGACGGCGAGGCGCTGCGCGCGGTGCACTCGGCGACGGCCGGCTACCTCCCGGCGCAGCAGTTGGAGTTCTACGATCCCAGCCAGTACGGACCCGAGTTGTCGCGCGGCTTCCCGGGCCTCCGCGTCTGGATGGCGGTCAAGATGCTGGGCGCCGCGCGGTATCGCGCGGCGATCGCCGAGAAGCGCGCGCTGGCGGTGTGGGCGGCAGAGCGCATTGCGCAGGTGCCGGGGATCGTGATGGACGCGTGGCCGCAACTGTCGCTGTTCGCGTTTCACCTCGAGGGGCCGCGGCTCACCACCCAGGAGGCGCGCAACGCGGCGACGGCCGCGCTGATGGAGCGCGTGACGCGGCGGGGCCGGGTGATGCTCACTGGCTGCACCGTGGACGGCCGGCACCTGGCGCGGGTCTGCGTGCTGAGCTTCCGCACGCGCCGCGAAGAAATGGAGGCTTGTGTGATGCACGTCACGGACGAGGCGCGCACCCTGCTGACATAGATAGGCCCAGTCGTACGACGGCGCCCGCTGGCATGTAACGCGGGCGCCTCTCGTGCCGGCAATTTCTCAGTAGTGGGATTCCCAGTAGTGAAGCAGGACCTTACCCCCCGGAGGTCTCATGTTCGCGATGTCGCGGAAGTACGTAGGACTGATTGCAGTGGTTACCCTCGCCGCCTGCGGCGGCGGCGGCGGCGGAAGCGATGGCGGCTACACAACGTCGCCGGGCGGCGGCACCCCGCCTCCCCCTGTAACGCCGGGCGCCAACGAGGTCATTGCCACCACCAGCAACGTGTTTACGCCGGGCACGCTCACCGTCTCCAAGGGCACGTCGGTCACGTTCACCTTCCAGAACACGGCGCACAACGTGAATTTCGCCAACGTGGCCGGCGCTCCGGCGAACATTGCCACGACGTCCAACGGCGCGGTGCAGCGCGTGTTCGCCACCTCCGGCAGCTTCGGCTACGACTGCAGCCTGCACTCGGGGATGACGGGCACCATCATCGTGAACTGAGCGGTCGCTAGCGCGCGGCCCAGTGCCGCGCGCGTGCCACCGCCTTGCTCCAGCCGGCGGCGAGGGCCTTCCTCGCCGCCGGCGTCATGGCGGCGTTGAACCGGCGCTCGGCACGCCACTGGCGCGCGATGTCGGCCTGATCGACCCAGAATCCTACGGCGAGCCCCGCCAGGTACGCCGCGCCAAGGGCTGTCGTCTCCGCGATCCGCGGCCGCACGACCGGCACGTTGAGCACGTCGGCCTGCATCTGCATCAGCAGGTTGTTGGCGCTCGCGCCGCCGTCGACCCGCAGTTCGCGCAGGCGAATCCCGGCATCAGCCTCCATCGCCCTCAGCACGTCCATCACCTGCAGCGCGATGCCCTCGAGCGCGGCGCGCGCGATGTGCGCGCGGGTGGTGCCGCGGGTGAGGCCGAGCAGGGTGCCGCGGGCATAGGGATCCCAGTGCGGCGCGCCGAGGCCCACGAAGGCCGGCACGAGGAACACGCCGTCCGTGTCGGGCACGGACGCGGCGAGCGGCTCGATGTCGGCGGCCGTGCCGATGATCCCCAGCCCGTCGCGCAGCCATTGCACGACCGCGCCGGCCATGAAGATGCTCCCCTCGAGCGCGTACTCGGTGCGTCCGCCGATGCGCCACGCCACCGTCGTCAGGAGGTTGTTCTTCGATGCGATCGGTGTGGTGCCGCTATGCATCAGCAGGAAACAGCCGGTGCCGTAGGTGTTCTTCACCATGCCGGGCGTGGTGCACACCTGGCCAAACAGCGCCGCCTGCTGGTCGCCGGCGATGCCGGAGACGGGAATCGTTCCGCCGAGCAGCGCGGTGTGGCCGTACACTTCGCTCGACGAGCGCACCTCTGCCAGCATTGAACGCGGTACGCCGAAGAGGCGCAGCAGCTCGTCGTCCCAGTCGCCGGTGCGCAGGTTATAGAGCATCGTGCGCGATGCGTTGCTCGCGTCCGTCACATGGACGGCACCGCCGGTGAGCTTCCACACCAGCCAGCTGTCCACCGTACCGAAGGCCAGCTTGCCGGCCCGCGCGCGGGCCCGCGCGCCGGCCACGTGCTTAAGGATCCACTGCACCTTGGTCGCCGAGAAGTACGCGTCGAGCACAAGTCCCGTCTTGCGACGGATCAGGCGGTCAAGGCGCTTCTTGCGCAGGGCGTCGCACGCCGGCGCTGTGCGCCGATCCTGCCAGACAATGGCATTGGCGATCGGCTGGCCGGTCTCACGGTCCCACACCACTGTGGTTTCGCGCTGATTGGTGATGCCGATGCCGGCAATGTCGGCCGCCGTCACGCCCGCGCGCTGCAGGACCTCGGCGGCGACGCCAAGCTGCGTCGCCCAGATGTCGGCCGGGTCGTGCTCCACCCATCCCGGCTTGGGGAAATGCTGCGCGAACTCCTTCTGCGCGACCGCCACGACGCCGCCCGCGCGGTCAAAGAGAATCGCGCGGGATGACGTGGTGCCTTGGTCGAGGGCGAGAATGAACGGCATGTCGAATCGTCAGTTTCGGTCAGGGCGACTTCGCCGCTTGCTTGGCGCGCGGCGCGGCGGCCGGAGTGGCGCCGGCCAGCTCGCGCTGAATGTTGGCGAGTTCGGCCTTCGCGTCGGCGAACGCGGCGCGCATCGCTCCCGTCGGTGGCGACAGGGTCCCCGTGCGCGCCCCAGAGCTGATATAGACGGATAGCGCGCCGCTGAGTCGCTGTCGCACCGCCTGCGGGCCCCCGCGGCCAAATCCACCGCCACCGCCCGCCGGCCGGCCGCCAACGAGGCGCTGCTCGAGCGCCTGCAGCCGCTCGGCCTCGGCGCCGGTGGCCGCGGTCCGTTTGGCGCTCAGCTGCGCCGCGAGCGCGTCGACGCTGGCGAGACTCTGGGTGACGTCGCGCACGAACGCTTCACGCGCCTTGTGCTCGGCAAGCGTTACGTTGGCGGTCGGATCGCCGCGCACCTCGAAGCTGCGCGACTCCATGGCGACGCCGTCGACTTCGAGGGTCACCTTGAACGTGCCGGGGGCCACCATGGGGCCGCGCGGCGCAATGTCGTGCGCGGGAATCGGAAGCTGCACCACGCCGGGTTTTTGCGAGCCCGGTCCGCTTCCGCTCCCCTCCTCGCCGCCGCCTCCGCCGAACCGCGCGAGGCCCGACGGCAGCGGGAAGCGCAGATCCCACTGCACGCGGTGCAGCAGGCCGGCCGTGGTCGGTCCGTTCAGTTCGCGCACCGACGTGCCCGCCGCGGTGGTGACCAGCAGGCGCACCTTCTGCGCCGGCTGGGCCAGATGATACGTGAACGCCGCCCCCTCGGCCGGATTCTCCGCGGCGTAGAAATAGTGCGCCATGTTGGAGATGTCTTCCCAATAGAGCGTCAGCGTGGCGCGCGGGACAGCAAACAGATGCGCGCGTTTGGCGGCGATGGCGCTCGTCCACTCGGCGATCGGCGACGCGTCGTCGAGCACCCAGATGCTGCGCCCGTGGGTGCCGAGCACCAGGTCCTTGGTGCGCGGATGGACGAGGATGTCGTCGTAGCGCGTGGTGGGCAGGTTGGCGCGGAGCCGAATCCACTGCGCGCCGCTGTCGTGCGTCACGTAGAGCGCCCGCTCGGTGCCGGCGAAGAGCACGTTGGCGCGCCCCGGATACTCGGTGAGCGCGCGAATCGACGCATCGTCGCGCGGCAGGCCCGTCGTCACGAGTGTCCACGTCTTGCCAAAGTCGGTCGTGCGCACGAGGTACGGGGCAAAGTCGCCATCGCGATGCGCGTCGACGGCCACGACGGCGGTGCCCTTGGATGCCGCGGAGGCGACGATCTCGCCGATGTACTGGCCGTCAGGGACGCCGGTGATGCGGCGGCCGACTTCGGTCCAGTTGGCGCCGCCGTCGGTGCTCACCTGCACGTTGCCGTCGTCGGTGCCGACCCACAGGATCTTGGAGTCGAGCGGCGATTCGGCGATGGCGGTGATCTCGCTGATCGCGTCGCCGTCGTTGCGCGACAGACGGATGTCGCGGTTCTTTACGCCCATCATCACGAGGGTATCGCGATTGATGCTGCGCGTCAGGTCCGCGGTGCGCGTCCAGGTAGAGCCGAAGTCCTTGGAGATGAAGAGCCGGTTGCCGCCAAGGTACACGGTGCCGGAGGTGTGCCGCGAGGCGATGACCGGCGCGTCCCAGTCGAACCGGTAGGGCGGTTCGCCGTTGGGCGCGCGCGGTGTGATGCCCATGACGTCGCCGGTGACCGGATCGACGAGCGACAGGTTGCCGCCGCTCGACGAGGAGTAGACCTTGCGACCGTCACGCCGATCGACGGCTTTGCCGGTGCCGTCGCTGAACCCGATCTCGTACCAGTCCTGGTTGAGAATGCCGAGCCAGTGCCGCGTGGCGCTGGGTCCCATGAACGAGTGATTGTCCTGGAAACCGGCGTAGATCCAGTACGGATCGCGGTCGTCCACGGCGATCTTATATATTTGACCGATGGGTATGTTATTCAGGCGGATGAACGTCTTGCCCATGTCGAACGTCTCGTGGAGGCCGCCGTCGCCGGCGACGTACACGTGCGCCGGGTTGGCCGGATCGACGCGCACGACGTGGTGGTCGGTCTTGAGGCCCACGTCGTAGGTGGGCGACGTGGGTTCTTCCTCGAAGGTTGCGCCGCCATTTTCGCTTTTCACCAGATACGTTCCCGGCAGCCAGACGCGCAGGGGGTTGGTGGGGTCGATGGTCGGCTTGCTGTAGTACATCGGCCGCGGATTTGCGGCGCTCATCCGCTTCCACGTCGCGCCGGCGTCCTCGGTGCGGTACGTCCCGCCGGCGCCCATATGTTCGATGGTCGCAATGAGCACGTCGGCGTTGGACGCCGCGATCGCGAGACCGATGCGTCCTTTATCACCGGTCGGAATGCCGTTCTCCAACTTGGTCCACGACGCGCCGCCGTCGGTGCTTTTGTAGATGGCGCTCCCGGGGCCGCCGCCGTTGAAGCCGAACGGCTTGCGCAGGCGCTGGTAGGTAGCGGCGTAGAGCACCTGCGGGTTGCGCGGACTGATCACGATGTCCGTCGCGCCGGTAAGCGAGTCGACGTATAGCACCTTGCTCCAGGTGCGCCCCGCGTCGGTGGTCTTGAAGACGCCGCGCTCGGTGTTGGGCGCCCAGAGATTGCCGACGGCCGCCACCCACGCGATGTTCGCGTCGGTGGGATGGAGCACGACGCGGCCGATGGAGCGCGTGTCGTGGAGCCCCAGATAGCTCCACGACGCGCCGCCGTCGGTGGACCGGTAGACGCCGCCGCCCCACGAGGTGCTCTGTCGGTTGTTCTGCTCACCCGTGCCGGCCCAGATGATGCGCGGGTCGCCTTCGAACAGGGCGATGGAGCCAAACGTGTTGTCGGGCTGGCCGGCAAAGATGTCGGTCCACGTGAGCCCCTTGTTAGTGGACTTCCAGAGTCCGCCGGAGGCGGCGCCCACATAAAGCACCGCCGGATTGCGCGGATCGATCTGCAGGTCGTGGATGCGGCCGCCGGTGGCCGCCGGCCCGATTTCCCGGAAGTGCAGCGCGTCGAACGGAGTGCTCGCGTCTTGCGCGGCGGCGGACGTGGCGGTGGCGGCAGAGAGAACAGCGGCCAACACGCGGGGGAGGGAACGACGCACGGGAGCGGTCTCCGAGGTGGGCAACGAATGTCAACGAGCGCGTCTAAGGTAACGTTGGCGGCGCCGGTTGGAGAGCACGGCAATGGCGGGCCGCTGCTCGCGAGCGGCGGCGTGGAGATTTAGCTTCCGGTATGCGACTCTATCCGCTTCTCGCCCGCGTTGTTCTGCTGACCCTCTGTGGGTCCTCCCTTGGCGCGCAGGGCGCCAAGGGGCCAGACAAGACCGCCAGCCTGCTGACCGCCATCGATGCCAAGGCGACCCATTACGCCAACGTCGCGCACCAGATCTGGGGCTTCGCCGAGCTCGGCTATCAGGAGGTGAAGAGCAGCGCCCTGCTGCAGCGCGAGCTCGCCGACGCGGGATTCACCGTCAAGGCGGGCGTTGCCGGAATTCCGACCGCCTTCACGGCCGAGTATGGCAGCGGCAAGCCGGTGATTGCGATCCTTGGCGAGTTCGATGCGCTCCCCGGTCTGTCGCAGGACACCGTGCCGGTGCAGCACCCGCTGGTGGCGGGCGGGGCTGGGCACGGCTGCGGGCACCACTTATTTGGCACGGCGACGGTCGCCACGGCAATCGCGGTGCGCGAGTGGATGATCGCCAACAAGGTGGCGGGGACGCTGAGGTTCTACGGAACGCCGGCTGAAGAAGGCGGCGCCGGCAAGGTGTACATGGTGCGCGACGGTCTGTTCGACGACGTCGACGTGGCGGTAACGTGGCATCCGGGCGACCGCAACGACGTGCAGACGGTAAGTACGCTGGCCAACGTCTCGGGGAAGTTCCGGTTCAAGGGCATCAGCGCGCACGCGGCGGCGTCACCCGAGCAGGGTCGGTCGGCGCTCGACGCCGTGGAGGCGATGGACCATATGGTGAACATGATGCGCGAGCACGTGCCGCAGGAGACGCGCATTCACTATGTGATCACCAACGGCGGGCGCGCGCCCAACGTGGTGCCCGATTTCGCCGAGGTGTACTACGTGGTGCGGCATCCCGACATCCGCGAGGTCGACCGCATCTGGGCGCGCGTGCAGGATGCCGCCAAGGGCGCCGCGCTGGGCACGGGCACCTCATATGAACTCGTCGTCACCGGCTCCGTGTACAACCTGCTCATCAACAAGACGCTGGCGAAGGTGCAGCAGCGGTCGCTCGAGCGCGTGGGTGGCTACACCTACACCGCGGCCGAGCGGGCGTGGGCAGAGCGTCTGCGTCAGGCCCTGCCGCCGAGCTCGATTCCGCTGGAGTCGGTTGCGCAGGTCCAGCCGTACGCTGCCGATGCGTCGGGTACGGGCATGGCGTCCACCGACGTGGGCGACGTGAGCTGGCGCGTGCCCACCGTGCAACTGGGCGCCGCCACCTGGGTTCCGGGCACGCCGGCCCACTCGTGGCAGGCCGTGGCCGCCGGCGGCATGTCTATCGGCAACAGGGGCATGATCGTCGCCGCCAAGGCGATGGCGCTGACGACGGCCGAGCTGTTCACCAGCCCCGCGACGATTGCCGCCGCGCGCGCGGAGCTGGAAGCGGCGCGCGGTCCGCACTTCGTCTACACCACCCGCCTCGGCACGCAGAAGCCCGCGCTCGACTACCGCAAGTAGGGCGCGCGCCCGCCGCGCTCCTCACGCTCCTCGCGCTCGTCGTCGGCAAGATGAATGCTGAGCGGGAAGAACACGGCGCGCTGCACGCCGGGATAGGGCACGTTCCATCCGCGCGCGTCGTGCCAGAGAATCCGGTTGAGCCGGTCGGACGGCGCGGCGTCGGGATCGCTGAAGTTCATGCGCGCGCTCGCCCGCGCCGCCGCGCGGCGCTCCGCGCTGAACCGTCCGGTGATGGCGCTGACCTTCACGTTGCGGTCGTAGAGGCTCTGCGCCGGCTCGAGCGCGGTGTACGGAGTGAAATCCGGCTTCTCGCCCGGGGCAATGAAACTGGCGCGCATGTCGGTGGCGACGAGGTCGAACATCGACAGCGCTGGCAGGCCGAGCATCAGCTCGACCGTCTTCACCATTGACGGCTGGCTGTAGAAGGTGCTGTCGACGATGCCGCGCCGCGCATACGGACTGGCCACCAGCGCGACGGTGCGATGGCCGTCAATGTGATCCACGGCGTCCTGCGCGTCGTCCTCGACCACGAGAATCGCCATCGTCGGCCAGAACGACGAACGGCTCAACGCCTCGACGATGCGGCCGAGCGCGAGGTCGTTGTCGGCCACGCAGGCCTTGGGCGTACAACCGCCCTCGGACGTGCCGACGGTGTGGTCGCTAGGCAGGATGACCATCGTCAGGTGGGGCATCGCCTTGGCCGCTTCCCACTCCTTGAGGTGATCGAGAATCACCTCGGCCTTGGCGACGTCGGGGACGCCCATCGTCCAGCCGGGATACTCGCGCACCAGCGCGCGGTCGAGCGACGGAATGTCGCTGCGCGTCTGGTACAGCCCGGCGAGGCGCTTGCGGAAGTAGCCGGCCGGCAGTGCGGCGCGGTTCTTCCACTCGTCGAGAACGGCGGTGCGCAGTCCCCGCGGTTCGTTCTTGGGCGACGGTGCGTACTCACCGAAAATCGTGACCCGCTTGTTGGCGCGCTGGGCCGCTTCCCACAGGAATCCGCCGCTCGAGTATGTCAGCGCGTCTTCGCCTTCACTGGGATACGACCGTCCGTAATACAGCGGCCAGTACGGATACTCCGTCTCGTTGGCTTGCGTGAGCCACTGATGGCCGTCGGCGCTGTTGCCGCCGCTGGCGAAGAAGTGGTCGAGAGTCACGAACTGCTCGGAGAGCGCGTGCGTGTTGGGCGTCACGTCGCGTCCGTACATCACCAGCGACGGATCGCCGGCGCCGCGGCCGAGCGCGCCGAGCACCTGATCGTAAGTGCGGTTCTCGCGCACGATGAACACGACGTGCTGAATCAGGCTTGCCTCACCGGGCCGTTCGGGAACGGCGCGTGCCACGGCAGTCCGGCGCGGAGCGATGTCGCGCGCGGCGTCGCTGGTGAGCGTCAGCCGGTTGTTCTGCGCAACGCTGGTCGTAAAGGCCGTGAGCTGCGCCGGCGTGGGCACGGCAATGACATTCACCGAGCCGCGGTTGGCGTGCACGTAGCTTCCCTTCGCCCCCGGGTGGCCCGACGTCTCGCCCTGGCCCGATCCCACACCGAGCAGGGTACCGACGGCGAGCGTGGCACCGTCGCGGCTCACGTCGAGCGACGTGGGATACCACCCCGTCGGAATGAGGCCGAGCAACGGCGCCGACTCGGCGGCGGTGGCGCTGACGTCGTACATCGCGACGGCGTTGAGCCCGCCGAGCGCGACAAAGAGCGTGCGGCCGTCGGGTGAGAGCGCGACCGCGGTTGGTGCAAGGCCGATCTTGCGCTCGTGGAACGGCGCGATGCGGATCGTGCCGATGCGCTGTTGAGAACGTGTGTCAACGACGGAGATGTCGTCGGAGTTGCCGTTGGCCACGTACAGACGCCCGCGCGACTGGTCCCACGCGAGTCCCGTCGGATGCAGTCCGGCCTCAACGGTTGCCGTGACCTTCTGCGATACGAGGTCCACCTGCACCACGCTGCCCCGTTCGGCGATGCCGCGGGCATCGACGCGGACGCGTTCGACGCGCGGGTCACAGCACTGCATTGCGGCCCGGTCGCGGCTCGTCGGCTTGCGTCCGCCGAAAACCGACACCCAGGCCACAGACCCATCGTCGGAGACCGCGCTCGCGACGGGCAGCACGCCGAGTGCAACGCCGCCGAGCGACGCGCCGTTGTCGGCGTCGAGAATGGCGAGGTGGTCGTTGGCGGGGAGCGGCACGACGAGCGGCCGATGGTTGGTGCTGTTCTTGTCTCGAGCGACGCTCGGCCCGCCGGCCAGGTAGTCGCCAATGGAGTCGGAGCGAAAGGCGAGTGCCGCCTGCGGCGGTGTGCCCGGCGCGGCCGGCGGTTGACCACCCACGGTGAATGCGCGCACCTGCGCGATGACGCGCGCCCCCGGCTTCTCGGCTTCACCCGGCAGGCGGTTGTTTGCCACGGACGCCGGCAGTCGACCGACGCTCGTCACGTAGGCGCGGTTGGTCTCCGGGTCAAAGGCGACTCCCTGCACGCCGCCGCGTCCGTCGTACGCGCCGTGGGCGATGACGCGGTTGTTCGACCAGTTGAGCCGGTATGCGCCGCCAGCGGCGGCCACCCAGAGTTCATTGGCGGTGGCGCCGAAGCGCACGCCGAACACACGCCCCTTGAAGACCGACTGCACGCCGGCGGGCGTGACGCGCTGGTCGGTGGCGATGACGCCCGAATCAGCGACGATGCGCTGCGGCGGCGGGGCGGGGGCGGCGGCGCGAGCCTGAAGGGCGAGTGCGAGGGTAATGAGCATACCGTGGAATTGACGGCGCGACTTTCGGATGGGGAAGAGGAACGCGCCGTTGCCCGCACGCGATGCGCGCGCGACAATTCACGGATGCCACCTGCGCCGTTACTCGTTCTTGGAGTGCTGCTTGCTGCCGCCGCCGCGTGCGGCGGTGGCAAGGTGCCGGCGGCGGCCGTGGCGCGGGACACGCTGCTCCTGCCGGCTCCGTCGGAGTCCTCGCTCGGCGACGATCCCCTGTCGCAGTCTGTCCGCCGCGGACTGGCGCTCGTGAGCGCCACGCGCGATTCACTCCCGACGCACGTCGGTGCGCAGCTTCGTTGTGTCTCGTGCCACTTGGACGCCGGGCGGCGGGCCTTCGCGATGCCGTGGGTCGGCGCCTACGGGCGGTTCCCGCAGTACCGCTCGCGCTCGGGGGCGGTGATTCGCATTGAGGAGCGCATCAACGACTGCATCCGCCGCAGTCTCAACGGCGCCGCCCTGCCGACCGACGGCGACGACATGCGGGATGTCGTCGCGTACGTGTCGTGGCTCTCGCGCGGCGTGCCCGTTGGCGCGCGCCTGCGCGGCACCGGCATCGACTCGCTCGTGCCGCTGGCTGGCGATACCGCGCGCGGACGCGCCGTGTATGCGCAGGATTGCGCGCGGTGCCACGCCCCCGACGGCGGCGGGTTGCTGGGGCGCGGCATCGCGAACGCTGGCGCGCCCCTGTGGGGGACCGGGTCGTTCAATATCGGCTCGGGAATGGTGCGCGTTCAGGTGATGGCCGCGTTCGTGCACCGGCAGATGCCGTTCGACCGTCCGGGGACGCTGACCCCGCAGCAGGCCTTCGATGTCGCCGCGTTCGTCGCGGCACGGCCGCGTCCCGACTACGCCGGCAAGGAGCGTGACTGGCCTCGTGGCGATCCGCCCCCCGACGCGGCGTACCCGACGCGTGCGGCGCCCCGGCCGAACCGACCTTGAGGCAGGGCGGACGGCGTCCCGGTTGTGGATTCGACGGCACATGGTCTGGTGTAGAGGCGTGAATCCGGACAGTTTTCTCGAACATCTTTCGATCTAGAGGCTCGGCCATGAACCACCATAGGGGACCGGTGATGACTGCTCGCTCGGCAACGATGACGCGATGGGGCGTGTCGGCGATGATTGCACTTGCCGCCGCGTGTGGTGGGTCGGGCAGCGAGCAGGCGGCTACGACGACGGTCGCGGTGCGCGACACCGTGTTGCCGGCGCCCGCCGAGTCGCTGTTGACGCAGGATTCGGCGTCGCAGTCGATCCGCCGCGGCATGGCGCTGATGCTGGCGACGCGCGACTCGCTCCCCTCGCACGTGGGCAACGAGCTGCACTGCACCTCGTGCCACCTGAACAAGGGACGCAAGCCGTTTGGGAATCCGCTGGTGGGGGTGGCGAACCGGTATCCCGCGATGTGGGAGCGCACGGGCACGACGGTGACGCTCGAGGACCGGGTGAACGACTGCTTCCGGCGCGGCCTCAACGGCAAGCCGCTCGCGGCGGGCAGCACGGAGATGCGCGACATCCTCGCCTATCTGACGTGGCTGTCGACGGAGCTGCCGAAGGGTCCGCACGCCGGGCTTGGCGTCGATTCCATTCCGCTCATTCCCGCCGACACGGTGCGCGGCAAGACGCAGTTCGCCATGTATTGCTCGCGGTGCCATGGCCCGGAGGGTCAGGGCGGCAAGAACCTCGGCGTCCAGCACCCTGGACCGCCGCTGTGGGGCAACGGTTCGTTCACTATCGGCTCTGGGATGGCGCGCCAGCGCATCGTGGCGGCCTTCGTGCACCACCATATGCCGTTCGATGCGCCGGGCTTCGTGGCCGATTCCATCGCCAACGACGTCGCGGGCTTCGTGCTGTCGCGTCCGCGCCCCGACTTCCCGGGCAAGGAACTCGACTGGCCCAACGGCAACGCGCCCGATGACCTGCGCTACAAGACCAAGGCCCAGGCCGCCGCGCCTGCGGCAAAGCAGTAGTCGCATGGCGCCGCGTCGAGTGTTCGCCAAGTGACCGCCAAGCGTCCCGCCGGGGGGTCGCGCCGCCGCCGCTCGCGCCGCGGCAAGGGAGGCAGCGCGTACGCGCCAACTCCCAAGGTGACCCTCACCTCGCATCCGACGGGACGCGCGGCGTACAGCGACACGCGGGAGTGGCTGCTGGAGCAACACGGGCCAGTCTGCGCGTACTGCGAGCGCGCCGTGGCGCCGCGGTCGATCACCCTCGACCACGTCACGCCGCGGCGCGGCCAGACGGCGTATGACCGTCGCGACAACCTGGTGCTCTGCTGCAAGGCGTGCAACGCCGCCAAGAAGGACCAGGCGATCCTCGCCTTCCTGCTCGGCAACCGAAAGCGCGTCGTGGCGCTGTACAAGTACGGGCAGCACCTGAGCCATCAGCTGGTGGAAATGGTCAAGGATTTGCTGCCCCTCGAGGAGCGGCCGCCGTTGCCGTCGGCGCACCGCAAGAAGGGAGCGCCGCGCCGCAAGAGTGCGGCGGAGATCTTCGGCGAGCTGGGACACAGCGCGTCACCGTACCGCGACGGGTAGCGCGTCGGCGCCCGCCGCCCTTCTTCTTCTTCGCCTCCCGGCATGACGTCGTCCTTCGACTTCGACTGGATCGTCATCGGCTCCGGTTTTGGAGGCAGCGTCTCGGCGCTGCGGCTCAGCGAGAAAGGATACCGCGTCGCGGTGCTCGAAGCCGGACGCCGCTACGCCGACCACGAATACGCCGAGACGACGTGGCAATTGCGGCGCTGGTTGTGGGCGCCGTCCCTCGGCTTGCGCGGGATTTTTCGCCTCACGCCGTTCAAGGACATCTTCATCGCGAGCGGCACCGCGGTCGGGGGCGGCAGCGCGGTGTACGCCAACACGCTGTATCGCGCCAAGCCCGCCTTCTTTGAGAATCCGCAGTGGCGTGATCTTGCCGACTGGGCCCGAGAGCTTGCGCCGCACTACGAGACCGCCGAACGCATGCTTGGCGTGACCACGGTGCCGTTTGGATCGGCCGGACAGGATCTGCTCAAGGCGACGGCGGCGCACTTTGGCGTGGAGCAGTCGTTCACACGCACTCCCGTTGGCGTCTTCTTTGGCGCGCCGGGCGAGGAAGTGGCCGATCCGTATTTCGGCGGCGAGGGACCGCGGCGCACGGGGTGCACGCGCTGTGGCAGCTGCATGGTGGGCTGCCGCGACGGCGCCAAGAACACGCTGCTCAAGAACTACCTGTGGTTCGCTGAGAAGCATGGTGCGACCGTCCTTGCTGAGCACGGTGTGGTGGACGTGCAGCCGCTGGGCGCGGCGGACGGCGCCGACGGATATCGCGTGACGACGGAGCGGCCGGGGGCGTGGTTCGACAAACGGCGCCGGACGTTCACCGCTCGCGGCGTCGTCTTCTCGGCGGGGGCGCTTGGTACCGGCGAACTGCTGGCCAGCCTCAAGCACGGCGGCTCGCTGCCGCGCATCAGCGATCGGCTTGGCGAACTGGTGCGCAGTAACAGTGAATCGATTCTCGCCGTCACGCTGCCCGACGACTCCAGGAAGCCGTGGGCCGATGTCGCGATCAGCGCGAGCATCCATCCCGACGCCGACACGCACATTGAGTTGTGCACGTACGGACGGCATGGTGACGCCATCTCGCTGTTGCAGGCGCCGATGACGGGGCAGGGGACGCGCCTCACGCGCCCGCTGATGCTCCTTTGGCAGTTCGCGCGGCATCCGCTGCGTTCGCTTGGCACGTTGTGGCCGGTGGGATGGAGCAAGCGCTCGCTGATCATCCTCGTGATGCAATCGAGCGACAATGCCATTGCCTTTCGCTCGCGGAGGCGCTGGTTTGGCCGCGGCGTGACGATTGGAACGGAGCAGGACCGTGAGAAGCCGAATCCCACGTTCATACCGCTCGCCAATGCGGCCGCCGAGTTCCTGGCGCGGCACACCGGGGGCGTCGCGCAGAGCAGTGTGCTCGAATCGGCGGCCAACATTCCAACGACCGCGCACATCCTTGGCGGCGCGGTAATCGGCGCCGACGCCTCACGCGGCGTGATCGACCGCGACCATCGCGTGTTCGGTTACACCAACCTGATGATCGTCGACGGCTCGGCGATGCCGGCGAACCCGGGCGTCAATCCGTCGCTGACCATCACGGCGCTCGCCGAACGGGCAATGTCGCGGATGCCGGCCAAGCAGTAGCGCGCGCGGCTACGCTCCGCTGGCGGCGGCCTCGGCGAACGCTACCGACATCAGCCCCGCCTTGGAACGCCCGTGCGGATCTTGGTGGGCCCGGTAGCCATTCACCATCTCGAGCGCCGTCTTGGTGAGCGGCGGAAGCTGGCGATCCGACTCGCCGAGCGGCGTGACGCGGTCGCCCCACTTCACCACCAGCGAGCAGAACGTGAGGCCGCCGCCAAACGCGGGCATCAGCAGCGTTGCTCCCGGGCGCACGCGCCCCTCCTCGAGCGCCTCGACGAGCGCCACCGGCACCGTGGCGGCGCTCATATTGCCGTACTTCTGCACGGTGAGCATCACCTTCTCCATCGGCACGCCGGCGTACTTGGCCACACCCTCGATGATGCGCAGGTTCGCCTGGTGCGGGATGCAGAGGTCGATATCGTCGGCGGTCACACCGCACGTCTGCATCACCTTGGCCGACGCATCGCTCATGCCGCGGACGGCACGCTTGAAGATCTGCGGTCCGTCAAAGTCCCACAGCGTGTCGCCAAGCGTGACGCCGCGGTTGGCGTATCCGCAGCCGAAGCCGCGGATGCGCAGCGTGGCGCGAGCCTCGGCGTCGCAGCCCAGGACGCTGCCAAGCACTCCCTCTTCCTTGTCGGTGGCTTGCAGCACCACCGCGGCGGCGCCGTCGCCGAACAGCACCGCCACGTTGCGGTTGCTCCAGTCCATGTACGGGCTGATGAGTTCCACCCCGATGACGACGGCGTTCTTGACCATGCCGGTGCGGATCATCGCCGTGGCCGAGCTGAGACCATACAGGAATGAGGTGCACGCCGTGTTGACGTCCATCGCCGCGGCTCCCTTGGCGCCCAGCGCGACTTGCACGGCCGACGCCGAGTTGGGCACCTGCTCTTCGTACGAGCAGCTGCCGAAGACGACCAGCTCCACATCAGTCGCGGCGAGGCCGGCGCAGGCCAACGCGCGCGCGGCGGCCGTGGTTGCCATCTCGATCCCGCTGACGTGCGAGATGCGGCGCTCCTTCATGCCGGTGCGCGTGGAGATCCACTCGTCGTTCGTCTCGAGGAAGGTCGAGAGGTCGTCATTCGTGAGCACGGCGGGCGGCATGCACTTGCCCCAGCCGGTAATGGCGGCGTAGGTCGTGGTCATCGGAGTCAGCAGGTTGAGGCCGGCGAGATCATCGGCGAACGGGCTCCGTGAAGATGGCACGCCGCGCGCCGTCGCACAAACGGGGCGGGCCCGACGCTACTGATACTGGATGTAGAGCGGCCGCGGATTGAGCTTCAGGATCTCGGCGATCGTCGTGCGCGGGTTGTCGTTGCGCGCCTTGTAGAACTGCTTCCAGCCGACGAACTGCACCGGTTCGGCCTTGATCCACGAACGGAAGGTGGCGCGCTTGAGCCGCGGCGGACCGAAGCCGTCCATGTGCATCACAATCTGCACGCGCGGGTCAAGCTTGATCTGCGCCGAGTTGGTGAGGCCGTTGCGCGTGAAGCGATGCACCACAAGCACCTTGGGCGGGAGCTTGTAGCGGGCGACGAGCTCCTGCAGGAACCGCGACGCGTAGTTCACGTCCGCTGCGTCATACGTACCGATCTTCTTGCCCGGGATCCCGCCGTTCTTCATGGAGAACTCGGGATCGATGCCGAGGTGGAAGTTCGGACGCGACAGGAACTTCTCGAGGCGCGGCAGTTCCTGGGCGAGCGTGCTGCGCCCCACCTGGATATCGAGGAAGACCAGCGCGTTGCGCCGTGCCGCCCACGAGGCGACACGTTCAATCAGTTCGTCGGGCATGCGCGCCCGGTACATGCCGTCGGTCCCGGGGCCGGCCTGCGCCACCACCGCAATCAAATGCAGGGCGGGCTGCACCGGTGTCGTCGGGTCGGCCTTCGTCCACGCCTTCACCTCGGCGTCAAGCATCGAGAGCATGTGGTCGGGTTCGTACTCCCCCAGCACGCCCATACGCTTGGAAAATGGGTTGCCGTAGTACGCCACGATGCGCTTGAACGGCAGGATCGAACCGGGGAGCGGCTCGGGTCCCTTGACCGGCCATCGCAGGTTGTAGATGGAGTCGAGCCGCGCCTCGCTGTCCACCGGCGCGGCTGTCTTCTTGCGTACAGGGGCCTTCTTGGCGCCCGCGCTCTTGCGCGCTCCGGTCGCCTTGGACGACTTCGCGGACGGCGCCGTCTTCACGGCGCGCGCCGTGTCCTGCACTGGCGCGGGCGCGACCGACTGGGCGCCGGCAAGCGCCGCCGCGCTAACAGAGGCGGCGCCGAAGACGACGGCCAGCGTACACGTGCGTACGGAAGCGAACAGGCGGTTCATCAGCATCAGGCAGGTCGGCGGGGGGAGAGTCGGAAAGATAACCACCCGTCACGCGCTACCGGTCGATAATCTCGATGCGATGGTCCGCGCGCAGGGGATACTGGCCGGCGACCTCGATCTCGAGCTGCACAATGTACGCCCCCTTCTTGAGCGTCGAGATATCGAGCTGCACCGCGCGCGGCGACACCGACTGACCGCGCGCCGTCATGTCGTTGACGGTCACGCTCACCGGCGTCGCCTGGCGCACGAGCCTTAGCTGCTGGTTCTTGCGCCCAAAGCGGGAGGTCTCCTCGATCTCCTGAACCACCGTGACGGTCAGCTTGATCGACTCGCCCGCCGGGTCGGTGCCGTACGTCTCCCAGTACACGCCG
>JACPFW010000012.1:184098-196712 GCA_016182795.1 Gemmatimonadota bacterium
ACGTCTCCCAGTACACGCCGAGTGGGGCCGAGGATCGTACGCGCTCGGTGGGGAGCGCATGCGCCAGCGCCTCTTCCACAGTGGTCGGGAGCGTCCCCGACGGTTTGTAGAAGAGCAGGTCGCTGACGGTCACCCGCGTATCGACCGCGTACGGCGGATGCACGCCGTACCGCGCGCGCGCCACCACGGACGAATCAGGCGCCCACACCTCGCCGCTGAAGAGCAGGGGGCCCCACGCGCCGCGCACCGACATCGTGTCGGTGGCGGCGGCGCGCGCGCGCGCCGTCATATGCGGTGAGGGGTTGTCGCCCTGCGCCACCACCAATGCCGCCCGACGCGCGGCGCCGTTGCGGAGCCCCGGTACGTTGGAGACGTCGTAGGCCATCACCAGGAGCGCTGAATCGCCGCGGCGGAACATCGCCTGCTGATGCTCGAGCGCCACCAGCGACTTGGCGTACGGCGGTGCGTAGCGCCCAATCACCGGCGGGCGATGGAGCCGCCAGTGCGATGAATCCGAGAGCGCCGGGTTGCTGAGCACGTTGCCGGCGGGGATGTAGCGATACGCCGGCGAGGCTTCGTCGCTGACGATGCTGAATCCGCCCGCGCGCGGGTCGCCCGGCCCCTTGGCCCAGTAGCGCGGCCAGCCGAAACGCAGCAGCAGCTCGCGCTCGTCATCGTCGAAGCCGAACTGATGGGCCCCCGGCGCATCCTGGTACAGGCGCACCATCAACCGCCGCGCATTCCACTCGGTGCGCGAGTCGTTGCCGCGCATCCCGTACAGCGTGCGCGAGTACCACCATACGCGGTCTTCAAACGCCTCGCGCTCGGCGCCGCAGGGCATGCGGCGGTATGGCTGGCGCGTGTCATCGTCAATGAGCAACGAGATGTCCCGCCACTGGCAGCGCTCGCGTTCGCCCATCGCGCCCTGCACCACGCGGAAACCGCTGTCGGCCGCCACATAGTTGCCGCGCAGATGCTGCGCGAAGGCGACTAGCGCCGGACACCACCATCCGTCGGCCCTGCACTGCTGCGCCGCCGCGAGCGCGGAATCGTAGCGCCCCGCTTCGGCGAGGTAGCGCACCCGCTGGCCGGCGATCCACCGGTTCGACGGCACGAGCTGACCGAGCGAGTCGAGCTGCCGGTTGAGTGTGTCGCGCGCGACGCTGACCACCGCGAGTTCGATGGACTTGGGGGCCTTCTCGTCGTACCAGTAGCACCAGCGCCCAACCTGCTCGTCGCAGTTGCTGGGTCTGGAGGAATGGGCGTTGGGCAGGTTGTTGCGGCGAATCACCTCAAAGCGCCGCTGGGCGGCGCGGGCGGCCCCCTCGGGAGTTGTCGTGTCACCGATCACGGGGGGTATCGGAGCCGGCTCCACCGGCGCGCCGCGCGGAGGCTCCGGTCGCATCCCGCCGCCCGGCCGCATCGTCCGCTGCGCAGTGCCGGAGTGTGGCACGAGCGCGATCGCAACGAGGACGAGCGCGGTCGCAACTGAGAGGCGCGCGCTCACGGCGAGCGGTGCGCGAAACGCAGCAGAATAGGACATTGCCGGAGGGCTGGGGTGGACACCTCTGTATAATATGCCAGCGAGGCGCCCCGGTTCCCCAGTGCGCCCCGCCGCCCACGCCGCTGCCGCTCTTTACGCGGAGCCGACCAGCGCGGCGAATCGCGGGTGGCCGTGCAGCGAGGCCACGTCGGGGTCGCGCGCAATCCACTCGGTATTGCCGAATCCGAGGCGGACGCACTCCTCAAGGCAGTCGAGCGCCTCTTCGGCCCTGCCCTCGAGCGCGAACAGGCACGCTACGTTGTATCGCACCCCCGCGTCTTCGGGGTCAATGGCGAGCGCGCGCCGCGCCCATTCGAGCCCTTCGGCCAAGCGGCCGAGTCGGCAGAGCGCGACGGCGCGCATCGTCGCCGCCCGCGGGTCGTCGGGCTGCAGCAGCAGGTGGCGTTCGCTCACGACCAGTGCGGTGCGGTACGCGGCCATCGCTTCATCGTGCAGCCCGTCGGCCTCATAAGCCTGCGCCGCGAAGAACCGCGCCTCCGTACTCTCGCGCACGCGAGCCGCCTCCTCGAACCAGCGGGCGGCCTCGGTGAGCTGACCGCGCTGGAAGCACTGGCGGGCGCAGAAGTAGCGGGCCTCGAACTGCATGGGGTCGAGTCGAATCGCGGTCTGGAATTCGGCCGCCGCCTCGTCGTGGCGCTTGAGCTGGAAGAGCGCAAAGCCGCGGGCGGCGTGCGCCTCGGCGAGGTCGGGGTTGAGCGCCAGCGCGCGCTGGCTCGACCGGTCGGCCTGCTCCAGCGCGGGCTCGGCCGACGGATAGTACATGTGGAGCAGGGAGCTGCAGTCGGCGATACCGGCGTGCGCCAGCGCAAAGCCGGGGTCGGCCTCAATGGCGCGGGTGAACAGTTCGCGCGCGTACTCAAGGCTCTTCTTGCGCGCCTGATGGAAGAACTGCCGGCCGCGCACGTAGTACTCGTACGCGGTGGGATCGAGCGTTGGCAGACGGCCGAGGGCCACGTGCTCGGCGCCCGAGATGGTGAGCTGCAGCGTCTGCACGACCCCGAGGGCGACTTCGTTCTGGATCGCCAGCAGTTCGCGCATCGGACGGTCATACGTGGCCGACCAGCGCACGCAGGCATCGTTAGTGTCGACCAGCTGCACCGTGACGCGCAGCTCGTCGCCGTGCTGCGCCACGCTGCCGTCGAGCACGTTCTCTACGTGCAGCTCGCGGCCGATGCGCCGCGGGTCGCCGCGATGCTCGCGCGCCGCAAACGCGGCGGTGCGCGACGCGACGCGCAGGGCGCGCACACGGGTGAGCAGATTTGTGATCTCCTCGGCCAGCCCCTCGCCGAGCTGGGTGTCGGCAGAGCTCTCGCGCAGCGACTGGAACGGAAGAATCGCAATGGCCGGCTGCACCGAGCGGCGCGCCAACGGTTCGACTGCACGCAGCGCCGACGCCAACTCCGTGGCGCTGGCGTAGCGTTCCTCGGGGAAGACGGCGAGCGAGCGGGCAATGACGGCCTCGAGGGCGCGCGGCACGCTGTCGAGCCGGCGGCGCGCGTCGTCCGACACGCCGGCCACCGTGCCGGCGCGCGCCGCCTCCCGGTCGAGCAGGGTGCGCGGCCGCGCGCCGACGACCATCTCATACACGACGCAGCCCAGACTGAACAGGTCGGCGCGGGCGTCGACATCGAGAATCCCGCTCGCCTGCTCGGGGCTCATGTATCCCGGCGTGCCGAGCACCAGCCCGGAGCCCGTGTCGTTGCCACCGCCGCCGGCGTGGACGGCGCGGGCGATGCCGAAATCGGTGACCATCGCCTCATCGCCCGCGAGCATGATATTCTCGGGCTTGATGTCGCGGTGAATGACTCCGCGACCGTGGGCGTAGGCGAGCGCCGACGCGATGTCCCCCGCGATGCGCACGATCTCGTCCACCGACAGCGGCGTGGCGGCACGCAGTCGCTCGCGCAGGGTGACCCCCTCGACGAACGGCATCACGTAGTAGAGCAGTCCGTCCTGCTCGCCCGAATCGAACATCGGCACGATGTGCGGGTGGCTGAGCGCCGCCGCGATGCGGATCTCGCCCAGGAAGCGCTGCGAACCGAGCGCGCTGGCAACTTCGGGGCGCAGGACCTTGAGGGCCACGCGGCGGTCCGCATGCTTGCGGTCGCGGGCGAGGAAAACCCACGCCATGCCCCCCTCACCGACCGCGCCTTCCAGAGAATACCGGTCGGAGAACACCTGCTGCAGGTGCTCCGGTGCGCCAATGACGGGTGGCTCGGACAGATGCATATCGTCCCTGTCAGAGCTTACGCCGCTCGGGCGGCGGCGGATAGAGTGGGGGCGTGGTACATTGCGGCGCATGCGCCGCGCGCCCCATCGGCGCGCTGGCGCGACTTTGCCCTCTACGCCACGCTTCAATGACCGCGATCATCTTCGAGCCGCTCCATCCCGACGTCGGACCTCCGATGCGCGCCACCGCGCACAGCGCCGGCTACGACCTCGCTGCCTACCTTACGGGACGCACGGTACGCGTGTTCCACGACGGCGTGATGACCGAGCGGCAGACCGACGTGCGCGACGGCAAGTCCGTGCTGGTGCTGCGCGCCGGCGAACGCGCCCTGGTGCCGCTCGGTTTTCGGGCGCGGCTCCCCGTGGGAATCGAGGCGCAGATTCGCCCGCGCTCGGGGACGAGCCTCAAGACGGACATCGTCATCGCCAACGCCCCGGGGACGATCGACGCCGACTATCCCGAGGAGTGGTGCACGCCGGTGCGCAACGGCGGCACCGGCGACCTCGTGATCACGCACGGCGAACGGATAGCGCAGATGGTGCTCGCGCGGCATGAAGTGCTCGATTTCACCATTGGCGAGGTGAGGCCGACGACGGATCGGGCGGGGGGATTCGGATCTACCGGAAGCTGATCGAGGACTTGGACCTAGGACTGCGATAAATGATTGCGATTGAGGATTGCGATTGGCGATGCCATAGCTGAACTCGCGGGGCTCACCATCGCGAATCGATATCCCGAATCGATCTCTTGGATCGCTATCCTAAGTCCAAATCCTCAATCACCCTTGAGCAGCCGCTCTACTTCAGCCTCCCCCTTCAGCATTCCTCGACTTCGGCAGAGACGTCCGCCGCAAGCCCAATGTGCGTCGTGAGCCCCGCCACACTGAGCGACCCAGCGTGCAGTCGCAGCAAGTTGAGGCGAATGGTCTCGAGCGCCGCCACCGTTTCGCCGAGCTTGGCTTGCATCGCGTCGCGATCTCGGCGCACCGGTTCGTAGGGATCGGTTGACGCCGACTCGCCGGCGTCGTTGAGCACTTCCTGCAGGCCGTCGAGGTGTCGGCGCAGCTGCTGGGCGTCGTCCTGCAGGCGATGCAGCACTGCGGGCAGGTCGCCGAGTTGGTCGCGCGTGGCGCGCGGCAGGCCCTGGAACAGGTTCTCGGCGGCCATGCCGAGCGAGAGTTCGGTGGCGCGATGCGTGATGGCCGACTCGGTGACCGGACCGCGGATGAAACGGCGGCCGACCGCCCACGCGGCGCGCCCGATGGGGCCGTTCCACAGGCGCGCCCAGAAGCCGGTGTCGACGTCACTGCGGCGCTGCAGCAGCGCGAGATAGCTGAGTCCGCCCATGACGAAAACCGACCACGAACTGACCAGCAAGGTGGGCAGCCACTGCGCCGAGGCGCCAACCCACCGGTTACCCAGGCTGATGTACATCAGGCTCGCAAACGACCCGACGGCCGCGGTGCCGCTCACCTGCGCGATCCGCTTGAGCCATCGCTCGGCGCGCGTCGCTTCGCGGGCGTGCTCCACGGCTAGTTCCTCGCGTGTCGCGTCCGACTCTGCCTGGAACGCCGGAGCGAGGTCCATGTGGGCGAACCCCATTCGCGCCAAACGGCGCGCCGACGCGGCGAGCGCAGCGAAGGGCAGCAGCGTCGATGCGCCCAGGAGCGCGCCAAACCCCGCCCAGCCGCCAAAGTACGCCGAGACGCCAATCGATCCGAGCAGCAGGCCGCCCGCCGTGAGCAAGGTGCCGCCGCCGTCGAGCCGCCCGTTGCGCTTCACAAAAGCGCGCAGGGCCACTGGAATCTCGCGGCGCTGTTCGAGCGCCACCCCAAGCTGTTCGGCGAGCGCGGTGGCGCTGGCCGGGCGATGCGCCGGGTCCTTCGCGAGACAGCGGTCCACCAGCGACGCGATCTTGCGCGGCACGGGGAGGCCGAGCGAGGCAAGCGGCGCAGCGGGTTCCGTCACCTGCTTGGCGAGCACCTCCGTGGGCGTGTCGCCCTCAAACGGGAGCCGCCCGGAGAATGCGAAGAACGCCGTCGCCCCCAGCGAATAGAGATCGCTGCGGGCGTCGAGGTCGTGCCCCAACGCCTGCTCGGGGCTCATGAACTCCGGTGTACCGCTGATGCCGTCGCCGTCGCGGTCGCCCATCGCCGCGGCAATGCCGAAGTCGGCCATCAGCACGCGCTGGGTGGCCGACTCGATGAGAATGTTGTCGGGCTTCACGTCGCGGTGCACGACGCCCTGCGCGTGCGCGCTGGCCAGCGCCCACGCCGCCTCGCGCAGCACGCGCGCCCCTTCGGTGGCGGACAGCGGACCGCGCGCACGCACGCGCTGGGCGAGCGACTCGCCGTCCACATACGTCATCACGTAGTAGACGAAATCGCCGGCTTCGTCGACCGCGTGGATGGGGATGATGTTCGGGTGTGACAGCTTGGCGGCGAGCCGCGCCTCGCGCAGGAATCGTTCGCGGAGGGTAGCGTCGAGCGCACGCTCTGGCGGGAGCAGCTTGATAGCCACCGGGCGGTCGAGATGCACCTCGCGCGCGAGGTAGACGATCCCCATTCCGCCGCGCCCCAGCTCGCGGTCAATCGAGTAGCGCCCCGCGAGCGCCGTCTGAAATGCGACGAAGAGGTCGTCGAGAGCTGGCGTCATGCAGGCCGTACGGCCGTCAGTGATCCCAGGTGTCGCGCGGGGGGAGCTCGTTGACCGGCGGTTTTGCGGCTGCCGGGGACTCCGCGTTGGCACTCTCTGGCGGCTGCTCGGCGGCCGGCAAGCCGAGAACGCGCCGAATGGCGGCGTCGAGCTTGTCGACATCGGCTGGCTTCGTCAGGTACTCCGACGCGCCCAGCGCCATGCACTCCTCAATGGTCTTTCGGTCGGTGAAGCCGCTGAGCACGATGACGGGGATCTGCGTCGTCTTGGACGAACTCTTGATCCGCTCCAGCGCGGCCTTGCCGGTGCCGCCGGGCATCTGGATGTCGAGCACGATCACGTCGGGCGGGCTCTTCATGGTCACCATGACGGTGTACGTCGCATCGTACGCCGCGGCGACGGAATACCCCTTCGCGCGCAGCTGCGTCGACAGCATCATGGTCTGAACCTTGTCGTCGTCGGCCAGCAGGACGGTGTGTTTGCGCTTCATACCGTGAGATTCCGCAGGGCGGGGGCAAGGCGTTGGAGCGCTGTGTCGAGTGCAACCAGCGCGTCGGCAGCAAGTGTGAGGTCGCCCGATCGGGCGATCCGCACCAGACGGGCGGCGGCGTCCGTCGCTTCAGCGGCCGCAAAATTCCCCACCGCCCCGCTCAACAGGTGCGCGAAGCGTTCAATCTGATCCGCGTCGCCCGCCGCCACCGCGCCGCGCAACGACTCCAACTGGCCCGGATAGTCGCGCAAGAACAGCGCGGCCATCCCGGCGCCAAGCTCGGTATCACCGTGCAGGCGGGCGAGAAAGGCGGTCTTGTCGAGCGGCGGCGCGGTCATCGAGGGCGCGTGGCAGTCAGCGGTGAAGTGGTCGAGCCAGTGTGAAGTGAAGAATAGCCGTTTGCGGCCCAAATCGCCTATGGAGTAACCCGTGGCCAATGCGCGTCCATCCGTGCCAGAATCGACGCAAACGCATCGATGCCGTCCCACAGGTTCTGCAGGCGCAGGTTCTCGTCCTTGGCGTGCTGGTTGTCGTCGTGATTGGCGATCGGGAAGATCACGAGCGGCACGCCCAGCGCGTGCTCAATCATGCTGGTGGGCAGCGATCCGCCGAGCGTCGGGACGCGGAGCACGGGTTTGCCGAGCATTTCGTCGAGCGTCGCGGTAAGCGCCTGCGAGATGGGCTGGTCGAGGCTCACCCGCGTGGCCTCGTCGCCCTCGCCCCACGTCAGGCGCACGACCTTCTTGTGCGACAGGCGCTCGGCATCGGTGGCCGCCGCGTGCGTGACAAACCACCCGTTGGCCTTCAGGTGCGCCTCCACCAGCTCGCGCACCCGCTCGGGCGTCTGTTTGGGGACGAGCCGGAAATCGAACGACGCCTTGGCCTCGGTGGCGATGGCGTTGGCCGCCAGTCCCTCGACCTGCCCGACGCGCATCCCGCGCATGTTGATGGCCGGCGCCATAATGCGCTCGGCGAGCAGGGCGTTGTTGGCCTCGGTGGCGCCCAGCAGCAGCTCGCGCCGCAGCGCGCTGTCCACCGGAGGCAGGGTACGCGCTGCGGCCAGTTCGCGCGCCGTCGGCGGCGTGACGTCGTCGTAATAGCCCTTGATGAGTATGCGGCCGTCCACGTCGCGCATCGAGCGCGCGAGATCGGCGAGCAGCATCCCCGGGTTCGGCGCCCAGTTGCCGTAGTGGCCGCTGTGCAGCGCCTTGGCCGGGCCGTACACCGTGAGTTCGAGCCCCATCGCACCGCGCGCGCCGAACGCCACCTGCATGCCGCGGCTCTGATGGGTGGGGCCGTCGCAGAACAGCCAGGCGTCGGCGGCGAGTAGGGCCTTGTTGGCCTCGAGAATCTGCGGCAAGTGCGTCGACCCGGACTCCTCTTCGCCCTCGAAGAAGAACTTCACGTTGATGGTCGGGGCCTTGCCGAGCGCCTTCAGGGCGTCGAGGGCATTGAGCATCGCGTTGATCGGCGCCTTGTCGTCGCCTGCGCCGCGCGCGAAGATGCGCGCTTCGGGGTTCAGCCGCCCGCTCGCCGGGAGCGGCACATCCACCCACTCGGCGCCGCGGAATTCGCGCAGCTGCGCCGCGTACGGGGCGCCGCCCTTCCATTCCGACGGATCAACCGGCTGGCCGTCGTAGTGCGCGTAGAGCACGATGGTCCGCGTCGCCCCCGGCGCGCGCAGCTCGCCGTCGCCCCCGGCGCGCGCAGCTCGCCGTACACGGCAGGCGGCCAGTTGCCGTTTTCGAGCAAACGCGCCGCGATGCCCCGCTTGGCCAGCATGTCGACGATGGCGGTCGCGTTGCGCCGCAGCGCCGTGCCGTCGTTCTTGGTATTCGGAATCGCCAGGAACTCGGCGTACTCGCGCACGATCTGCGGTTCGCGCCCTTCGCGCCAGGTGCGGACTTGGTCGCGCAGCGATTGGGCGCCGAGCGGCGCGGCGAGGGCGAGGAGCGGAAGAAAGCGAAGGTGCATTTGGGATTCCGGATTTCGGATACAGAATGCGGATACAGATACGGGATGGGGATCTACGATGATGTCCCATCGTAAATCCCCATCCGTAATCTGTATCAATTATCGGTATCCGCCATCCGAAATCCGTTATCTCTTGCGCAATCCCTTTCCTGCCATCGCCCCGGTCGGCTGCCCCTCGGCCACCGCGGCCGTGCCGTTCACGAAGACCCAGCGCATCCCAACGCTCAGCTTTTCGGGCTCCACGTACGTCGCCATTTCACGGATCGTCTTCGGATCGAAGACGATGACGTCGGCGTAGTAGCCCGGCTTCAGCGAACCGCGCTCCTTGATGCCGTACACCTCGGCCACCTGCGACGTCGACGACTGCACCATGCGCTCCATTGTGATCACCGGCTTGTCGAGCACGTAGCGGCGAATCTTGCGCGGGTAGGTGCCATAGAGGCGCGGATGCCCGCCCGAACCGTCCGAGCTGGTCATCACGTACGGGTCCTTCATGAACGTCTCAAGGTCCTTCTCGTTCATGTTGAACGAGGCGACCCCCATGTCGATGCCGCGGCGGATCAACTCGAGCGCCGTCTCCGACGGCGGCATCTTCATGTCGGCGGCGACCTGACTCAGGTACTTGCCGATGTACGGCTTGGCGTTCTCCCCGCCATTGATGAGCAGGAGGGTGCTGTCGCCGCCGCGGCGGCGCAGGTTGTTGCGCATCTCGGTGAGGATCTTCTCGCGCGTGGTGGCGTCGGCAATGCGCGCCTGCAGCGAGTCGCGTCCTCCCGCCTGCGCCCAGCGCGGCAGCAGGGCGGCGCTCAGCCCCGTCCCGCTCGCTGTCCACGGATACTGGTCGGCCACCACCATGTGCCCGGTGGCGCGCTCCTCGCGCATCAGGCGCAGCACGCTGTCGGCGTAGCCCCACACGTCGACGCCAAGCGCCTTCACGTGCCCCAGGTTGGTGGTCAGCCCAGATTCGCGTCCAATGCGGATTGCCTCGCGCACCGAGTTCAGCAGGCCAATGGTGTACGAGCTTTCGTCGCGCTGGTGCGTGTCGTACACACCCCCGTACGGCTTGGCCGCCGAAATCACGGCGATTGCCTCGTCAATGCTCGCGTAGCTCTGCGGGGCATAGAACAGGCCCGAGCCTACGCCGTAGGCACCCTCGCGCATCGCCTTGTCTACGAGCTTGCGCATGCTGTCGATCTGCGCCGGTGACGCCGGCGCCGACGACGCGCCCATTACGTGGCTGCGCAGCGTCCCAAAACCGACGGTCGCGAACGTGTTGGTGCCGAGCCCCTTCTTCTCGGTCTCGGTCTGGATGCGCAGCACGTCCCATGGGCCGCGGCCGTCGGGGCCGTTGGTCACGGTCGTCACGCCCTGCATCAGCGCCGGGATGTTGCGGCGGCGCTCGTCATTGAAGCGGTCCACGCCTTCCATGGAGTGCGTGTGCGGGTCAATGAACCCCGGCGACACGATAAGCCCCTTGGCATCGATGACCTTGCCGGCCTTGAGTCCCGACTTGGCGGCGTCGCCGACAAAGACGATGCGCTCGCCGCGCACGCCGACGTCCGTGACGATGGCCGGTTTGCCCGAGCCGTCGTAGACGAGACCGCCCTTTATGAGAATGTCGACCGAATCGGCGCGGGCGACGGTGAACGCCAGCAGCAACGGCAGCAGCGTGGGCATGATGCACTCAGGGAAAGAGGTCCTGCGGGAGGCGCGAGTCCGACATCAGCAAAGTTCGGAAAGCTGCAAGAGCAACGGAAGAGGGGCTCCCAGCGTTGGGAGCCCCTCTTCATACGCCCTGCCTCTTCCTTGTCCCTATTTCTTCGGATTCAGGATGTCGTCGATTTCGGTGTGCAGGTCCTGGAGGTGCGCCCGCGTCATCGCGTTTGCCGCCTTGCCCGCGGCGATCTTCACCATCGCGTCCAAGGAGGCCAAGTTGACGCGGAACACGGCCCGCGCGTCGCTCGTTGGACGCGCCGGCAGCTGGCTGATCTGCCCGGTCTGCCCGAACGACACGCGCACTGCAGGCGTGGCGGTCAACTTGGCCTTCACGGCCTCCACGTACGAGCGCTGCAACGTCCGGCGATACACATCGATCGTGACCGAAGGTGCTCGCAGTTCGCTGAAGATCCCGTCGCGCAGGTCGTTAACCATCTCTGCCAAGGGATACGACTCGCCCGGCTTGGCCATCGCCTCGAACTCGACGAGACGCGCCATCCGGTCGTCGTTCAGCAGGCCGGTGATCAACCCGCGCTGCGCCTGATTGATGCGCGCCACCGATCCTTCCGGCTCGATGCGGCGGAGAATCGCCTGGTCGAGGAAGAACGTCGGCGTCTTGAACGCGTTGTCGTTGAGGAACTTCACCGCCTCGCGCTGCCGCGCGGCGCTCACCGGCGTGAAGCGCGGCCCCGGCTGCGAGCCGTACTTCTCCTGCGTCTCCGCGGCGCCCACCACCGCCACCACGTGGCGCAGCTCGGTGGACCACTGGCCGATCAGACGGCCGTACAGCTCCTTGAGGTCGTCATTGTCGTCCAGCGGATGCGTCACCGCCGGCGCGACCATTGGCACGAGCCGCTTGATGTTCTTGATGCCCAGCGCGGTCGCCTTGACGGCATCGGCGTCGCCCACGGCTTCGGTGTTGTTGCCGGGGTCGGCGCCAAAGTCGTCGGTCGTCGTAAACCGCAGCCACGGCGTCTTGTCCTGCTCGCGCGCCCACGCATCGAGCGTCGCGCGCTCGTCATCCGGCGTCTTGGCGCCGGCGATCGGCGCGTAGCCCCAGTGCGTCATGTACACGTCGTACGGCCCCTGCTTGGGAATTAGGTCGCCGAGCGCAATACCGTCTTCCGGCTGGGCCACGTAGTTGAATCGCGAGTAGTCCATGAGCGTCGGCGTGTGGCCGTTCTTCGCCACCCACGTCTTGGAGCGCACCGAATCGACCGGATACAGCGAGCTGGCCTTCATGTTGTGCGGGAAGCCCAGCGAGTGCCCGATCTCGTGCGCGATGACGTACATCATGAGCCGCCCCTGGAGCGAATCGGGGAAGGGGAGCTTCGCCGCGCGCGGATCGAGCGCCCCGACCTGCGTCCAGTACCAGTCGCGGTTGAGGTTCATCACGTTGTGGTAGATCTGGAGGTCGGCTTCCATGATCTCGCCCGACCGCGGGTCGTGCACGTGCGGACCCACGGCGTTCTCGATGGTGCTCGGCAGCCAGCGGATCACCGAATAGCGCGCGTCCTCGGGCGACCAGTCGGGATCCTCAGCCGGTGACGGCGCGTCCTTGGCGATAATACCGTCCTTGAAGCCGGCCGCCTCAAACGCCGGCTGCCAGCTTTCGATCGCCTTGCGGACCCACGGCTTCAGCCACTCCGGCGTCGCCGGGTCCACCCAGTACTCGATGGGCTTTACCGGCTCGCTGATGGCGGCGTTGGGGTCCTTCTTCTCCAGGCGGTAGCGCGTGATGAAGCAGCGCGCTTCCGACCGCTGCTCAGGGCGCGAGAAATCGATGGACGTCGTGCGGAAGTAGCCGACGCGCGAGTCGCACAGACGCGGCATCATTGGCTTCTCCGGCAGCTTCACCATCGACCAGTGCACCAGGTAGCTCTTGCTCTGCGGTGGGGCGCCGGCGCCGCCGGCCGGGGGGCCGCCAAACGGGCTCGGCGTCGGCGTGGGCGTCGCGTTGATGGTGATGGTCGCTTCGGTCTCGAT
>JACPFW010000046.1 GCA_016182795.1 Gemmatimonadota bacterium
CGTGGCCAAGCGCCAGCTCAACCCGCTCTCCGACGCCTTCGTCAATCGTACGCGCCGCCGCCTCGGCATGACCGTCGTGTATGATGATGAGGCCGTGCGGCGTCTGCCGCGCCTGCTCAAAGACGGGTTTGGCCTCGGCCTGCTCGCCGACCAGGCAGGGCTCGGCGCGGCGACGTTTGTCCCGTTTTTCGGTCGCCCGGCCCGCACGCCGCGGGGGCCGGCGGTCTTCGCGCTGCGTTTCGGCGCGCCGCTCATCTTTGTGGTGGCCGCGCGCCAGCCAAGCGGCAAGTACGTGCTGCATCTCGAGGAAGTCGACGTCGCGCGCACCGGCAATCTCGAGGCCGATGTGGACGTCACCACCGCGCGCTTCACCGCCGTGCTCGAGCGGTGGGTGCGCCGCTATCCTGGTCAGTACCTCTGGGCGCACCGCCGCTGGAAGCGCCAGCCGCCTGACACTCCACCTGAACTGCGCGAGCCGTGATCGCGCAGCGAGTTTCCCAATGAGCTACGACGTCGACGCACTGCGCGCCAAGGAATTTCCGTGGGCCGCGCGCGGTGAGCGCATTTATCTCGACCACGCCGCCACCGGTCCGTTGCCGCAGCGCGCGCGCGACGTGCAGGCCGAGGCCAACCTCAACCGCGCCGAGATGTGGCGCGTCGGGTTCGAGTACTTCTGGGACGGCGTGGTGCAGGGGCGCGAGCACGCCGCGCGGCTGCTCAATGCGTCGCCCGAGGAGATCGCCATCACGACCAACACCTCGCAGGGGGTCAACCTTGCGGCCCGCGCCCTGCCGTTCAAGGCCGGCGACGTGGTGATTTCGTCGGCGGGGGAGTTTCCGGCGAACATTTACCCGTGGATGGGACTCGAGAAGGCCAAGGGCGTCGTCCTTGAGCTCGTCCCGATGAAGGACCGCCTCCCCGACGAAGACGCCCTCATCGCCGCGCTCGACCGGCCCCGCGTGCGCGCGCTGACGGTGAGCTGGGTGTCGTTTGCCACCGGAGCCAAGCTTGACCTCGCGCGGCTCGGCGCCGCCTGCAAGGCGCGCGGCATCTGGTTCGTGGTCGACGCCATTCAGGGGCTCGGTCCCGCGGCCATGGACGTAAAAGCCTGCCAGATCGACATCCTGGCGACCGGCGCGCAAAAGTGGCTGCTGTCGCCGTGGGGCACCGGGTTCGCCTACGTCCGCCGCGACCTCATTCCGGAGCTGGATCCGCCGGCGGTCGGCTGGCTGTCAATGCCCGCGTCGGCCGACTTCACGCGTTTTCTCGACTACGACTACGCGTTCTATCCGGACGCGCGGAAGTTCGAGGTCTTCACCGCGCCGATGCACGACCTCAAGGCGATGGCCGCGTCACTCGGTCTGTTCCTCGAACTCGGTCCGGCGGCGGTCGAAGCGCACGTCGCGTCCCTCGCCGATCATGTCGTGACTTGGTGTAATAGCCGTGCCGATGTGCGACTGATCACCCCCGTCGACCGCGCGCGCCGCGCCGGCCTGCTCAGCATCGCAGTCGATGATCTGGCGGCGGCCAGCGAGCGGCTGAACGCCGCGCGCGTCTCCCACTCGGTGCGCGAGGGAGGGATCCGGCTGTCGCCGAACCTCTACAACACCACCGCCGAACTCGACATCGCGCTGGCGGCGCTGGCACCGCGATGAACGTCGCCGGCGAGGTGCGCGCCGTGCGCGCGGCGCTCGCCGCGGCGGGCACCCCCGCGCGCGCCGCCGGCGCCAAGGCGTACCTCAAGAGCGACCTCGCGTTCCTCGGTGCCGACACACCGACCCTGCGCCGCGTGGGCGGCGCGCTGGCGACGCGGGTGAAGGCGGACGGCGATGCCTCGTTGCGCCCGCTCGTTGACGCCCTGTGGCGCACGCGCGTGCACGAGTTACGCGCGGTCGCGCTCGTCCTGCTCGAACGCCGCGTGGACGCGCTCGGCGCCGGCGACCTTCCGCGCCTCGAGCGCCTCATGCGTGCGTCGCGCACCTGGGCCTACATCGACTGGATCAGCAACAAGGTGTTCGGCCGCATGGTGCTGCGCGTCCCCGCGGTGCGGCGCGCGCTGCCCCGCTGGGCGCGCGACGACGATTTCTGGGTGCGCCGGACCGCGCTGCTCACTATCGCGCGCCCCGTAGTGCTCGGCGACGCCCCGTTCAGCGCATTCGCGGTGCTTGCCCTGCCGATGCTGGGCGAACGGGAGTTCTTCATTCGAAAGGCCATCGGCTGGGTGCTGCGCGACGTCAGCAAGAAATCGCCCGCGGTTGTCGCCGAGTTCCTGCGAACGCACCTCGCCGATGTCTCCGGGCTCACGATGCGCGAGGGGGCAAAGTACCTGCCCGCCCGCGATCGCCGCGAACTGCTGGGCGCGGCGGCAGCGCGCCGCCGCGCCCGGCCGGTCTAGTCGACCAGTTCGAGCACCGCGACCTCGCGGGCGCCTTTCCGCACCAGGAACCAGCGCTCGTAGGCGGCGCCGGCGAAGTCGATGTGCGTCGTCTCGGCCGAGAGCTTCTCGCCGTTGACGCTCACGGCTCCCTGCTGGATGAGCTTGCGCGATGCGCTGCGCGACAGCCCAAAGGCCTGCTCCAGTGCGTCGAGCACGGCGAGCGCGTGCCCGGCGGGGAAGCGGGCGCACGGGATCTCGGCGCCAAGCGTCTGGAAGACCTCGAGCGGCAGCTCCCGCACGTCCACCCGCTTGTCGAAGATCACCTTCGACACCCGCTCCGCGAGCTCAGCCGCCGGCCGGCCGTGCACCAGCGCGGTGACCTCGGCGGCCAGCCGCCGCTGCGCGGCGCGCTCGTGTGGCGCGGCCGTCACGGCCGCGGCGAGTGCGTCGATCTCTTCGCGCCCCAGCAGGGTGAACATCTTGAGGAACCGCACGGCGTCGGCGTCTTCGGTGTTCACCCAAAACTGGTAGAACTTGTACGGTGACGTGCGCGTGGCATCGAGCCATACGGCACCGGCCTCGGACTTGCCGAACTTCGCGCCGCTCGTCGTCGTCACCAGGGGCAGGGTGACACCGTGCGCCTCGCGCTGCACGGTGCGCCGAATCAGCTCCGTGCCGGCGGTGATGTTGCCCCACTGGTCGCTGCCGCCAATCTGCGCGCTCACCCCGAACCGACGGTGCAGTTCGAGGAAGTCGTACGCCTGCAGCAGCATGTACGAGAACTCGGTGTACGAAATGCCGCCGTCCAGCCGCGACTTCACCGAATCCTTCTGCAGCATCAGGTTGATCGTGAAGTGCTTGCCGACGTCGCGCATGAAGTCCACGGCGCGGAGCGACCGCAGCCACTCGCCATTGTCCACGAGCTGCGCGCCGCGTTCGCCCGAAAAGTCGAGGAACCGCCCCAGCTGCTCGCGGATCCCCGCGACGTTCGCGTCGATTTCGTCGAGCCCGAGCAGTTGGCGCTCCGACGCCTTTCCGCTCGGGTCGCCGATCATCCCCGTGCCGCCGCCCACCAGCGCCACCGGCCGGTGTCCGGCGCGCTGCAGGTGCACCAGGCCCATGATGGGAACCAGGTTGCCGACGTGCAACGACGAGGCCGTGGGGTCGAAACCGCAGTAGGCCGTGACCGGCCCCGCGGCAAAATGGGCGGCCGCGCCTTCAGTCTGCTGGTACAGCAGGTCGCGCCACGACAGTTCGGAGAGGAAATCGCTCATCCGCGCAAATATAGCGGGCCAGCCGCCGCCGCGAGAAAGGCATACAGCCGGTCGGTGACGCCCACCAACTCGTGCTCGCGCCGTACCGCGTCCCACGCGCGACGTGCCAGCGCGGTCCCCTCGGCGCGCGACGCGATGCACGTACGCAGGGCGGCATCGATCGCGCCCGGTGTGGGATCCTCGGCGAAATAGGCGCAGTTGTACTCGCGCAGAAACCGATTCGACGCCGCATCCGCCGGCCCGCAGGCCAGAATCGGCCGTCCCGCGGCCATGTAGTCGGTCACCTTGGTCTGGATCGACGATCGCGACATGTGCGCCTGCGACGGCTCGAAGGACGACGCCACCAGCAGCAGATCGCACTCGCCCAGCGACGATCCAAGCGCGGCGTACGGGATCAGCCCGCCGTCCACCACGCCCCACCGCTGCCAGTCGGCCTCGTGGCGTCCCCAGAAGAACCGGTCGGTGAACAGTACGAACTCGATGTCCACGCCCGAGTCGCGCAGGCGCTGCACGCCCTGTGCAACGGCGGTCACGGCGTCCCAGTGCATCGGCCAGACCGACCCCGCGTATGCCACGCGAACCCGCCCTGTCCGCGGCGCTTCGAGCGCCCGCGGTGCGCTGGGGCCGACCACGACCGGATTGTGCACGATGTGCGCGGGACGGTCGACGCCCGCGAACTCCCGCGTCGAACGGAGCAGATACGGCGAAATGGAGAGCCACGCCACCGAGTCGCGGAGCAGCTGCCGTCCACGGCGCTGTGTGTCAAACGCCATCGGGACTCCCGGCTCGTAGGCGAGCCAGTCGTCCATGAGGTACGTCACCAACGGAGCGAGCCCACGGCAGCGCTCGGCCAGCGCGACCCCAATGGCGTGCCCGGGCACGGCCAGCACCAACTGCGGATCGAAGCGGCCAATCGCCTCGCGCTCCGGCAGCGACCGCCGGGCGACCCACGCGGCGTCGACATGGCCCACTCGCGGCCGCAGTGCCTGCGTGAGGCGGCCCGGCAGCCGCGGCGCGGCCCCCAGCACCCGCGCGCCGGTCTGCAGGGTGAACGGCACCGTCGCGCTGCCGCTGACGGCCAACAGTCGGTCCGCGGGATAACGCGAGAACAGGTTCACGAGCGTGCGCCCCGCGCCGCGGCTCCCCGCCGACAGGTCGGCGTCGGTCACCAGCAGCACGCGGGGCGGCGCGGCGGTCTCGCTCATTTCAGACGCTGCTGCCACGCCTCGACGATCTCGTCGAAGATCGTCGCCAGCGGCACCGTGATCGACCAGCCTGGATAGTGCGCCTTCATCTTGCGCAGGTCGCTGTAGTAGCAGATGTGGTCGCCAATCCGGTTACGCTCGTCGTACTCGTAGCGCATCGTCCTGCCGCTTCGCTCGGCGACCATGGCGAACGCCTCGAGAATCGAGCAGCTGTTCCCCTTGCCGCCGCCAAGGTTGTACACCTCGCCCACGCGCGGGGCGGCGATGAACGCCTCGGCGAATTTGGCCACGTCGCGCGAATGGATGTTGTCGCGCACCTGCTTGCCCTTGTAGCCGAACACGCGGTACAGCCCGCCCTCGACGTTGACCTTCACGAGGTAGCTGAGGAATCCGTGCAGCTCCACGCCGGCGTGGCTCGGGCCGGTCAGGCACCCGCCGCGCAAGCCGCAGGTGCGCATGCCGAAGTAGCGGCCATACTCCTGCACCAGCACGTCGGCGGCCACCTTGGATGCCCCAAAGATCGAATGCGTCGACTGGTCGATACGAAAGCTCTCGGCGATGCCGTGCGCGTAGGCCGCGTCGGCGTACTCCCAGCGCGTCTCAAGTTCGGTCAGTCGCAGTTCGTTGGGGGCGTCGCCGTACACCTTGTTCGTGCTGAAGTGCACGAACGGCGCCTCGGGGCAGTGCGTGCGCGCTGCCTGCAGCAGGTTGAGCGTCCCCACCGCGTTGGTGTCGAAATCATCAAACGGAATGGCCGCCGCGCGGTCGTGGCTCGGCTGTGCGGCCGTGTGGACAATCGCGTCCGGCTTGAGATCGCGCAGCAACGCGTCGAGCCCCGTGCGGTCACGCACGTCGAGTTCGTGGTGACGGAAGTTCTTGAAGGTGCTGCTCAGGCGCTGCTGCATCCAGCGGGTGTCGCCCCCCGGGCCAAAGAAGACGGCGCGCTGATTGCTGTCCGCGCCGTGCACGTCCCACCCCAGCGCGGCGAAATGGGCGACCATTTCGGAGCCGATCAAACCGGATGAACCGGTGACGAGAAGTCGTGACATGCCAGAGAAGGTAAGGCGCAGGGCGGGGGAGGGAAGGCGGCGCGCCGCACGGCGGTCCCCGCGCCGGTCTGTCGACGTGATAGATTTGCGATCTGATGAAGAAGCCCCTCCGCTACCTCCTGATTGCGGCGGCCGCCGGAGCCGCCCTCGCGGCCGTCGGGCTTTCGCTCGGCTGGCTGCTCGTCTGCCGGGGCAATGCCTGCCCGTCCATCAGCGTGCTGGAGAAGTACAACCCGCGGCAGACCTCCAAGCTGTTCGCCGCCGACGGGCGGTTCGTCGCCGAGCTGGGATTGGAACGGCGCACGTTGGTTCCGCTCGCGCAGATCCCCAAGGTCGTCAAGACCGCGTTCATCGTCATCGAGGACCGGCGCTTCTACGAGCACAACGGCATTGATGTCATCGGTGTCTTCCGCGCGGGCGTTACCAACGTGCTGCGCGGCGGTTTCGCCCAGGGCTTCTCCACCATCACCATGCAGCTCGCGCGCAATGTCTTCCCCGACAAGCTGACACGGGAGAAGTCGCCGCTGCGCAAGCTGCGCGAGGCCAAGGTCGCCCGCGCGATCGAGGGCAAGTACAGCAAGGACCACATCCTCGAGCTGTATCTCAATCAGATCTATCTGGGGAGCGGCGCGTACGGCGTCGAGACGGCCAGCCAGCGCTACTTCGGCAAGTCGGTGCGCGACCTCAATCTCGCCGAGGCGGCGACCCTCGCCGCGCTTCCAAAGGCCCCGGGGCGCTACGATCCGCGACGCTTTCCCGAACGCGCCATCCAGCGTCGCAACACGATTCTCGAACTGATGCGCCGTGAAGGCGCCATCAGCGATGCCGATGCGTCGCTCGCCAAGGCGTATCCGCTGCGCCTCGCGCGCGGCGCACGCGCCTCGTCGGACGTGGCGCCTTACTACGTGGAGTGGATCCGCCAGCTGCTCGAGGCGAAGTACGGCGAGCGCATTTATCAGGACGGTCTGCGCGTCTTCACCACGCTTGACCTCGAGCTGCAGGGCAACGCCGAGCGCGCGCTGGAACGCCAGCTCAAGGCCGTCGAGGGTGGTGCGGCCGGCGCCTTCCCGCACCGCACGTACGAGCAGATCATGGCCGCCGCCGATGAAGCCTCGCCGGGGGTCGTCACGCCGTATCTGCAGGGGGCGTTCGTCGTCATCGATCCCCGCAGCGGCGCGGTGCGCGCTCTCGTTGGTGGACGCGACTACGATGACTCCAAGTTCAACCGCGCCACGCAGGCGCTGCGGCAACCGGGCTCGACGTTCAAGCCGATCGTCTACGCCACCGCCATTCAGAGCGGGCGCCCGCCGTCGTACATCCTCGACGACGCCCCCATCGAGTTGCCGCAGGTCGCCGGCGACACGTGGCAGCCGCGCAACTACGACATGAAGTTCGAAGGGCCCATGGTGCTGCGCCGCGCGCTCTATCAGTCGCGCAACTTGCCCGCCATTCGCCTCGGCATGGAACTGGGCGAGCAGAGCGTCGTCGACATGGCGCGCAAGTTTGGCCTTACGACGCCCATCCCGGAGTTCCCGTCCATCCACATTGGATCCGCCGAGGCGATCCCGTTGCAGATGGTCGCCGCGTATTCGACGTTCGCCAACCTCGGCTGGCGCGTCTCGCCGGTCGGGATCCTGCGCGTCGAGGATTCCAAGGGCAAGGAGATCTGGAAGCCGGAGATCTCGCGCGAGCAGGTGCTCACTCCCGAGGAGGCGTGGCTGATGGTCGACATGATGAAGGATGTGCTGCGCCGCGGCAGCGCGGCCGGCGCGGTGGCGGGCACCGGCTTCTCCCTGCCCGCCGGCGGCAAGACGGGAACCACGAACGACTATACGGACGTCTGGTTCATCGGCTACACTGCCGATCTCGTGGCCGGGGTCTGGATGGGCTTCGACAAGCCGCAGAAGATCATGTCCAACGCGCAGGGCGGCCGGTTGGCCGCCCCCGCGTGGGTACAGTTCATGATCGAGGCGTACCAGCGCAAGCCGAAGCCCCCCGACTGGCCGCGTCCGTCGTCCCTCGTCTCGCGGCAGGTCGACGACCTCACGGGCCTCCTGGCCAATCCAGGCTGTCCCGCGGGCGACGCGTACTACGAGTGGTTCATACCCGGCACTGAACCCATTGCCGAGTGTCCGCCGCGCGCCGCGGGCGAACGGCAGGCGCCGGTGCGCGACACGCGTCCATCGCGCAAACCGCCGACTCCGCCGGCTCCCGCCCCCGGGCGTCGGCCGTGACCGCCGCCCGCACCCGGTATCACGCACGCTGGGTGCTCCCGATCGCCACACCGCCCATCGAAGACGGCACGGTGGTGGTCGAAGAGGGGCGCATCGTCTGGCTCGGTCCGCGCGCACACGCGCCGTCGGGCGGCGCCGACGATGAGCTGGGTGCCGCGGTGTTGATGCCCGGACTTGTGAACGCGCATACCCACCTCGAACTCACCGTGATGCGCGGCTTCCTCGAGGAGCTCGCGTTCTTCGACTGGGTGCGCACGCTCACCCGGGCGCGGCATTTCGTCCTCGATGATGCGAAACTGCTCGACAGCGCCCGTCTTGGCGTGGTCGAGGGACTGCGCGCCGGCATCACGACCTTCGCCGACACGGCCGACTCCGCCGCGGCATTCGACGCCCTGCGCGAATACGGGGCGCGTGGCATCGCCTACCGCGAAGTCTTCGGCCCCGATCCGGCGCAGGCCGAGTCGTCGCTCGCCGGTCTGCGCGAGAAAGTGGCGGCGATGCGCGCGCGGGAGACACCGCTCGTGCGCGTCGGCGTGTCACCGCACGCGCCGTACAGTGTCAGCGATGCGTTGTTCGCCGCTGTCGCGGCGTGGGCGGCCGCCGAGCGGCTGCCGGTCGCCGTGCACATCGCCGAGAGCGACGACGAGTCGCGGCTCGTGGAGCGCGCGCAGGGGCCGTTCGCCGACTTCCTGCGCGGACGCGGCATCGACGTGGAGATGCGGGCCCGCTCGCCTATCGACCTCCTGGACCGCTGCGGCGTGCTCGCCGCCCGTCCGCTGCTCATCCACGCGGTGCGCGCCGATGCTCCCGATATCGCCAGCATCGCGCGGCATCACTGCGGCGTGGCGCACTGTCCGGCGTCCAACGCCAAGCTGGCCCACGGCATCGCGCCGCTGGTCGAGATGCTCGAGGCGGGAATCGCCGTCGGACTCGGCTCTGACTCGATGGCCAGCAACAACCGGATGGACATCGTCGGTGAGGGCCGGCTGGCAATGCTGCAGCAGCGCTCGCGTACCCAACGCACCGACGCGGTGCCCGCCAGTCTGGTGCTCGACCTCGCGACGCGCGGCGGCGCGCGCGCCCTCGCTCTCGATGCCACCGTCGGCGTGCTGGCCGAGGGATACCAAGCCGATCTCGCGGCCTTCGCGCTCGACGACGCGCAGGCGCCGATCCACGATGTGGCGGCCGCCATGGTGCATGCGAGGGGAACCCCTGCGCTGCGCACGGTGGTTGCCGGACGGATTCTCGTGCGCAATGGCGCAGTATTGCAGCAGGACGCCACCCTCTCAGAGCGCGTGCAGCAGCACGCCGACGCACTCGGACGCTGGCGCCGCGCAGACCCCGAATTGTAGAATTCGTTGGGCCCCCGCAGAGACCCAGCTGGAGCACGAGCTGTTCTGTAGGTTCTCTGTGTTACTCTGTGCTACTCTGTGCTCTTCTGTCTGACGCTGTGCTACTCTGAAGCACCTTAGAGGGAGCTGCCTAATCGTGTCTCATCAGCCTTCACCGAGCGGCGCCACCAGCAAGATCTGGCGTGACGGCCAGCTCGTGGACTTTCAGGACGCCACCATCCACGTGATGAGTCACGTGGTGCATTATGGCTCGTCGGTCTTCGAGGGAATCCGCTGCTACGAAACGCCTAGCGGCGGTGCGGTCTTCCGCCTGCGCGAGCATATGCGCCGGCTGCAGGACTCGGCGAAGATCTACCGCATGGATCTCAAGTACTCGCTCGACGAGCTGTGTGACGCGGTGGTCGATACCATCGCCGCCAACGGGCTCACGGAGTGCTATATCCGTCCGCTCGTCGCCCGCACCGGGCAGAACATGGGCGTGCACCCCGGCAACGCGCCGGTGGAGACGTTCATCATCTGCTGGATCTGGGGACGCTACCTCGGTGAGGAAGCGCTGGAGCGCGGCGTCGATGTACGCGTGTCGAGCTGGCGGCGCGCCGCCGGCAGCACGTTCCCGACGATGGCCAAGGCGGGGGGCAACTACCTCAGCTCCCAGCTCACGAAGATGGAAGCCAAGGTCGACGACTACATCGAGGGCGTGATGCTCGATGTGCATGGGCACGTGTCGGAGGGGAGCGGCGAGAACCTCTTCCTCGTGCGCGACGGCGTACTGTACACGTCGACCATCGGGTCCGGCATCCTGCAGGGCATCACCCGCAACTCGGTGATGCGCATTGCCCAGGACCTCGGCGTCGAGGTGCGCGAGTCGCCAATCCCGCGCGAGATGTTGTACGTTGCGGACGAAGTGTTTTTCTGCGGAACCGCCGCCGAACTCACCCCGGTGCGTTCAATCGACCGGATCACCATCGGCGAGGGGCATCGCGGTCCCGTGACGAAGGCCATTCAGGAGAAGTACCTCGGGATAGCGAGCGGCCGGATCCCCGATCCGTACGGCTGGCTGACCCCGGTTCCCAGTCCCGCGGCCGCGAGTAGATGACCATGCAGCCGCCGCGCATCGCCCGTCCCTCAACGGAGGATTAGGTGCTCGTCGGCTGCCTCGCGCTCAACTCGTCATTTGAACCGCTCACGCTCGTGCCCATGCGGCGCGCGCTGCGGCTCGTCATCGACGGCAAGGCCGAGATCGTGGAGGCCGACCGCGACCGCGTGGTCCGGTCGGCCAACCAGCACTTTCCGCACCCGATCGTCATTCGGCTCACCAAGTACGTGCACGTGCCGCGGCGCTTCCGCCGCCACGTCACCAACACGTTCTTGTTTGCGCGCGACCATTACCGCTGTCAGTACTGCGGACGCGTCTCCGCGGTGCTGAAGCCCCGCGAGTCGCTGACCCGCGACCACGTGATCCCGCTCTCCCGCGGCGGCGACAACTCGTGGACCAACGTCGTCACCGCCTGCAGCGCGTGCAACACGCGCAAGGCCAATCGCCTGCCCGCCGAAATCGGCATGCGCCTGCTGCACGAACCGGTGGAGCCGCACTTCGTGCACCTGTCGTGGGCGGTGCGCAAGCTCACGCCCACTCAGGCGAAGTACATCCGGATGTTCTACGGCGCCGCGATGCTGCACGAGATCGAACGCTCGGTGGACGGCCGATAGCCCGTCGCTCGACGGCCTATCGCCGCTCGTCCGTCGTCCCGAACACGCCCGTCCGCGCCACGTACTCCCGTTTCTCCCCGCCGAGCAGGCGGGTGGCCAGGGTGCGCAGACCGCGCCCAATCACGGTGCCCGGATTTCGCTCGCCTCGCACCGCGGGACGCAGTTCGCCGCGCAGCCAGCGCTCCACTTCGTCGAGATCGCTGAGGGCCAGCGTTTCCACCGACAACGTCGCCTGATAGTAGAAGCGGTGGCGGCCGGCCGGCGCCGCGATCGGCGCCCGCGTCGGCCGCGCCACGGCCGACGCGGCATCGGCGAGCAGGGCGAATCGGCCGAGCGAGAACGGGCGGTCGCCCGAGACCTGCGTCACCTCGTAGACGCGCTCCACCGCGAGCCAGCGCACGACGACGTCCCATTCTGTTGACCGTTCCAGATCGTTCACCCAGCCGCCGGTGCTCCACAGTTCCACGGTGAAGTGCAGGCGCGCCGGGAACCCGCTCGCCAGCAGCTCCTGCAGCTTGCGTCCCGACAGCATGTGCGACGCCACCACCACCGGACCAGTGCGCGTACTCTGGTCGGCGGGTGGCGCCGCGATCGTGAGCGACGGTCGCGTCTGCGCCCACGCCGCCGGCGCCCCCGTGCCAAGCAGCACGGCGGCGAGCAGAAACGCGCGGCGCGTCAGACGAGGCATCAGAATCGGTGCTTCACGCGTACAATGACGTTCATCGGCTCCGCGGCCGTGCTCGTCGCCTTGGCCAGGTAAATGCCGAACGAACCGAAGTCGAGTCCGACGCCAACATCCCCACGGAACGTCGACAGTGGCGGGATGTCATCCTTCGCATAGGCGGTGGCCAGATCCGGCGCCCCCACGCTCCAGCCGCGTCCCGCATCGGCAAACAACACCCACGCGGCGTGACGGTTGAAACCCGGGCGCCACCAGTCGTCGCGCGCGTCGTTGCGCACCCAGCCGACGCGAAAGTCGCTCCGATACTCCGCCTGAAAGAGCATCACGCGGTCGCAAAGCGCCGGCGCGCCGGGGAGCGAGGTGCCGCCGCACGTGAGCACGTCCGGGTGCACGCGCCACGAGCGGCGGAAATCGTAGCCGGGCAGCGTGCCGGGGCCACCCACCGACAGGCGCCGCTGAGTCGGCAGCCGATCGCCCGACATCCAGCCGCCGGTGACGAAGCGCAGGTTTAGCGCCGCGCCGGGGGCGAGCTGCGTGTAGCGGCGGGCATCCACCAATCCGCGCGTGTACCGCACCGGTTCGGGCCGCGGAATGACCGTCAGCAATCCGGGATCGCGCGCCAGCGTGCCGGAGCCGCGCTCGATCTCGGCGTCGAGGTACCACCCGCCCCACAGCGGGCTCTCGCGCCGCCGCGTGTCCACGCGCAGGCGCGTCGTGGCGAGGTGCATCGTCCCCTCGTCCATCGCCGGATTGAGCCGCCACGGATCGCCATTGCGGAACAGCGAAATCGGATCGCGGTCCCGCGCGCTCTCCCAGCGCTCGTCACCGAACGAGAAAGTCAGGTTGGCATCCAACCCCGCGCGCAGCGTCACGAAACCCAGACCGCCGTGCCGACGGTAATAGTCACGCAAGTCGCGGTGAAGTACGGCGGTGGCCAATCCCGTCTCGCCCTCGTCCATCTGCCAGTCTTCCACCGCATCAACGATGTCAAACGTGCGGCCGCCCACGCCGACGCCGAGCTTCTTGCCGAGCTGCAGCTCGCCCGTCACGTCGTGGCCGAGTGTGCCGCGGTCCCACCGCACCGGGGCCGCGGTGCGCGCAATGCCGAATGCGTCCAAAGACAACCGCCCCCACTCGGTCATCTGGCGGATGCGCGGCCCCACGAGAATGGGCAGACCCTCGACGCGGTTGTAGGTGTGCGCGCTCGTAAACGTGAGATCGCGCCACGACCGGTCATCCGGTGGCGGACGGCGGCGCGCGCGCCGCTTCCACCACGCCTCATCGTACGCGAGTTCCGACTCGGGCACGAGGCGATCGCCATCCAGATGGTACCGCAGCAGTTCGGGGCGTTGCAGCACTTCACCGCGCACCGCGTTGGCGGCGCTTCCGGTGATCGTGCCGCCAACGACCACAAGGCCGCCCACCGACGCGCCGGCGGCGAGCCGCACGTCGGCGTTGATGGCTGTCAACGTGCCGGTAATGCGCCCCGCCACGTTCACCGGCCCGTTCAGCACCGCCACGTCGCCCGTGACTGTACGGTCGGCGCCCACCTCAAACGCCCCCGTCACGCGCAGCGTGCGCTCCGCGTTGTACGCCGCCACGGCGGCCGTGGCCGCGTCGCGGGTCGGCGCGCCCTGCTGCTGCGCCGCGGCCGTGCCCGCGCTCGTGAGCCACAGCGCCGCCACCACCGCCGCCCCATGCATGCGGGTCATCGTCTGTCCTCGAGACTTGGAGATGCCCGCAGGAAGAGCAGATCGCGTGCCGCGCGGCCATCGCTGCCGCCCGCCGCCGCAATCGCCGTCGGGGCCGGCACTTGGCTGTCGACGAGGTCGCCGCGCGCCCCGTGGAGTCGCCGGAAGTGGTCAGTGGCGTGTCGTTTCGTCACTCGCCGTTCTCCGGTCCAAGGTTCAGGCGGCGCATGCGCCGGTACAGGTTTGGGCGATCCGTGCGCAGGCGGCGCGCCGCCTCGGCAACCACCCCATTCGCCGCCGACAGCGCTCGCGTGATCAGCAGCTTCTCGTATTCGTCGAGCGCGTCGCTGAGCGTCAGTTCCGGCTGTTCGAGGTCGGGGAGCGCCGGCGCCGACAGCGGCACCAGCGGCAGCACGCTCTGCACTTCGGCTTCGCCAATCGGCCGGCCGGCGAACAGGATGCTGAGCCGCTCAATGATGTTCGCCAACTCGCGCACGTTGCCGGGCCACGCATAGCGCGCCAGCGCGCTCACCGCGTCGGGCGTCCACACCGGCATCGCCTGCGCCGTGCGCCGGCGTTGGAGCGCCGTGAAGTGCCGCACCAGCGCCGGCACGTCGTCGGGCCGCTCCCGCAGCGGCGGTATCGGCAGCGGAATCACGTTCAGGCGGAAATACAAGTCCTCACGGAAATGCCCTTCGCGCACCGCGCGCTCGAGGTCGCGGTTGGTCGCCGCGATGATACGCACGTTCACCTTGATCGAGCGCCCGCCTCCCACGCGCTCGATTTCGCGCGCCTCGATGGCGCGCAGCAGCTTCGATTGCGCCTCGGGTCCCAGATCGCCCACCTCGTCGAGAAACAGCGTCCCGGTGTGCGCCAGCTCGAACCGGCCGATGCGCCGCTCACTCGCCCCCGTGAACGCGCCTCGCTCGTGCCCGAACATTTCGCTCTCCACCAGGTCGCGCGGGATCGCGGCGCAGTTCACCCGCACAAACGGCTTCTCCCGTCGCGCGCTCTCGGTGTGAATCGCCGCCGCCACCAGCTCCTTGCCCGTCCCCGACTCGCCGGTGATCAGCACGCGCGCGTCGGTGGGCGCCACGCGCGCGATCATCTCACGCACCGTGCGCAGGGCGGGGCTGTCGCCTACCAGTTCGCCCGCCAGCCCAAGGTCGGCGCGCAGCGCGCTGCGCTCGCGGCGCGCCATGCGCAGCTCGAGCGCCCCGGAGAGCGCCAGCAGCACGCCCTCGGGCGTCAGCGGCTTCTCGAGAAAGTTCACCGCGCCCAGCCGCGTCGCCTTCACCGCATCGGCCAACCCCGCGCGCCCGCTCATCATCACGACGGGCAGTTCCGGGAATCGCTCGCGCAGCTGCTCGAGCGTCGCCATGCCGTCCAGCGTGCCCGGCATCATCAGGTCGAGCAGCACGAGGTCGGGCTCCCACTCCAGCGCGCGCGCAATCCCCGCCTGTCCGTCGGCGGCGTCGCGCACCTCGAAGCCTTCGGACTCCAGCAGCGCGCCCACCATCCGCCGGATGTTGGGCTCGTCGTCGATGATCAGGACTGACGGCATGGCGGACTCACGATTCCAGTCGGGGGCGCGTGTCCGGCGACCGCTCGGCCAGCAGCTTCGTTACAAAACGCTGCCCCTCCGACACCCGCTCCACCTCGACCGCGATGGACTCCACCGAGCGTTCGATCCGGTCGAGACGCTCTTCGACACCGAGCAGTCCGGGCGGAGCGCCCCGCGCGCCAGCTTCGAGCCGACGCGCCAGGGCGCGCGCCAGCGGATACAGCACTGTTCCCATCGTGCCAAAGACGATCGCCGCCACCAGCACCTCACCCGGCTGGATCGACGCCAGGTGAACCGCTGGCGCGCCGTGTGTGGCCATCGGCACGAGTTCGGCGAACGCGAGCATCGGCATCATCGCGCCCGCTCCTCAGGATGAGGCGATGCGCTCCGCTCCGCCAGCAGCTTCGTCGTGAAGCGCTGGGCCTCGGAGATACGCTCCACTTCCACGGCGATCGATTCCACCGCCGCCTCGATCCGCGCCAGCCGCTCGGCCGACTGTCCATCGGGAAGCATCCCCATCAACCGCCGCTCGCGCTCCTTGATGCGCGCCCGCACCAGCGGCACACCCAACACGAGGACCACCACCATCGCGAAGAACGCAATGGGAACCAGGACTTCAGGACCGTTCATGATGCGACTCTCCGTTGTGTTCACTCAGGGCGGGGAAGGCCAGACGTAGCTCGGTCCCCTCACCCGGCGTGCTCTCCGCCTCGACGCGTCCGCCGTGCGCCATCACCGTCTGCTTTACAATCGCGAGCCCAAGCCCCGTTCCCGCCGTCTTGTCAGTGACATACGGCTCCCAAATTCGAGGCAGGCGGTCCGCGGCGATGCCGCAGCCGTGGTCGCGCACCGACACCACCACGTCGGCACCGCGACGGGCGACCCGCACCTCCAACCGCTTCACGCCGCCGGCCGGCAGACTGGCCGCCTTGTCGCCGCATGCTTCCACCGCGTTGATCAGCACGTTGGAGAGCGCACGGTGCAGCGCATCGTGCTGCCCCTCTACGAGTGGCAGATGCGGTTCGGTTTCGATCGTCAACGCCGTCTGCTCCGGCACCGTCGCACGCGCCGCCTCGCGGGCAATGTCGCCGAGGTCGAGCGCCGCCATCGGTCCCTCGGGCAGGCGGCCGAATTGGCTGAAACTGCGGGCCATGGCCTCAATCCGTTCGCTCTCCGTCGAGAGGACGTCGAGCGTCTCCTGCAGCTCCGGCGCCGCGTCGCGGCGCAGGCGGGCGATGGCAAAGCGTATCGGGGTCAGCGGGTTCTTCAACTCGTGCGCCACCTGGCGCGCTGATTCCCGAAACGCTGCCAGTCGCTCGGCGGCGATCGCCGCGTCACGGCCGCGCTCGATCTCATCGGCCATCACCCGCATCCGGTCGCGCAGCACCGCGAACTCGGGGGCGCCTCGGTGGGCGGTCGGCTCCGGTAGCCGCTCGCCGTGCGCGATGCGCTCCGTCCAACCCACGAGTTCGTCCACTGGACGGCTGAGCTGGCGGCTCAGGTGGCCGGCGATGCGCGACGCGAGGTAAGTGAGCAGCGCCAGGAGGATCAGCCCCACCGCCAGCAGCGCAGGCCCCGTTTGGCGCGCGAGATACTCAAAGCGCCGCGCCTGAGTGACCGAACTGGAGAGTTCCTGCCGGTGCCGTTCGAGCGCTTCCCGAGCTCGGTCGGTGCCCGGCTCCTGCAACGCGGTTCGCACCGCCCGCGAGCCGGACGCCGCCGCGCTGTCCCACGCGGCCGCCCCGCTCATGCGCGGCAGTACGCGGCTCGTGGCCGTGCCCCACGCCACCGTCAGCACGACCGACGGCACCAGCGCGAAGAGCGCCAGAATAATGAACAGCCGCGACCGGAAGCCGAGTGGCACGTGGGGACGGGGAGGAGACAGGGGAGTTTCGTTAAGACACGGCCCCGGAAACTTGCTACCGATACCGAGTTGCGGCCACCTGGTCATTCTCGACGGGTGCCGCTGGCGGACCGGCCGCGTTAGATTCCCAATCCAGAAGTCCCGGACGTTGCCGATGATCAAACGATCACCAGCTTCGCCCGTGACCTCCGGGGCCACCCAGCGTCCGCGCCACCCGCGTCTTCCGGCATTGCCGGCAGCCAGGGAGAGCGTGCTCGCGGCCCCTTCCGCACCCGCGGATGCTCGACGGCCGGCCGCCACCGTGGCGCTCCCGTCGCGCACCGAGGGGCTTCACATCCACGGGCAGCGCCGGTGTTCGGTCCACAAGGGCCGCGCCGTCGTGTTAGCCCCCGGGCCATTGCGCCCGGCCAACGCGAGAAGGCATGAACATCCGTCATCAGCGGGGCGCATCGCTCCGCGCCCCCGTAGCACCGCTTCACCGCGGCCCTCGGGCGGCCGCGCACGCCGCCGCCGGCCTCGCCACGCCGCACATGGCGCCCAATGCCGCCCTGCTCATCGACTTCGACAACGTCACGATGGGCATCCGATCGGACCTGCAGACTGAACTGCGTACGCTCCTGTCGTCCGACATCATCAGCGGCAAGGTTGCGGTCCAGCGCGCCTACGCCGACTGGCGCCGCTATCCGCAGTACATCGTCCCGCTCGCCGAGTCGTCCATCGACATGATCATGGCGCCGGCGTACGGCACGTCCAAGAAGAACGCCACCGACATCCGCCTCGCCGTCGACGCCATCGAGCTGGTCTTCACGCGCCCCGAAATCGGCACGTACATCCTGTTGTCCGGCGACTCCGATTTCGCGTCGCTCGTCACCAAGCTCAAGGAGTACGGCAAGTACGTCATCGGCGTCGGAATCCGCGAGTCGTCGTCCGACTTGCTCGTCATGAACTGCGACGAGTACTACAGCTACAACGCCCTCGCCGGGCTGGTGAAGGCGAGCGACGAGACGACCGCGCAGAAGTGGGATCCGTGGGAGCTGGTTACCGAAGCCATTACGCGCATGTCCAAGAACGGCGACGTGATGCGCTCCGACCGCCTCAAGCAGGTGATGCAGGAGATCGACCCGTCGTTCGACGAGAAGAACCTCGGCATGTCGAAGTTCTCGCGCTTCTGCCAGGAAGCGTCGCACAAGGGTCTCATTCACCTGACGAAGCTCGAGAACGGCCAGCTCGAGGTCGCGCTCCCCAGCGCCCCGCGCAAGGACGCGTCCGCGCCGGCGGCGCCGGTCGCCGCCGCTCCGCGTGAAGAGGACGAAGGGCGTGGCCGCCGTGGCCGTCGCGGCGGTCGTGGCCGCGATCGCGATCGCGGTGAGGCGCGCCCGGCTGCGGCTCCCGCCGCACCGTCCGCCGCCGCCCCAGCGGCTGCCGCCCCCGCGTCGGTTGCTGCCACGCCGGCGCCGGCTGCGCACGCGGCCCATGGAGCCCACGCGCCGCACGCGCCGCAGGCGGCGCGTACGCCCGCCGCGCAGCACCCGCGTCATGATCGCAAGCCGGCCGCTCCCGCGGTTGACGCGACCATCGGCGTCGCCGGTGTGCGCCTCACCCGCGACGAGGCCTTCTCACTCGTCCGCCGCGCCGTCGAGGCGCTGGCCAAGGGCGATTCTGCAGTGCTCGCCGAGGCGGTGCGTGTCAAGGCGCGTGAACTCCTCGGCCGCGACAGCGAGTCGCTGAGCGAGCGCAACTTCACGCGCATCCTCCGCGACACGCACGATGGCGGGGTGGTCGACGTGCGTCGGCGCGGTGACACGTTCGAAGTCGCGCGTGTCGAGGGCGTCGTCAGCGTGGCCGATCAGCTCACCGCCGCCGAAGTGCAGGCCAAGGCCGAAGCGCCTGTCGCGCCGGCGGCCCCGCCCGCGCCGCGCGGCGTGGGAGCGGCGCGTGGACTGCCGGGCAAGGGCGTGCGCGCCGGCAAGCTGCCGCCGTCGCTGCTCCTGCTCGGCGTGGTGGACGATACGCCGTCGACCCCCGCGGCTGTCGCGGCGCCGGCGGCAGCTGCCGTCGCCGAGTCGGCCGACGCGCCCAAGAAGGGGCGCGGCGGTCGCAAGCCCGCCGCCAAGGCGCCGGCGGCCAAGGCCGCCGCACCCAAGGCTGCTGCGCCGAAGGCTGACGCGGCCAAGGGTGACGCGCCCAAGGCCAAGGCCGGCCGCAAGCCGCGCGCCAAGAAGGACTGAGTCCGGTGCCGCGCGCACGCACCTCTCGCGCCGTGAACGCCGCGTCTCCCTTGGAGACGCGGCGTCTCTCGTTGCGTCCCCTGCCGCGCCGGTTCTACGACCGCGAAACCGAACTCGTCGCGCGCGAACTCATCGGGTGTGTGCTCGAGTGCTCCCGCGGCGGTGACATCGTGCGCGGCATCATCACCGAGACGGAAGCGTACCTCGGCGAGCACGATCCCGCCTGTCACGCCGCCGTCGGGCGCACGCGCCGCACCGAAGGCCTCTACGGGCCGCCCGGTACCGCGTACGTCTACTTCATCTACGGCATGTACTGGTGCGTGAACGCCGTGACGCGCGCCGAGGGCCTGCCCAGTGCCGTGCTAATACGCGGCGTACAGCCCGTGCACGGTATCGACATCATGCGCCGGCGCCGGCAACGTGCCGGACGCCAGGTACCCGATAAGGCCCTCGCCGACGGCCCCGGCAAACTCTGTCTCGCGCTTGGCATCGATGGCCCCACGCACCACGGTGCTGACCTGGTCAGCGGCTCCACGCTCCGCATTTTGCGTGGCGCGCCAGTCGATGACGCACTCGTCGCTGTGACGCCGCGCATCGGTATTAGCAAAGCCAAGGACTGGCCGTTGCGGTGGGTCGTGCGGGGAGAAGGCAGAGGATAGAAGACCGAAGGGCGCGACGGCTCAGCAGGGTCGAGGAAGAAACGGAGGGCGAGTTCCCATGCGGAACCCGCCCTCCTTTCCGATCTATCCTCTCCGTCCCTATCTCGACTTGTCGATTGATGACCCAAAGTTGTACCGCAGCCCGACTTCCCAGAACTGCGTGGCGCCATTGCCGTTGATCAGCCAGTCCCCGGTCCCCTTGGTCGGCATCAGGGTGTATTGCGCGTACGGCGCGAACTTGCGGTAGGTGACCATGAAGCCGCCGCTGAACGTCGCCTTCACGGCGGACTTGGCGTCGTTGATGCGCGCCTGCGCTGAGTCGCGCGCGGCCGCGCTGTTGAAGGACGTGCCGATTGGCTCCGCCTGCTTCACGTAGTTGAGCGAGTAGCCCACACCCGCGTACGGACGCACCCACCTCCAACTCGGCAGGAACATGATCCCCTGGAATCCGACGCGCCGCAGATCGGTGATCTGCGCCTTCCGCAATCCCGACGAGTTCGGGTCGGCCACGGTCGACGAATCCGTGAAGTACGCCTGCGACGCGTACACCTGCAGGCCGAACCGCTGCCGCGTGATCAGCCAGTCGGCCGTGATCATCGGCGCGTCGATGCGGTGGAAGTAGGTGGGGAACGAGAGCCGTCCGCCACTAACGCCCCAGAACCACGAGTTGTCGATCGGCGCACCGGCCTGCTGCGCCGCCGCAACGACCGGAAGAAACGCGGCCAGCGTGAGCGCGCGGCCAAGGCGTGAGATCGTACGCATGCTAGACCCCTCGAATAGGAGGATCGCCGGCCCACCGGACACCGACGCGACATAACGTGCCGCGCGGAGACCGGTGCAGCCAGTGGTACCGGATGTAGACGATGCGTCCCGCCCCAGAGTCACGGCCCCCCCGGGGTGCCCTACTTCATCAGCCCAACCCGGCGTGCCACGTTCGCGATGGCCCGCACGGCGTCGTCGAGGTCGGTTCGGGTGTGTGCCGCCGAAATCTGGCAGCGCAGGCGGGCCGTCCCCTGCGGCACGACCGGGAAGCCAAACCCGGTCACAAAGATCCCTTCGTCGAGCAGCATCTCGCTCATCCGGATGGCGTGCGCCGTCTCGCCGACAATGATCGGCACGATCGGCGTGTCGCCCGCCAGCGGGTTGAGCCCCGCCTCGATGATGGCCTTCCGGAAGTACTGCGCGTTGTCCCGCAGCGTTTGCACGCGCTCGGGGTGCGTCTCGAGGAATTCCACCGAGGCCAGCGCGCTCGCCGCCACCGTTGGCGGCAGGGCGTTGGAGAAGAGCTGCGGGCGCGAGCGCTGCGTCAGCATGTCGCAGAGCGCCGCGCTGCCGGCCACGAAGCCGCCGGCCGCGCCGCCCAGCGCCTTACCCAGCGTCGAGGTGATCACGTCCACCTCGCCCACGACGCCAAAGTGCTCCGCCGTGCCGCGCCCCGTGGCCCCCAGCACCCCCGTGGAATGCGAATCGTCCATCACGAGGATGGCATCGTAGTCGCGAGCGATCTGCAGCAGGTCGGGGAGCTTGGCGATGCTCCCTTCCATCGAGAACACGCCGTCGGTCCAGATGATGCGCCGTCGCGCCGCCTTGTTGGCCGACAGCTTCTCGCGCAGGTCGTCCAGGTCGCCGTGCTTGTACACCGCCGTGGTGCACTTCGTGATCGTCTTCGCGAGCCGAATGGAATCAATGATCGACGCGTGGTTCAGCGCGTCGCTCACCACAAAGTCGCCCTCTTCGGCGATCGTCGCGGTCAGCCCCTCGTTCGCGTTCCAGCAGCTCACATACGACAGCGCCGCCGGCGTCCCCACAAACCGCGCCAGGGCCGCCTCGAGCTGGCGGTGCACCGTGAACGTGCCGCAGATGAACCGTACGCTCCCCGTCCCCGCGCCGAACCGGCGCAGTCCCTCGTGCCCCGCCTCGACCACCGACGGTTCGGCGCTGAGGCCGAGGTAGTTGTTCGACGACAGGATCAGCACCTCGCCGCGCCCCTCCATCCGGACGCGCGCCGCCTGCGGCGACTCGAGGTAGTTGAGCTTCTTGTACACGCCATCGGCCTTCAGCTGCGCGATGGCGCCCGACATGGATGCGTTGAATGCGTCGTTTAATGACATAGTATGCCCAGCAAGGCTGTTGTCTGTCTGTTGTATTTCTGTTGTTTCTCTGTTGTTTCTCTGTTGTTTCTCTGTTGTCTCTCTTCGCCCCGCGCTATCCGATCTCAAAAACTACTTTGCCTGCTTCCCCACTCTTGATCACGCGGATCGCTTCCGCGTGCTGCTCGAGCGGGAACCGGTGCGTGATCACCGGCGTCGGGTCGAACTTGCCCGAGCGCAGGAACTGCGTCATCTGGATCCACGTGTCGTACATGCGCCGGCCCACGACGCCGTACACCGTCACGCCCTTGAAGATGATCTCGGTCGCGAGGTTCATTTCCATCGGTTTCGCCGGAATGCCGAGCATCTGCACGCGGCCGCCCACCCGCACCTCCTTGAACGCCTGATGCACCGCGGCCGGCACGCCCGCCATCTCGAGCACCACGTCCACGCCCAGCCCGTCGGTCGCCTTCTTCACCGTCTCCGCCACCCGGTCGGGCTGCACGGCAAAATGCGCGCCCATCGCCCGCGCCAGTTCGAGGCGGCGTGGATTCACGTCGCTCGCGATCACGCAGCTCGCCCCCGCCGCCACGCAAATGCCAACCGCGAAGATGCCAATCGGCCCGCAGCCGGTAATCAGCACCGTGTTGCCGGGAATCTCCGCCGTCAGCGCCGTGTGGAACGCGTTGCCCATCGGGTCGTGGATGCCGCCGATCTCAAACGGAATGTTGTCGTCCAGATGCCACACGTTGCCGGCGGGCATCGCGATGAACTCCGCAAAGCAGCCGTCGCGGTCGACGCCGATGATCTTCGTGTTCGGGCACACGTGCGAGTTGCCCGTGCGGCACAGGTGGCAGCGGCCGCAGACGATATGCCCCTCGGCCGTGACCCGGTCGTGGAGATGCACATCGGTGACCAGCTTGCCGACCTCCACCACGGTGCCGGCGAACTCGTGCCCCACGGTGAATGGCGGCTTGCAGCGATTGCGCGCCCAATCGTCCCACTCGTGGATGTGCACGTCCGTGCCGCAGACGCCGGCACGGGAAACCTTGATCAGGACTTCATTATCACGGATCGCGGGAACGGGGACGTCCTTCAGGACGAAGCCCGCCGCTGGGGATTCCTTCACGAGCGCTTTCACGCGCAGAGACTCCGGAAACTGGGTGATCGGGGCCGTCCGACAACCGACGGCGCGCGCGGAACGCACCACAAAAACCGCGCCATTGAAAGTCGCTCTCAGCGACCTCGCGGGGAAGGGCGGCGCGCGCCGCCGCGCGATACGCGCGGCGGCGTTATAGCAGACTTGCCGTCTGTCCGCCGTCCACCTGAATCGCGGTGCCCGTCACGAAGCTCGCGCGCTCCGACGCGAGGAACGCCACCACCGCCGCCATCTCACGCGGTTCGCCGACGCGCTTCACCGGCACGTGCGCGGCCCGCGCCGCCAGCAGCTCCTCCACTGGCTTGCCGTCGCGCGCCGCGCGCATGCGCGCCAGCTCGGCGGCGCGCGCCGTGTCGTAATGGCCGGGGAGCACCGTGTTCACCAGCACACCGTCGGCCGCCACCTCGTTGGCCATCGTCTTCGCGAAGCCCAACAGGCCCGCGCGCGCGGTGTTCGACAGCAGCAGGTCCGGCTGCGGCTGCTTGGCGGCGAACGACGTCATGAAGATCACGCGCCCCCATTTCCGTTCGCGCATTCCCGGCAGCGCCGCCTGCGCCAGCTCGATGGACGCCAGCAGGTTGAGCCGCAGCGCCGTCATGAACTGCGCGTTCGTCGCGCTCTCCACCTTGGTTGCCGGCGGCCCCCCGGCGTTGGCCACCACAATGTCCACGCGCCCCAGCACCTCAGCGGCACGCTGCACGCAGGCCGCCGGCGCGCCGGGCGTCGAGAGGTCGGCCACCAGCGCGATGGCCCGCACCCCAAACCGCTGCTGCAGATCCTCCGCCACGGCGTGCAATCGGTCCGCGTTGCGCGCCACGATCGCGACGTCGCATCCCTCGGCGGCCAGCTCCTCGGCGACCGCCCGCCCGAGCCCCTGTGAGGCGCCGCCCACCAGCGCCGCCTTGCCACGCAGTCCGAGATCCATCGTCAGCTCCCGGCGCCGACTGGAGCCGGCGCCTTCTCAATGTGCACGGCGCACACCTTGAACTCCGGAATGTGCGCGTGCGGGTCGAGCGCAGGGTTGGTGAGCAGGTTCGCCGCCGCCTCACGGTAGTGCATCGGGACGAAGACCTGGTGCCGGGCCACGCGTTCGCTCACGCGCACGGCGATCCGGATCTGCGCGCGGCGCGACGTCACCAGCACTTCCTCGCCATCGGCCACGCCGAGTGACGCGGCATCCGCCGGATTCAGCTCAACGGTCGGCGTGCTCTCGCGCGAGTCGAGCGCCGTCGAACGCCGCGTCATCGTCCCCGTGTGCCAGTGGTACATCTGGCGGCCGGTGTTCAGGAAGAACGGATACTCCGCGTCCGGCAGCTCGGCCGGCGGCAGGTACTCCACCGGCACCAGCGTCGCCCGCCCGTCCGGCGTCGGGAACTCGTCCGCGAAAAGGAACGCGGTCCCCATGTGCGTGGCGTCCGGCACCGGATACTGCAGGCCGCCGCGGTGTTCGCGCAGACGGGCGTGCGTAACTCCCCGCAGCGTGGGGGTGACCTTCGCAATCTCGTCCTGCACGCCGGCGCTGTCGGTGTACGGCGTTGGCACATCGAGCCGGCGCGAGAGATCGAGCAGGATCTCGAGATCCGCACGCGCCTGCCCCGGCGGGTCTATCGCCTTGTCGAACAGCTGCACCCGCCGCTCCGTGTTGGCGAACGTTCCCGTCTTCTCGGCGAACGCCGCGCCGGGGAGCACCACATCGGCGTAGCGCGCCGTCTCCGTGAGGAAGATGTCGTGCACCGCGAGGAACTCGAGGTCGCGGAACCACTCCTCGGCGTGCGAGACGTCCGGATCGGAGATGATCGGATTCTCGCCCATGATGTACATCGCGCGCACCGGCGATTCGGCGCCGACGATCTGCGTCACCTTGCGGCCGATCTTCAGCGACAGCTTCTCAGCGGGGACGCCCCAGGCGTCCGCGTACATCGCGCGCACCGCCGGATCATCCACGCGCTGGTAGTCCGTGTAGGCAAACGGCACCGCCCCCATGTCGCTGGCGCCCTGCACGTTGTTCTGCCCGCGGATCGGGATCATCGCCTTGCCCCACGAGCCGATCATCCCGCACGAGAGCATCAGGTTCAGTAGCGAGGTTACGATGTCCGTCCCCGTGTGGTGCTGCGTGAGCCCCATGGCCCACAGCGTGCTCGAGCGCGGCCCACGCGCGTAGAGCTCGGCGGCGCGGCGGATCTTGGCGGCCGGCACGCCGGTGATCGCCTCGGCGGCCTCCGGGGTGTAGGGCTGCACGGCGGCGCGCACGGCGTCGAACCCGTGCGTCCGCGCGGCGATGAACGCCCGGTCCTCGAGGCCCTGCTCGAGAATGTGGTGCAGCATCGCGTTCAGCAGCGCCACGTCCGTGCCGGGCACCATCTGCAAATGAATGTGCGCGCGCGCCGCCAGCTCAATGCGCCGCGGGTCGGCGACGATGAGCGTCGCGCCGCGCTTGACCGCCCGCTTGATCGCCGCGCCGAAGACCGGATGGCTCTCGGTCGTGTTCGCGCCGAGGATGAAGATCACGTCCGACTCGTGTTCCACCTCGCGCATCGAGCCCGACGCGGCGCTCGTGCTCAGTGCGCGCTGCATGGCGCTCACCGAACTCGAATGGCACAGGCGCGTGCAGTGGTCCACGTTGTTCGTGCCGATGCCGGCCCGGAACAGCTTCTGCAGGACGTAGTTCTCCTCGTTGGAGCACTTGGCGCTCTGGAACGTCGCCAGCGCGTCCGATCCGTGAGTGTCGCGCACCCGCGCCAGCCGTTGCGCGGTCAGTTCCAGCGCCTCCTCCCATGTTGCCTCGCGAAACGGCTCGTACCACGAGGCGGGTGTGGCCACCCGGTCGCGCGGATCGCCCAGCGGACTCTCTGGCGCGTGATGCTTGCGCAGGGGATTCGTCTGCGGGCGATGCTTCGTCTTCGGCCCCTCGAGACGGATGCTCTCCCACGGTCCGCTGCGGCGCGGCCATTGCGCCGCGCCATCAGCCGTCGCGTCAAAGGTCCACGTTCCGTCGGCGGCGCGCCGCCAGCCGCGGCGGATGAGCGGCGTCGTGAGACGGTCCCGATGCAGCACGAAGTCCGTGCCGAAGCGTCCCTTCACGCACAGCGAGCCCTGGTTGGGCGTTTCTTCCTCGATCCACGGGCTCGTCACGCGCACCACGTCGTTGTGCCGCACCTGCAGGTCGATCTGGCACCCCACGCCGCAGTACGGACAGACCGAGCGCACGGTGCGCTCCGGATGCACCGCTGGATCATGCCGGAACTTCGCGAGCGGCAGAATGTCGTGAATGGCGCCCGTGGGGCAAACGCGCACGCATTCGCCGCACCAGGTGCAGCCGGCGTGCTCCGGATGCCCGTGCGCGCCAACCACGATCTGCGCGTGCTCTCCCCGCTGGGCCACCTCGAGCACGCCCACCACCTGGATGTCCTCGCAGGCGCGTACACAGCGCGTGCACAGGATGCACGTGCTCATGTCGTGCAGGATCATCGGGTCGGCGATACGGTGATCGCCGCGCCGCAGCGGCATCGCGGCGCGATGCGTGGTCGGCACGTCGTAACGGCGCACCAACGCCTCGAACTCGTTGCGCGCGCCGTCCGCGGGAATGTGCTCCACCGGATAGCGCTCCAGCAGGAGCGAGAGCACGCTGCGCCGATTGGCGACCGCCGCGTCCGACTCGGTGGTGACCACCATGCCATCCGCGGCGGCGGTGGCGCACGCCGGCAGCAGCTTCGACGATCCCTCGATGGAGACGAGGCAGATTCGGCAGCTGCCGACGGTCGGAAGCTTCGGATACCAGCACAGCGTCGGGATGTCGATGGACGCGGCGCGTGCGGCGTCGAGGATCGTCTTGCCCTCGGCGGCGTGTACGGTCGTGCCGTTGATCGTCAGCGTTGCCACTCGGTCATCCTCTCCGGAATCACCACGAGAATGAAGTCTGGGCCGCGCGACGCCGAATCGCAATCGGGGTTTGGCCGCCGGTGCGCGCGCGCCACCCGCACGCTGCACTCGTGACATTTTCAGAGGAGAATCGTCGACTGCGCAGTGCGGGCACGACGCGCGCGCGACAGGAAGATGACACGTCGATTGGCGGCACCGCGATCTCGCGCGTTGGTCGATCGTGACGTGAACGGCTGTTGTCGGCGAAAAAGAATTGTGCCGGTGGTACTTGCGCGAATTCGATCCTGATACAATCGTGTAGGCAAGTTTGATGCGCGACAGTTGCACGTCGCATCGAAATCGCAAAGTCGCGCACGCTGTTTCTGAAGCACTGAACGTTCGTTATTCACCGCGCCCTTCGGGGCCGTGCACAAGTTTCCGTCGTGGTGACACGGCGGAGAAACCCAGCGATTCACCGGGGAATCGCCAGGGAAGACCCTCCTAGAAAGGAGCTAGTACAATGGCTGCCAAGAAGAAGGCTGCGAAGAAGAAGGTCGCGAAGAAGCCGGCGAAGAAGGCCGCGAAGAAGAAGTAGTTCGCTTCGCTCTTCGGAGCACACAGGGGAGCTGGCATCTGCCGGCTCCCCTGTGCGTTTCCGGTGCCTGCGGCGTCATCGCGCCGAATCACCGCACACGCAACAAGGCCGACGGAGATTCCGCCGGCCTTGTTGTTTCGATGTCGCGATTCGACCGCTACGCAGCCACCGGCTTCGGCTGCTCCTCAGGTTCCTGAACCGGGACCGGACCCCAGATATATGCCGACAGGCGCGGCGGCTCTTCGGTACGCGAGCCCCGCGAGATGATGATGCCGAGCGGCTCCTGGTCGATGATGTCTGCCTGACGAAGCTGATCCATGACTGCATTCCTGCGAACGGGGGTGCTGCCGATACGCGACAGGGCTTCACTTCATATGGAAGTATGCCCATTGGACGTTGCACGAGAGATGCCAGTTTCCGCTCTATGTTAACCCCTTGTAAAACAATGCGTTAGAATGAAGAAAACCGCCTCGGATCAAGGCGGTTGTTTCGTTCAGACACGACACAATTTCCAGAAATGTGTCAATTCGCTACGCCACCGCCTTGCGGGCCACGAAGGTCGTGGACTCGCCCTTGTCGGGAACGAGCGAGATCGACCAGCCGTGGTACTGCTGCCGCAGCTCATCGACGTCGATCATCGATGAGCCGGCGACGATCGTCTCGACCAAATGCACCCCGCCGTCGCTGGTCACGCTCTTTAGCACCTCAATCACGCGCATGCGCTCATCAGCGCTCAGTCCGGCGAAAGCGGCCGGCGTGCACACGACCGCGGTCAGCGGATCGGTCGGCGCGAACTCGTCGAGGTACGTGTGCAACTCGCTCACCGAACCGTGCACTCGCTCGCCCAACCCCACGTTGTGCGCCGTTTCCATGATGCGCGCCACGACATCGGGCTCTGGTTCAACCGCGGTCACCGCGCACCCGTTGGCCGCGAGATACAGCGCCGACCCTTCCACGCGCGCGCCGGTGACGAGCACCGATCCCGACCCCGGCAGCAGCGGAATGGCTTCCTTCAGCGGCGTGTCGGCGCGCAGGCCCCAGTGTTCGGGACGCTGCAGTTCCGTGGCGTTGCGCTGGCGCCGTTTGCGCCATGTGTCGTAGCTCGGCAGTCGCAGGCGTCCCGAAATGAGCCTGTCCACCTCGGCGGCGAGCAGCACCTCAGTCATCCCCATCTGGTCGCCGCTGACCAGCCGGCGCATCGCTTCGTCGGCCAGCGACATCAGCGCCTCGCGGCTGACCGAGTTCTTGTAGTCCTCGATCTCGCGTTCGACGTACAGTTCGTATTCGTAGCGGAGTGAGCGAGGTCGCGGCGTCGGCATGGATGCGGAGTGGGCTCCCTGCAAGGTAAAATTCCGTTTCAGTTAAGCAATTGCCCGCGCGCCCCAGAAAGGACGTCGGCCCACGTCCTACGTCCACCGTCCATCGTCCCGCATGCCCGAACTCCCCGAAGTCGACTTCGCCGCCGGCATCGCCCGATCCGCCCTCGTCGGTCGCATCCTCACCGCGGTGCGCACCCACCACCGCGCGCAGCGGCGCGCGCTCCCCGCGCGCGACATCGGGCGCATCGTCGGCCGACGCGTGGTGCGCGTCGAGCGCCACGCCAAGCACCAGCACCTGGTGCTCGACGACGGGGCCGTGATCGCCGTGCACTTCCGCATGAACGGCGACTGGGCGATCTCCGTCGCCGGCGCGCCGCTCCCCGCCTACGCGCGCATCGACTTCACGACCAACGATGGCCAGTCGCTCTGCCTGGTCGATTCCCGCGCCCTTTGCACCGCCACGTATCATCGACCGGGGGCACCGCCGCGCCTCGCGCTTGGACCGGAGCCCGATGCCCTCACCGTCGACGCGTTGCGCGACGCGCTCGCGCGGCGCACGGGGGCCATTAAACCGGCGCTTCTCGATCAGCGCGTCGTCGCCGGACTGGGCAACATCTACGCCGCCGAGGCACTGTGGCGTGCCCGCGTGCACCCGGCGCAGGTCTCTCGCCGTCTGTCGCCCGCGCAGCTTCGCGCGCTGGTGCGCGGCATCAAGGCGGCGATAGCCGACGGGTTCGCGCGGCAGGGGCGTTATCGCGACGGGATGCGCGACCGCCCGTTCAAAGTCTACGATCGCGAGGGCGATCCGTGCCCACGCTGCGGCACGGCCGTGCGCCGCATTCCACAGGCCGGGCGCAGCACCTACTTCTGTCCCTCCTGTCAGCGCGCCGGCGCCGCGGCGCGCGCATAGCGCCGCCGCTACCCCTCGCCGTTCTCGAGCAGGAGTCCCTTCAGGTAGCCCGTTTCGGGAATCGTCAGCACTTCGGGATGATCGAGCGGCTGGCCCGTGAGCGCGCGCAGAATCATTGGACGCTGGCTGTCGGCCGCCGCGTCGCGCACGACGTCGAGAAACATCGGCTTTGTCACGTGATAGCTGCAGCTTGCCGTGAATAGCAGCCCGCCGGGAGCGAGCAGGCGCATGGCCCGCAGGTTCAGCTCCTTGTAGCCGCGCAGCGCGCCCTCCACCGAGCCGCGATTCTTCGCCAGCGCCGGCGGATCGAGCGCAATCACGTCGAATTGCTCACCCGCCGCGGCCGCGTCGCGCAGAAACTCGAACGCGTCGGCCTCCACGCACGTGAGGTTCGTAATGGCATTGCGCGCGGCGTTGGCCCGCGCCCGCGTGAGCGCCTGCGCCGACGCATCCACCGCCGTCACCGACTCGGCCTGCCGCGCCAGGTGCAGCGCGAAGCTGCCGTGGTAGCTGAATACGTCCAGCGCGCGGCCGCGTGCCAGCGCGCGCAGCATCACCCGGTTCTCCCGCTGGTCGAGAAACGCGCCGGTCTTCTGTCCCGTCCACGGCGCGGCCAGATACGACACGCCGTGCTCGTTCACCGCGACTTCCTCCGGCACGCTCCCCGCCACCAGCTCTACATCCTTCGGCAGCCCCTCGCGGGCGCGCACCGGCACGTCATTGCGCGCCAGAATGCCCGCCGGCGACGCAAGTTCCTGCAGCACGTCCACGATCACTGCCCGCTGCGCTTCAATGGCCGCCGACAGGAACTGCACCACCAGCCACCGGTCGTATCGGTCGACCACGAGCGCGGGCAGGCCGTCGCCCTCGCCATGCACCAGCCGGCAGGCGTTGGTCTCCGCGGCGAGCGGCGCGCGCCGCGCGATGGCGTGGGCCAACCGCGCGCGCCACCACGCGCGGTCGATGCGCGCGTCGGCGTCGCGCTCCACGCGGCGGAGCACGATCTCTGACGTCGGGCTCCACCACGCCCACCCCAGCGCATGACCGCGCTGGTCCGCCATCCGCACCGCGCCCGGCGCCGCGTCGGGCGCCTGCACGAGATCGCTGCGAAAGATCCACGGATGCCCCACAGCCAGCCGCTTGGCGCCGCGCGCCGAAATGATCGCCGTTGATGAGGGCATGTCCAAAAGTTACCGGACCGTCGCGCGCTCCGCTTGCCCACGGCCGTCGGCGCGCGCACCATTACCGCATGTCGCTCACGGCCCTGCGGGGCGCCATCACAGTCGACGCCGACGAACCGCATCTGGTCGCCGACGCGACGCGGGAGCTGCTGCAGACGCTCCTGCAGCGCAACGCGCTCGACGCCTCCGGCGTGATCAGCGCGTTCTTCACCTGCACCGCTGACCTGGTGAGCGCGTATCCGGCGCAGGCCGCGCGGGACTTGGGATGGACGCACGTGCCGATGCTCTGCGCAGCCGACCTGCCCGTGCGCGGCGCGCTGCCACGCTGCATCCGCGTCCTGCTCCACGTCGACTGGCGCGACGGTGCGGCGGAGCCGCGCCACGCCTATCTGCGCGGCGCGGTTGCCCTGCGCGGCGATCTCACCGACGGCGCACCGTAGACTCCCGCTCGGCTCGCGGAGCGCCGCGCCGCTAGCGCGAGCGCGGCTTCTTGGGCGCCACCAGCGGAGGCAGCGACTCGAGCGGGGCCCCCGCCGCGCGCGCCGCCGAGTCGCGCGCCGCGCGAATCCGCGCCAACTCGCGCTCGGCTGAATCGGCGCGCGCCGCCGCGCGCACCATGCGGATGGCCTCGAGGTGCTCGCGGTACGTCGTGCGGAACTCGTGGTGTCCGTCCGGATGCGCCACGAAGAAACGGTACGGCACCTTCGCCGGATGCAGCGTCGCCATCAGGCTCTCGAGGCCGGGCGATCCGATCGGTCCGGGCGGCAAACCAAGAACCTTGTACGTGTTGTACGGCGAGTTCACGCGCAGGTCGCGGTAGTACACGCGCCCCGGCCGCTTGCCGAGGGCATAGGTGACCGTTGGGTCAGCCTGCAAAGGCATGCGCGACTTCAGCCGGTTGAGGTACACCGCCGCGACCACCGGCCCTTCCTCGCGCTTGCGCACCTCGCGCTCCACGATCGACGCCAGCGTCACCACGTCGTGGCGGCTGAGCTTGAGGCTGTCGGCCGCCGCGTCCCACTCCGGCTTCCACAGCTGCTCGAAGCGGCGCACCATCGTCATCACCGCGTCGTGCGCGCTGACTCGATCGGGGAAGACGTACGTATCGGGAAACAGGTACCCCTCGAGCGACGGCGTTGGCACGTCGAGCTCGCGTCGCAGCGTCGAATCGCGAATCGCCAGCTCCAGCGAATCACGCGACACGTCGAGGGTCGACGCCAGCAGCGGGACGATCTGGGAGAGGTCGTAGCCCTCTGGAATCGTGACCGCGTGCACGATGCCCTTGCCGCGGCGCAGATCGTCGAGCAGTTCGTTCCAGCTCGTCCCGCGCGCCAGCATGTAGGTGCCGTACCGCATCGTGCGGTCGCGTCGCAGCAGCTTGGCGTACACGCCGAACGCGCGCGGATTGCCAATGAGGCCGTGCGCGGCCAGCGACTCGGCCGCCACCCGAAAACTCACGCCCTTGGGAATCGTGACCTTTTCCAATGGCCCGCGGCGCGTGCCGCACGCCACGGCGAGCGATCCCACCGCCGCCGCGGCGACGGTGAGCGCCACGCCCAGTCTGCGTCGGGCGCTCGGCGTCACGTTACGCATCCTCCGCGCGCGCCGACGGTGCGGCCGCCGGCGCGTCGTCATGTGCCGTTGACGCCCAGAGCCGCGCGCCGTGGGCCAGTGCCTGCTCCAGCAGCACCGTGGCCGCCAGCGCGTCGACGTCGCCCTTGCGGCCGCGCGTCGACCCTTCCATCGCCTTCACGGCGCGCAGCGCGGCCGAGGTGGTGAACCGCTCGTCGAGCATCCGCGCCGGATGGCCGGTGCGCACCTCGAGTTCGTGCGCCAGGCGACGCGCCTCGAGCGCGCGGGGGGTGTCGTCGCCAGCCTCGTCGAGCGGGAGCCCAACCACAAAAGCGGTTGCCCCCACCTCGGCGGCCTTCGCCAGCAGGGCCGTCAGCGGCGGCCGCTTTCCCGCGCGTCGCTCAATGAAGCCCGCCGGCTGCGCGATCATCCGCGAGGGATCGCTCATCGCGAGCCCGACGCGGCGGTCGCCAATGTCGATCGCCAGAATGCGGCCGGGCAGGCTAGACATCGCCCTCGACCATCTTCTTGAAGAACTCCGCGTTGGTCTTCGTACGCCCCATCCGCTTGGCGAGGAACAGCACCTGCTCCTCCGGCGGCATGTCACCGAGGAAGTGCCTGATCAGGAAGATGCGGTTCTTTTCCTCCGGCGTCAGGAGCAGTTCTTCCTTGCGCGTCCCGGACTTCTGGATGTCGATCGCCGGATAGATGCGCCGGTTGGCGATGTCGCGATCGAGCACCAGCTCCATGTTGCCGGTTCCCTTGAACTCCTCAAAGATGACCTCGTCCATCCGCGATCCGGTGCCCACCAGCGCCGTGGCGACGATGGTCAGCGTGCCGCCGCCGTCGATGGCGCGCGCCGCGCCAAAGAACTTCTTGGGGCGCTCCATCGCCTTGGCGTCCACGCCGCCCGACAACAGCCGCCCCGACATCGGCAGCACCGTGTTGTGGGCGCGCGCGAGGCGGGTGATGGAGTCGAGCAGGATGACGACGTCGCGCCCCTCTTCGACGAGGCGCTTGGCGCGCTCGATGGTCATCTCCGCCACCTGCACGTGACGCGACGCCTTCTCGTCGAAGGTGCTGGCAATTACCTCGGCGCCGACGACCGTGGCCATGAAGTCGGTCACCTCTTCGGGGCGCTCGTCGATGAGCAGCACGATGAGCGTCACCTCCGGATGATTCTCCGAAATCGCGAGCGCCATCTTCTGCAGCAGAATCGTCTTGCCCGCGCGCGGCGCCGCGACAATCAGGCCGCGCTGACCTTTGCCGAGCGGCGCGATGATGTCCATGAGCCGCATCGCGAGATCGCCGCTGGCGGGCTCGAGACGCAGGCGGTTCTTCGGGTACGTGGGGCGCAGGCTGTCGAACTGGATGCGCGCCTGCGCTCCCTCCGGCTCGCGGCCGTTGATGCTCTCGATCTGGAGCAGGGCGAGGTACTTCTCCCACGGCTTGGGCGGCCGCACCCGTCCGCGCAGGGTGTCGCCGGTGCGGGCGCTGAAGCGGCGGATCTGCGTCTGCGACACGTACACGTCGGCCGGCCCCGCCAAATAGCTGTTGTCCGGACTGCGCAGGAAGCCGTGCCCTTCCTTGACGATCTCGAGCACCCCCTCGGCGATCAGCGTGTCGCCGCGGGCGAGCATCGCATGCTCGATGGCGAAAATCAGGTCGGCACGATGACGCGCTGCCGGATCAGGCAGTCCCAGCGACTCAGCAAGGGCGCGCAGGGCGGGGAGGGGTGTGCGCCGGAGTTCGGAAATGTTCACGAAACGGAGGAGCGGGTGCGAGGTGCTGGGTGCGGGGGAGCGCTCCCGATGAGAGGGGGGAGCGAGGCGTCGGCGAATCCCGGGGCGAGCGCGTGGGCTCGGGGAGGCGGGAAGGGAGGGGATGCGCGAGGCGGGATTCGAACCCACGACCTTCGGCTCCGGAGGCCGACGCTCTATCCAGCTGAGCTACTCGCGCGCACCCCGCCGCGGGGCGGGGACAGGAAAGCTAGGCGCCGCGGGGGCGGCGAACAAGGCGCGCGCGGAATTCGCTGACAGGACGCGGCGGCGGCCAGGTGGCGCCGCCGCCGCAAAAACCGCGGATTAGCTCGCCCGGCTGCGCTGGTCGGCGACCACGTTCCGCTCGATCGCGCGGCGGAACTGGCGCGTCATCTCGGCGAGCGGGCCACGGGCGCGCAGCTCGTTGGGTGCCAGCCCCGTGTACCGCTTGAGCTGGTTGCGGAACGCCGTGCCGCTCGCGAAGTCGAGCTCGAGCGCGATGTGATCCACGAGCCGACCCCGGTCCTCGAGCAGGACGGCGGCGGCCAACATGCGACACCAGCCGAGCATCAGCTGGGGGGGCACGCTCTGCGACAGCTGGCAGCGTTCGGCGAGCGTCTTGCGGTGCAGGCCAAGGGCGCGCGCGGCGGCGTCGACCGTGAGCGGTTCGTGCGCGTGGCGCAGGCCATACGCGACGATTGGGCGAACCCGGTCGGGCGTCCCCGGCGCGATATCGTCCCACAAGCTCTTGCTCCGGCGCCGCGTGGCCGCTTCCATGATTGCGCGACGGACGGTGAGCGGAGTCTGGCGATCCTCGTCGAACAGGAGCGCCTGCACTCCGCTGCGCGCGAGGCGCAGAAAGTCGTCCGCGCTTCCATGGCGCCGGGACGCCAGCCCGACGACCGCGACATGGGGGTGCCGCACCAGGGCCGATTCAATGAATGCCTCGGTGTCCTCTCCGTCGGCGTCCTTGAGCGGGGCGAGCATGACGAGTGCGCCGGCGCGGTCCAGGACGTTGTCGCATTCTGACACGCGCGGACAGCAAGCAACCGGGCTGCCATAGGGCGCCGCCTCGGTCAGCCATTCCGGGGGCGTTCCATTGGCCCCAATAAGCAGAATTCGCGGAAATTCTCGTTTCATGTTACATAGTGTAATAGATCGTGACTTGGCGTGTTAGTACGCCGTGTGCGACCACGTTACTCATGGGGACCACCCTTACCTGGAGCCTCCCCGTGACCCGTCTGAACATCTTCCGCCTGCTGTTCGTCGCCCTGCTCCTTGGCACCGCCGCCGCCTGCACGGGCTCGCCGACTGGCCCGACCGAACCGGCCAAGCATCGCGATACCATCCCTTGGAACTGAAGCCTTCGCTCGTCATACCGCAACAAGTTCGTCTACTACGCGCTTCGCGGCACCCGAGAGCGGCAGTCGGTCAGCCACGGGTAGGGTGTCGCGCAGCAGGTTGTCGCAACGTTCGACGATGGCGCTGAACATGTGTTTTCCCGCATCCTGACGCGCGCTGCGCGCCAACCGATGCGCCTTGGCTCGTTCGCCAACGATCGCCAGCGCCTGCGCCAGTTCGCTGCGCGCCTCGAGTTCTTCGAACGGGACATTCACATGCGCCGACACGCCGATGAGCTGCGCGGAATACTTGTCCACGAGCGACTTGCGACCGAGCGCGGCGGCGGCCGCCGCCGCCTTGGAGAAGGCCGTCAACTGCACGCGGGGCTGCTTGCACTGCCGAATCGCGCGCCGTGCCGTCGCCAACGCCGCCAGCGGATGCCCGGCGCGTAGCGCGAGCGACGCGAGATTCACCAGCACGCCGGCTTCGTCGTACGCCGGCAACGCCCCGCTGGTCAGCGCCCGCCAGCCCGCGATCAACGCGCCAGAATGGTCGCCGAGGGCCAACGCGGCATGCATTTCGCCGTGGTACGCGACCGCCGACGCCACGGGATGGTTGGCCGACACCCGGCGCGCCTTGATGAACCAGCGGCGGCCGGCGGCGGGGTTTCCTTCCAGGGTGCGCAGCAGGCCGTGGCCGACAAGCGCGCGGCCGCGCAGTTCGGGCAGGCGGTGCCGCGTCGCGTACGAGGCCAGAAACGAGTAGTAGTTCTCCGCCGCGCGGGTCGCTCCCACGGTGCGGCAGATGCGTGCCTGCCGAAAGATCGCCGTGCCACAGCTGGCGGGATCGGCTTTCTCCCAGGCGCGGCGGGCGTATCCGAGCGTCGCAAATGCCAGCGCCACCGCGCCGGCCGCCTCCATCCGCTCAGTCTCCGCCAGCAGCTTCGAGGCCCGCAGCACCGGGTGCGCGGCCCGCCGATGCATCGCGCGGGGCTCGTCCGCGCCGTTCGCCGTCACCACCCGCTCCACTTCCAGCGCGGTGCGCAGCCACCGGGTGTCCTGCGCGCCGAATTGCGCGACGTCCGGAGTGCGGTTGAGGTCGTGCCGATACGCGCTGAGCACGTCGCCCAGCAGGTCGAGTCCGTCCACGTCTGGTGTGAGAGGCATGGCGTTCAGAGGCGGGAAGTCGGAGGGGCAAGCAGTTCACGGCGCGGGGCCGGAATGTGGCGCCGCCGCCGCATGTACTATTACACGGTGATACAGTTTGCGCCAGACCCGGTGGGACTTGCGTATAGTTACATGGAGTGATAGAAATTCTGATGTACGGCCGCGTCGACGCCATGACCGTGTCGGCGCGGCATCCCTTCGGACTCACGGCCCTCAGCTCAGGCGCCCATGCGCAGCAGCAGTCACGCCTACCACGATCCCGGCCGGCCCTCCGGTCTGCACGCGCTGCCCGCCGGTCGGTGCTTCCTCGGGATGAGCAATCTCGCCGCCGCCGACGAAGCGGTCTGGCTGACGCGGGCCTTTGGGCAGCTGCTGCCGCGCCACGACGGCGTACTCGTCCTGCTCGAGGCCGAAATCGCCGCCGACGAGGCACAGGTCACCAACCGGATTCTCGACCGCTGGCACGAGGTCGACACCGTGCGCCGCCGGCTCGGCCGCGACGAGCAGGCGCGGGTGCAGATCGCCGCGTGGCCCCACTTCGCCGACGCCACGTTCGAAGCGCTGCGCAACCGGTTCATCGTCGCGTTCAGCCACAATACCGTCTTCCGTTCCGACGTCCTGCGCGAGTGGTCGTCGCTGCAGCGGCTCGCGCCGCCGCATGGGCTGACGCCCCAAGGCATCCGCACCGAATGCCTGCGGCAGATCGAGTCGCTGGCCATGGCGCTGCGCGTCGGGGAACTGTCCGGCCATCCGGTGGAGTACGGCCGGGGCGCCGAGTCGTTCCTCGCCTGCCAGTTGTATTCGGGCGCATACGCCGGCGACGGCCTGACGGTCGAATCGCTCATCGGCCAGCCGCCCCGCCGCGTCTATCGCCGGCTCGCCTGAGCCCGCCGGCGGATCGGCGGTGCTAGCGACCGCGCTCCGTGGCCAGCAGACCGCGTGACACGGTCACCTTGGACCGGCCTTTGCGCGGCTTAATGGGCGCCAAGCCATTGTCGCGCTGCACCGCGTCGCGGTAGAGCGTGGCGTAGTCGAGCGGCCCGACCTCGAGCCGTCGCCCCTTCTCCTTGAGAAAGATGCCGTGCACGGTGAGACGGACAATGATCCCCTCCACCTCACGTACGACTTCGGTGGCGGGCACCCACTCCTGAGTGGTGGGATCGGTGTAGCCGCGCTTCAGCTTCGTGGCCATCGCAGTGCTGGGTCAGGGTGATTCGGAGCGCGAAAGCTAATGACGGTGCACGCGGAGTCGCACATCCACCGCCACCACGCCCTGCCCGTCGAGTCGCACCCGCAGCGGGTTGATCTCCACCTCGGCGATCTCGGGATGGTCGGCGACAAGCTGCCCGAGTCGCATCAGGGCCTCCATCGTCGCCGCGCGGTCGGCCGGCGGCACGTTCCTGAAGCCGCGCAGCTTGCGCCCGGCCCACGTGTCGTCGATCATCGCGTCGGCCTCGGCCCGTGGCAACGGCGCGAGCGCGAACGCGACATCCTTGACGCCCTCCACCTCCGTGCCGCCGGCGCCGAACATCACCAGCGCGCCAAACTGCGGGTCGTGCACCGCGCCAACAATCACTTCCTGCCCCTCGGGGAGCATGCGTTGCACATGCGCCCCCTCGAGCCGCGCCCGCGGATGCGCGTGCAGAGCGTTCGCCTGCACCGTGGTGAACCCCGCGCGCACGGCATCGCGGTCGCCCAGCCCCAACAGCACGCCGCCGACGTCCGATTTATGCGGAATGTCGGGCGACGCCACCTTGAGAGCCACGGGATACCCAAGTGCCTCGGCCGCGGCGACGGCGGCGTCCGCATTGGGCGCCAGCACGATGCGCGGCAGCTCGATGCCGTAGGCGCCCATGACCTGCGCCACTTCATCCTGCGCCAAAAAGCCGTCGGGTGCGTTGGTGAGCACGGCGTGCGCGTCGCGCGCTCGCACGTCGGCAAACTGCGCCGGCGCCGACGGCGGCGTCCCGACAAAGGCCGCGCGCCGCACCAGCGTGGCCAGCGCGCTCGCGGCGCGCTCGGGGAACCGGTAGTCGGGGATGCGCGCGGCGCGCAGCAGTTCACTGGCGCGCCGCACCAGCGCGTCGCCCATCAGCGTCAGCACCACCGGTTTGCGTGAGCCGCGAATGACGGGCACCAGCGCCTCGCACACCGACTCGGCGCTGTGCGTCGGCGGCGGCGGCATGATGACCATCACGGCGCCCACTCCCGCGTCGTCGAGCAGCGCGGCCAGGCACTCGCTGTACTCGCGCGGTCCCGCCGACGCGAGCATGTCAACCGGGTTGTGCACGCTGGCGGCGGTGGGAAGCACGGCGCGCATCCGTGCGACCGTTGACTCGCTGAGCGACGCGAGCGGAAGGCCGAGCGCTTCAATGGCGTCGGCCGCCACCACGCCGGGGCCGCCGGCGTTGGTGAGCACCGCGATGTCGCGCCGCTGGGGCAGGGGACACCAGGCCAGCGCGCGCGCCCAGTCGAACATCTCCTCATTGGTCTCCGCGCGAATCACGCCGGCCCGCGCGAACGCAGCGTTGTACGCCGCCTCGTGGCCGGCCAGCGCGCCGGTGTGCGACGCCACCGCGCGCTGGCCCGCGGCGAACCGCCCGACCTTGAGCGCCACCACCGGCTTCTCGCGCGACACCCGCTCGGCCTGCTCTATGAAGCGGCGGCCGTCGCGGATCCCCTCGAGATAGAGCGTCAGCACGCGCGTGTGCGGGTCGGCGGCCACGGGGGCAAGCACGTCGGTCTCGCAGATGTCGGCCTGGTTGCCAAGGCTGATGAGCCGCGAGAGTCCAAAGCCCTGTCCGCTGGCCCAGTCGATGACGGCGGCGCAAATGGCGCCCGAATGCGAGATGAATGCTACGTCGCCGGCCGTCGGCGGCGGCGGCGCGAGAAACGTGGTGTCGAGCGGGAGGTGCGTGTCGAGCAAGCCGATGCAGTTGGGGCCGACAATGCGGATGCCCAGCTCGCCAGCGATGCGCGCGACTTCGAGTTCAAGCGCCGCCCCTTCCGGACCCACTTCACGGAAGCCGCCCGAGGCGATGATCGCCGCGTGAATGCCGCGCGCGCCGCAGGCGCGCAGCGCCGAGGGCACCGCGGCGGCCGGCACGACGATGACCGCCAGGTCCACCGGATCGGGCACGTCGGCGAGGTCGCGGTGCGTTGCGCGCCCCAGCAGTTCACCACCGCGCGGGTTGACCAGATGAATAGCGCCGGCGTAGCCCGACTGCGTGAGGTTGCGCGCGACGCCGTAACCCAGCTTCACCGGGTCGTGCGACGCGCCCACCACGGCGATGCCGGTGGGGTGAAAGAACGGCTGCAACGTGACGTCCACGATCCTCGGTCTCCAGCATGCGGCGCACAGCGCGCGCGGGGGTGCCGGAATCTAAGGGAGGAGACCGTACGCAGTGGGGGCGCGGTCGGTGGGGCCCGCCCAATAGACGCGCTCGCCAACCCAGCCTTCCATGCGCGACGGCACGCCGCGAAGCGGCAAGCGCTGGCCCGATGCAAGTACCAGCGTGAACGCCCCCTGGTCGACGTGCAGCATGCCGTCCACCGCGCTGACACCATCAACGGCGCGCACCGCATAGCGCGCGACATCGATCGTGCAGAGCGCACCCGCAAGGCTCGGTGCGGATGTCAGGCGCGAAGCTCCCCAGAAGGTCACCTCGAGTCCCTCCAGCGCGGTCGGCACCTTCGACCCCGTGGCGCCGATCGTGCACACCTGGCCCGTGGGCGCTCGCACAACGAGCTGCGTCAGCGGCTCACTGCCCACGCGTTCAACCGTGCCGCGCAGCGAATCGGCGTCCGTGGCCGACACGCGCGCCGACGACGCGGACTGCGAGTGGCACGCCGCCGTTGCGAGTGAAGCGATAAGGACGAGCCGGTGCGTCGCGGTCATTGCAGTCTCGCAATCGCGATGCGCAGCAGCCCGGACGGGGTCCCACCGGTGAGCGAGCGAATGCCGATCGCCTGCGCCGCGGCCGCTGAGCCGCTGATCTCGAAATACGCGTTTGCGCCGCCCCGCAGCCCGGTCTGCTGGGCGCTGAACGCGCCGAAGGTCAGCGCCGTGGGCGCGATCGGGTACGGGGTGGGGAAGCGGGAGGTCCACGCCGGGTCCGCGTTCAGCGCGCCGTAGATGTCGCGCAGGTTCCACGTCTGGAACTTGAGCACGTTGCCCGCCGCGGTGAGACCCGGATAGTCGTCGGCGAACAGGGCCAGCGTCCATCCGCCGAGCAACTCGGCGAACGGCACGCCCGCCGTGCTCGCCAGATTCGTGATGCCACTCGACGTTGCGTTCGTGAGCGTCGACAGGAACGCCGCGTCCGACGTGCCGTACAAGTCGATGGCGTACCGCACCAGCGACCAAACGGTCTGGTAGAAGACGCTTCCTGACTGCTCCGCGCCGTCGCCGAACAGCGACCAGTTCCACGGTTCGAGCAGCTTGGGGCGAATCTCGTTGAACTGCCGGCGCACGCCATAGCTCGGTCGGCGCAGCGGATCGTTGGCAAGGCACACGGGATTAGAAGGATTAAAGTCGCAGTACAGCCCGTTGCCCGATGCGACGCCATAACCGTGGTTCCCCTTCCACGCCGCGTGATGCAGCGCCTGCCGCGCCCACACCTCTTCGGCCTGGCGCGCGGTGCCTTCCTCCAGCCAGCTCTGCTCGAACGAGACGCCGTTGGCCACACGCGCCGCCATCGACGCGATGTGTTTGACCTCGTGGACCACCGTGCGTCCCATGAAGTTGTACCACCCTTCCGGATTGGCCGTGCTTTCCAGGTTGCTCCCCGCTTGTGTGGGGACGCTGCCGTAGAAGAACTCGCCGAAGTTGCTGGTCGCGCAGGTGGTCCGCGGATACTGGTCGGCGCTCGTCACGTACGCGGCCACGCTGCCGATCTCGTTCACTCGGTGCGTGAAGAGCATGTGCACGCGCGCATCGTTGTCGGTGAGTGCGTCGCGGCGCAGCGGATCGCCGAACGTGGTGCGCACGACGTCGTACTGGTCGAGGTCGAACACCTGACCGATACGCCGGTATCGGTCGGCCAGCGTGGCGTTGGCCGCGGCAAGCACCGCATTGGACGTGTCTTCCCAGATGATCGCGCGTGTGCCGGCATACAGCACCCGGGCCGTGACGAGCCGCGTGGTGTCGGTGCAGCTGCCGTAGTTCCAGTAGAAGACGCGCCGATCGCCCACCGATGGTGGTTCGGTCAGCGCGGTCAGCGCGCGCTGCCGCGCCGCCCCTCGCTCCGCCTGCGCCCGCACACGCAGCGCATCACCAAGGGCGCGTTCGGCCTCCAGGTGCGACCAGTGCTCCCGGTCCTGTCGCGCCGTGGCCGTCTCACCCGCGGCGATTGCCGCTCGCATGCGCTGCGGCGCGATCACCCGCAGCTGCGCTGAAGCAGCGCCCGCGTTGCCGGTCAACGCAAAGTCAACGAGCGAGTTTGCCGAGGTCGACGCGCTGAAGATCGACACGAGGTAGCGGGCCGTGCCCCCCGTCGCCGGCAGTTCGTTGCAGAGACTCGCGCTGCTCGACGTCGCGATGAACGCCTGCCCAACCGCCAGCGCGCGCGTGGTGGCCGCAACGGGAGCCGCGGCCGCATTGCTGGTGAAGCCGCCGGCCGTCACCGTCACCGACGCCGCCCCGCTCGTGGTGCACGGGACGGTCGCCGTAAGCTGGGTCGGCGCCGCCCCGGTGACAACGGCGGTCTGCCCGCCCACGCGCAGCACATTGCCGGCCGTGGTCGGGGCAAATCCGCTGCCGGTGACGGTCATGGTGCTGCCCGGGATCAGCGTGCCCGGCGAGACGGCCGACACGACTGGTGCGAGGCCCGCCGACGCCGAGAAGGTGACGGGCGCCAATCCCGCTGACGAGGCGACGAGCGTGTTGATACCGGGCTCGGCCCCCATCACCCAGCCGCCGACGCTGGCAATGCCTGCGCTGTTCGAAATCGCGCTCGTCCCGGTGGCGCTGCCGCCGCCGCTGGCGACGGCGAACGTGACCGTGACATCGGCCACTGGATTGGCGAAGGCGTCAACCACGCGTACCGACGGTGCGACGGCGACCGGGCTGCTCAGGCTCGCGAGCTGGTTATTGCCCGCACTGACGACGAGCGAGGCGGCCGGACCCACGACGGCCGTGGCGTTGAACGCCGCGAAGCTCGCGCCGCTCACCGTGGCGGCCGCCGACTTTACGCCCGGCGTCGTGCCCAGCGTCCACGCGCCGACCGTGGCGACGCCCTGCGCGTCGGTCAGCGCCGGCGATCCAGTTATGGTGCCGCTGCCAATGCCCGCGGTAAACGTCACGCTGACATTCGGTACGGGGTGGTCAGTGCGGTCGGCCACGCGCGCGGCGAGCGCGATGGGTACGGCGCTCCCCACCAGTGCAGTCTGGTTGTTGCCGGCCGCCGCCGTGACGGTCGCCGCCACCTGCGCCACGGTCACCGACACGCTGGCACGCGCGGCACCGGCCGCAATGCTAATCGTCGCGTTGCCATTGCCCACCGCCGTCACGATGGCACTCGCGCCGCCGGACACCGTCGCCACCGCCGGCGAGCTCGACAGCAACGTCGGAACGGCGCTCGGCATCGAGGCCCCGTGCTGATCGCGCACCACGACGGTGAACGACTGCGTGGCCCCGATGGCGTCGAGCGAGAGGCTGTTGGTCGAGAGCTCAAGTCCCGACGCCACCAGCGGCGGTGTGGATTCCCCTCCACCGCACCCCGAGCCAACGAGCACGCCGGCCACAGCGATGACCTGCAGCGCGCGCCGCGCGCTGCAGGCGAATCGGAGGGAGGGACAGCACACGCGTGGCATCGTCGGGGGGCTCGCCTCTGTCATCCGCGGTGGCCTTCTGTGCGTTTCTGTACTTGTCTGTGCTCTTCTGACCTACTCTGCGTTTCGCAATTCCGTCATCGCCTGTGCCAGCCTCGGCATCGCCGCCGCAATCGACGCTTCGCTCGCCGCGCCCACGCTCAGGCGGAACCAGCCGCTTTCCTCGGGGACGCCGAAGGCCTGGAACGGTACCACGCCGATGCGCGCGTCGTCGAGCATCCACCGACGGACGTCTTCGTTGGTCGACAGCACCGTCCCCGATTTCGTGCGCTTGCCGAACGGCGCGATGCGCGCCGTCAGGTAGATCGCGCCTTGTGGTGGCAGCGCTTCCACGGGCAGTCCGGCGCGACGCATGCGCTCGAGGCCTTCGTAGAGCGCGTCGAGTCGGCGCTGTATCCCCGCGAGGTACACCACGCGGTACTCCTCCTGCGCCACGGAATCGCCGAGCAGTACCGCGGTGGCCACCTGCTCCGGCCGCGGCGCCCACGCTCCCATGTGGCCAACGATGGCGGCCATGCGATTGATCACGTCCGTGGGGCCCACCGCCCAGCCCACGCGAAGGCCGGTCGAGGCGAAGGCCTTGGAAATGCCGTCCACGAAAACCGTGTACCTGGCCATCTCCGGCGCGACCTGCGGCGGCGTGGCGTGACGGGTATCGCCGACGCAAAGTGGCCAGTAGATGTGGTCATACAGCAGAAACAGCGGCCGCTCGCCGGCCGCGTCGCGCCGCCGGTTCTCCACGAGAATCGCCTCGCAGATGCGCGCCAGTTCGTCCGGCGCGATGGCGGTGCCGGTGGGATTGAGCGGCGAGTTGAGGCAGACGAGCCGCGCGCCGGGGAGCGATGGCGCGAGGTCGGATGCCGTCGGCTGAAAGCCGGTCGTGCTGGCGCAGGGAACCGGTACCCCCACCGCGCCGACGAGGTGCACGTAGTGATTGTTGTTCCACGACGGCAGCGGATACACCACGCGGTCACCCGGATCGACCAGCGCGCGATACGTGCTGTAGATCACCGGCCGTGCGCCGCCGGTGACGAGAATCGACTCGAGCGGGTAGGAAAGGCTGAGTTCGCGCGCATAGTACGCTTGCACCGCCAGCCGCAGCTCGGGGACGCCGTCCGCCGGCGGGTAGTTGGTCTCGCCGTTCGCGTACGCCTTGCCCACTTCTTCGCGCAGGCGCGGGGGAATCGGGAACTGTGATGAGTCGAAGTCGCCGACGGTCAGGTTGCAGATCTGTTCGCCATGGCGAACCAGCGTCCGGATCTCGCCCGCGATCTTGAGGATCTCGGAACCAACGAGGCCGTTGGCCATTGTCGAAACGCGGCTGGCGCCGTCAGCGCGGGCGAGCGTGGTCAGGTCGATTGCACGGGAGGACATCGAATCGCTCGGTACGGGACTCGGGGGCGCGGCCGATTCTCCAAACATATAGAGCGTACGCACTTCGCGTGCCGTGCGGGCGCGTAGGACGTCCGGCTGCGCCCCGCCGGCTCTTGACTGAAACCGTAAGTAGCGCAACGCTGTATAGAGAGGACAACGCGGGTAGGCCCCCTTCTTACCGGTCCAGGCATGCAACTGCTGCTATCGGATGCGCAGCGTCAGCCACGGTCGCTGCTGGCAACGAGCGTCAGCGTAACGCTTCACGCGACGGTCTTCGTCGCGCTGGCGTTGAGTGGCCAGCGCATGGTCAATGCGGTGGCCGGCATGATCGAGGAGACCGTGCAGTATCTGTATCCCGCGCCGCGCGACATCGGGCCGCAGCGTCCGGGCGTGCTGAGCGAAGACGCGCCGGCGAACCGGCACACCGCCGGCGACGCGCAGCCAGACTGGCGCGACCGCCCCGCTGGTGCCGGCGGCGAAGCGCAGGGGGCGCACGAGGGCATTGTCTTTGCCCCGCTCACGTCCGACGCGCCGACGGCCGAGCCCGGCGTCGGTGACAACGCATTCAGCGCCGTCGATGTCGACTCCATCGCCATCATCGATCCCACGAGCGACGCCCCGGAGTACCCGTCCGCGCTGGCCCTGCGCAAACTCGAGGGGAGCGCCACGCTGCGCTTCGTGATCGACTCCACCGGCGCCATCGATATGTCGACGGTGCGCGTGATGTCGGCGTCGCACTCGGGATTCGCGAAGGCTGTCATCGCGGCGATGCCCAGAATGAAGTACCGGCCCGCCAGCATCGCGGGGCACCCCGTCCGGCTGCTGGTCGAGCAGATGTTCTCGTTCAAGATTCGCAAACCGTCGGCAACGATCTCGTAGCGCCGCGGGGGTGGCGCCGCCCCGTGCGACGCACGGAGTCACCATGCACATTCATTTGACGGACCAAGAAGCCCACGACCTGCACGATCTGCTGCACGACTACCTGCCGACGCTGCGCCGCGAAGTGGCGCGTACCGACGCCAAAGAATTCCGGCACCTGCTGGTGCAGCGGCTCGACCTCGCCGAGCGCCTCGTGAGCGATCTGTCGCCGATCGGTGCCGGCACGGACGGCGCGCGGTAAGCACGTAGCGCGCCCAGCGCCGGGCGGTAACTTTGAGAATGCCTCTCAATGCCAAACCCGGCGACCGCACCGGCGCGGCCGAGCGGGATGCGACCGCCTGGATGTTCGTGTTTGGTGCGTGGCTGCTTGCCGCCACCGGCACGCTGAGCGCGCTCTTCTTCGGCGAGGTCATGAAGCTCCCGCCGTGCTCGCTGTGCTGGTACCAGCGCATCTTCATGTTTCCGCTCGCGCTGGTGCTTCCGCTCGCGCTCTTTCCGTTCAGCCGCGCCGTGGTGCGGGCGGTCCTGCCGCTCCCGGTCATCGGATGGCTGCTCGCAACCTGGCATGTGCTGCTCGTGGCCGGTGTCATCCCCGAGCGCGTGGCCCCCTGCACGCAGGGCGTGCCATGCTCGGAGACGGTGATCACCTGGTTCGGCTTCGTGACCATCCCGCTGCTTTCGTTCGCCGCCTTCTCCGCCATCGGCGTGCTGCTGTTCGTGGCCTACTTCCGGAGTGAGAAGTGAATCGCAAGACCGTATTCGTTGGCGCCGCCGTTGGGCTGGCGCTTGTCTTTGCCGGCGGGATGCTCGCGTTGCGGGCGAACCGCCCCGCCGAGGCCACCGGCCCTGTGCTCGACCGCACGGTGCTCGAGCGCTCGCACTCGGCGACCGTCGGCCCCGCCGACGCGCCCGTGACCATCGTCGAGTTCATCGATCCCGCGTGCGGGACGTGCGCCGAGTTCTATCCGTTTGTGAAGAGCCTGATGGCGGCGAACAACGGAAAGATCCGGCTCATCATGCGGTGGGCGCCGTTCCATCCCGGTTCGCAGGACGTCGTGGCGATGCTTGAAGCGGCGCGCAATCAGGACAAGCTCTGGCCGGCGCTCGAGGCGCTGCTCCACTCGCAGGAACAGTGGTCGCCCAACCACACGCCGCAGGTGGCCGCCGCGTGGGAGCAGCTCAAGGCGCTGGGGCTCGACCGCGAGAAGGTCTTCGCCGATATGGCATCGGCGGACGTCATGGGCCGCATCAATCAGGACATTGCCGACGGGCAGGCCGTTGGCGTGAAGGCGACGCCCGAGTTCTTCGTGAACGGCAAGCCGATGCCCAGCTTCGGGTACGAGCAGTTGCGCGGACTGGTTGACGAAGCCGTCGCGAAGACCAGCAAGTAGCGTCAGCCGGTCTGTGTGCAATCTGGACCGGGGTGGCTCCGCTGCCCCGGTCCGCTATGGGCAGGCTGGATCGCGCGGGCGCAGGGTAACGCAGCACTCGCCCGGTCGGGGATCGAGTTCGGCTCGAAAGCCCTCGAGCCCCATCCCCGCGACGAGTCCGGTCAGCAGCGCTTCATTCATGCTGCAGACCATGTCGCGGTGCCGCGCGGCCAGGGCATGAAACGGACAGTTGCGCATCCGGATGGCGCCATCGTCGGTTCGATACGGCTCGTAGCCGCAATTGCGGAGCACGGTCATCGCGGCGCGTCCAGCCCCCGCCGCCGGCGGGTCACTTGGGCGCGCACGCTCGGCGCCGAGCGCGGCGCCAAACTCGCGTGCCACCTCGGGAAGCGCGGTTGCCGCGCCGGGACGTAGCAGGGCCTCCGCCAGCAGCTGCGCTGCGAGCTCGTACTGCCTCGCCGGAATGCTCACGGCCAGCTCCCGATCAGAACGCCGGTATAGCTTCGCCGGCCGACCGGCGCCGGGGCCCCGGCGCCCGCTGAGCCGCCGAAAGCTCGCTTCCAACAAGCCGTCCTCGACGAGCTTGTCCAGGTGGAATGCGGCCAACGCCCGGCTGATCCCCAGGTGCCGAGCCGCCTGGTCGCGGCTCACCTCAGCGCCCCGCCCAGCCACGAAGAAATAGAGTTGCCCGCGCACGGGCTCGCCGAGCGTGGCGATTCCTTCGATCTGCGACCGCCGATCTCGCGTATCCATGGTAGGGAATCTAAAACAAATGAAGATTCGCGTAAGACTTGACATTCGACCGAGGGTATTGTAAAACTAGCAAAGATTAGTTTTACAGCCTGCCAAGGGCTGGTCCCCCCAACCCGGAGTTCCTGATGTCGCCCTCCCCCTCGTTTCCCCCGGTGGCGCCATGACTGCCGCGTCTACGCACTCGCCGGTAGTCGCGCGGTGGCCGCGGCCGGCCGAGCGGTCGCCGCTGGAGTCTCCCGCGCACCGCGAGCAGCCCGACGCGCGCGGCGAATTCGAGAGTCTCGTGCGGCGGCAGCTCGAACTGCTCGGCGACGACCCTGACCGCGCCGGCCTTCGCCAGACGCCGGCGCGCGTGGCCAAATCGCTCTCGTGGCTCACGCGCGGCGCCGCCGTCGACGTCCGTGCGGTCATCGGCGACGCGGTGTTCGAGGAGGCGCACGAGAACATGGTGATGGTGCGCGACATCGAGTTCTACTCGCTGTGCGAGCATCACCTCCTGCCGTTCTTCGGTACGGCGCACGTGGCGTACATCCCCGACGGTCGCATCATCGGGCTCTCGAAGCTGCCCCGACTGGTCAATGCGTTCGCGCGTCGGCTGCAGGTTCAGGAGCGCCTTACGGAGCAGATCGCTCAGGCTGTCGAGGACGTCCTCGCGCCCAAAGGCGTTGGTGTCGTTCTCGAGGCGTCGCACCTGTGCATGATGATGCGCGGGGTCGAGAAACAAGGGTCGCGGACCATCACGAGCGCGCTGCGCGGACAGTTTCGCGACTGCCAGATGACCCGCGACGAGTTCCTGCGACTCGCGCGTCGAACGCGCTGATCGTCACCTTCGCCGTTTGCCTCGCGAGCAACCTCTGGACGCACGTACCGACGCCAGCCGCGTGCCTCCGACATCCCCTTACCCGCCATTTCGGAGTCTGCCCCCATGATACACCCCAACCACTCCTCGTCGAGCGGCACGAGGCGCCGCCTGGTCGCCGCCTGGTGGCCGCGTCTCTCTCTCGTTGCGGTCGTCGCAAGCGCAATGGCGCTTGTGATCGCCGCCTGTGCGGATCGACCTGCCCCCACCGAACCCGAGACCGTCGATCTCGCCCTCGCCGCGCAGGGCAGGGACATCTTCCGCTTCGACACCTTCGGCGACGAGACGTTCTGGACCGACACCCTGCGCATGCACGTCGTCATCGCGAGCGCGGTCGACCCGACCACCGCGCTTGCCGTCGGCCTCAAGGTCGACACCGATTCGCTGCCGGCCGCGGTGGTGCGCGGAATTCAGGACGGGTCCATCAGCCTGAAGAGTCCAGCAACCACCGTCGCGCTGCTCAAGCTCAACGCCGTCGTCGGCGTGAAGGGAACGGTGAGCACCGTCGCCGGGCGCGACACGCTCGTTCGCGTCGGCATCACCTGTGCGTTGTGTCACTCGACGGTCGATAACTCGTTTGCCCCCGGCATCGGCAAGCGGCTCGACGGCTGGGCCAACCGCGACCTCAATCCTGGGGCGATCATCGCCCTGTCGCCGGCGCTCACCGCCGCCCAGAAGGCGGTCTACAACTCGTGGGGCGCCGGGAAGTACGATCCGCGCTACAACTTCGATGGAAAGAACGGTCCCCAGGTGATCCCCCCGGCGTATGGCCTGCTTGGCGTTCACAAGGTCACCGCGACGGGTGACGGCGATGAGCTTGCGTACTGGAACCGATACGTTGGCGTGACGCAGATGCATGGCCACGGCACATTCAGCGAATCGCGCACCGGGGTGCAGGTCAACAACGCGCCGCCCGATCTCGTCTCGTCGAAGCTGCCGGCGTTGCAGGCGTACCAGCTGAGCCTGTCAGCCCCCACACCCCCCGCGGGGAGTTTCGATGCCGCGGCGGCGTCTCGCGGCGCCCTGGTATTCGCCGGAGCTGGCCGTTGCGCAAGCTGCCACAGCGGCGCGCTGCTCACCGACGCCAATGTGCGGCTTCACGCGCCGTCAGAGGTGGTCAGCGAGCCGGAACAGAGCGGTGTGCCGAGTTATGCGTCGCGCAGCGCGACGCGGATGTACCGCACCGCGCCGTTGCACGGTCTGTGGCAGCATGCGCCATACTTCCATAATGGGAGCGCCGCCACGCTGGAGGCGGTTGTCGAATTGTACGATTCCCGCAAGCATCTTGGCCTCAGCACGCAGCAGAAGGCCGACCTGGTACAGTACCTGAAGTCACTCTAACACGCCGCCAGGCGACGAGGCGATTGACCCATGAACGCGTCCCCCCCGGATCTCTCGCTGGGCGTGTCCGCTGACGACGTGCCCGAAGGCACGAAGCTGCTCGGGCACGTCGGCGACGATCCCGTGCTGCTGGTGCGAACTGAAGGCGTGCTGCATGCGGTCGGCGCGCACTGCACGCACTACTCCGCGCCGCTGGTTGACGGGCTCGTTGTTGGCCAGACCATTCGCTGCCCGTGGCATCATGCGGCATTTGATCTCGCCACCGGAACGCCAAGTCGTCCACCGGCGCTGCACGCGCTGTCGTGCTGGCGGGTTGAAGAGCGCGATGGCAGGGTCCGCGTCACCGGCCGGGCGGCCGCCCCGTCGGCCGCGGTCGAGACGGCTGTGCCGGATGGGTCCTCGAACCCGACGTCCGTCGTGATCCTTGGCGGCGGCGCGGCGGGGAGCATGGCGGCGGAGACGTTACGGGCGGAGGGGTACGACGGCGCGGTGACCGTCGTCGATCCGGAGGGCGCGGCGCCATACGACCGCCCCAATCTGTCCAAGGATTACCTCGCCGGCACGGCGCCCGAGACCTGGCTGCCGGTGCGCGACGACGCGTTCTTCGCCGAGCAGAAGATCACCCGCCGACTTGGCGTCGAGGCCACCGCGATCGATGCGGCGCAGAAGACTGTCACCTTGAGCGATGGGACGGCGCTGCCGTATGGCGCGCTGCTCATCGCCACCGGCGCGGCGCCCATGCCGCTCGCCGTGGACGATCCGCACCGCCGCGTGCGGTATTTGCGCTCGCTCGCCGACGCCAAGGCGCTGATTGCGGCGGCGGACGCCGCCAATACCGTCGTCATCGCGGGGGCGAGTTTCCTCGGGCTCGAGGTCGCGGCCTCGCTGCGTGCCCGCGGCCTGGCGGTTCGCATTGTCGCGCCGGACCCCGTGCCGTTCCATCGCATTCTTGGTCCCGAAGTGGGGGCGTTCATCCAGTCGCTCCACGAGCAGCACGGTGTGTCGTTTCACCTCGGGACGACGATCGCGGCGGTCCACATGAGTCACGTCGTCCTCTCCGACGGCCATGCCCTGCCCGCCGATCTCGTCATCGCCGCCGTGGGCGCGACGCCGCGGGTGGACGTTGCGCGTCGGGCGGGGCTCGCCACGCAGCGCGGTATTGTGGTTGACGAGTTCCTCCGCACGTCGGACCCCGACATCTACGCGGTGGGCGATGCGGCTGACTGGTTCGATGGTCGGCGGGGCGAGCACCTGCACGTTGAGCACTGGGTCGTGGCACAGCGGCAGGGAAAGGCGGCGGCCAGGAATATTCTGGGTCGGCGCGAAGCGTTCGATGCCGTGCCGTTCTTCTGGAGTCAGCATTACGACGTCACCATCTCCTACACGGGCGCCGCGCCACGCTGGGACACCGTCACGGTGGAGGGCAGTCTCGAGGCTCACGACTGCACCATCAGGTATCATGAACGCGGCACGGTGAGAGCGATCGCCACCATTGGCCGGGACGCGGAGAGTCTGGCCGCCGAACTCGATTTCGAGCAGTCCGGCACGTTGGCCTGAGCGTCGGCGGACGCACCGTTGCCGCGGTGTCGTCAGACAAGAACGCCGCCCATCGCATCGCGATGGGCGGCGTTTCAGTCGGGGCGAGAGGATTTGAACCTCCGACCTCCTGCTCCCTTCTCGCCCAATTCCGCGTCTACGCAGGCAATTTTCCACTAGCCGCTCGTCCATCTCGATTTGGCGGAATTGCGGGGGGACCCGCAGGACAAGGGCCAGATTGGCGAAGGTCCGGCGGCGACTCTTGGCTCTCTCTTGGTATCGCACTTGGCTCTCGCGGCGGTGTCGAGGAGTGACACCCTCGAGCATGCCCGGCAGGACTATGCCATCGTCCTCGACGAGTTTCAGACGTTTACCACACTCTCTGTCGCGACCATGCTCGCGGAACTCAGGAAGTATCGGGTCGGGATGGTTCTGGCGAACCAACATCTTTCTCAACTCGATCCGGCCATCCGCGATGCCGTCTTCGGAAACGCCGGCACGATCATCGCGTTTCGCGTCGGGGCGGCTGATGGAGCATTTCTGGCGCGTGAATGCGCGCCAACATTCTCGGCAGAGGACTTCATCTCTCTACCTCTCTATCACATCTACATCCGCCTACTGATTGACGGCGAACCCTCTCGCCCTTTCTCGGCCACCACCCTACCGCCGCCGGCCTAATCTCGCTCTCTTCTTGGAGTTCGGTCCCTTTGAAAGGAGGCAGAGTGGCGCAGTCGGCTGAGGTCATTTCCCACTGGCATCAATCCGTCGAGAGCTTGAGTACTTCCAGTATCGAGTTCTATTCGGCGGTTGAGAAAGCTCTTCGCGATAAGGAAGTACCCGAGTTGAAGATCGAACGCGTCGCCGTGAGCGAAGCGGGCATCCTGTCCGCGAAACGCGAGTATCTGAGCGTCAGCTACGGACGCCTCCATTTCGACATCTGTGCCGCTCCCTTCGGCAAGGACTTCTTCTTTAGTTGGTGGCTTGGGAAGCGTAGTCCAGACCTCGCAGCGCTGTACGGTTGCCTGACGCTGATCGGCATACCAGTGGTCGTGGTTCTCTTCATCTCGATGATGGGTTTTGTGAAGGGCATCCTGTTTGCCCTTTTTGCGTTTGGCGCGGGACTTTTCGTTCTTCGGACCTCTTTCGCTGATGGCTGGAGTGCGGTCGAGGACACCATTCTGGCAATACCAGGTGTGGGTGCGCTCTACCTGCGATTCTTCAAGCCCGTGACCTACTACTCGGAAGACACTCGGCTGATGTTCGAAGCCACGGTGCACCGAGTGTTTCTCCAAGTGGTGGAGGGGGTCCTGACCCTCAACAAACTCCCCCAGATTCCATCGGACAGGCAGAAGCCGCAATCGCGGAACGTGTTGGATTAGCATGTACCCGACCGAGATGCTTCGTCTCTTCGACGAGTGGGAGTACCGAACGCGCGGTCTAAGCAGTTCGCCCGAGCGGGTTCGTATCGAACCACCGTTCACGCTCTTGTTCGCGGACAAGAGGACGCCACGAGCGATTGTCGATGATGGTCGCCGGCCGGGCCTCTTCGATCGCGTGCGAATGGAAGCACCGTCGCAGGCAACGGACGGTGCATCTCGCGACATCGACCATGCTCTGCCCGACGTTCGCTCGGAGTTGGTGGAGTTGGAACTCCTGCTTCCGCGAGACTACTCCGTGAAGTCGGGGTCGGCCAGAAGCTGGCTGGCATCGCTCCTGAACGTCTCTGAGTCAGTCGCCCTTGAACTGATCGGATCGTCGGAACGGGTGACGATGCAGATCACCTGCGGCACGGGTGACCGAACAGCGGTGGTCGGGGCGATGCGTTCGCACTTCCCTGAGGCGAAGCTGCGAGGGACCGAGGGAGCACTTCAGGCAGCTTGGGAGCGAACCGAGGGATATGGAATCATCGTCGGACTTGGCCTCAAAGACAGGGTGTTCCGACCGCTTCGCAATGACGATCGGCTCGAAGTCGATCCGCTAATCGGAATCGTAGGCGTTCTCGATCAACTGCCTCTGGGAGAAGTTGGTGTGGTCCAGCTTCTCCTTGCGCCCACGAAGGAACCGTGGCGGAAGGAGTTTGAGGAGTTCGTCTCAAGCATTGACGACGTGGACAAAGTGGGTCCGCTCATTCGCGCCAAGTTTGCTGAGCCACTCTTTGCCGCTGTCCTTCGGGTGGCGGCGGTAGCAGCGGATCAAGACTGTGCGGTGAGACTGGCCTCGGACCTGTCCTCTGCGGTCGCGGGTGCGATGCGCTCCGAGTCCAACGAACTCGTCCTCGCTGAGCCGGGCGAACACCAGTTCGAGTCTGAAGCAAGTGATCTCCTGGAAAGAACTACTCATCGAAGCGGGATGCTGCTGTCGCTGTCTGAAGTGCTCACCTTGGCACATCCGCCGTCCGCCTCAATCCGCTCTGAGCGGTTCCTCCGCCAGGGAGCCCGTACAAAAGCGGCTCCTACGTCCGCGTTGGGACACCCTCTCTTCCTCGCTACGAATGAGCACGACGGCGAGGCTTGCCTTGTGTCCCTCTCGGTGGAGGAGCGCCTCCGGCACACGTATGTCATCGGGGCGAGCGGTACGGGAAAGAGCACTCTGCTTCTGTCGATGGCCATGCAAGACGTCGAGGCTGGAAACGGGTTCGCCGTCCTCGATCCTCATGGAGATCTGATCGAAGACATCTTGGCGCGGATTCCAGAGGAGCGCGCCGGTGACGTGATCCTCTTCGATCCGGCCGATGAGGAGTTCCCAATTGGCTTCAACATCCTGTCGGCCCATTCAGAACTCGAACGGACACTGCTCTCGTCCGACCTCACGGCGGTCTTCAAGCGTCTCTCCACGACGTTCGGCGACCAGATGTCGACCGTGCTTGGAAACGCGATCCTCGCGTTCCTCGAAAGCTCCGAGGGTGGAACACTCATCGACCTGCGCCGCTTCCTAGTCGACAAGAGCTTCCGCGCCCGCTTCCTCGAGACCGTTCAGGACGAGCAGGTGGTGTCGTACTGGCAGCAGGAGTTCATCCTCTTGAAGGGCCTGCCCCACGCTCCGCTCCTGACCCGGCTCAACACCTTCCTGCGGCCGAAGCTCATCCGGCATATGGTCGCCCAGAAGGAAGATCGACTCGACATGCGCGCCATCATGGACGGCCGGAAGGTCCTTTTGGCCAAGCTCTCGCAAGGTGGCATCGGCGAGGAGAACTCACACCTTCTCGGCTCGCTCGTCGTGGCGAAGATCGCGCAGGCGGCCATGAGTCGGCAAGACGAGGCGGCGGCGGGTCGCGTGCCGTTCTTCCTGTATATCGACGAGTTCCATCATTTCATCACGCCGTCGATCGCCGCCATCCTATCGGGTGCTCGCAAGTACGGACTCGGCCTGACGCTCGCGCATCAGGAAATGCGCCAGTTGAAGAGCCGGAGCGAAGAGGTGGCTGGCGCCGTACTCGGCAACGCGTACACCCGTCTCGTGTTTCGTGTTGGCGACCAAGACGCGCGGACGCTGGCGGATGGGTTCTCTTTCTTCGAGGCGAAGGACCTCCAGAACCTTGGCCTCGGTGAAGCGATAGCTCGCATCGAGCGTCCGGACTTCGACTTCAACCTTCGGACGACTCCGCTCCCGCCTGTGCCCGAACAGACGGCACGTGCCCGCAGCGCCACGGTCATTGACGCCTCGCGTGCTCGTTACGCAAAGCCGAAGGCCGAGGTGGAGGCAATTCTGCGCGCGAGCATCTCGGAAGAGCAGGGGGAGGAGGGAAAGCCGCCTGCGTCGAGACGCCGCCGGGTCGCCAAGGCGGAGACTCCAGCTCAGTCCCAGCCGGCGCCGGCCGTCGAACGACTTCCGGGCCGAGGTGGCCCGCAACACAAGTACCTGCAGCAACTCGTTCGAAAACTCGCCGAGGACCGGGGGTACACGGTGACGGTGGAGCGACCCGTGCTGGACGGGCACGGTCACATTGACGTCCACCTTCAACGGGGCGACCTGTCGATCGGCTGTGAGATATCGGTAAGCACCGGTGCCGAGCACGAGGCGCAAAACCTCGCGAAGTGTCTGTCGGCCGGGTTCGGGTATGCAGTCCTTATCAGTCCCGCGGATGAGACTCTCGTTGAGGCGCGGGCCCTCTTCGGCGACTTCGACAAGCGAGTCCGGTTCGTCTCGCCGGACGGGTTCATCGCCTTTCTGGAGGAGATCGAGGAATCCGATGGGCGTGTGGACGCCAAGATGCAGAAACGGCCTCAGGCACGACCTGAGACGCCGGGCGACGCGCCGCAGAGCAAGCGGATGCTCATCGCGGTGGATGCAGCTGCGTATCTCGGGCTGGCGACGCAGACGCTGGCCAAGATGCGGCTGATTGGCGATTCACCGCCGTTTTTCAAGGTGGGGCGGAGGGTGCTCTATGAGCGAGCGGATCTCGATTCATGGCTCGCCCAACGGAAGAGGCGCTCGACATCGGACACGGGTGCGGAGGGGTAAGACCGCTCCTAGAATCCTGACGCCACTCTCAGCCCCATAGCGTGGAAGACCAGCAACAGATCGCTATTCCGATACCTGGGACCAAGCAGAGTCTGGCTTGACGCTCCGGCGTTCAATGGTCCAGTCCGGTGCCACACCCTGCGTCTCACAACATCAAACAACAGCGACTCCGAGGACTGCGATCACAGTTGTTGGAAAGAAACTGTGCGTCGATGCAACGGGCAACACACCGCCGCTATTGCGGTGTCGCGTGCAGTACGTCGGGCAAGTCCCCACAGAGTATCGGGCTTTCCCGGAATTTGCGTTATGTAACGTGGCGTAATAGCAATTTCCATGGGAACTCCTACCTTGTCATGAACGATGAGGTCGTGCACCTCGGAGAGTCGCGATCGCCAGGCCGTTTTGACTACGGGCCGACTCCCGAAGCATTGCTGGCGAGACCAAGTGAGGTAACTATCTCAGCGTGCCTTCTCAACTGCCCCCAATTGTGGTGAGGAGAAACAATGGTCTTCACTCCATCAATCCTGTCCCGCCGACTCGCTGTCGGACTCCTGATCGCTTCCATCGCGTGTAGCGAGCGCGATCCCGGTCTGACGTCTCCGCGAGAGTCCTTCAAGACCGCTGCGGGAAGCCGGCGTCTCAATGAGAAAGCGACACTCGACGGAGAACGAGATTTTGTCGAGGTAAGCAACGAAGTCCCAAGCTTCGGAGGGTATTTCCTTTCCGACGAGGGGCAACTGGTCGTCTACGTAGCCGACACCGCGGATTTTGGTAAGGCACGCAATGCACTGGGTCAACGGGCCGCGGCCGGTAAGTTTGCACACGGCGCCAGATTCCAGCGGCCGGCGGTTGTCGTCCGCAAAGGAACATACATCTATCGCGACCTTGCTAGGTGGCGAGACGTTGTTACGCAGACGGTGCTCGGACGCGTCAACGGCGCGATCTCGAGCGACATGGATGAACGGCGAAACACGGTCACCATTGGCTTGCTCGTTGGATCAGAAGCCGCAGCCCGGCCTGAGATCCAAAAGGTACTCGCGGCCAACGGGATTCCGGTCGCGGCGGTACACTACATTTCGCACCCGCCGATTCGGAAGACCTCGTGGCCGGTCACCATGCTTGCGAGTTCAGCAGATACGCTGATTGGTGGTATGCGCTTCCGTTGGCGAGCAACTCCGACCACAATCGGCATCTGCACAATCGGCTTCCCGGCGGCTTACAACACGGGCGCCGTCGGATTTGTCACAGCCGCCCACTGTTCCCACGACCAGTGGGAGACGAACGACAGCTCACACGCGCGAACTTCATTGAGCGGGCAGGCATCTGCCGAGCCGGCGATCGGAGTGGAGTACTACGATCCCCTCGCCGGGACGTGTCCGTTCTTCTGGCCGTGCGATCGGTATCGCTACAGCGACGCAAGTCTGTATAGAGTGACGGGGCGACTCGTTAAGGTCGTGCGGGTCCCCCCGCCATTCCCGCCAAACTGAGCTAGACAAACGGGCCCCAAACGGTCGACCTTAGCGTCGACTTGGAGGCCCCATGAAGAAGGCCCGATTCACGACCGAGCAGATCATCGCGATCCTGCAGGAGCACGCC
>JACPFW010000048.1 GCA_016182795.1 Gemmatimonadota bacterium
CGACCTACGAATTCGGAGCGGATGCCGATTCTCTCGCCCTGCGCCTCAACGTGCGCCTCGGTCCGTCGGCCGCGGCATTCGGCGAAGAGCTGCAGTTGGTGCTGGCGTACATCAACGCCGAGGGCGACACCGTCTTCAAGGGCGGGCCGGCAATGGTAGTGGCCCGTCGCCTGTCAGCGGACGGTGGACCGCCGCCGCCCCCGGTGATTGTGCCCGTGCACTACGAAGGCCCCGGCGCACACGCGACGACGGTTACCCTCACGCCGCAACGGCTCGAGGTGACCACCGGTGAGGTCTTTGCGTTTTCGGCACATGCATTGGATGCGCGTGGCGCGGAGGTCGCGGGCGCGCCCATCATCTATCAGTCGCTCGACCCCGGACGCGCCGAGCTGACCCGATTCACCGCCGGCGTCGGACTTGCCACCGGGTCGCGAGGCAGCGTCAATATCGTCGCCAGTCTGTTGAACGGGGCAGCGGACACCGCGCAGTTGATAATTCTCCCGCGAGCGCACCGCCTGTTGGTCGTCTCCGGCGGTGGCCAGTCAGGCGAACCGGGCGCGGTGCTCGGCCAGCCCGTCGTCGCCCGCGTGGTTGATGCGGCCAATGATGGCGTGCAGGGTGTCGACGTGCACTTCGCCGCCGGGACGGGCGGCGAAGTCTCGGCGGACAAGGTGGCGACCGACTCGGATGGGTACGCGCGAACGACCTGGCGCCTCGGTCACAAACCCGGCACCCAAATGCTCGCCGTGTCGTCCGACGACTTGCTCGGCTCGCCATTCAGCGTCGCCGCCACCGCCGTCGAAGCCCGGCCACCGAACGACACGTCCGGCCACGGCGGCTCCGGCGGTGGGCCGTCGGATCTCTCCAAGGCAGTGATGACCATCGTGAGCGGCGATCGGCAGGCGGCGCGCATCGGAACGCTGCTCGAATCTCCTCTCGTGGTGAAAGTCACCGACGAGAGCGGCAAACCGTTGGCCGATGTCGCCATGAACTGGAAGCCGGTCGGGCAGGGCGGCACGGCGTCGGCCGATTCAACAACAACCGATGCGAACGGCCTGAGCAGCAACAAGTGGACACTCGGAACGCGTGACGGCGCACAGTCGCTCAAGGTCTCGCTCGACCACGCTGGTGGCGTCGCCGTCACGTTCACGGCGACGGCGCTCACCGATGCCGGTTCGCCCATGCGCAAGCTGGGCTTCGTGACCGGACCGACACCGGTGGCCGTAGGTGTGGAGATGCGGCCTGCGGTCGTGGTCGGGGCATTTGACGCGCAGGGGAAACACGACTCCACCTTCGTCGGGCGCGTGAGCCTCGAACTCGGCGGAGCAGGCAGCGCGACGGCGCGCCTCGCCGGCACGTCGACGGTTACCGCCGTGGGCGGCCTCGCCGTCTTTGACCGTCTCCATATTGACGACGTCGGTGAGTCGCTGGTCCTCGTGGCGACGGCCGCCGGTGTCGAATCGGCGACGTCAGCGCCATTTGCGGTGACGAATCCGCCGACCGAGATCTCAATGCGGAGCGGCGATGGCCAGCATGCGAAGCCGAACGAGACGCTGAAACAGGATCTCGTCGTCGTCATCGAGGATGCGCGCCACCGGGGTCTGGCGGGCGTCACGGTAACCTGGCGCGTCGTCTCGGGCGGGGGGTCGGTCACTGCATCGTCAGTTTCGGACGCGCATGGACGGGCCACCGCCTCCTGGACGCTCGGCCCAACGCCCGGCGCGCAGACCGTCACCGCATCGGTCAACGGCCTTCTCGGATCGCCCGTCACCTTCACCGCAACGGCGAAACGGTAGCGACCGTCAGCAACAACTCAGAAGAGCAGCAGTTGATCGCCGAGTTGCGACGGTTCCACCACGCGCTGCCCGAACGCGCGTTGCAGTTCGCGCACGTTGGCTGGCGCGTGGCCGCTGAAGTGGTTGTTCACGTAACCGTAGACGGTCTTCACCCGACCGGCGATCACCGGCAGCACCTTGCGCCACGCCTCCAGTTCCTTCGACCGGTCGTGCTGCACACGTGAGTAGTCCACGATCTCCCGATCGGGCCCCATCCAGCGCACATACGTGAAATCGGAGGTCGGCCGTTCGGCGAGCTTCAGCATCACCGAGCGGGGGACAAAGCGCGCGTCGGCCAACGCGAGCGCCACGTGGTGCTCGGCGAGCAGCGCGATGATGCCATCAGTGAGCCAGCCGCGCTGCCGGAACTCCACCGCCACCTGCACGTCGCGCGGGAGCAGCGGCAGGAACTCCACGAGGGCGGGCAGCTCCGCCGGTCCAAAGTCCGGACCGAGCTGCACCAGCACGGGGCCGAGTTTAGGTCCCAGCTCGCGCGCCACCTCGAAGAAGCGCTGCACCAGCGACTCGCTGCCGCGCAGGCGGTTCTCGTGCGTGATCTCCTGCGGCAGCTTGAGCGCGAAGGTGAACCCATCGGGCACGCGCGACGCCCAACTGCGCACCGTCTGCACGGCCGGCGTCGCGTAGAACGTGCTGTCGACCTCCACCGTGCTGAACGCCCGCGCGTAGACCGTCAGGAAATCGGAGGCGCGTGTGCGTCCGGGGTAGAACGGCCCCACCCACGCGGCGTAGTTCCACCCTTGGCAGCCGAGCCGAATGTCAGCCGTCATGCGCCGGCGGCCCTCGCGACGTCGGCGATCTGCGTCGCGACGCGATCAATGAAGTCGTCGTCGCCCCAATACGCCGCGTGCGACGCCGGATTCCAGCTCGAGAGCAGGGACCCCACCTGGATGGGCACATCGTCGGTGACCGCGGCGGCATACGCCGGGCTGATCTCGCGCAGCGGGTAGCCCAGCACGTCGTCGCGGTCGAAATAGTTCATCCAGCGCGCGGCCGCGCGCACCGGTTCGCTGAGGGCGTCGCCAGGCGGCGGAAAGGCGATGGGCGTGACCTGATCGAGTCCCAGCGTGAAGAGCGGGATGTTGGAGCCGAAGGTGATGAGCCCGGCCAGCGTCTCGCAGCGCGTGAGCGCATCGCGCCCCGGGCCACAGCGGTTCTGCTCGTCCCATACATGATCGGAGAAGATCGCGCTCCCCAGCGAATGTGCCGCCACAACGAGCGGCGCCGTGGTTCCCGCGCGCGCCGACAACTCGGCGAGCCGTTCATAGACGCGCTGGTGGATGGCCTGATAGTGGTCGTACTGCCCCGGGTTCGGTCGCCGATACGCCACCGCGTCGGCAAGCACGCCCATCACGAACTTCCGCAGCCACTGCCAGTCGAGCCGCTGCGCGTGCGTCATCCGGCGCCACAGGTCATCCTCGTCGATCTGGAACAGGTCACCCCACCAGATGGAGGTCATCTCCACCGCATCGTCGCGCACCCCGCGCGCCACCAACCGCGCGCGCACCGCACGCAGAAACGCGTCGGCGAACGAAGCGTCCTGGGCGCCCATGCCATGGATTACCGCGAATGCCGCAAGGCTCATTCTGGGTGCAGGGGAAGAGGCAGAGTGTGGTGCAGGGTGCAGGGGCAGAGTGTGGTGCAGGGTGCGGGGGTGATGGATGCGAAGAATGCTGAATTGATGCATCGTCAATGCCACCGCTAGTCCACCCCCATCCCTCTGCACCACACTCTGCCTCTTCCCCTGTACCATGAAGCCCAAGTTCTTCAAGTCCGTCGAATCCCTCCGCCTCTGGTTCGCTACGCACGGCACCAGCAAGTCCGAACTCTGGATCGGCTACTATAAGAAGACATCCGGCAAGGGCGGCGTCGTCTACAAGGAAGCGCTCGACGAAGCGCTCTGCTGGGGATGGATCGACGGGCAGGTGCGCTCCATCGACGACATCAGCTATATGCAGCGCTGGACCCCGCGGCGGCCGACGTCCATCTGGAGCAACGTCAACGTCGGGAAGGTCGAGGCGCTCATCGCGGCGGGGCGCATGCAACCCGCCGGCCTCGCCGCCTTCGCGCGGCGCAAACCGGAGCGCACCGGCGTCTACTCGTTCGAGAACGATCCGCACGAGTTCTCGCCGGCGTACGCCAAGCGGTTTAAGGCCGACAAGGCCGCGTGGGCGTTCTTCAACTCTCAGGCGCCCAGCTACCGACGCACCGTCACCGCCTACGTGATGACCGCCAAGCAGGAGGCCACGCGCGACAAGCGCCTGGCGCACGTCATCAAGCACTCGGCCCTCGGCGAGCGAATTCCGCAGTATCTCAGCCCCGCCCCCAAGGGCCGCTCGACGACCCGAAAGGCGTAGCCGCCCGGCACACCGTCCCCCCGCGTCTCGACGCCGCCCCCGTCCCACGCAACCGTTTTTCGGCCCCCGTTGTCTACTGTGCGGATCCGAATGGCCCACCCCCCTGCCCTGAAGGTGCGTGACAGACGCTGAACTGCTCGCTGGTGTCCGCGGCGGCGACCCCCTCGCGGAACGCGCGCTCTACGACCAGCACGTGGATCGCGTGTACCGACTCGCCCACCGGATGTCCGGTGACGAGACGCTGGCCCGCGACTTCACACAGGACGCGTTCGTCCGCGCCTTCGAACGGATCCACGATTTCCGCGGGGATTCGTCGCTCGCCACGTGGCTGCACGCCATCGCGGTGAACGTGATCCTCAACGGGTTGAAGAAGGTGACGCGGATCCGACGGCGGGAGGAGGGGATGGACGAGTTGCCGGACGTGGTCGATGCGGCGCCGCGCGCGGAACCGGACCTGAAGCACCGGTTGCACAGCGCCATCGACGCCCTGCCGACGGGTTATCGCACGGTGTTCGTGATGCACGATGTCGAAGGGTACACGCACGAAGAGATCGCGGCGGCGCTGGGCATCGAGTCCGGCACCTCCAAGGCGCAGCTGTCCCGGGCCCGGGGCAAGCTGCGTGAAGCACTCGCCGAATTTGCCGGAGCCTGGGCGTCATGACCGACACGGAACGCTTTGAACAATTCCTGCGCGAGACGGCCGCCGATTATCAGGCGCCGTCCGGCGAGGTGCCGCGCGAGGAGATGTGGAACGCCATCCGCGCGCGCCGCACCGCTGCTCCCGCGCCGGTGCCCTCCATCGGAACCGCGCCGTCGCGTCGCCGTCCGTGGTATCTCGCCGCCGCCGCGATGGCGGCCATGCTGCTCATCGGCGTGGCCATCGGCCGGTTCTCCACCACGAATGGAAGCGAACAGCAGGTCGTCGCCCAGTCTGTCCCTACTACGGTTCCGAATGGGGAGGCCACGCCGCTCTCCGATCCCACGACGACGACGCCCAGTCCGGCTTCTTCCGCATCACCAAACGTCCAATCGCGCGCGCGCCGTGACGACGGCGCCACGCTGGCCGGCGCGCGCCGTACCACGTACGGCATCGTAGCCACGCGGCATCTGGCCAGTGTCGAGGCGCTCCTGGCCTCGTACCAGGCGAACGCCACCGAAGCGCGCAGCGACACCCTGCTCGGCGCGTGGGCCAAGTCGCTGCTCAGCAACACCCGCATGTTGATTGACTCGCCCGTGGCCGACGATCCGGTCCGCGCGCGCCTGCTGTCGGACCTCGAACTGATTCTCGTGCAGCTCGTGCAGCGCACCCCCGGCGCCGACGCCGAATCGCGCGCCGCGGTCGATCGCACGCTTCAAAAGACACACATCATCCCTCGCCTGCGCAGCGCGGTCCCCGCCAGCCTGCTCAGCGGCACCGACTGACAAGGAGAGCATCCGTATGTACCGCTTCATCCCTATCCTCTCGTTCGCCGCCGCTGCGTTCGTGCCCGGCGTGCTGCCGACGCGCGTCGCGCCATCACTGGCACCAGCGGTCGCGATCGCCGCTCCCGACAGCGCCGACGCGTTGTGGCGCCAGGCGCGCGAAGCGCTCAGCGACGGCGACTACGACCGCGCCGCCACGCTGTTTGCGTCAGTGCGCGACCGGTATCCGCGCTCGGCGTACATCGGCGACTCGTACTACTGGCAGGCGTTCGCGATGTCGCGCGACGGCGGACAGGCGCGCCTGCGCCGCGCGCTCGGTCTGCTCGACATGCAGGCACAGAAGTTCGCCTCCGCCGGCACGGTGAAGTCGGGCGAGGCGGGCACGCTTGCCGTACGTCTGCGCGGACAGCTCGCCCGCAGCGGCGACGCCGATGCCGCGGCCGTCATCGCCGAACGCGCCACGGCGGCCGAGAGGGTCACCGGCTCGCGTTCCGCGCGCACCGGACGCAACGCGAACGTCCCCGAAGGATGTCAGTCCGAGGACGAGGACGAGCGCATCGAGGCGCTCAACGCCCTGCTGCAGATGAACGCCGCCCAGGCGATGCCGATCCTCGAAAAGGTGCTCGCCCGCCGCGACAAGTGCAGCGAGCTGCTGCGCCGCAAGGCCGTCTTCCTCATCTCGCAGAAGCGCTCGGCCGACGCCGCCGATCTGCTGCTCAAGGTTGCCAAGGGCGATCCCGACGCCGAGACGCGCGAGCAGGCGGTGTTCTGGCTCTCGCAGGTGTCCGATGAGAAGGCCGAGGCCTTCCTGATTGATCTCGTCAAGGACACCAAGGATGCGGAACTGCAGCGGCGCGCGCTGTTCAGTCTGGCGCAGCGCCGGTCGGAGCGCGCCCAGCAGGCGGTCCGCGACTATGCCACGCGCGCCGACGCCAGCCCCGACGTCCGCCAGCAGGCCGTCTTCTGGATCGGCCAGCGCCGCAACGAGGAGAACGCCAAGTTCCTGCGCGATCTGTTCACGCGGACAACCGACAGCGAACTGCGCGAGAAGATCCTGTTCTCGCTGTCGCAGATGAAGGGCTTCGGAAACGAGCAGTTCGTGCTGCAGCAGTCGGCCAATACCCAGCTCTCTCTTGAGCTGCGCAAGCAGGCGCTGTTCTGGGCAGCGCAGAGCGGCGCGGTCTCCACCGCCACGCTCGGCGAGCTGTACGGCAAGAACAACGATCGCGAGATGCGCGAGCAGGTCATCTTCACGCTCTCGCAGCGCGGCAACAAGGACCCGGGCGCCGTGGACAAGCTGCTCGAGATCGCCAAGACCGAGCCGGACCGCGAGCTGCGCAAGCGGGCCATTTTCTGGCTCGGCCAGAGCAAGGACCCGCGCGCCGCGCAGTTCCTCCAGCAAATCATCGAGAAGTGAGGCGCACGATGACGATCACACGCAACCTGATGCTCGCGGCGCTGGTCATGGCCGCCGCCGCGAGCGCCGAGGGGCAGAACCTGGCACGTCAGGCCGCGCAGCTGCGCGACGGCACGCTGCGGTTCAGCTTCGCCGCGCGCGAAGGGGTGTGCGGCGACGGACGCAACAACATCAGCACGCGCAGTGACGGCGACGCGCGCTGGAAGGACGTCGAGTGGGACTGCGAGCGCGGGCCCGTGATGGTGGCGCTCACCAAGACCGGCGGACGCATCACGTCAGTGCGCACCTACGTGGGAGCCAAGTGGCGCGCCGCCGGCACGGATGTCGTGAACGTCGGCACCGTCGGGGTGCGCGAGGCCACCGATTGGCTGCTCGATGTCGCGGCCAACGCGACCGACGACGCGGCGGAGAAGGCCATCTTCCCCGCGACGCTGGCCGACAGCGTGGCCGTCTGGCCGCGGCTGCTGCGCATCGCCCGCGATGACGCGCGTCCGCGCAAGGTGCGCACGCAGAGCGTCTTCTGGCTCGGCCAGGCGGCGGGCGAGGAGGCCACCAAGGGGCTCGCCGACGTCGCCGAGGACGCCAACGGCGACCGCGAGGTGCGCCGGTCGGCGGTCTTCGCGCTCAGTCAGCAGAAGGCGTACGGCGTGGACTACCTGCTCAAGCTCGCTACCGAGAACAAGGACAAGGAGATTCGCAAACAGGCGATCTTCTGGCTCGGGCAGAGCAAGGACCCGCGCGCGCTCGATTACTTCGAGCGGGTACTGACGAAGCGCTAAGTGAGGGCTGGCGCGCGCGACGCGTAGAACCGCGCGCGCGCCAGCGCCCCGGCGGTCAGCGCCACGACGAGGGCCAGCCACCACGCGGCGGTCCCGCGCGTCAACGCTCCGCTCAGCAATAGCCCAAGCAGCAGCGTCGTCCCGACAAACGACACCGTCGTCCGCACGCTATCCCACGCGGCGACGGTACGCAGGCGATACACCTGCACCATGCTCACGACGAGCGCCGCGCCGGTGGCCTGCGCCAGCCAGAACACGCGGCCGGTGATGAGCACCACGAACAGCGCCGCGACAAACAGCGACGCGCACAACACCTCTCGGCTCAGCCACGACGTGCGCAGGTTGCCGAGCGCACGCCATGCATTGCGCGGTGTGCCGAGGTGCAGCAGCGACGCGAGCAAGCCGACGAGCGTCAGCGCCGTGACGACTGCCATCGTCGTCTTCGTGAACGCGCCCATCACGCCCGCCCACCACGTCGCCCCTACCGCCATCTGGGTCAGCACGGTGAACGCCACCAGCGACCACTCAGCGCCCACGGCCCGGTGCACTTCCTCGGCGTTCCCCAGCACACCCGCTCGTTGCGCCGCCCGATGCGGTTTGATCACCAGCGCCGGCCTCGTCAGCGACTCATCAGGCAATGGGCCCACATTCGCCGCTATCCCCTGCCCGTCCCGCACATCGAGCACGCGCATCGGACAGGCCGCCACACAGGCCGGCGGCTTGCCGTCGGCAAGATTGTCGGCGCACAGGTCGCACTTGGTCATATGCCCGTTCGCGCGGTCGTACTGCGGCGCATCGTACGGACAGGCCCACGCGCAGTACTGGCAGCCGACGCACTTCTCCCGATCAATCGCCACAATGCCGTCGTCGCGGCGATGCATGGCCCCCGTAGGGCAGACTTCCACGCAGATCGGCCGCTCGCAGTGGTTGCAGGCGATGGACAGATGGTAGGCGAAGACATCCGACGTCCACGTCTCTCCCGCGCGCGTCCAACCGCCCCCCGTCACCTCGTACACGCGCCGCCACAGCACCCCAACCGGGGGCTGGTTCTTGTCCTTGCAGGCGGCTTGGCACGCCTTGCAGCCGGAGCAGGCCGACGCGTCGAATGCAAAGCCTATGGGCGTCACGCGCGCTCCACCTGCGCCATCGCCGTGTGCTGTGCCGTGCCAAAGGCCAGCGGCGTCCAGCGTTCCGAAGTCAGCACGTTCACGTTGCCGCGCCGGTCGATGCCATCCTTATCCGGCGTCCACCACGCCCCCTGCGGAATGTCTATCACGCCCGGCAGGATGCGCTCGGTCACTCGGCACGGCAGGATCATCGCGCCGCGTCCGTTGAACACCTTCACCGACTCGCCATCCGCAATGCCGCGCGCCGTCGCGTCGATGGGATTGATGAAAACGCGCTGCGGGAACGCCTCCTCCAGCCAGTCGTTGTTGTCGTGCGTCGAGTGCACGCGATGCAGCGTGTGGTGCCCCATCACCTGCAGCGGGTACGTGGCCGCCTCGTCGCCGAACGGACTCTCCCATTCCTCGATGTACTTCGGCACGGCGGGGATCTCGTCGGGCCGGTCCATCGCGTGCAGCTGCTGCGAAAAGATC
>JACPFW010000008.1 GCA_016182795.1 Gemmatimonadota bacterium
CACGGCCGTCGGGTCGATCGGCAGCGGCCGGCCCTCGGCGTCGAACGGTGTCAGCCCTGCCCCCGTTGGCACCAACGCCACCGGCGGCACCTCGGTAATGCGCACCACCAGCGTGCCGGGGAGCCGCCGCGAGATGCGCACGTCGCGCACCTGCGGATGCGTCCCGATCCGCCGTTCCCACACACTCGCGTCATCCCAGATGGATGCCGCGGTGTCCACGTTCATTCGCGAAACGATCTGATCGGGGGCGATGTAACGCGCTCCCTCGATTTCCACCTTGCGGGCGCGGAAGAACGCCATGTGGCGGGCCCCTTCGCGCACCGCAAACGGCAACGCGACAACGGCGAGCCCCCCGGCAATAAGCAGGGCGCGCCGCGCGTAGACGCGGAATTTCGATGGAGCAGCGGTGTCGTCCATTACATCTATAGACGAGCCGGGAGCGGAAGCGGAAACACGGGGAAGCGCGGCGCCGTTCGCCGCCCCCGCTCCGCTACCGCTTGGGAGTCATCTTCCAGTATCCGTAGACCGTCATCGTCACGTTGACGGTCGGCGCGGTCACTCGCGTGGCCACCTCGCCCGAGTAACCGCTCGCCTCCGTAGCGGAAAGCAAACTGTAGTAATCGGCGCCGCGATTCGGCTGTTCCGTACCGACGTACACGGTGCGTGCCAGCCGCATGCCGCTGGCCTCGGCGATGACGGCGGCCTGCTCGGTCGCCTTGACGCTCGCCTCTCGCAGCAGTTCGAGTCGAAGCCGCTCCACGTCGTGCAGGTCAGCCTGGAACCGCAGGTTGCTGATTTCCCGCACGCCGACGGCAAGCAGTGCATCGAACGCGGGGCCGACGCGAGCAGGAGCACCAGCGTGAACGTCGAAGATCTCGTTCGCCGTGAAGATGGAGTCTGGGCGCGGAGAAACGCTCCAGCCGCCCGCATAGCGGGTAGTGTCCATGCGCTGGATGAGGCCGCGGCCTGGGACCTCTTCGAATTTCGGCTTGGTCGTGACCTGGATTCGCTCCGGCCACCACCAGTAGAGGGAGGTGCTGAGGATTGAGTCTGCCGTCACGCCAGTTCGCTCGAGCGCACGGCGCACGGTGTCGGCGCGGAAAGCGAGTCTGCGATGCGCTTCGGCGGCAGTCATTCCGATGGCGGAGAATCTCACCTGGAATGAAGCGGTGGCGGCACGGATCGTGCGCTGGGCCGTGAACCCGGTGCGCACGTCGGCGAGAGCAGAATCGGCCGATTGCGCATTTGTCGCGGCGAAGGGGGACATGCATGCAAAGCCAAGGGCAACAACTCGTGAGCGCATTTTCGATCCCGCCTGGAGAAGTTGAGGACGTTATACCAGTAGATAAAACAGCTCAGGACCAGTCTTGGTGATGTCCCCCGCCCCGACCGTCAGCACGACGTCCCCCGCCTGCACGAACCGCTCAAGCGCCGCCGCAGCCGAGGTGCGCGGCCCCATCCACGTGGGGGCGCGTCCAACGCGAGCGGCGGCGTCGGCGATGAGCTGCGACGTGACGCCGTCAATCGGCTTCTCGCGCGCCGGATAGATATCGCACAGGAAGAGCGCGTCGCCCTGCGCCAGCACCGTACCAAACTCGGCGGCAAAGTCGCGTGTGCGGCTGAACAGGTGCGGCTGGAAGCAGACCACAACGCGCCGCCCCTCGAACGCCGAGCGCGCGGCGGCGAGCGTCGCGGCAATCTCAGTGGGATGGTGCGCGTAGTCATCGATGACTTCAATTCCGCGCACCGCGCCCAGCCGCTGGAACCGGCGCTCCGCTCCCGCGAGCGCCGCCAGCCCGGGCGCCATCTGCTCGACTTTCAGCCCGTACGTTCCGATGCCCACCGCGAGCGCTGCCAGCGCGTTGCGCACGTTGTGCTCACCGGGGAGCGCCAGCGTCACGCTCCCCACCGGCTTGCCATCGAACTCGACATCAAAGGCGGAACCGCCGTCGGCCGCGCGCACATTCAACGCCCGCAGGCGCGCGTCGGGGCTGGTGATGCCATACCGAATGACCTCGGCGGTCGCCGGCGACGGCAGCGCGTTGGACCCCGGATCATCGGCGCACAGCACCACCCACCGCGCGCGCCCCACAAACTCGGCGAACGTGCGCATGATGTCGTCGAGGTCGGCATAGATGTCGAGGTGATCGGCCTCGACGTTCGTGACCACCGCCACCTGCGGCCAGAGCGCCAGGAACGAACGGTCGTACTCGTCGGCCTCGACCACGAACGCCGCGTCGCCGCCGTACTTGAGGTTGCCGCCCCACGCCGTCACGCGTGCCCCCACAACACCAGTAGGCGAAATGCCGGCGGCGGCGAGCGCCTCGGTAGTCATCACCGTCGTGGTGCTCTTGCCGTGCGTGCCGGCTATGCCAATGAGCGTACCGCCGGCGCAGCACTCGGCGAGCGCCTCGGCGCGCCGTACGAGCGGCACCTTCAGGGAGCGGGCGCGCTCGAGTTCCGGATGGTCCTTGGGCATCGCGCTGGTGTAAACGGCAGCGCGCACCCCCGTGAGGTGCGCCGGATCGTGCCCAGCCTCCACCTTCACGCCGGCCTGCTCGAGGTCGGCCACGCCGGCGGGGTTCTGGTCGCAGCCGGTCACCTTCATGCCGCGCCGCACGAGCAACTCGGCGAGCGCGCTCATGCCGGCGCCGGCGACGCCGATGAAGTGGACAGGGCGATCGTCTGTGCGGTCAATCAGTGGCATGCGTGGGACGGGTCGAAGGTCGCTGCGTGGTACAGACGATGCAGACGGCCGCGAGGTGACGCCGACGTGCTCCTACCGTACGCGCGAGCGCGCCAACTGGCTCACACAGTCGCCTTGGTTCTTGAACGTCCGCCCGTCGTCGCCGCGCAGCGACTGCCAGCCGTCGTCGCGACAGTCAGCTACACGCACCGGGACCGCGTACGACGCGACGCGCACCTGATCGAAGTAGAAGCCGTGTCCGCGTGTGAGCGGCGCCGGATCGCCAGGGACGCCGCGATGCGAGTCGCTCCCGGTGCGGAACATCAGTCGGTTCACAGCCGGCGGGTTGCCGTTGAAGTTGGCGCGACCGTTGGGATCGGCGGCGTAGTATGTCTCCCAGCTCGTGCCGACGTGACGGAGCTCGCCGTCCACGTACACACGTACGACGTCGTTCGATGGGCCGTCCACGAAGTTCATGGACAGCCGGATGCGGTGCGGCAGGCGTCGGTCGAGTCCGCGCGCGATCGTCGTCATCTCGAATGCGCCGGGTTGGGCCGCGTCGGACCGCTCAGCAAACGTGAGCGCAAGACCGTCGGGCTGGTCACCGATGCGCAGCCAACTCATGCGGTGGTCATCACCTCGCGCGGGGCTGACCACTACTTCCAACCCCGACTGCTGCGCCGATGGTACCGCCGATGCAACCACCCACTCGGCGTCGAAGTGATTGCGCAGCACGGAGCCAGGGAGCGCGAAGTTGACCTGTCCATCGCGACTCAGCGAAACGGCGCCCGCCTGCCCCGCCACGTCGGCGCTGCGGCTCGACATGGTCTGATCGCCGTAGCACCCCGACGTCACGGCGTTGGAAATGCGAAGGCTGCGCCGGCCAAACGCCGCCTCGCGGTGCGACGAGCCGTTCGGCTCGGCGATGACGTGATCGTACACCGCGCACGATCGCCCGGGCGCCGCGCCCTCTCCGCCGAAGCTCTGCCAGTCAAACTGGCCATCGATCGCGCCGAGGGCGAAGGCCTCAAAGTCAACGACTTGTCTCTGTGGCTCGTCGGTGGCGCGGACATCACGAAGCACGGGACGCGCGCTCGTCGATGTTGGCGCACCAATGCCGCCCGCGTCACCGCAGGCGGCGATCATCACCACAAATGACAGGAAGCGCCAACGCATGCGGGCTCCGAACGCGAGAAGACGGTCCCACAACACTCGCTGATTGCGCCCGGCGCGCAAGGGAGCCGTGGGTCTAGCCCAGCAGTGAGCTGATGCGCCGCGCAATCCCCTCGGCGGCGTGCGGACGACCGCGCCTCCGCGCTGCGTTGGACATCGAACCAAGACGCTCGGCATCGCCAAGTAGTCCGCACACGGTCGCGTCGAGCCGCTCGACGGTGAGCTGCGACTGCGGCAGGTGCACCCCTGCCCCCGCGCGCGCAATCACGTCGGCGTTCTTGGTCTGATGATCCGCCGCCGCCGTGGGGAGCGGAACGAGGATCATCGGAATGCCCCACGCCGACAACTCGCTGGTGCCCATCATCCCCGCGCGCACCAGCGCGAGGTCGCAGGCCGCGTATGCCTCGGCGATGGGATCGAGATACGGCACCACGCGCACGTCGGGGCGGTCATAGTGCGAGAAACCGGCGTACTGCCCCTTCCCCGTGGCCCAGATGACGCACAGGTCGGACGGAATGCCGGCATCGATCCACGCGGCCACGGCGGTGTTGAGCGCCCGCGCTCCCTGACTGCCGCCAAAGACGAGCAGCACGCGCGCGCTGGCGGGAAAACCCCACCGCTCGCGAGCCATCCTTTTATCCGGATATAAGGATGGAGGTGGGGCAATTGGATTTCCGGTGTCCACATACAGGCAGCGCCCCTGCGGCAGCGACTGCGCCGCCTCGGGGAAGCCGAGGTACGCCTCGGTGGTAAAGCGCGCGCTGAGCCGCGCGGTGACGCCCGGATACGCGTCGCCCATATTCCGGACGCATACCCGCCGGTGCCCACTACCAACTCGGGGCGCTCCAGTCGGCTCAGTGCGCGCCACGCGCTCACCGCACCGCGCATCGTTCGCCAGTTGTTCCAGACGCGCGGCCGATACAGCGGGTGCAGGTCGAGCAGGGTGTGCGGAAACTCGGTGCCGGGGAGCACATCGCGCTCGATGCCGCGCAGTGCGCCGATAAAATGCGGTTCAACATCGCGCCGCATGCCGACGAGAGCGCGCGCGATGGCGAGCCCCGGATACAGATGCCCGCCGGTGCCGCCGCCGGCGAACCAGACCGTGGTCATCCGGTCATCCTCGGCGCGGCGCGCATGGGATCGGTGGCCGACTCGCCGTACACGCGCTCCCGCGAACTGCCGATGTTCACCAGAATGCCGGTCATCAGCAGAGAGAGAAGCAGGTTGGAGCGCCCGTACGAGATGAACGGCAGGGTGAGGCCGGTGGTCGGCAGCAGCCCGATGGCCACGCCGAGGTGCAAATACGCCGTCGTCACCATTGTGAACGTGATGCCGATGGCCAACAGGCGCTGGAACGGCGTGCGCGCCTGCGCCGCGATACGGAAGCCAAGCCAGCAGTACGCGGCAAAGAGCAGCGTCACACCGGTGATGCCAATAAAGCCCCACTCTTCGCCGATGTTGCCGCCAATGAAATCGTTGTACGGCAGGGGAAGGAAGCCGTACTGCTGGCGCCCCTCGCCATAGCCAACGCCAAAGAGTCCGCCCGATCCGACAGCGATCAGCGACTGCTGGAGCTGGAAGTTCACCTCACGGTGCACGGCCCCTGCCTCGGTGAAGCCAAGCAGGCGCTCGAGCACGTACTGCAATCGCTGCACCTGGCTCCACAGCGCGGGCACGGCGATGATGCCGAGGAAGACGAAGTGGCCGATACGCACGCCGCCGGCGAAGAGGATCACGCCCATCAGCAGCACGTAGTACACGGCGACCGAGAGATCCGGCTCGAGGGCGGCAAGCACGGCGAGCGCGCCGACGACCAGAAGGATTGGTAGCAGCCCCTTGGTGAGGCGGCGCAGCTGGTCGCCCTTCTTGACCGTGAGCATTGCCGTCCAGACGATGACGGCGAGCTTGGCATACTCCGACGGCTGGATTGAGCCGCCAAACAGGAAGCGGCGCGACCCGTGGATGGGTGGCGCGATGCTGCGCGTGAACGGGAGCACGCACAGGAGCATCAGGAAGAGCGCGCCGAGCATCAACGGCCACGCCATCGCGCTCCACCACTCGGCGTCCTTCTTGGCGGCAAACATAAACAGAGCCGTGCCAACCAAGATGCCGGCGAGCTGGCGAGTGAGAAAATGCGTGCTCGAAAAGCCCGACTGCATTGCCACCATGGCGCTCGCGCTGTACAGCGTGGCGATGCCAAAGGCGAGCAGCGCGGCAGTGCACATCATGAGCGCGCGAGACTCCCACGTCGTGCGCCACCGCTCGTGCGGCGCGCTGACGGTGCGCGCGGCGCGCGCGCTCGGCGCGCTCCCCATCGCGTCGCGGGACAGGGCGGGCACGGTCACGCGCCAGCCTGCGCGAGACGGCGGAACTCGTTGCCGCGGACTTCGTAGTTGGTGAACATGTCGAAACTCGAACAGGCGGGGGCGAGCAAGACCGCGTCGCCCGGCGAGGCCGCCGCGCGCGCGCGCTGCATGACGTCCTCAAATGACGATCCGCCCCGCTCGATCGGCACGTGCCCCTGCAGGTCGCCCACGACCAGCGGCTCGGCTTCGCCGTAGGCGATGACGAGCTTGGAGTGCGCGGCCAACGGCGCGATGAGCGACGTGTACGGTTCACCCTTGTGCTTGCCGCCGATCAGCACGACCGCCGGCCGGTCCATCGACTCGATGGCCACGCGCGCCGACGACACATTGGTCGCCTTGGAGTCGTTGATCCACCGCACGCCGCCGGCGTTCGACACGATCTCAAGCCGGTGCGGCAGTCCGCGGAACGACTGCACCGCCGCGGCGAGCGCGGCCCGTGCGTCGGGGGTCTGGTGCGCGCTGTCGGCGACCATCACCGCGAGCAGGGCCGCCAGCGTGTTTTCCACGTTGTGCCAGCCGAGCAGGGGGAGCACACCGCGCGTCACGAGCGGCGTCTTGAAGAGCACGAGGGCGTCGCGCAGCGCTTCGTAGTGCGCGGCGGCGGAGGGATCGCGCCGCGAAAAGCCCCAGCGTGTCCCCTGCGCCATCACGCCGAGGTCGAGCGCCGGCGTATCGTCGGCATTCACGATCCAGCGGGAGTCGGGCGCGGCGTTGCGGTACAGCAGCGCCTTGTCGGCGTAGTACGCCTCCACCGACGGATAGCGGTCGAGGTGGTCGGGGCTGAGGTTCGTCAGCACCCCCACCGTGGGACGGATGCTCGGCGTGTCGTGCAACTGGAACGACGACATTTCGAGCGCAATCCAGTCCGGCCGATCGCCGGCGAGCGCGATGTCGCTGAGCGCGCGGCCAATGTTGCCGCCAGCCACCGCGCGGTGCCCGAGCGCCGACAGCAGGTGCGCAACGAGTGCCGTGACCGTGCTCTTGCCGTTGGTGCCGGTGATGGCCACATACGGCACGCCGCGCAGGGCATGGAGCGCCACTTCGACTTCGCCGACCACCGGAACGCCGGCCTCGCGCGCCGTGACAAGCGGCGGCGCCGTGGGCGGAACGCCGGGGCTGGCGACCACCAACGCGGCGCCGCGAATGCGTGCAAGGTCGTGCGTGCCGGCATCGGCCGCGATGCCGGCCGCGCGCAGCGTCGCCGCCGCCTGTGCAACGCCCTCTCCCGCCCCGGCGTCGGAGGCGTAGACCCGCCCCCCTTCACGCGCGAGGAGCCGGGCGGCAGCGATACCGCTGCGGCCCAGCCCGATGACGGCCACTTCGCCGCGCCGCAGTGCCGCGTCGATCACCGGAGCTTCAGCGTGCTCAGCGGCAGGAACGCGCACAGGATGCCGAGGATCCAGAACCGCACCACCACCTGTGTCTCGGGCCATCCCGACAATTCGAAGTGATGGTGTATGGGCGCGCGCAAGAAGACGCGGTGGGCGCGCGCGTACTCCACGCCGCGCGTCCGCCGCCGCCACTTGAACATCGATCGCTGCATGATGACCGACACGGTTTCGGCGACGAAGACGCCGCCGATGATCAGCACCAGGAATTCACTCTTCAGCAAGATCGCCACCGCGCTCAGCGCGCCGCCGAGCGCGAGCGAGCCGGTGTCGCCCATGAAGACCTGCGCCGGGTGGCAGTTGTACCACAGGAAGCCGATACACGCCCCAAAGACGGCCGAGCAGAAGACGGTCAGTTCACCCGAGCCGCGCAGATAGAAGACGAGCAGCGCCTGGCTGGTGTCGTAGCGACCCATCACGTACGCGAAAATGGCGAGCGTGGCCATGGCGATGGCCATCAGGCCCGCGGCGAGGCCATCGAGGCCGTCGGTGAGATTCACGGCATTGCTCGTGCCGGTCATCACGAAGGTGACGAACGCCACGTAGAGCAGGCCGAACGTTGGCACGATGAGCAGGTACTTATAGAACGGCAGCGTCGTCGACGCGCCGGGGAGGCTGCTGATCGGGTACTGCCACAGGTACAGGCCGAGCAAAAAGCCGATGGTGATCTGCCCGGCCAGCTTCCATCGCTCCACAAGGCCGGTGTTCTCCCTGCCCTCGCGCTTCTGCTTGAGCTTCAGGTAGTCGTCGAGGAAGCCGATGCCGCCCATCCACAGCATCACCAGAAGGGCGATCCACACGTACTTGTTGTTGAGCCGCATCCACAGCAGCGTGGGAAGCAGCGTGGCCACGAGGATGATCAACCCGCCCATCGTCGGCGTCGTCCCCTTGCCCGCGTGCGAATCCGGAGTTCCTTCGCGCACCACCTGATGCAGTGCCATATGCCGCAGGCGGTCGATGATCATCGGCCCGAAGACAAACGACACCAGCAGCGCCGTCACCGCCGCCCCGGCCGCGCGCACCGAGATGTAGCGGAAGATGTTCAGTGCGCTGAAATGGTCGCGCAGGGGGTAAAAGAGCTCGTAGAGCATCAGACGGAGGGCGCGGCCCAGGACTGGAGATGGGGAAGCAGGCGCTCCAACCGCACGCCTCGCGATGCCTTCAGCATGATCGCGGCGTCCGGTTGGAGCCTCTCTTTGAGGACGGGCCACAGGTCATCCACGTCACCGCCCATCACGACCCGCGCGTCTCCCTTCCCTTCCACCGCCAGCGCCTCGGCGAACTCGCCGATGCCGGCCACCAGCTCGGCGCCGCTATTGAGCGCGGCGCGCGCCACGTCGCGGTGCAGCTGCGGCGCGGTGGGGCCGAGTTCGCGCATCGTGCCGAGCACCGCCACACGCTGGCGCCCCGCTCCCACGGCGGCGAGCAGCTCGATGGCCGCGCGCATGGAGCCGGGGTTGGCGTTGTACGCGTCATTGATGAGAAGCGCGCGCCCCAACGGCTCCACCGCCGAGCGCATCGCCGGCTGGGGCATCGTGGCAAAGCCGTGCGCCGCATCGGCGACAGGGATGCCCAGTTCGCGAACGGTCGCCAGCGCGAGCATGGCATTGCGAAGGTTGTGCACACCGCGCAGAGGCACCTGCACGCGTACGCCGTCCACGTCGAGCCAACCGGTTCCGTCTGCGTTCAGGCCATGTGCCGTCGCCATCACGTCGCCCGCCGTCAGTCCGGCGGTGACGACGCGGCGCGCGCGACGGCGCGCCTCGGCCGTCAGCTTGAGTTCGGTGACCGGCACCACCGCGAGCGCGGTGTCGTCGAACAGCGCGGATTCTTCGGCGAGCACGCCGTCGAGGTCACCAAAGCCCTCGAGGTGTTCTTCCTGCACGCACGTTACGACCGCCACATCGGGGGCAACGATGGCGCGCAGCAGCGGAATCTCGCCGGGCATGTTGGTTCCGACCTCAACCACGGCGCAGTCGGCCCCCTGCGGGAGCGAAAGCAGCGTGAGCGGCGTACCCACCTGATTGTTCAGGTTGCCGCTCGTCGCGTGCACGGAGAACCGCACGCCCAACGCCGCCTTGAGCAGTTCCTTGGTCGATGTCTTGCCGTTTGAGCCGCCGACGGCGACGACCGGCAGCGTCCAGGCCGCGCGATAGAAATGCCCCAGCGCGCCAAGCGCTTGCAGCGTGTCATCCACGGTGAACACCGGGACGCCGGTGCCGGCGGCCAGCGAGGCATCGCGCACCACCAGCGCGGCCGCGCCGGCCTGCACGGCATCGCGCAGAAAGTTGTGGGCGTCGAAGCGCTCACCGACCAGCGCGACGAACAGATCGCCAGGGCGCAGTGAGCGGGTGTCGGTCGCGACGCCGCGCAGGGCGCGATCGGTGCCGTGATACGCCGGCTGGCCGAGCGCCTGCGCCACGCGCGCGAGCGTCCAGAACTGATGCTCCATACGCTACCCCGCCCCGAGCAGGCCGCGCACGATGGCCGCCTCGTCGAATGGATAAGACGTCGTACCGCGAATCTGATACGTCTCGTGCCCCTTGCCGGCGAGCAGCACCACGTCGCCCGTGGGTTCGGCCATGGAAATGGCCGTCGCAATGGCGGTGCGGCGGTCCTCGATGCGTTCGTAACTGCCCGCCGGGAGCGGCGCGCAGATGTCGTCGAGAATGCGTTCGGGGTCTTCAGTGCGCGGATTGTCGCTGGTCACCACCACCGCGTCGGCGAGGCGATGTGCCAACTCGGCCATCATCGGACGCTTGCCCTTGTCGCGGTCGCCGCCGCAGCCGAAGAGGACAATCAGCCGCCCCGGAGTGAACGGACGCAGCGCGAGCATGGCGCGCTCAAGGGCGTCGGGGGTGTGCGCGTAATCGCGAAGCACCGTGGGGTGCTCGCTAAGAATCTCGAGCCGCCCCGGCACCTGCGGCAGCGTCCAGAGTTTGGCCGCCACTTCCGCGGCGCCATGTCCCACCGCGATTGCCGCGGCGGCCGCGCCCAGCGCGTTGGCGACGTTGAAGTCGCCGATCAACGGCAACGTGACGTCGGCGCGCACGCCGTGATGTACGAGCTGCCACTGACTGCCGCGCGGTCGAAACTCGATCTGCTCGGCGCGCACGTCGGCGTCGGCGGCAGCAACGCCAAAGCGCAACTGTCGCGACGCGGCGGGAAGTTGGAGCCACGACGAGTCATCGGCGTTGGTCACCAGCACACCGTCGGGCGCGAGATAGCTGGCGAGAAGCGCCTTGGCGCTCAGGTACGCCTCGAACGTCTTGTGGTAGTCGAGATGGTCGCGAGTCAGGTTGGTGAAGACCGCGGCGGCAAAACGCAGCCCCTCAATGCGCCCCTGATCGAGCGCGTGCGACGACGCTTCCATCGCCACCCACTTCACGCCGTCGTCCACGAGCGCGCGCAGGAGGCGCTGCAACTCGATCGGCCCGGGAGTCGTGAGGCCGCCGCCGCCGGGGAGCGGCTCGCCGGCGCTGCCCACGAGCACGCCCAGCGTGCCGATGCTCGCGGCGCGCGCGCTGGGCGTGTCGAGCAGGTGGCGCAGCATGCCAACGGTGGTCGTCTTGCCGTTGGTCCCGGTGACGCCAACCATTTTCAAGAACGACGCCGGTTCGCCGTAGAATGTCGCGGCGGCCACGGCGGCGGCGCGGCGCGCGTCGCGCACGACGAGCGCGGGGATCGACGTTCCCGTGGCGTCTTCGACGATGACGAGCGACGCCCCCGCCTGCTCCGCCGCACCGAGAAACGCGTGACCGTCGCGCTGGGTACCGCGCACGGCGACGAACGCGCCGCCGCGCACGATGGCCCGCGAGTCGTCAGTAATGCCGGCGACGCGCGGGGGGAGCGCGCCGTGCCGCGCGCTCAGGAGGCCCGCCGCTTCAAGCGCCTGCGCGATCTGCCCCACCGACGCGCTGCGGCTCATGGCGACACCGCCACGGTCACGCGGCTCCCGGCGGGCGCTACGGCCCCGGCCGCCGGCCACTGCGCGGCAGCGTCGCGACGCACAAACTCCACGCGGAAGCCCGCGCGGTGCAGCGCATGCGCCGCGGCGCGGCGCGACAGCCCCGCCACCGACGGCACCGTCCGCGGGCCGGCCACCACGCGCGCGGCGCGCGGCGACGGCTCGAGCGACACTTCGTACGGCACGCTTCCCGCGCTCTCGGTCACCACCACCTCCGACTCGACGACATCGCGCACCGGCTCATCGGCCGGCGGCGCCGCGGCTACGCGCTGCGGCGACTTGGCCAGCCCCGCGCGGTCGAGCGCGGCGTCGCGCGCGGCGATTGCCGCCTCGAGCACCGACTTGCTCACCGGCGCGGCCGCCTTGCCGCCGTAGATGGACTTTCTCGGACTGTCGAGCTTCACGAGAATCACGATCTGCGGCTCGTCGGCGGGGAACATGCCGACAAAGCTCGCCGTGTACTCGCCGCGCACGTAGTGCCGGTTGCGCGCGACCTTCGCCGTCCCGGTCTTCCCCGCCACATCGAAAGTCGCGAGCGCCGCGCCGGCCGCGGTGCCGCCTTCCGTCACGCCCTTAAGCAGGGTGCGCATCGTGCGCGCCGTCTCGGGCGTCATGATGCGCCGCACGACGCGGCGCGAGTGGCGATACATCAGCTTGTCGTCGGGCGTACGAATCTCCTTCACCAGCGAGGGCTGCAGCAGCTCGCCGCCATTGGCGATGGCCGCATACGCGGTGGCGAGCTGCAGCGGCGTGATGAGCACTTCGTACCCCATGGCCAGCGAGGCGGGCGTCTTCTGCGACCACTGACTCGGCGGCGCCAGCCGACCCGGCGACTCCGACGGATAGGTGGTCCCCGTGGGCGCGCCAAAGCCGGCGTCGCGCATCAGCTCGTACTGCTCGCGCGTGGTGAGCCGCTGTGCGAACTGGATGATGCCAATGTTGCTCGAGTACCGCAGCACGTCGCCAAAGGTGAACGAGGCCGCCTTGTGGTCGTCCTCGATGATGCGCCCGTTCAGATCCCAGCGCCCGTTGTGGCCGCTCACGACTTCGTCGACGCGCGCGCGGCCGTGATCGAGCAGCCAGGCGGCAATGAACGGCTTGAGCGTCGACCCCGGCTCGTACGGCTCGGTGAGCGCCGTGGCCGCAGTGGAGCGCGGGTCGGTGCGCCGGCTCGCCAGCGCGCGCACTTCGCCGCTCTGCACGTCGAGCACCACGATGTCGCCGCCGGCCGCGCCCTGTGCCTGCACCGCGTCGTTGAGCGCGCGCTCGGCGATGTCCTGCAGACCGGCGTTGATGGTCAGCGTCACGCTGTGCCCGGGGCGCGCGGCGGCGCCGTCCATCGACGGCGACGCAAAGACGCGCCCCTTACTGTCGCGCAGCAGCGTCTCCGTGCCTTCGGTGCCGCGCAGCAACGCGTCGAGCGCGAGTTCCACGCCGTCCACCGGCGTGCCGCCGTCGGCAGTGCGGCCGATGATGCGGCGCAGTCCCTCGGACGGCGGCACCACGCGGTTGAGGACCGGAAGCGGATGCACGCCGCGCGTGGCGGTGATCATCGCCACGTCGGTGGGCAGGAACAGCCCCGGCACTTCCACCCACTTGTTGGTGCTGTCGGTCGCGCGCGCCACCCAATCGGCGCCAATGCCGGCGCGCGCCATCAGCTTGCCGAGCTGCGCCCGGTTTCGCACCTCGCGCGGCGCGATGCGCAGACGCACCATCTCGCGGCTCTCGACGAGCACCGCGCCTCCGGCGTCGCGAATCGCGCCGCGCGGGGCCGGCAGCGGCGCGGCCGCCACTTGCTGGTCGCGCGCCCGCGCGCGCCAGCGGTCGGCGTCGAGCAGCTGCACCTTGGCGGCACGCCCGATCACCGCGAGCGCGAACAGCGCGAGGGCGCCGTGGATGAGCCGCGGGCGGTTATCGAACAGCGACACGGGGCGAGCGTCGGAGAGTGACCACCAGACTGTCGCCCGGAATGCGCATCTGCAGGCGCTCCTCCGCGACGCGACCCAGCTTTTCCATGCTCATCGCCGTGCGAATGTCGCCGTCAAGCTTGGCGCGCCGCGCGGCGAGCGCGGTGCGGCGCGTTTCCAGCTGCTCGATGGCCCGCGCGCGCGTGACGCCCAGGCTGCGGCGCCAGATGACGCCGGTGGCGAGCAGCACGAAGCCGATGAGGCCAAGGAAGACGATGGTGCGTCCGCGCATGTCAGGCATCCCGCCGGAAAGCCCGCAGGTGCGCGCTGCGGGCGCGCACATTGTGCGCCACCTCTCGGTCGCTGGCGGTGATCGGCTTGCGGGTGAGCAGGGTGCCCAAAGGGCGGCCTCGGCAGGTGCAGACGGGTTGCCTGGGGGGACAGATGCACGACGCCGACCACTCACGGAAGGCCAGCTTCACCAGCCGGTCCTCCCCCGAGTGATAGGCGATCACTGCGAGGACGCCCTGCGGGGCGAGTCGGTCACGCAGCGCGGGGAGCGCGCGCTCGAGTCCGGTCAGTTCATCGTTGACCGCAATGCGCACCGCCTGGAACAGCCGCGCAAAATCGCCGGGGCCGCTGCGCGCCCCCAGCACCGCGCGAATGGCACCAACAAAGTCGTCGCTCACGGCGAAGGGTCGACGCTCGCGGCGTCGCACCACTTCGTCGGCCAGCCGCCGCGCCTTGGGCTCGTCGCCGTAGTCCCTGAACGCCGCCGCCAGCTCCGTGTCGTCGGCCTCGTTCAGGAAATCGGCGGCCGACCGCCCGTCGTGCTCCATTGAGCCGCCGAGCGGCGCCCCCTCGCGGAATGAAAACCCGCGGCTCGGCTCGTCGATCTGGTGCGAGGAGACGCCGAGGTCGAGCAGGATCGCGTCGAACACCGCCGTCGGCGCGATTAGGGTGTCGACATCGGCATAGTTCCCGCTGATCGTGCGAAACCGCCCGTCAGCTATGGCCGGCGCGAGCCGGCGCGAGGCTTCAGCGATCGCCGAGCGGTCGCGATCGATCCCCGTGACGTCCATGCCGGCATCGAGGAAGGCAGCCGAGTGCCCGCCCCCGCCAAGTGTGCAATCGAGCGCGCGCGACGCCCCGGCGAAGAGGGCGAGAATCTCCTCGACCAGCACCGGTGCGTGATAGGCGGAGTCGAATTGCGTGGTCACGGAGGGAGCGAGAGGTGGGCCAACTATAGACGATGCAGCGGACCCAGCGGATACGCCGCTCGTCGGCCCTCGCGCGTGCGGGTCCGCGTCTGCGCGCGAAGCCGCACTCGCCCGCGCGTGGTGCAAAGCAAAGCGGGCGGCCAATGGCCGCCCGCAAGCTGATCTCTCTCACGATGAACTGCTACGGGCAGAACCCCTTCTGCTTCTTTGCCGCGTCACCCTTCACGTAGAGCTCGGCGAACTGCATGATTTGCGGTAACGCTGGCATAAGACTGGCGACTACTTGTGGCTGGAAACGGCCTCCTGCGGGCAGCGCGGTATTCGCAATCGCTATGTTCTCCTGGGAAAGCCTGGCCAGTTCGCATGACTTGTTTCGGGGTGCCTCGGACAGAGCAGCGTACGCAATCTGGAAGGTAGTGACGCCAACGAAGAACTTCGCCTGACTTCGCACGTCGGGCGCTGCCGCAACCGAGTCCGCGAGGTAGAAGTACGGAAGCGCCTGCTGATTAGCCGAGATCGCCGCGAGGTAGTCCTCTGACGCCTTGGATTGCTGTGACTTGGTAGCAGCCCGCTGTCCAGCGTCGAAGAAGGGCTTGCCGATGGACATCGCGAAAGCGGCAATAACGTTTCCGTCCTCGCCGTTCACTTTCGCCTCACGAAGGACAGAGAGTGCGCTATCGGGGTGGCCCATTTCGTTGTACGCGCGTGCAATCACCGTACGAACTCCAGGCTGTTTCGGATCGAGCGCGAGGAGCTGTCGGAACGAGGCAATGGCACGCTCCTTCTGCCCCGCGTTGAGCTGCATCTGCCCGAGCATACCAACCAAGAACGTGTTTTTCGGGAACTTCGCTACGCCCTGCGCGGCGACTTCCGTCGCCTTCGCAGGATTGCTATCGGATTGGTACGCCGCCACCATCTTCGTGAAGTACGCTGTATCGGCAAGTGCCGTGTCAATCTTGACCATCTCTTCGCCAATCGCTGTACCGGCCTTAATGTCCTTCGCTGCGAGATAGACAAGGAAGCCGAGTCGCATCAGTCGCGTGTCGCCCGGGTTGTCCCTGATGGCCTGAGCGATGATGGGCTTGGCCAGCTCTGTCTTGCCGCTCGCGGCGAACGCGTTCACCACGTCCTCAACGAGGCGCGTGTTGGTCGGATCGGTGGCGAGGAGCTGAGTGAGCACCTCGGTGTACCTGTCGTTGTCGCCCTTGTCCTTGTACGCCTGCGCGGCGTTGGTCAGCGCGATCTTGCTCTTGGGATCGATCTTGATGATTTCCTGCGCGACGGCGATGATCGAATCGACCGGCTGCTTGAACCCGACGCGCACCTGCAGTTCGCAGAGGCGCGCGAGCGTCGCCTGCGGATACGCAGCGACGCCGGCGTGGGCGGCGGCGATGGCCTCGTTCGGCTTGGAGTCGCGGCCGAGCATGTTGCACTTCTTTTCAAACTCGAGCTGCTTGCGCGCGTCCTGCAGGCTCTTCGACAGCACGCTGGCGGCGCGCGAGAGCTTGTCGCCCTCGGCGAGCGGCAGCGGCTGCGAGAGGTCGGAATCGCGGGTCAGTACGAGCTTCGCGGCGATGGAGTACCCGGTGGCGGTCTTCTCAACCGTCCCTTCGAGGTACTCATCGGTGCGCAGGAGCTTGGCGAGGCTGCCCAGGTCGCCCGTCGACAGCGCTTCGTCGTAGGGGTAACCGGACTGCTCGACCACCTGCTTGTAGTCGGCCGAGGACAAGACGGTCAGCGCGCGCATCGGGATATCGCCACTGAGGCGACTGCGCAGCTCCTCGGACGCCTGCACCGAGAGCTTCTTGTCGGCGCTTCGCAGCGTCCCGACGACGAGTCGCGGGGCGTTGGGGTTCGGGGTGCGCGTCGCCTGCGCCTGTGCCACCGGCACGGCGCCCATGAACAGGACGGTTGCCGCGACCATCGATCGAGCGGTGCCAATCCGAGCCTTCACAGTCATCTCCTCCGAACGTTGTTTCCTTCTACCCGCTACGCCCGCTCTTCGATCCGAACGGCCGTCCTCTTAACAGTGGGCGAAGAGGGACTCGAACCCCCGACTCCCTGCGTGTAAGGCAGGTGCTCTAACCAACTGAGCTATTCGCCCGGAGCACCTCACTCGTGCCGGGTGTTACCTCGCGAGGATCGCCCGCGGCACGAGTACGCAGTAGCCCAGCACGAGCAGGATGGGCGCCACGGTCTCGCCCCCACGAGCGAGGTCGGCATAGCCAAGGGCCAGCGTAATTATCGCTGCCCCCCACCAGACCACCGCGCCAGATACCCGCCGGTCCTGTGCATTCGCCATAAGCGCTTGAGGTTATTCCAGTTGAGCAATGGTGTCAAGCAATTCGCGCCAGACAGTCCTGTACAATAATCGAATCCTAATGCGGCCCCGTCGGCCCATCCTCGCCCAGAAGCGCGGCCAGCGCGCTCGCCCGCTCGCGCTCGGCCTGCGCGGCTTCGGCCACCCGCATGGCCTGCAAGCGCTTGCGGTCGCGCTGACGCCGCACGAGCCACAGCGGCCCGACCATCAGCACCAGAAGCGCGGCGCCGAGGCTGACGTCGGTCACCAGCGCCAGCCCGCCATACCGCCGCCGCGTAGCCTTCTGCCAGTGCATCTCGAAGCCGCCGACCGTGAGCCCGTATGCCGCGCGCATCGCCTGTTCAAGCGACCCGGTCTGCCGCCAATACTCGAAGAACAAGGTCAATCCCCGCGCCTGATCAATGGCCGCCAACTCGGCGACCGCGCGGTACGAGAACGCGTACGCGGCCTGCGCCGCCGTCGTGCCGCCGTAGAACGAGGAATCGAGCGCCGGAAGGGTGGGCACGCGGCCGAAGGCAATGGCCATGGCGAAATTCGTGGCCAGCACCTCGTCCCTCCCCCACTCGCCGGCGGCGTACGACGCATACCCCTCGTCGAACCAGCGCGGCGGCAGGTCGCCCAGCGCCTCGTGGAGCGCGAGGTGGGCGAGTTCGTGCCGCAGGACGCCCAAGGCGTCGCCCCCCTTGCCGCCGCGGTGGCCGTGCAGGACGATGCGCCGCTCGAGCGGGAAGGCGAACGCGTTGCCCCATTCAGGGGCGCCGTCGCCCACCAGCCGGCGGAAGGCGTCGTCGCTGGGCGCCACCCATATCTCCACCCGCTCCTTGGGGCGCGGCAGTCCGGGAAACGTGTCGCGTGCCACCGCGGACGCGGCGAGCGAGTTGGCGAGGCGGGTGTCGGTGGCGGCGTGGTGTACGGTGAACCGTCCGCGCTCGACCCGCATCATGGCCTCGTCGTCCGCCTGAGGCCGCGCGTGTGCGGGCGAACTCCACACCCCGCCCAGCGCCGCCGCCGTGAACAGGACGCGGCGCGCGCGGCGCACGAACGCCGCGCCACCGGGCATCACGGCGCCCGTGGCGGCTCCCCGCCCGCCTCGACCGTCTGCAGGACCTCGGCGCAGCGCTTGCCCCACGGATTGAACTTGTTGGTCGCGTGCCCGGTGGCCCACGCCTGCTTGGCCTCGTCGCGCTCGCCGTTGTACCAATGCGCGCGGCCCAGTTCGTAGTATGCCTCGATGAGGTTGGGCCCCAGCGCCAGCGTCTTGCGGAAGAACGTCTGCGCGTCCTCGAACATCTCGCGCTCGAGGTAGACTAGCCCTAGGTAGAAATGGGCGTACAGCGTGGCTTTCTTGTCGTTGTCGAGCCGGATGGCCTTCGACAGATGTTCGATCGCCTCGCCGAAGATGCGCTTCTTCAGGCAGATGTAGCCGACGTTGATGCGTGCCAGCGCGTTGGACGGCTGGCGCATCAGCACCTTCTGAAAGTTCATCAGCGCTTCGTCGTAATGCTCCTGCAGCATCTGCGCCCACCCGAGCAGGGCCTCGCTCTGCGGGTCGTTGGGTGACAGCTCCAGCGCGCGCTTCAGCGCCGCCTCGGCGGCCTCGTAGTCGCCCAGCGACAGGCGGCTCCACCCCTTCTCAATGAACGTCGACGCGCCGATGTGATCGGCGTGCACCACCGGCTTCTCGCCGCTGAACTCGGGATGGTTGGTGGCCGCCTCCGCCTGCTGGGCCTTGAACTTGTCCACCAGGCGCTTCACGTCGTCCTTGAGCGCCGTCATTGCCGCGACGGTCTCGGACAGCTCGGCAATCCCCTGCTCCAGCGTGCGGAACAGGCCGACAATTTCCTTGCGCGTCGCGTCGCGCTCGGCGGCGGCCACGCCGGCGTCGAGCTTGGCTTCGATCGCGGCGAACTGCGCCGACAACGCGTCCAGATGTGGCTCCGTCACAGCTGCCCCCGCACTGTCTCGAGATTCGCCTGCAGGCGGGCGTCGGTGGGGTCGAGCGCCAGCGCCGCCTCCCAACACTTGATGGCCTCGTCCTTCTCCTCGCGCTTGAGCCGGATATTGCCGAGCTTGCGCCACACATCGGGCCCCAGCCGCTCGTTGAACTTCACGGCACGCAGATACGCCTCGAGCGCGTCGTCGAGCTGGCCGGCGCGATAGCACAGGTCGCCGATGTTCTTGTGCAGCTGCGGCAGGCCGGCGTCTTCGTGCAGGCCGTTCTCGGCCGCCACCTTGGCCTCGTCGGCGCGCCCCTTGGCTTCGAGCGCGACGGCGAGGTTATTGAACAGCGTGGCCGAGTGCGGATGCGTCTGCGTCCCCTCGGTCAGGAGCGAAATGGCCTTGTCGAGATGGCCGCCGAGCGCGGCGGCGAGCGCCGCGTAGTGGAACCAGACGGCGCCGGGCGACTTCTGGCTGAACAGCGGACGCGCCTCCATGAGCGCCGCGTCAGCCTCGGCGGCCCGGCCGGCGCGCAGGTGCAGCACGCCGAGCCCCATCAGCACGCGCGCGTCGGAGGACCCGCCGCGCTTGACCGCCTCTTGGAGCGCGGCCCGCGCTTCGTCCCAGCGCCCCATCTGCTCGAGCGCCAGCGCCAGATTATGGAACACGGCCGCCTTGGCGTGCCGCGACGACGCCACTTCCTGATAATCGGTGATGGCGTCGGCGAACTTGCCCTGGCGCACGTGCACGAGCCCGAGGAAGAAGCGCGCCTGCACGTCGGTGCTGCGCAGTTCCATCACGCGGCGGAACTCACGCACGCACTCATCGAGCATGCCGGCCTTGTAGAACGCCATGCCGAGATTGCGATGCTCCTCGACCCGCGCGTCGGGGGCGCCGCTGTCGGTGGCGCGCGTCGTCTTGCCGACGCGGTGCAGGAAGCCGGCGGTCACGAGCCCGTACAGCGCCTTGCCGACTTCGAACTCGACCATGCCCGTTTCGTCCACCAGCGAGGCGACGTCGCGGCGGCCGTCGATGAGCGGCACGACGATTTCCTGTTCGGCGGTCAGCGCCACGCCGCTGTCGGCGAGCCGCTTGCGGTCGATCTCGAAGACGATGTCGAAGCCCGGGATCTTCTTCTCGATCAGGCTCCACTCGTCGACGCGGCGCGCCCCCTCGAGCAGCAGCGACTCGGGGTTGATGGAGACGAGGAAGTCCTGCTCCTCGGGGCGGATGTCGGCCTCGAAGTTGAACGTCCCCTGCGTCCACGTGAATAGGAAGTAGACGGCCTCTTCGATTTGCAGGCGGATCTGCCGGTGCAGTTCGTCGCGCGTAATGATGCGCCGGTCGACGAGGATTTCGCCGAGCCGCTTGTCGCGCTCGTGCGCCTGCGCCGCGATGCCCTCTTCGAGCTGCTCCTGCGTGATGACGCCGCTCTTCATCAGGATGTCGCCGAGCCGATCACGGCGGTTCACGATGGAGGCGTAGGCGATCTTCCCCTTGTCGAAGTAGATCGACCCGAAGTTGTTGCGGTGCGTCACCGACAGGCAGCCGGTCTTCTTGCCCATCGAGAGGAGCTGCAGAACGTCGGGAAGGCTCGCTTCCTTGAGGCTGCCGCGAATGGCCATTAGCGCATCTCCTCGATGAGACGCGCGCCGGCGTCGGGCCATTCGAAGATCGTCTTTTCGTGGTCGAGGAACGGATCGCTGGCGGCGACGGCGCCCGACGCGCGCGGCGGCCGCGCCGTCGGCGCCGGACCGCCCAGCTCGGCGCGCACCAACTCCACCGACACGGGCTTGCCATGGAGGTCGGCGGCGGCGCCGAGCCGCGTGACGGCGCCGATGATCTCGCGCACGCTCTGCACGGGATGCTCGCCGAGCAGGCGCACGACCTCCTCGTTCGCGGCGCGGCCGGCGTCGGTCAGGAAACGCGCATAGAGCCGCTCGCGCAGGGCGCGGTCGGGTGACTGGATGGGCACCACGAGCCCGCCCTCGAACCGCGACCGCAGCCGCGCCTCGAGATCGGTGATGTCGGCCGGCACGCGATCGCTGGTCACCACCACCTGGCGCCCCTGCTCGATCATCGCGTTGAAAATGCCGAAGAACTCCTCCTGCGTGCGCTCCTTGCCGCCGAGGAACTGGATATCATCGACGATCAGCGCGCCGGCGGCGCGGTAGCGCGTCCGCCACCGATCGACGCTGCCGGCGTGCACCGCGTCAATCAGTTCGTCCACAAGCTGCTGGGCGTTGATGCACGCCACGTTCGCGGTGCCGCCGCGCGCCATCAGCGCGTTGCCGATGGCGTTGGCGAGGTGCGTCTTGCCGACGCCGCTTGGGCCGTACAGCACCAGCGGGTTGTAGCGGTGCGCCGGCTCGGCGACAACCGCGTCGGCGGCGTGCACGGCGAGCTGATTGGACGCGCCAACCTCGAAGAGCTCGCGCGCAAAGGCCGCGCTCGGCCCCTTGGCCGGCGTCTCGCCGCGCAAGGCGCGCTCAACGAGGTCTTCCGCCTCTTCCATCCGTTCGGGGTCGCGGAAGACGGCGTGCCCCACGAGCGATGGCTCTACCTGCCGCGCCTGCCGCTCGAGGTTGCGCAGATGCTCCACCGCCGCCGTGAATGTGGCGGTGAGTCCGGCCACATCAGGAGCGCGCGGGAGTTCGAGCGCGCGCTCGAGCACGCCGGTGCGGAAGCCTTCGGCCTGCCAGTAGGCGATGGACTCCTTGAGGCGGCCGCGCCACGACTCGACGTGCTGCTGCACCACGAGCTGCACGTCGCCGAGGAAGCTCTCGAACTCGCCGGCATCGAGCCGCGGCGCCGGCTTCTGCTGGCCCGCCGCGATGGGAGCGAGCGCC
>JACPFW010000049.1 GCA_016182795.1 Gemmatimonadota bacterium
AGATCGAGCTGATCGCCGGCGAGTTCGGCTTCATCGCCGTGCGTGAGGCGGAGTACGCCGCCGCCCCCACCGAGGCGAAGGTTGAGGACACGCCGGAACAGCTGCTCTTCCGGCCGCCGGTCGTCACGATCATGGGTCACGTCGACCACGGTAAGACGTCGCTGCTCGACTACATCCGCAAGGCCAACGTGGTCGCCGGCGAAGCCGGCGGCATCACGCAGCACATCGGCGCGTACCATGTGACGCTGCCGAACGGCAAGCACATCACCTTCCTCGATACCCCGGGCCACCAGGCGTTCACTGCCATGCGTGCCCGCGGCGCGCAGGTCACCGACATCGTGGTGCTCGTCGTCGCCGCTGACGACTCGGTGATGCCGCAGACCATCGAGGCGATCTCGCACGCCAAGAACGCCGGCGTGCCGATCATCGTCGCCATCAACAAGATCGACCTCCCGGCGGCCAACGCGCTGAAGGTCAAGCAGGAACTGCTCAACCACAGCGTTGTGCTCGAGGAGTTCGGCGGGCAGACGCTGCACACCGAAGTGTCGGCCAAGAAGGGAACGGGCATTCCGGCCCTGCTCGATCAAGTGCTCCTGCAGGCGGAAATCCTCGACCTCAAGGCCAACCCCAACCGCAAGGCGACGGGCGCGGTCGTCGAGGCCCAGCTCGATGCGGGCAAGGGACCGGTGGCCACCGTGCTCGTGCAGAACGGCACGCTGCACGTTGGCGACGACTTCATCTGCGGCCTCTATTCCGGTCGCGTGCGCGCGCTGCTCGACGAGCGCGGAAAGGCCGTCAAGCAGGCCGGACCGGCCATTCCAGTGCAGGTGCTCGGCCTCACCGGCGTGCCGATGGCCGGCGATCAGTTCATCGCCGTCGCCGACGCGTCCGAGGCTCGTGAGATCGCCCAGCGCCGCGAGCGCCTCGACCGTGAGGCGAAGAGCCGTCGCACCGCCAAGGGCGCCGTCTCGCTCGAGGACTTCATGTCGCAGGCGGGCGCCGGTGAGAAGCGCGCACTCAAGCTGCTCATCAAGGCCGACCAGGGCGGTCCGGCGGAATCGCTCGCCGACGCGCTGCAGCAGCTGTACAACGAAGAGGTGCAGGTCGAAGTGGTGCAGCGCAGCGTCGGCGCCATCACCGAGAGCGACATCCTGCTGGCCAAGGCGTCGGGGGCGATCATCATTGGCTTCCACGTGCGTCCTGACAACAAGGCGCGCCAGTCGGCCGAACGCGAAGGCGTGGACATCAAGCTCTACAAGATCATCTACGAGGCCGTGGCCGACGTGAAGTCGGCGCTCGAGGGCCTGCTGCGCCCCGAGGAGAAGGAAACGGTGCTCGGCGAGGCCGAGGTCCGCGAGGTGTTCAAGGTGTCGAAGGTCGGCGTCATTGCCGGCTGCTCGGTGCGCCACGGCATCATCAATCGCCAGGCGCAGGTTCGCGTGGTCCGCAACGGCGTCGAAGTGTACAGCGGCAGCATCGCCTCGCTGCGCCGCTTCAAGGACGACGTCAAGGAAGTGAAGGAAGGGTTCGAGTGCGGCATCGGCGTCGAGAACTTCAACGACATCAAGATCGGCGACGTGCTCGAGTGCTTCCGTATGGACAGCGTGGCGCGCACGCTGCAGCCGGCACACGCCGGCTGATCGGGCGCCGGGGAGCTGCCAATGCCGCCGCGTGACACGCGCCGCTCTGACCGGGTGGCGGAAGGCATCCGGATGGAAGTCGCGACGTTCCTCGCCGGGGACGTCAAGGATCCGCGCGTCCGCGGCACGCTGATCACGGTCACGGGCGTCGATGTCACCCGCGACCTCGGCCACGCCACCGTCTTCGTCTCCGTGATGGGGTCCGACGCCGAGCGCGAGTCGGCGCTCGCCGGGCTGGCGAGCACCGCCAGCCACCTGCGCGCGCGCGTGGGCCGCGCGCTGCGGCTGCGCGTCGCCCCGGAGATTGCCTTCCGGTATGACGAGAGCGTGGCGCGCGCGGCGCGCATCGAGACGCTGCTCGCGTCCGTGCGCCCGCCCGATCCCACGGGCGATGACACGCCACCCAGCGCCTGACGGCCTCCTGCTGGTCGACAAGCCGGCGGGGGTGACGTCGCACGACGTCGTCAACGCGGCGCGGCGCGCGCTTGGCGAGAAGCGTATCGGGCACGGCGGGACGCTCGATCCATTCGCCACGGGACTGCTCGTGCTGCTCGTCGGCCGCGCCACTAGGCTGCTGCAATGGCTGCATGACGAGCCCAAGGTCTATGAGGCCATGGTGCGCTTCGGGGCCGAGACCGACACCGAGGATCTCGGCGGGCAGGTGAGTCGTGAAGCGCCCCTGCCGTCGCGCGCCGCGCTGATGGCCGCGGTGCCGTCAGTGTGCGGCGACGTCGACCAGGTGCCGCCGGCGTACTCGGCCAAGCGCGTGGATGGACGCCGCGCGTACGACTTGGCGCGCGCGGGCCACGACGTGGTGCTCAAGCCCGTGCGCGTGCGCATCGATGAGGTCGCGCTTTCGGGCTTCGAGGGAAGCGACGACGCGGTCTCGACGTGCCGCATGCGGGTCACCTGCGGCGGCGGCACGTATGTGCGGGCCATTGCGCGCGACCTTGCGCGGCGCGCCGGATCGGCGGCGCATCTCACCGCGCTTCGCCGCGAGCGGGCCGGCGTCTTCTCGCTCGCGCGGTCCATTCCGCTCGAGCTGCTGCGCAGCGGCGCGCCCGTCGTGCTGGCCCCGGCCGTTGATGCGCTCGAAGGACACGCGCATCAGGCGCTCTCACCCGACGAGGTCGCCAAGGTAGTGCGCGGGATCGATGTCGAGGCGCGGGTTGACGGCGCGTTCGCCGCGCTCCTCGACGGGGAGTCGGCGCATAGCGGCGGCCTGCTCGTGGCGTTCGCCGAGCGGCGTCCCGGTGAGCGCGGCGACCGATGGCAGCCGCGCGTGGTGATGCGCGATGCCTGAGCGCATGGACTGGCACGTCGAATCCGGCCTGCCCCCCAACGTGCAGGGGACGGTGCTCACCGTCGGCACGTTCGATGGCGTGCATGCCGGACATCGCCTCGTGCTCGAGCGGCTCGCCGCCCGCGCGGAGGCGACGGGGCTGCGCAGCGTGCTCGTGACATTTGAGCCGCATCCCCTTGAGATCGTCAATCCGGCCAACGCGCCGCATTTGCTGACGGTCGGCGATGAGAAGATCGAGGTGCTCGCCGAGAGCCGCCTCGACTATCTGGCGGTCCTCCCGTTCACGCCGACGCTCGCGCAGTACGACGCGCCGACGTTCGTCGACGCGGTGCTCCGCGAGCGCTTCGGCATGCGCGAACTACTCATCGGCTACGACCACGGCTTTGGCCGCGGGCGGTCTGGTGACGCGCACGTGCTGCGGGAGCTGGGTGCCCGCGAAGGGTTTGGCGTTGAGGTGGTGCCTCCCGTCATTGGCCCCGACGGCCGTCCCGTGTCGTCCACGTCCATCCGGCGCGCGATCGCCGGCGGTGACCTCGAGCGCGCCGAGGGTGGATTAGGGCGGCATTACGGCGTCTCGGGCGTGGTGATTGAGGGGCTGGGACGCGGTCGCACGCTCGGCTTCCGGACGATCAACCTTTCGTTTCCTCCGCCCCGCAAACTGTTGCCTCCCGATGGCGTGTATGCGGTGCGGGTGTGTACACCGCTGGGCTCCTTTGGCGGCATGATGAACCTGGGGGGGCGTCCGACCTTCGACGATCCCGCCCGGTCGCTGGAGGCGCATCTGTTCGATACCACGCCCGACCTCTATGGACGGCGCGTACGCGTCGACCTCGTGCGACGCCTGCGGGAGGTCCGAAAATTCGCCGATGCCGGGGCCCTGATGGAGCAACTGGCCCGCGACGAAGATGCCGCGCGGGCGGCCCTCGCCGAGGCCTGAGGCAACTCGTTGTCAGTACGCAAGATGATTGACTAGACCGCGTCCCAAGACTACTCTTCAAGGCTTCGCATAAACCCTCTGCCAGTCCGGGCAATGACTAACCTGAAGTACCGGCTGCTTGCCATTGCGCTCCTGATCATCGCCTCGGTGTGGGCGCTCTTTCCGCGCACGACCGTCGAACGCGTCAAGCGTAACGGCGTGTTCGTCTTCGACACCGTTAAGGTGGTGCCGCTCAAACTCGGCCTCGACCTGCAGGGCGGCATGCACCTGACGCTCGAGATTGACGAGTCCAAGGGCACGGTCGCCAACAAGGCCGAGGCGCTGGATCGCGCGCTCACCGTCGTGCGCACCCGCATCGACGAGTTCGGCGTTGCCGAGCCCGTGGTGCAGAAGATCGGCAGCGATCGCATCGCGGTGGAGCTGCCGGGCATCGACGATCCGCAGCGCGCCGTCGAAGTCGTGCAGAAGCAGGCCTTCCTGCAGTTCCAGATCAGCGACAAGACGCAGGCGTTCGAGAAGAACGTCGGCCGCTTGGATGCGATTCTGAAGGAGAAGGGCATCGTCGCCAAGGCCAAGACGGACTCGGGCAAGCCGAGCGTGGCCAAGCCGGCGCTCCCCAACCTGTTTGCCGCCGGCGACACCGCCAAGAAGGCCGCTGGTGACAGCACCACGGCCGACAGCGCCGTCGCGGGCACCGGACCGTTCTCCACCAAGGTCGCCAAGGCGCCTGGTGGCGATCCGGGGATGTACATGGTCGCCGAGGAGGATCGCGACGAGATCGACGCGTACCTCCAAAATCCGGACATCAAGGCCGCGCTCCCGCCTGGCAAGCAGATCAAGTGGGGCGCCGACACCATCATCGCCGGCACCAAGGCGTATCGCGGCCTCTGGGTGCTCGATGCCCGTCCGATCATCACCGGCGAGTACCTCACCGACGCCAAGCCCAACACGGTGCCCGGCGAAGGCAACATCGTCGAGTTCCAACTCAACAACGAAGGCGGCCGGCGCTTTAAGAGTGAGACCGGCAAGCATGTGCGCGACTACATGGCCATCGTGCTCGACGACCGCGTGATGTCGGCGCCGGTCATCCAGAGCGCCATCGGCACGCGCGGCCAGATCACGATGGGCGGCTCGGGGCTGCAGCAGGCGCAGGACCTTGCGCTCGTGCTCCGCGCCGGCGCGCTCCCCGTGCCGCTCAAGGTCGCCGATACGCGCACCATCGGCGCGTCGCTCGGCCAGGACTCCATCAACAAGGGCATCATGGCCGGTACGGTCGCGATCGTCCTCGTCATCCTGATCATGGTGTTCTACTACCGCTTCTCCGGTCTGATGGCGCTGGGCGGGCTGGTGCTGTACGTGCTCTACACGATGGCGGCGCTCGCCGGCTTCAATGCGACGCTGACACTCCCCGGCCTCGCCGGCTTCGTGCTTGGCATCGGCATCGCGGTCGACGCCAACGTGCTGATCTTCGAGCGCATCCGTGAGGAGCTCGACCACGGCAAGAGCGTGCGCACCGCCATCGACGAAGGCTTCAAGCACGCGATGACGGCCATCATCGACACCAACGTCTCCACGGCGCTGACGGCGCTTGTCCTCTATCAGTACGGCACCGGTCCGGTGAAGGGCTTCGCGGTGACGCTCCTCGCGGGCCTCATCTCCACGCTGGTCGCCTGTGTCTTCTCGGTTCGCACCTTCTATCTCGTTTGGCTCAACCGTAACCGCGGCGTCGAGTCGCTGAGCATCTGATGCTGCGCATCCTACACGGCACCAAATTCGATTTCATCAAGTACTGGCGCACCGCCGCCATCTTGACCGTCGCCTTCATCCTGCTCGGCGTCGGCTCTGCCATCTTCAAGGGCGGCTTCCCGTACTCCATCGAGTTCACGGGTGGCACGCTCATGCAGCTCGAGTTCCAGTCGCCGCCGGACGTGGCCAAGATCCGCTCGACGCTTGAGGCGGCGGGGATCAAGGGGTCCGAGATCACGTCATTCGGCTCGAACCGAGAGTTCAACCTGCGCGCGCAGGAAGCCGCGCAGGTGGCGGAGCAGGAGGCGGGCGCCGAGAAGGTGGCGATCCGTATCGAGTCGGCGCTCAAGGAGGCGTTTGGCGCCGACGCCTTCAAGGTCAAGGACAAGCAGTCGGTGGGGCCGCGCGTCGGCGGTGAGCTGCGTCGCGGCGCGATTCTCGCCATCCTCATCTCGTTTGTCGTGACCCTTGCGTACCTGGCATGGCGTTTCGAATGGCGATTCGGTCTCTCGGCCGTGCTTGCCACCGCGCACGACATTCTGACGACGATCGCGTTCATCAAGCTACTTCACCTCGAGATCTCGCTGACGGTCATCGCCGCGATTCTTACGGTGATCGGTTACTCGCTCAATGACACGATCATCATCTTCGACCGTGTGCGCGAGAACCTGCACAAGAACCGCAAGATGCCGTTCTACGACCTCCTCAACCTCTCGGTCAACGAGACGCTGCCGCGGTCGATCCTGACGCACGCGACCACGCTGGCCGCCACGGTGTCGCTGCTGATCCTCGCCGGCGAGGTCATCCGGCCGTTCGCCTGGGTGATGTCGTTCGGCATCTTCACCGGCACGTTCAGCTCCATCTACATTGCGTCGCCGATCCTGATGTGGGTGGAGAACAAGTACCCGCGCCAGAACGAGGCGCGCTCCGGTAACCGTCCGGCCCCGGCTCGTCCGTAAGCAGGGGAGGGAGTAGAACTGGCGGGCGCCTCGGCAACGGGGCGCCCGCTTCGTTTTTTGGGGGGAGTGTCGGCCGCCCCCTGACGGCGTTGTAAAGGCGTCCGGAATAGGCAGCGGGGTGGTACGCCCCGTAGATTTTGCGGATGCCCGCGTTCATCGACTCGCACTGCCATCTCGCGGACCCGGCCTTCGACGCCGACCGCGACGACGCCATCGCGCGCGCACGCGAGGCGGGAGCGGTCGCGCTGGTCTGCATCGGCGAATCGCCGGCCATGGCGCGGCGCGCGCGTGATGTCGCGGCTCAGCACCCAGGTCTTGTCTGGCATACCGCCGGCGTGCATCCGCATGACGCCGCCACGTTTGATCCGCTGCGCGACGTCGCGGCGTTGCGCGACGAGGCGGCCAACGGCGCCGTCGCCCTCGGGGAATGCGGGCTCGACTACCATTACGACCACTCCCCCCGCGACCAGCAGCGCCGCGCCTTTGCGGCGCAGCTCGCGCTGGCCAGTGAGCTGCGCCTGCCGGTCGTCGTGCATTCGCGCGAGGCGGCCGACGACACGGCGGCGATGGTCCGCGAGGCCGGCGCCGCCGGCGTGGTTGGCGTCATGCACTGCTTCGGCGGTCCGCCCGCGCTCGCCGAGACCGCCATCGACGCCGGCTGGTTCATCTCCTTCGCCGGCGTCATCACGTTCAAGAAATGGTCGAACGACGCGCTGCTTCGCATCCCGCCGGCCGACCGCCTGCTCGTCGAGTCCGATGCGCCGTACCTTTCGCCGGTGCCCCACCGCGGCAAACGCAACGAACCGGCCTTCGTCTGCCACACCGTGACCCGGCTGGCCGAGGCGCGCGGACTCAGCGCCGAACGCCTCGGCGCCGTAGTCACGGAGAACGCGAGACGCTGTTTCAACCTCCCCGTTCCCCCAAGTATGTAGTCCGTCTGTTGTCTCTCTGTTGTTTCTCTGTTGTTTTTCTCTCACTCTGTCTTTCCCCATGCCTCACGATCCGCATATCGTCGTCCCGACGGACATTGAGATCGCCCAGCGCGCGAAGCTGCGCCCCATTCGTGATGTTGCCGCCGACCTGGGCCTCGGCGAAGACGACCTTGACCTGTACGGCAAGTACAAGGCGAAGATCTCCCTGGAGATCACGCAGCGCCCCGCGAAGGGACGTCTGGTACTCGTGACGGCCATCAATCCGACGGCAGCCGGTGAGGGCAAGACGACGACGTCCGTCGGCCTCGCGCAGGCGCTGCGGCGCATCGGCACCAACGCCGTGCTCGCCATCCGCGAACCGTCGCTCGGCCCGGTGTTCGGCGTGAAGGGCGGCGCCGCCGGCGGCGGCTATTCGCAGGTGCTGCCGATGGATGATATCAATCTCCACTTCACCGGCGACTTCCACGCCATCAGCAGCGCGCACGGCCTGCTCAGCGCGATGCTCGACAATCACCTGCAGCAGGGCAACCTGCTCGGCATCGACCATCGTCGCATCACCTGGCCGCGCACGATCGACATGAACGACCGCGCCCTACGCAAGTGCATCATCGGGCTCGGCGGCCCGATGGAAGGCATGCCGCGCGAAGAGCGCTTCGTAATCATCCCCGCGAGCGAGATCATGGCCATCGTGGCGCTCGCCACTGGCCCCGCCGACCTCGAACGGCGGCTCGGCGACATCGTGGTTGGCAGCACGGCCGGCCCGATGCGTCACCCGGTGCGCGCGCGCGAACTCAAGGCCGCCGGCGCCATGGCGCTGCTGCTCAAGGACGCCATTCGCCCGAACCTCGTGCAGACGCTCGAGGGCGGCCCGGCCTTTGTGCATGCCGGGCCGTTCGGCAATATCGCGCACGGCTGCAACTCGATTCTCGCCACGCGCGCGGCGCTCGCCCTCGGCGACGTCGTCGTCACCGAAGCTGGCTTTGGTTCCGACCTTGGCGCCGAGAAGTTCCTCGACATCAAGTGCCGCTTCGGCGGGCTGAATCCCGAGGTCGCCGTCGTCGTGGCCACCATCCGCGCGCTCAAGATGAACGGCGGCGCCAACAAGAAGGATCTCGCCAAGGAAGACCTCAAGGCGCTCGAGAAGGGACTGCCCAATCTCGAGCACCACATTGCCAACATGCAGCAGTACGGCTTGCCGGTCGTGGTGGCCATGAATCGCTTCGCGACCGACACGGATGCCGAACTCGAGATGGTGCTCGACTGCGCCCGCCGCGCCAAGGTGCGCGTGGCGATGAACGAAGTATTCGCCCGTGGCGGCGCCGGCGGCGAGGAATTGGCTCGCGAAGTGCTCGAGGTGCTCGCCGAGGGCAAGTCGAAGTTTGCCCCCATCTATGACGCGGACAAGCCGATCAAGACGAAGATCCACGAAATCGTCACCAAGGTGTACGGCGGCGACGGCGCCGACTTCTCGTCGAAGGCCGAGAAGGCGATCGAGTACCTCGAGGCCAACGGCCTTGGCCGCACGCCGGTGTGCATCGCCAAGACGCAGTACTCGCTGACCGACGATGCCACCAAGCTCGGTCGGCCGAAGGGCTTCCGCGTGACGGTCAACGAGGTCTATCCGGCCGCCGGCGCCGGCTTCGTCGTGGCCCAGTGCGGCGACATCATGACGATGCCGGGTCTGCCCAAGGAGCCGGCCGCGGAGCGCATGTCCGTTGCGGCGGATGGAACGATCGCCGGTCTGTTCTAGAGGGCAGAGGGCAGTAGGCAGCAGGGAGCGCGGCGGACGATTGTGCAGGGTACGGTCGTCCGCCGCGTGCACGCAGCGAGATCGTGGGTCGCCGTTGAATCGTTGGTCGAGGTCAGCAATCGATATCCTCGATCGTCATCCTAAGTCCCTATCCTGAATCGTACCATGTCGAAAGTTCATCACACCGAGAACGCCCCCGCCGCCATCGGCCCCTATTCGCAGGCCATCGAAGCCGGCGGGTTCCTCTTCTGCGCCGGCCAGACGCCGCTCGATCCCAAGACGATGGCACTCGTCGAGGGCGACGTGGGCGTGCAGGCCGCGCAGGTGCTCAAGAACCTTCACGCCGTGCTGCAGTCGGCCGGCTGCACGTGGAAGGATGTCGTGAAGACCACGATCTTCCTCCGCTCGATGGGCGATTTCGCCAAGGTCAACGAGGTGTACGCCGCCACCCTCGGCGAGACCCGCCCCGCGCGTTCTACCGTGGCCGTCGCCGGCCTGCCCAAGGATGCCCACGTCGAAATCGAACTGATCGCCAAGCTCCCGTAATCGTGATCGCAATCCGCGATCGTCGTCCTCCGTCGGAATCCTAGGTCCACATCATGGATCAACGCGCCCAAATCTTCCGCCTCACCCAGTTCGCGCGCTGCGCTGGTTGAGCGTCCAAGATGGGTCCGGCGGACCTGTCCGAAGCGCTCGCGCCGCTTGCGCGCCACGCCGATCCCCGGCTGCTCGTCGGACCTGACACGTTCGACGACGCCGCGGTCTTTCGCCTGCACGACGATCTCGCGCTCGTGCAGACCGTGGATTTCTTTGCGCCCATCGTCGATGATCCGTACGACTTTGGACGCATCGCGGCGGCCAACGCGCTTTCGGACATCTACGCCATGGGCGGCACGCCGATCACGGCGCTGGCGCTCGCCGCCTTTCCGGAAGGCACGCTCCCGCTGTCGGTGCTGTCCGACATCCTGCGGGGCGGGGAAGATGTCGTGCGCGCGGCGGGCGCGCTCGTGGTCGGTGGGCACACCGTGACGGACGACGAGGTCAAGTACGGGCTCGCCGTCACCGGCACGGTCCATCCTGGGCGCGTGCTCTCTAACGCCGGCGCGCAAGCCGACGACGTGTTGATGCTCACCAAGCCGCTCGGCACCGGCCTGCTCGCTACCAAGATGAAAGCCGGCACGCTAGTCGACGCCGACGCGGCCACGCTCATTGCGTCGATGGTCGCGCTCAACGCCGTCGCCGCCGAGGCCGCGGTGCGAGTTGGCGCGCGCGCGGCAACCGACGTCACCGGCTTCGGCTTGCTCGGCCACGCGTCGCATCTGGCGCGCGCCAGTGGCGTCACGCTGCGCTTCGACAGCGCCTCGCTTCGCGGGCTCCCGGGGGCCGAGGCGGCCGCGCGTGAGGGCGTGCAGACAGGGGGCGCGGCGCGGAATGCGCGCTTCGTGGAACCGCTCGTGCGATGGGGCTCCGCGGTGAGCCAGACGGCGCGAATGCTCGCCGTCGATCCGCAAACGTCGGGCGGCCTGCTTGTGGCCGTGCCCTCGTCGAAAGCCGCCGAGTATCTTGCGGCCGTCAGCGGTTCGGTGCGCGTTGGCGATGTCGTCGCGCGGCAGGACGCACTGCTGGTCGTGGAGTGAGTACCGTGCGCGCCACGGGGGCGGAGGGGGCCTGGTGGTCCTCCTGGTCTTCAAAACCAGTGCGCCCTGACTTGGTCAGGGTGGGTGGGTTCGACTCCCACACGCTCCCGCCAGCGCGAGCTTTAGAACTGTCCACCTCGTGAACCCGATGACCACGTTCAAGTTCGACATGATGCAGACGGTGGCGCTGGCCGCTGTCGTGCTCTTCCTTGGCTACGCCGTGCGCCGCCGTGTGCCGGTGCTGGACCGGTTCAACATTCCGGCGCCGGTGATCGGCGGGTTCATCTTCGCCGCTGTCGCGCTCGCCGTGCGGCAGGCCGGGGTGCTCGCGCTGGAGTTCGACACCACGCTCCAGGCGCCCTTCATGATCGCGTTCTTCACAACAATCGGACTCGGCGCGAGCCTCGGCCTGCTCAAGAAGGGCGGCCCGCAGGTGCTGCTCTTCTGGGGACTCGCCAGTCTGCTCGCCGTCCTTCAGAACGGCGTGGGCGCGTCGCTCGCCAGCGCGCTGGGAGTCGACCCGCTCATCGGACTGATCTCGGGATCGATCACGATGACCGGCGGCCATGGCACGGGCGCCGCGTTCGGAAAGCTGATGGAGGAGCAGTATCAGATCACCGGCGCGGTCACCGTGGCGATGGCGGCCGCGACATTTGGATTGGTGTCGGGCGGGCTGATCGGCGGCCCGGTTGGGACGCGGCTCATCAACAAGTACAAGCTGCGCCCGGGCAATCCGGATGCGCACGCCCCGGAGGCGGCCACGGCAGCCGCGGTGGCGCCGCTCGACGCCGAGATCGACACCGAGCCGACCGGCGAGGCGCCCACCGCGTTCCTGTTGCTGCAGATGCTTACCGTGGTGCTCGTCTGCATGGCGCTCGGCGGCCTCTTCTCCAAGTGGCTGGGGCAGTTCATCACCCTGCCGGGATACATCGGTGCAATGATCATCGCCGCGGTCGTGCGCAATCTCGCCGACGCCACCGGAGCGGTGCGCATTTCCGTGCGCACCGTCGACGACATCGGCACCATCGCGCTCTCGCTCTTCCTGACGATGGCGCTCATGTCGCTGCGCCTCTGGGAACTGCTCGACCTCGCCGGTCCCATGGTGGTCATTCTCATCGTGCAGGTGACGATGATGGCGGCGTACGCCTATTTCGTCACGTTCCGCATCATGGGACGCGACTATGACGCCGCCGTGATGGCCGGCGGGCACTGCGGCTTCGGCCTCGGCGCCACGCCCAATGCCGTCGCCAACATGACCTCGCTCGTCGAACGCTTTGGCGCCGCGCCGCGCGCCTTTCTCGTCCTGCCGATGGTCGGCGCGTTTTTCATCGACTTCAGCAACGCGCTGATCATCACCGCCTATATCGACTTCATCCGGTAACGGCGCGCCGGCACCTGCGACGCGGCACCGGGTATATTTTCGCATGGTGAATCGGCTATCACTCTCCTCCGCGTGCTTCGGCGCCGTCCTGCTGGTCTCCGGGTCGGCGCCGCTGTCTGCGCCACTCCTGGCGCAGGGCGCCGGCGCGCCGCGTCAGCCAGCGCCGGTCGGGGTGATGGCCACGCGCGGCGACTCACAGGCTGTGAAGTCACCGGTCACTCCGCGGCGCGCTTTCCTGTACTCGCTGGCGATTCCCGGCGCCGGGCAGGCCGCCCTCGGCCGCCATTTCTGGGGCGGCGCATTCTTCCTCACCGAGGGGCTTTCACTCGCCCTCGTGTACCGCACGGCCGAAGAACTGCGACTCGCACGGCAGTTTCGGGCCGACACCGTGCCGGAGACGTACCAGCTCGATGCCACCGGGCAACCCGTGCTGGGCGGCGATGGACGGCCGGTGGTCGCCACCCCGTTCGTGAGCCGGTACTCGGCCGCTCGGGTGCGCGCGCGGCGCACGCACTATGAAGACTGGCTCGCGGTGCTCGTCTTCAATCATCTCATCGCCGGTGCCGACGCGTATGTGGCCGCGCAATTGTGGGACCTGCCGGCTCGCGTTGGCGTGCGCGCGGCCCCCGACGGGCGGCCCGCGCTCGCGGCGTCGGTGAACTTCCGCTAACGCGCGCGGCGGCCGGTCAGGGCGCGCTGCGGTCGATCGACGCGGTCACAATCTCGCGCGCCCCGTCCCACCGGCACAGCGACACGCGCTCGGCGGTGAACTTCAGGAACGTCGGCTCGTTGAGCCACGCCCCCGGGTTGGCGTAGATCCCCGTCTCGCGCGACTTGCGCTCCAGCATCGCGATGTGCGTGTGCCCATAGACCACCACATCGAGCGTCGGATCGGCGGCCAGCGTCTGGTGCGCCACGGTGCGCAACCCTTCGCCGCCGTCGCGCGGGCGCACGTTGCGGCTCGTATGCGAGGTGGCGCGTGCCAGCGCCGCACCCCAGTCCGGATGCAGCAGACGGAACACGCGCACCGCCCACGGATGCCGGATGACGGCGCGCAGCGCGCGGTAGCCGCGGTCGAGCTCGGGGCGCAGCCCGTCGCCGTGGGCGATGTGGGCCCGCCATCCGGCCAGCGTCCCCGTCCACGGTCCGTCCAGGTAGCTCGCGCCGCTCTGGGCGCGGAGCACGTCGCCTCCCCAGCAGTCGTGGTTGCCGATGATCCACAGCACGGGGAGCCCGCGCTCCGCGATGGCGGCGCACGCGGCCAGCAGGCGCACGCCGACGTGCGGCACGACGTGGCCCCACTCGAACCAGAACTCGAACATGTCGCCGTTCATCACGAGCGCGCCTCGCTCGTCGCGCACGTGGGCCAGGAAGCTCCACAGCGAGTCTTCGAGGTCGGGCGGCGTGACGCCCAGATGGGCGTCGGCGATGACGTAGACGGGGGCGTCGAGGGCGCTGGGCGCGCCGGAAACGGGAACAGGCATCGCCACATTGTATCGCCCGCGCACGGCCTTTACAAACGGCGCGCCGACCCGGAGACTTCCCTTGACACACGGTGCCTCTGGAGCGCGATGTCCACGATGGAGCACGAGACCCATTCCGACCTGCGGGTGCGGTACGCTGAAACCGACCAGATGGGCGTGGTTTACCACGCCAATTACCTCGTCTGGTGCGAGGTCGGACGCACCGATTTCATCCGGCGCTGCGGGATGTCGTACGCGGAAATGGAGGAGCAAGGGGTGCGGCTGGCCGTCGTCGGGGCCGAGCTGCGCCTGCACGCCTCGGCGCGCTACGACGACCTCGTGCGGGTGACCACCCGCGTTGCGTCGCTGCGGTCGCGCGCCGTGGAGTTTGCCTACGAAATCACGCGGGTCGCCGACGGCGCCCGCATCGCCACGGCGTCCACGACGCTCGTCTCGACGTCCGTCGATGGCCGCACCGTCTCGCTGGCCCCCGAGATTCGGGCGTTGCTCCAGCGCGGCCCGCTCGTCGGTTAACAAATGCTCCCGTTCCGTTTCCTGCGCCGGCTGACGGTCGCCCTCGCGGCGGCGGGGTCGGCGTGCGCGTACGGGTTCAGCGGAGGCGGCCTGCCGTCGCATGTGCGCACGGTGGCCGTGATTCCATTTTCCAATGAGACCGCGTCGCCCGAGATCACCCGCGAGGTGACCGACGCCATGCGCGAGGGGCTCTCCAAGCGCCTCGGCCTGCGCGATGCTAGTGAAGAGAAAGCGAGCGCCATCGCGCGCGGCACGATCGTGCGCTACGAAATGGACGTGCCGGTGGCGTACAGCGCCGACCGTCAGCAGGCCACGGCGACGCGCCGCAAATTGCAGATCGTCGTCGACATCGAGATCTTCGATCAGGTGCTCGGCAAGACCATCTGGCAGAAGAAGGGGATCATCGGCGAGGGGGAGTACTCCGAGCGATTTGAGGCGGAGGGACGCAAGCAGGCCATCTCGCGCATCGTCAACGAGGTCGTCGAGGGGGCACAGTCACAATGGTGACACGGACGCGGCGGGGCTCTGGACGGGCGGGTTGCCTGGTGACGCTGCTTATCGTGGCGGCCGGCGGTTACTTCGGACTGGGCGTGGGCAACGTGTACTGGAACTACTACCAGTATCGCGATCGCATGCAGCAGGAGGCGCGGTTCGCCGCCAGCCGCACCGACGGCGTCATCAAGCGGCGCCTCATCATGTATGCCGATTCCATTGGCCTGCCCGAGGGCGCCAAGCATGTGCGCGTGCGCCGGCAGCAGCGCCACGTGTACATCTGGGCGGAGTATTACGAGAACATCGAGCTCCCGTTCATCTCCAAGGAACTGCTGCTCGCGCCGCACGTCGAGTGGACATTCTGACACCGCGGCCGCCGGCCGAGAAGATTCGCACATGGGACGAGGCCGCGGCCTGGCGGCAGACGCTGAATGGGCCGCTCGTCTTCACCAACGGCGTCTTCGATCTGCTGCACCCCGGACACATCGATGTGCTCACTGGGGCCCGCACGCAGGGGGCGCATCTCGTCGTCGGGCTGAACAGTGATGCGTCGGTGCGCCGGCTCAAGGGACCCGAGCGGCCGGTGCGGACCGAGGCCGAGCGCGCGTACGTGCTCGCCGCGCTCGAGTGCGTCGACGCCGTCGTCATCTTTGGCGAAGACACGCCGCGCGACCTGGTGCGGCGCCTCGCGCCCGATGTGATCGTGAAGGGGGGCGACTATTCGCCCGATACGGTCGTCGGCGCCAGCGACGTGGTGGCACGCGGCGGGCGCGTGGTGATTATTCCGCTTACGCCGGGGCAATCGACGTCCGGCATCATCGACAAACTGCGGGGGACGGGTGGCTGAGGTTCGACCAGATGGGCGCGCGCCGTCGGCGCTGCGTCCGGTGACGCTGCAGCGCGCGGCGGTGGCGTACGCCGAGGGGAGCTGCCTGAGTTCGTTTGGCAACACCCGCGTGCTGTGCGCCGCGTCGGTGGAGCAGGGCGTGCCCGGGTGGAAGAAGGGGCGCGGCGAAGGGTGGCTCACTGCGGAGTACGCGATGCTGCCGCGCGCCACGCACACGCGCACGTCGCGCGAGCGCGGGCAGATTGGCGGCCGCACGCAGGAAATCCAGCGCCTCATCGGGCGGTCGGTACGCGCGATGCTCGATGACTTCGCCTGGGGCGAGTGGACCATCAAGGTCGACTGCGACGTGCTCCAGGCCGATGGCGGCACGCGCACCGCGGCGATTACCGGTGCCTGTGTGGCCGTGGTCGATGCGTTCGACTGGATGGTGCGCCAGGGGCATGTGGCGGCAACACCGGTCAAGCGGCACGTCGCGGCGGTGAGCGTGGGCGTCATCGACGGCGTGCCGTGTACGGACCTCTGTTACGCCGAGGACGTGCGCGCCGAGGTCGATATGAACGTCGTGATGGCAAGCAACGGGCAGTTCGTTGAGGTGCAGGGGACGGGCGAGCACGGCACGTTCGATCGCGCGCAGCTCGATGCGCTGCTCGCACTCGCCACGGCGTCGATTCTCGAACTCGATGCGCACCAGCGGCGCGCACTGGCCGCGCGGTAGCGGTGCGCTCAGCGGGTGATGGCGTGGCGCGCGGGCGGCTGCTGCTCGCCACGCGCAGTGCGGGCAAGCGGCGCGAGCTGGAGCCCATGCTGCGCTCGGTCGGATGGGAGGTTGTCGACCTCGACGGCGCCGGCATCGCGGAAGATTCCGCGGTGGAGGACGCGCTCGAGTCGGCACTGACGTTCGAGGAGAACGCGCTGGCGAAGGCGCGCCATTTCGCGGCGATGAGTGGACTGCCGACGGTGGCGGATGACAGCGGCATCGCCTGCGACGCGCTGGGCGGCGCGCCGGGTGTGCACAGCAAGCGCTGGGGTGCGCAGCCCGGCCTCAGCGGCCTCGCGCTGGACGCGGCGAACAACGCGCTGTTGCTCGCGCGACTGGCGGAGGCGGCGCGCGGCGGAGTGACGACGCGCGCCGCGCGCTATGTATGCGCCGCGGCGTATGTGGAGGGTGCGCGCGAGATCGTGGTGCGCGGTGAGAGCACCGGGCGCATTCTCGAACAGGAAGAGGGGAGCGGTGGGTTCGGCTATGACCCGTTGTTCTTGAGCGACGATCTCGGTCGGTCGTTTGGTGTGGTGACGCCCGAGGAGAAGGCGCGCGTGAGTCATCGGGGGCGCGCGTTTGCGTGTTTGATAGAGAAGTTGCGCGCAGGGAGTTGATCTTCGCGTCACGTCCGGGTATTTTGCGAGTCTTCGCGGGGCGTAGCGTAGCCCGGTATCGCGCCTGCTTTGGGAGCAGGAGGTCGCCGGTTCGAATCCGGCCGCCCCGATTGTGTGCTCTCGCAGTGGCGGATGTAACGCGAAGGGAAGCAAGCCGGGTGCGGTGAAGTGCAGGAGCTCAGCGCCAGTAGCTCAGGTGGATAGAGCAACAGCCTTCTAAGCTGTGGGTCGGGGGTTCGACTCCCTCCTGGCGCGCTTCGAGAGCGCAGCGGTAGTGGTAGTGATCTGTTATCTCTCTGTTGTCTTTCTGTTTTTTCTCTGTATTTTTCTGTAGTTTCCCGCACCCATAGCTCAACTGGCAGAGCAACAGACTCTTAATCTGCAGGTTGTAGGTTCGACTCCTACTGGGTGCATACGAAGCCGCCGCGGCGAGAGCCGCGGCGGTTTTGTTTTGTGCGCATTGGCAGCGGTTTGTCTGGAAACACGAGGCCGGGCGGGGGTGCGTGCGGGCAGTGCAGGGCAACGAACGGATCGTCAATCTCTCTCCGAAATCGGCATCCGGAATCTGTATCCGAAATCCGAGATCCTCACTGCGGTTTTGCGTCCTGTCGGGGCTTGCGCAAAGATAGTTGCGGTAGTACTATACCCCTCCTCCTCGGAAACACGTTTTGAGAGGAGAGTGGTGCCAAGCGGGCCCGCGAGGGCCCGTTCGTGTCGGCAAAAGAAACTGAGAACTTTCTTCATCTCAGGTGTTGACACAGAATGCGCGCCGCAGTATAGTTAGAGGCTGTCGCGGAAAGCGCGACTTTGAGCTGATTGACAATCGAGATGAGATCACTGTAGGGTGTGCGAGGCGATCTCTATGATCCGAGCCCGTTCGGGGACTCGGGGAGAGATCAACCCGAAACAAAATACAAGTGATTCCGAATACGCTGTCACGCGACAGCGTGATAGCGTTCGGAAGAGAGCTGACAAACACTCATTGGAGAGTTTGATCCTGGCTCAGGACGAACGCTGGCGGCGTGCCTAACACATGCAAGTCACGGGGGCCCGCAAGGGCAACCGGCGAACGGGTGCGTAACACGTGAGCAATCTGCCGATTTCTGGGGGATAGCCGGTCCAACGACCGGGTAATACCGCATACGCTCATTGGGGGACATCCCCTGATGAGGAAACCTCCGGGGGAAATCGAGGAGCTCGCGGCCTATCAGCTAGTTGGTGCGGTAACGGCGCACCAAGGCGACGACGGGTAGCTGGTCTGAGAGGATGGCCAGCCACATGGGGACTGCGACACGGCCCAGACTCCTACGGGAGGCAGCAGTGGGGAATATTGCGCAATGGACGAAAGTCTGACGCAGCGACGCCGCGTGTGGGATGAAGCTCTTCGGGGTGTAAACCACTGTTGCTCGGGACGAACCTCCCCTTTCGAGGGGACTGACGGTACCGAGTGAGGAAGCACCGGCTAGCTCGGTGCCAGCAGCCGCGGTAATACAGAGGGTGCAAGCGTTGTCCGGAATCACTGGGCGTAAAGGGCGCGTAGGCGGCCCGTTAAGCTGCGTGTGAAATCCCGGGGCTCAACCCCGGAATGGCACGCAGGACTGTCGGGCTGGAGCGTGGTAGAG
>JACPFW010000050.1 GCA_016182795.1 Gemmatimonadota bacterium
GGGCAGACGGCCTTCACCGGCATCGCGGCGCACCGGTTGTTCAACACCTCGCTCAACATCCGCAACGAGCCGATGACCGCCGACGGCGCGATGGTCAGCGGATCGTATTTCCCCGTGCTGGGATTGAATGCGGCCAAGGGGCGACTGCTCACACCCGACGACGATCGGGTGATTGGCGCCAACTTCGTCTGCGTCATCACCTACAGCTTCTGGGACGAGAAGTTCGGACGCGATCCATCGGTGGTCGGACAGTCGATGGTGCTCAACGGCAAGTCGTTCACCATTGTCGGCGTGGCCCCCGAGGGCTTTGACGGGACGACCGCCGGTTCGCGCCCCAAGCTGTTTGTGCCGCTCTCGATGCGCGGCGAAGTGCAACGGTTCACGCGATGGGAGGACCGCAAGGTTTACTGGACGTATCTCTTCGCCCGCCTGAAGCCCGGCATCAGCACCGAGCAGGCCGCGGCGATGATGAACACCGTCTACTCGCCGATTCTCCACGACGTCGAGGCGCCGCTGCAGCAGGAGATGAGCGACAAGACGATGGCGAGCTTCAAGAACAAGAAACTCATCCTCGAGCCGGGCGCGCGCGGGCAAAGTTCGATCTTCCGCGAGGCCAAGGCCCCGCTCTTCCTGTTGTCGAGCGTGACGCTGATGGTGCTGCTCATCGCCTGCGCCAACATTGCCAACCTGCTGCTCGCGCGCGGGGCGGGGCGGTCGACGGAGATGGGCGTGCGCCTCGCGCTGGGCGCCACGCGGCGCCACCTCGTCGTGCAGCTGCTCACCGAGAGCCTGATGCTCGCGCTCGCCGGCGGCGTGGCGTCGCTATTCGTGGCGCAGTGGACGCTGAGCCTGATCATGTCGATCATGCCGCCCGACGCGTCGGGGATCATGCATTTCGACCTGAACCCGGCGGTCATCGCCTTCTCCGCGCTGCTCAGCATCGCGACGGGCTTTGTTTTTGGGCTCTTCCCCGCCCTGCACAGCACGCGCGCCGACCTCATCAGCACCATTCGCGCCGGCGCGGGGCAGTTGACCGGCGGGCGGGCCGCGGCGCGGTTCCGCGCGTCGCTGGTGACCGCGCAGATCGCGCTGTCCATGGGCCTGCTGATCATGAGCGCGCTGTTCCTGAAGAGTCTGCGCAACGTCAGTCGCGTGGACCTTGGCATCAAGACCGAACAGTTGGCGACGTTCCTCATTGTGCCGCAGCGCGCGGGCTATGACAGCGCGCGCAGTGCGATCTTCCTCGATCGTGTCGAACGCGAACTCGCCGAGTTGCCTGGTGTGACCGGCGTGGCCGCTGGCCTGGTGCCGCTGCTGAGCGGCGACAACTGGGGAACAAACGTTAAGGTGCAGGGCTTCGACTGCGGCCCTGACACCGACTGCAACTCGCGCTTCAACGAGATCAGCCCGGAGTATTTCAAGACGCTTGGCGTCTCCCTCAAGGCGGGGCGCGAGTTTGCCACCAGCGATCAGCTGGGAGCGCAACGCGTGTCGATTGTGAACGAAGCCTTTGCTCGGAAGTTCAACCTGGGCTCCAACCCGGTCGGCAAGTTCATGAGCGTCAACAACGTGGACTCGCTGGTGGTGGAGATTGTCGGCTTTGTCCGGGATGTAAAGTACAGCCAGGTGAAGGACTCGGTGCCGCCGGTTTACTACTCGCCGTGGCGTCAGGACGTACGCACCGGCGCGCTGTACTTCTACGTGAAATCGCAGCTCCCGCCCGAGCAGCTGCTTGGCTCGCTGCGCGGGCTCATCAAGCGGCTCGACCCCAATCTTCCGGTGGAAGAGCTGAAGACGATGACCCAGCAGGTGAAGGAGAATGTCTTCCTTGACCGGCTGATCAGCACGCTGTCGGCGTCATTTGCCTTGCTCGCGACGCTGCTGGCGGGCGTGGGACTGTACGGGGTGCTCGCGTACTCCGTGCAGCAGCGCACCCGCGAGATTGGCGTGCGCATGGCGCTTGGCGCCGAGGCCGCGCACGTGCGCGGCCTCGTGGTGCGCCAAGTGGGCGTGATGCTCGCCATCGGCGGAGTCATTGGCCTTGCGGGTGCGCTCGGCATCGGACGCCTGGCGCGCTCACTGCTGTTTGAACTGCAGGCGCATGACCCCATCGCCATTAGTGTCGCGGTGGTACTCCTCGCCTGCGTAGCGCTGGCGGCCGGATGGATCCCCGCCCGCCGCGCCGCAGGTGTGGACCCGATGCACGCCCTCAGGTATGACTGAGGGTGTAGGTAGTCTGTTGTCTCTCTGTTGTCTCTCTGTTGTCTCTCTGTTGTCTCTCTGTTGTTTGTCTGTTGTCTCTCTGTCTCATATGGATATCATCCGCACCGCCCCCAAGAAAACTCGTCGCAACCTGATGATCGGCATGGGCGTTGGCGTGGTCGTTATCGTGACCGCGTGGACGCTGACGCTCGATCCGGCGGCGCAGACCATTGAACGCTCAGCGGTGCTGGTTGACAGCGTGCGCCGAGGGGATGTGGTGCGCGAGGTGCGCGGCCCGGGGACGCTCGTGCCCGAGCACATCCGGTTTATCACAGCGCAGGCGAGCGCGCGTGTGGAGCGGCTGGCCAGCGAGAGCGGCCGCAAGGTCGGTGCCGGCGACGTGCTGCTGGAACTCAGCAACCCCGACCTGCAAATCCAGACGATGCAGGCGGAGCAGCAGGTGCGGCAGGCGCAGATCGAGCTGCTGAACCTCAAGACCAACCTGCGCAGCCAACTGCTCACCCAGCAGGGTGTGGTGGCGAGCACGCGCACGCAGTACGTGAACGCCACACAGGAAGCGGTGGCGGCCGACTCGCTGGCTAGCCGCAAGCTGCTGTCGAGCTTCGAGCTCGCCAACCGCCGCGCGGCCGCCGACGAGTACACGACGCGCTATCGCGTGGAGCAGGAGCGGTTGAAGCTGATGGAGCAGGCCATCGATTCACAGATCGCCGTGCAGCAGAGTCAGGTGGTACAGCTGCGCGCCATTGCCGACAACCAGCAGGCGCGTCTGCGGTCGCTGAGCGTGCGCGCGCCGGACGCCGGCGTCCTGCAGGACCTCACGCTGCAGCTCGGCCAGTGGGTCCCCGAGGGGACGACGCTCGCCAAGGTGGTGCAACCCGGCAAGCTGAAGGCCGTCCTGCGCATCCCCGAGAGCCAGGCTAAGGATGTGGTGATCGGCCAGAAGGCGAGCATCGACACGCGCAACGGGCTGGTGGCCGGGCATGTGAGCCGCAAAGACCCGTCGGCACAGAGCGGCAGTGTGACCGTTGACGTGGTGCTCGACGGCGCGCTGCCCAACGGCGCGGTGCCGGATCTGAGCGTCGATGGCACGATCGTGATTGAGAAGCTGACGAACGTGCTCTACACCGGACGCCCGGCATTCAGCGCAGGGTCGGGCGCTGTGTCGCTGTTCAAGTTGGTGGACGGCGGCGACGCGGCCGTGCGGGTGCAGGTGGAGCTGGGGCGCAGTTCGGTGAATGTGATCGAGATCCTACGCGGGCTGGAGGTTGGGGATCAGATCATAGTCTCAGATATGAGTCAGTATGCAAATGTGGCGAGGGTGAGGATCAAGTAAGAGAGACAACAGAGAAACAACAGTCACTCGGGAGATGGGATGGCGGAGAACGGCCCCGGCAGCACACAGAACGGCGCGCTCATTGCGTTGAGCGGTATCAAGAAGGTCTTCTACACCGACGAGGTGGAGACGCACGCGCTGGCGGACGTGCATCTCGAGGTGAAGAAGGGTGAGTACGTGGCGATCAGCGGCCCGTCGGGGTGCGGTAAGACGACGCTGCTCTCGATCCTTGGCCTGCTCGATTCGCCTTCCGACGGCGACTATGTGTTGGCCGGCGAACATGTGTCGCGCCTTGCCCCTGTGGATCGGGCGCGCGTACGCAACCGGCAGATTGGCTTCATCTTTCAGGCGTTCAACCTGATTGGCGACCTGACGGTCGCCGAGAATGTTGAGCTGCCGCTCACGTACCGCGACATGCCGGCGGGCGAGCGGCGCGACCGTGTGGCGCGTGCACTGGAGCGCGTGGGGATGTCGCACCGCGCCAAGCACTTTCCGGCGCAGTTGAGCGGCGGCCAGCAGCAGCGCGTGGCGGTGGCGCGCGCCGTGGCGGGCGATCCGGCCATCCTGCTGGCTGACGAGCCGACGGGCAACCTGGACTCCAAGACCGGCGAAGCGGTGATGGAACTGCTGAGCGAGCTGCACGGGCACGGCGCCACCATCTGCATGGTGACGCACGATTCGCGGTACGCGCACTACGCCGACCGCGAAGTGTCGTTGTTCGACGGACGCGTGGTGGAGACGGCGACGGCGTAGCGCGGCCGGCTCATCTACCAAAGCCTTGTCGCGGGCGCGATCTTGCAGGCATCTGATGACCGACTTTCGTCCCGCCTCCGGCATTTTCATAGATGATCCGCTTCGGCGTTGATCGCCTGATCGCCGACCCCGCCCTGCTCGGCGGGGCGAAGCGCGTCGGGCTCGTAACCAATGACGCGGCGCGCTTGGCGGCCGACGCGAGCCAACATTCGCGCGCGGCGCTCCTCGCCGCCGGCGTGCCATTGGTGCGGCTGTTCAGCCCGGAGCACGGGCTGGCTGCGCGAGCCGCCGACGGAGCCCCGGTGGCCGACGGCACCGATGCGCTCACCGGACTGCCGGTCACCTCGCTCTACGGCGAGCGGCTCGTCCCCAGCCTCGACGACGTGCGCGATCTGGACGTCGTGCTCTTTGACATCCCCGATGTGGGGGCGCGTTTCTACACGTACACGTGGACGCTCTTTCATATGATGGCGGCGTGCACCGAGGTGATGGTGCCGCTGATTGTGCTCGACCGGCCGAATCCGCTGGGCGGTGAGTTGACGGTCGCCGAGGGGCCGGTGCTCGACCCTGCCTGCCGCTCGTTCATTGGGGAAGACGCGATTCCGATTCGCCATCAACTGACCAACGGCGAACTCGCCACGCTCTGGCAGCGCGAGCACTATGCCGGCATTCGACTCGACGTGCTGACGTGCGACGGCTGGTCGCGCGCCATGCGCTGGCCCGACACGGGACTCCCCTGGGTGCCAACCTCACCGGCGATGCCGTCGTTCGAGAGCGCGCACGTGTACGCCGGCACCTGCCTGTTTGAAGCCACCAACGTGAGCGTCGCGCGCGGCACGGATGCGCCGTTTCAGCAAGTGGGCGCGCCGTGGCTCGACGTCGGCGCCGTGCTCGCCGACCTCGCGCGGCGCGTGCCGAAGGGCGTGGAGTTCACCGAGGTCACTTTCACCCCGACCAGCGGCCCGTACGCTGGCGAACCGTGCCGCGGCATCCACATGGCCGTGACCTCGCCCGCCGCGCTGCGCCCGGTAGCGCTTGGTTTTCTGCTGATGGCGGCGATCGCCACCACGCACCGGCTGCGCTTTCAGTGGGCGCGCTATCCGACGGCGGCCAATCCGAGCGGGCAGGAGCATTTTGAACGGCTTGTCGGCCGACGCGGCATCCGCCGGCACTTTGATGCCGCGCCGCAGGACATCGACGCCGCGCTGGTGCGGGTGTGGACCGACACGGGGGACTGGTCGGCGCGCGTGGGGCCGGAACTCCTGTATCGCTGACCTCCACCGCTCCGCGCCCGTGCCGAGTCGAGCCAGAGTCTGCTATTTTCTCAGGCTATGAACCTGCTGCAGCTTCTCCTCACCGTCGCCTTTGTGCTTTCGGGGGCGGCGGGGCTCATCTATGAATCGATCTGGAGCCGCTACCTAGGACTGTTCGTCGGGCACAGCGCCTACGCCCAGACGATTGTCCTCGTGATCTTCCTCGGCGGTATGTCAGCCGGCGCGGCGTGGGTGGCGCGCACGTCGCAGTCGCTCAAGTCGCCGCTCATCTGGTACGCGCGCGCCGAAGCGGCCTGCGGCGTGATCGGCATGGGCTTTCACGCGCTGTTCGGCGTGGTCACCGCCTTCTGTTACGACACGCTGTTCCCCGCGATGTCGGGCGGCCCGACGCTGATTGTCGTGAAGTGGCTCATTGCCGCCGCGCTGATCCTCCCCCAGTCGGTGCTGCTGGGCACCACGTTCCCGCTGATGAGCGCCGGCTTCCTGCGCGTATCGTCGCCCGATGGCCGGTCCGGCAGCGGTCTGGTGCTGGCGAACCTCTACTTCGCCAACTCGTTTGGCGCGGCGGTGGGCGTGCTGCTCGCGGGCTTCACGCTGATCGCGGCGTTCGGGCTCCAGGGGACGCTGCAGACGGCGGCGGTGCTCAACATCATCGTCGCCGCGCTGGTCGTTAGCGCGGTGCAGTTCCGCCAGCAGGAAACTGACGCGCCCGTTGATCCAGTGCCGGCGCCCCCCGCGGCTCCTGTGCCGACGTCACTGTGGCGCGTACTGCTGCTTGTCGCCGCCGGCACGGCCGTCTCGAGCTTCATCTACGAGATTGCCTGGATCCGCATGCTCTCGCTCGTGCTCGGCAGCGCCACGCACTCGTTTGAGTTGATGCTCTCGGCGTTCATTCTGGGCCTGTCGCTCGGCGCGCTGTGGGTGCGTCGGCGCGCCGACACCTTTGCCGACCCGATGCGCGCCCTCGCCATCACGCAGTGGGTGATGGGCGCGCTGGCCATCGCCACGATGTCGGTGTACATGTCGAGCTTCGACTGGATGGCGTCACTGCTCCAGACGCTGGCCAAGAGCGACGAAGGGTACCGCGCCTTCTCGTTCGTGCGCTACGCGATTTGCCTCGCCGTGATGCTCCCCGCCACGTTCTGCGCGGGCATCACCCTGCCGCTCATTACGCGCATGTTGATTGGCGCCGGAGCCGGCGAACGCGCGATTGGCATGGTGTACAGCATCAACACGCTGGGGAGCATTGTCGGCGCGGCGCTCGCCGCTCTCGTCCTGATGCCGCTGATCGGCCTTAAGGCGCTGCTCGTCAGTGGCGCCATCATCGACATGGCGCTCGGCGTGTGGCTGATGTGGATCGTCGGACGCGCGTCGCGCGAGTCGCACAAGTTCGCGATCGCCCTGATTGGCGCGACGGTCTTTCTCGTGGCTGGCTCCACGCTCAATGCGCCGTTCACGCGCGAAGTACTGACGAGCGGCGTGTACCGGTATGGGCACGTTGACCACTCGAGCAAGCACGTGATCTTCTACCGCGACGGCCGCACGGCCACCGTGAGCGTGCGCAAGACGCCGGGGAAGAACCAGTTTGCGCTGGCCACCAACGGCAAGCCCGACGCGTCGCTCTCGAGTATCTGGTTCGACACCACCGACCTCGGCACGCACGCGCTGGAGAGCGACGAGAGCACGCAGGTACTGCTCCCTATGGTGGTGCTGGCGCACGTGCCGCGCGCCACGGAGGGGGCGGTGATTGGGCAGGGATCCGGCATCTCGTCGCATTTTCTGCTTGGCAGTCCGCACCTCAAGCAGTTGACCACCATCGATATTGAACCCGAGATGGTGCGCGGCTCGCGGATGTTCTACCCCGTCAACAAGCGCGTCTTCGACGACCCCCGGTCGCACTTCGTCTATGATGACGCGCGGTCGGTCTTTGCGTCGGCGCATCGGCAGTACGACTTCATTCTCTCTGAGCCCTCGAACCCGTGGGTGAGCGGCGTCAGTGGACTGTTCACCGACGAGTTCTACCGTCGTGCGCGGCAGTATCTGGCGCCGCACGGTGTATTTGGACAGTGGCTGCACCTGTATGAGATTGACGACGGCCTGGTGTTGAGCGTCGTGCGCGCCCTGCATCGCAACTTCGCGTCGTACCGCATCTATCTCACCAACGACGTGGATATCCTGATCGTCGCGTCGCGCGACTCCACGCTGCCGGCACCGGATTGGTCCGTGCTGCAGTTCCCCGATGTGGCGCGCGACCTCAAGCGGTTCCGGCCGGTGACTCCGGAGTCGCTGGAGGGAACGCTGCTCGCCACGCGCGAGTCGCTCGCTTCCATTATTGCCACCAGCGATACGATGAACTCGGATTTCCGCCCGGTGCTTGACCTCGGTGCCGAGCGTACGCGGTTCCGCAAAATCTCGGCGCGCGGGTTCACCGATCTGTCGGGCGACCGCTTTGATATTCTCGCTGCACTCGACGACCGGCGGGTTGGGTTTGGCACCGAGACGCGCGCGGCGTTGGTGCTCCCCCGCGTGACCATGCGCGCCGAGTCGGCGCGGCTGCGCGCGCACGAGCTGCCGCCAGCCGCCGACTCGCTCGAGGATGATCGCGAGTACCGGCAGGCGTACGCTCGCCACGCGATGTTCGAGGATGTGCTCGCCGCCGCGCACGGGCCCGCCGACTGGTTCACCTGGTTCCGGATGGCGCTGGAGGTGGAGCGCGACCTGCACGGCGGGTTGACCGGCGTGATCGACTCGACGTTCTACACCGAGGTCGAGCGGTATATGACGCGGTGGAAAGCGCCGGAGGCCGCGCATTCGGCGTGGCGCTTCATGCGCGCGGCCGGCACGTACGACTGGCCGACCGTGGTGGCGGAGACTACACCGCAGCTCAAGTCACGAGTGGCCGGTCACACCTGGCTGCCGGTGGACATGCTCAGCTCGGCGGGCGTCGTGGCACTGGTGAAGACCGGCGACCGCGTGACGGCGCGCAAGGTGTTTGACGCGCTCGAGTCGTACAGCGCGTTGGAGAAGGGTGACCTGCGGCTCGAGATTCTACGGTCGCTCGTGACGCGCCGACGGGCGGCAACGCCGCGTCGCTGAGCGCAGACACGAAGGGCACCAAGGCGTCCGGCCCTTGGTGCCCTTTGCGTGTTTGCCCGCCGCGTACGGCTACGGCTTCACCGGCATCGGCTTGGGCGGCTTGCCCTTGAAGTCGCCGGCCTTGACGGTCACGAACTTGGCGGGGTTTATGAAGCGCTTGATGGTGGCGTTCACTTCATCGGCGGTGAGCTTGGCCACGCGATCTTCGAGCGCGCCATCAAAGGCCATGCTGCGCCCCTGGAACGTCTGCTGCGACAGCCGGCTCACTAGTTCCGCATCGCGCGCACGCGACTGCTGACGCCCCTGCAGCCAGGCCTGCTTGGCCTTGGCGAGCTCATCGGCCGTGACGCCGTCCTTGACCCAACGGCCGATCTCTTCGCCGAATGCGCTCTCCAGCCGCACGATGTTCTCGGGGTTGTAGATCGCGTAGGTCTGCAGGATTGCCGCGCTGTCGAGCGCCTGGGCGCCGAACGCCGACCCGACCCCGTAGCTGAGGCCGTCCTTCTGGCGGATGCGCACGGCGAGGCGTGAGTTGAGGAAGCCACCGCCGAGGATGTAGTTGCCGAGCACGAGGCTGGCGTACTCCGGCTCGTCGTCGCGCACCGGAAGGTTAAGCCCGCCGAGGTAGAGCGCGTTGGCCTTGTCCGGGGTCTCGATCTGCTCGGTGCGGGCAGCGACGTCAAACGCCTTGCGCTTCATGCGCGCAAAGGGCTTGGGGCTCTTCCACGCGCCAAACAGCTCCTTCATGACGGCCGTCACCGAGTCGCGGTCAAAGTCGCCGGCCATGGCGAGGTCGCCGTACGACGCGCCGACGAGGTCGGTGTAGACCTTCTTCACGTCGTCGAGCTTCACCGCCTTGAGGTCGGCGATTTGCTCGTCCACCGTGCCGACGTACAGCGGATGCGTTTTCGGCCACGGATTGATGGCGCGCTGGAGCGCGACCGACGCCAGGAACATCGGCTCCGACTTGTTCTGCTCGAGGCCGGCAATGTTTTCGGTGCGCAGCAGCTCGAACTCCTTGGCATCGAACGCCGGCTCGCGAAGCACTTCGCCGACGAGGCGCAGGGTCGGAATCAGGTTGGGGCGTGTCGTCTCGATGTTGACGGACACGTTGTTGCCGGCGCCGCCAATGTTGACGCGGGCCTTCAGCTTGTCGAACGCGTCCTTGATTTGCTGCCGCGACTTGGTCTTGGTCCCCTTGTCGAACATTGACCCCAGCAGCTGCGACGCGGTGGTGCGCCCGGAGAGCGACTTCTCGTCGCCATAGCGCAGGTTGAGCTGCGCATTCACGGTATTGCCACGCGTCTGCTTGGGGAGGAGCGCGAGCTTGAATCCGTTGGGGAGCGCGCTGCGCGACGTGCGCTTCTCGATATTCGTGGTGGACGGATCAAACACTTCGCCTTCGGCGAGCGCGGCGGCTCCCTTGTAATCCTTGGTGACGGCGGCGATCTCGGCGTCGCCCACCCAGCGGATCTCGGCGCGGTCGGGCTTGGCGGTAGGAATGAAGCGGCCGACGGTGCGGTTGTCGGGCTTGAAGTAGTCGCGCGCGACGCGCTGCACATCGGCGGGCATCACGGCTTTCACGCGATCGCGGTGGATGAAGAGCATCCGCCAGTCGCCCATCGACGCCCACTCGGAGAGTTCGAGGCCAACGCGCTCGGAGTTGTTGAGGGCGAGGTCAATCTGCTTGAGCAGGGTGGTCTTGGCGCGGTCTACTTCTTCGCTGGTCGGCGGCGTGCTGGTTACGCCGTCGAGCGTGGCGAGCAGGGCGCGCGACGCGCTGTCGAGCGACTGGGTGAGCCGCACGTTGGCGTAGGCGACAAAGACACCCGGCTCTTTGAACTGGAAGCTCATGGCCGACGCATCGGCGGCCAGCTTCTTCTCCACCAACGCCTTGTAGATGCGCCCCGACGGCTGATCGCCGAGGATCTGGGTGAGCACGTCGACGGCGGCGTAGTCGCGGTCGGTGCCGGCGGGAATCTTGTACAGCGCCATCGTGGCCTGCACGTCGCCCACGCGGCGGAGGGTCACCGACCGTTCTCCGTCCTGCGTAGGTTCGGCGGTGTAGGTCGGGAAGATCATGTTGCCGCGATCGAGCGACCGCACCGGCTTGGGCACGGCGCCAAACTTGTCGGCGATCAGCGACAGGGTGCGGGCGACGTCGAACTTGCCGGCGACGACGAGCACCGCGTTGTCGGGCTGATAGTACTTCTGGTAGAACGCCTTGAGGCGTTCAATCGGCACGTTCTCGATGTCGGAGCGCGCGCCGATGGTGCTCTTGCCGTAGTTGTGCCACAGGTAGGCCGTGGACATCGCGCGTTCCATCAGGATGCCGAGCGGGTCGTTCTCTCCCATTTCGAACTCGTTGCGGACGACGGAGAACTCGCTCTCGAGGTCCTTCTTGGCGATGTACGAGCTCACCATGCGATCGGCTTCGAGGTCGAGAGCCCACACCAGGTTGCTGTCGGTGGCGGGGACGGTCTCGAAGTAGTTGGTGCGATCGTACCACGTCGACCCGTTGGGGCGCGCGCCGTGCTCGGTGAGTTCCTGCGGGATGTTGGCGTGCTTCGGCGTCCCCTTGAACGCCATGTGCTCGAGCAGGTGCGCCATGCCCGTCTCACCGTACCCCTCGTGCCGCGAGCCCACGAGGTAGGTGATGTTCACCGTCGTCGTCGGCTTGGAGGCGTCGGGGAAGAGGAGGACCTTGAGACCGTTGGCCAGGTGGTACTCCGTGATGCCCTCGACGGTCGCGCCCTTGGTGATGCCGGCCGGTAGCTGGGCGAGGGCAAAGGCCGGCAGCGCGAGGAGGAGCGCGAAGGCCGACATCGACCGCGCAACGCGGCGAATGGAAGTACGATGCATGCAAACCTCTGACGGTGGAGAGGACATCGATCGCGCGGCGCGGAGCGTGGGGGCGCGCGCGGACCCTCAAATTCTGGCGGCTACCACCCCTCTACGGAAGCGGCGGGTGGCAGTTTCTGTGTGGGGAGAGGAGGAGGAGGAGGAGGAGAAGGACACTGAATTCACGGAGGATACGGAGGGCACGGAGGACACGGAGGACTGCAACGGCACGGTACAGACCGGGTTGATAGGTGAGGAGTAGACCGGGTTGATGGGTGAGGTCGGATCCGCCATAGGCATGGCAGGAGGTGGCCATGCCCTGGAGCATTCCTGATCTCATGTCGATCCGTTTGGAGTTCGTGGCGGAGGTGTTGGCGCGGCGGCGGCCGCTGGTCGTGTTGTGTGCGCAGTATGGCATCAGCGAGAAGACCGGCTACAAGTGGCTGGCGCGCTTCAAGGCGGGCGGGCCCGGCGCGCTGCAGGATGCGTCGCATCAGCCGCGGCAC
>JACPFW010000010.1 GCA_016182795.1 Gemmatimonadota bacterium
GGCGCGGGCTGCCGGCCCTGTGGTGTCCCCCCTGTCCGGAGGTGTCTATGACCGACCTGACCGCGTTGTGGCTCCCGATTCTGCTGTCCGCGGTGTTTGTGTTCATCGCGAGTTCCGTGATTCACATGGTGACGCCGTGGCACAAGGGCGAGTACCCGAAGCTTCCCAACGAGGACGCCTTTCGCGCGGCGGTGGGACCGCTGAACATCCCGCCCGGCGAGTACATGTATCCGCGGTGCGACACGATGGCGGAGATGAAGACGCCGGAGTTCAAGGCCAAGATTGACCGCGGGCCGGTGGGCATGATCACCGTACGACCGAATGGCGAGATGGGCATGGGTCGCCAACTCTCGCTCTGGTTCGTGTACACGCTCGTCGTTTCTGTCTTTGCCGCGTACGTGGCGGGGCGCGCACTGCCGAGCGGGTCGCATTACCTCACGGTCTTCCGGTTCGCCGGTGCCACCGCGTTTGCCGGCTACGCGCTCGGCCTGTGGCAGCAGCACATCTGGTACTGGCGGTCGTTCCGCGCGACGTTCACGGCGACGATCGATGGGCTCATCTATGCCTGTCTGACGGCGGGAACGTTCGGCTGGCTCTGGCCGCAGTAGTTCGTCGATAGCTCCCTTCATTACGAGGTGCGCCGGTGATGATTCGTCGGATGGTGGTGATGTTCAGCGTTGCGGCGTCAGTGGCGGCCGCGCAGGGTGGCGGCCCGCCGGGGGCGCGCGCGGGCACGACGATCAAGGATGGCGAGCAGTGCCCGCCGGGCATGACCGAAGTGCGGCCGCGGAACTGCCGCGCGCCGGAGCTGCCGGCGCCGAGCATTCTCGATTATCGTCCGCGCTCGACGCTCGTGACGACTGAGCATCTGGTCCCAAAAGCCAAGTACCCGGCGATCGATTTCCACGGGCATCCGACGTCGCAGATGCAGAACGTTGAAGCGCTCGAGCAGATGGGGCGCGAGATGGACGCGCTTGGCATCGGCCTGATGCTGGCGGCCAACAACGTGAGCGGCGACGCACTGAAGCGGCAGAGTGCCGTGGTGGCCTCGAGCCCAAAAATGAAGGACCGGGTGCGGTTCCTGACCGGCATTGACCTGCGCAACGTCGGCCCCGGCTGGGCGGAGAGGGCCATCAGCCAGCTGGAGGCCGATGTGGCCGCGGGGGCGGTTGGGGTCGGCGAGATCGGCAAGGGGTTCGGTCTGTCGATCAAGAAGGCCGATGGCACCCGATTGAAGATCGACGATCCGGACCTCGATCCGATCTGGCAGGCGGCGGCGCGGCTCGACATTCCCGTGTTCATTCACACGGCCGATCCGCAGGAATTCTGGGACGAGATCGACTACAAGAACGAGCGGTGGCTGGAGTTGGCGCTCTTCCCCGGACGGCGGTACCCCAAGGACCGGTTCCCGTCGTTCGAACAGCTGATGACGGAGCGCGACAATCTGTTCAAGCGGAACCCGAAGACGCGCTTTGTGGCCGCGCACATGGGCTGGCACGCCAACGACCTGCCGCGGCTGGGCCGGATGTTTGACGCGATGCCCAACGTGTACGCCGAAGTGGGCGCCGTGCTCTACGACATTGGGCGCCAGCCGCGCGGCGCGCACGACTTCTTTGTGAAGTACCAGGACCGGCTGCTCTTCGGCAAGGACAGCTACCAGCCGGAAGAGTATCCGTATTACTGGCGTGTGTTCGAGACGCGCGACGAGTACTTCGACTATTACCGGCACTACCACGCGTTCTGGAAGCTGTACGGCATTGACCTGCCGGACAGTGTGCTGAAGAAGGTCTACTTCCAGAACGCGTTGACGATCACACCGAGGATCTCGCGGAGTGGGTGGCCGAAGTAGTCGTCGCGGTTAGGCGAGGTCAAACCGGTCGAGGTTCATCACCTTGACCCATGCCTTCACGAAGTCGCGCACGAACCTGTCCGCGCCGTCGTTGGCCGCATACACCTCGGCGAGCGCGCGCAGCTGCGAGTTCGATCCAAAGATCAGGTCGACCCGTGTGGCGGTCCACCGCATCTTGCCCGACTTGCGGTCACGGCCGGCGAATTCCTGCACCTCGTCCGACACCGGCGTCCACTCCGTGCGCATGTCGAGCACGTTCACGAAGAAGTCGTTGGTCAAGGCGCCGACCCGCTTGGTGAAGACGCCGTGCTTGCTCCCGGCGCAATTGGCCCCGAGCACTCGCAACCCGCCCACCAGCACCGTCATCTCCGGCGCGGTGAGCGTGAGCAGCTGCGCCTTGTCGACGAGCAGCGCTTCGGCCGGCACGGCGATCTGGGACTTGAGATAGTTCCGGAAGCCGTCAGCGACTGGCTCCAGCACCTCGAACGACTCTACGTCCGTCTGCTCCTGCGAGGCATCCATCCGTCCGGGCGTGAACGGCACCTTGAGCTTGCGGCCGGCCTTCGCCGCGGCAAGCTCGATGCCGACGCCACCGGCGAGCACGATGAGATCGGCGAGCGAGATCTTCTTGCCACCCTTCTGCCGGGCGTTGAACTTGCGCTGGATCTCCTCGAGAACCTTGAGCACCTTGGCCAGCTGGCGCGGCTGGTTCACCGCCCAGTTCTTCTGTGGCGCCAGGCGGATGCGGGCCCCATTGGCGCCGCCCCGCTTGTCGGAGCCGCGGAAGGTGGACGCGGAGGCCCACGCCGTGCCGATCAGCTGCGCGACGGAGAGCCCCGACTTGAGCAGCGCCTTCTTGAGCGCTTCCACTTCCTTGGGACCGACCCGCTTGTGGTTCACCTTGGGAATCGGGTCCTGCCAGATCAGCTCTTCCTTTGGAACGAGCGCGCCGAGATAGCGGCTGCGCGGCCCCATGTCGCGGTGGGTGAGCTTGAACCACGCGCGCGCGTAGGCGTCCGCGAGCTGCTCGGGGTGCTCGTGAAAACGGCGCGAGATCTTCTCGTACGTCGGATCCATGCGCATGGCCATGTCGGCGGTTGACATTGCCGGCAGGACCTTCTTACCCGGCACGTGCGCGTCGGGGACGGTGGCAGCGTTCTGCTTGTCGGTCGGTTCCCAGATCCAGGCGCCGGCCGGGCTCTTGGTGAGCTCCCATTCCCAGCCGAAGAGCGTATCGAAATACCCAGTGTCCCACTTGATGGGATTGGGCGTCCACGCCCCTTCGAGGCCGCTGGTCGTGGTGTGCTCGCCCCTGCCGCTGCCGAGCGCATTCTTCCAGCCGAGTCCCATCTGTTCGATGGGGGCGGCCTCGGGCTCCGGGCCGACGAGTTTGGGATCACCGGCGCCGTGCATCTTGCCGAAGGTATGACCGCCGGCGACGAGGGCGACGGTCTCCTCGTCGTTCATCGCCATGCGCTTGAAGGTCTCGCGAATGTCGCGCGCCGAGGCAATGGGGTCAGGCTTGCCGTTGGGGCCTTCGGGGTTCACGTAGATGAGCCCCATCTGCACGGCGGCGAGCGGGTTCTCGAGATCGCGGTCGCCGGCGTAGCGCTTGTCGCCGAGCCACTCGGCCTCGGGGCCCCAGTAGATGTCCTGCTCCGGTTCGAAGACGTCTTCGCGTCCGCCGCCGAAGCCGAAGGTCTTGAAGCCCATCGACTCCATGGCCACGTTGCCGGCGAGGATCATCAGATCGGCCCACGAGAGCTTGTTGCCGTACTTCTGCTTGATGGGCCAGAGGAGACGGCGGGCTTTGTCGAGGTTGCCGTTGTCGGGCCAGCTGTTGAGCGGAGCGAAGCGCTGCGTGCCCGACGAGGCACCGCCGCGGCCGTCGGCGGTGCGATACGTGCCGGCGCTATGCCACGCCATGCGCACGAAGAGCGGGCCGTAGTGTCCGTAGTCGGCGGGCCACCAGTCCTGCGAGTCGGTCATCAGTTTGGTGAGGTCGCGGCGCACCGCCTCGAGATCGAGCGTCTTGAACTCGGCGGCGTAGTTGAACGCCGAGCCCAGTGGACTGCCGGCGGGCGGGTTCTGGTGGAGCATGCCGAGGTTGAGTTGATTCGGCCACCAGTCGCGGTTCGAGCGGCTGCCGGCGGCGATAGCGCTGCGCGCACCGTGCATGACGGGGCACTTGCCGCCGTTCTGGCCCGTGCTGTCGTTCATAAGATTCTCCGGTCGTGCCTGCGATGAAGTAACGGGGTAAGGCCAATCATTAGATGACGCGGCTACATGGACGAAGTGTTCCATAGCCGTCGTCGGGACCCCTCTGCAATTTAGCGAACGGCTGGCGGCTCGCGCACTCAATGAGGAACCGATGAAACTGACGGGGATACCATTTCAGGTCACCGACTGGACGCAGATTGCCGGCGAGGCGCACTCTGGGGATGTGGGGGTCGCCGTGTGGCGGGTGAAGCAGTATGGCGATCTGCGCGTGCGGATGGTGGACTATTCACCGGGCTATGTGGCCGATCACTGGTGCGAGAAGGGGCACATTCTGCTGTGCGTGTCCGGTGAACTGCACACGCGGCTGCGGGACGGCCGCGTGGTGGTGCTGAAGCCCGGCATGTCGTACGAGGTGGCCGACGGCGCGGAGCCGCACCGGAGCGAGGCGCCGGAGGGCGCGCAGCTGTTTATTGTGGACTGAGTGAGTACGGACCCCCCAGCGAGGAGCACCGACATGGCGAAGCCGGCAAAGAACTCGATCTGCCTGTGGTACAATGGCGATGCCGAGGAGGCGGCGCGTTTCTACGCCGCGACGTTCCCCAATTCATTCGTCACCGCGGTGCACCGTGCGCCGGGCGACTATCCGTCCGGGCAGCAAGGCGATGTGATCACGGTCGAATTCAGCGTGATGGGTATTCCGTGTCTCGGGCTAAATGGCGGCCCGGCGTTCAAGCACAGCGAGGCGTTTTCGTTTCAGGTCTCCACCGCAGATCAGGCCGAGACCGATCGGTACTGGAACGCGATTGTCGGCAACGGCGGACAGGAGAGCGCCTGCGGCTGGTGCAAGGACAAATGGGGATTGTCGTGGCAGATCACGCCCGCCGTGTTGATGCAGGCGATTGCCGATCCGGATCGCGCCGCGGCGAAGCGTGCGTTTGAGGCGATGATGGAGATGCGGAAGATCGACATCGCGACCATCGTAGCGGCGAGGCGTGGATGAAGGTGCGCGGGAGCTCGATGCCTGCTCTCGTGAACACCTGCCGGTATCCCGTCCGGCACTCCCGTGCTGACGGCTCGCCATGAGCGACCTCGAGACGCTGTTTCGGTCGGAACTCGGCTATGTCGTGCTGCTCTTTGGGCTCTTCGTCGTTCCGCGAGTCCTGCAGCGCTGGCGGCTTCCCACGGCGATCACCAGCTTCGCGCTCGGTGCGGCGGGGAGCATCGGATATGGCTTGTTTCAGCACGACACGACGCTGCATCTGCTCGCGACCTTTGGCATCGTCGCGCTCTTCCTGTTCGCTGGACTGGAGGTGGACCTTAGCGCGCTGCGCAAGAACACCACGGTTCTGTCGCAGCACCTGCTGATCCGGATCGGACTCCTGGGCGCCGTGGCGCTAGCGGTGACGCGCGGCACCGGCATGGAGGTGCGTCCGTCGGCGCTGGTCGCGCTGGCGCTCCTCACGCCGTCGACGGGGTTCATTCTCGACTCGCTCGACGGGTTTGGCCTTGATCGCGGTCAGGCGTTCTGGGTGAAGAGCAAATCCATTGCCACCGAGCTGCTCGCGCTGCTGCTGCTGTTCGTGCTGCTCCAGTCGACGAGCTGGCAGCAGCTCGCGTTGGCGTCCGTGGCGCTGGCCGGCACGGTCGCGGTCTTGCCGACGGTCTTCCGGGTGTTCGCGCAGCGGGTTGCGCCGTACGCGCCCAAGTCGGAGTTCGCGTTTCTCTTGATGATGGCGATCGTCGTCGCGTATGCGACCCGACAGTTGGGTGTGTACTACCTGGTTGGAGCATTCGTGGTTGGCATTGCCGCCCGGCGTTTCCGAGAGGCGCTGCCGGCCCTTGCTTCGGAACGGATGCTGCATGCGGTGGAGGTCTTTGCGTCGTTCTTCGCGCCGTTCTACTTCTTTGTCGCCGGCACGGAAATGCGCGCGGAGTACTTCTCGCTGACCGCCGTCATTGCCGGGGTCGCGGTTACGGCCATCATGGTGCCGCTGCGCGTTGGCGCGACGCTGCTGCACCGCCGGGCGGCACTCGGCGAGACATGGCGACTGAGTTTGCGAGTCGCGGTGCCGATGACGCCCACGTTGGTCTTCACGCTGGTGATCGCGGCCATGCTGCGCGATCAGTTCGCCGCGGCGCCGTGGCTGTTTGGCGCGCTCATCCTCTACGCGATTCTCACGACCGTGCTGCCCGGATTCCTGCTTGGGACACCGGCCCCGACGTACGACGCGCCAGAATTGCCGGAGCCGGCAGCAACCGAGCAGGCGCCGGCGGGAAATTTGTGACCGCTGCGCAGGTCGCCACGCCATGACCATTACCATCCGGTTGGGCGAGCCGGCCGATGCCGCCGCGCTGGCCGCGCTGGCCGCGCGCACGTTCTTTGACACGTTTGCGGAGAGCTGCAGCGCGGAAGACATGGCGCAGCATCTCGCGGAGTCATACGGGACCTCGCAACAGGGCGGGGAACTCGCGGACCCGCGCACCGTGACGCTGCTCGTGCACGTTTATGATGCGCTTGCGGCGTACGCCCAGCTGCGGCGCGAACCGCCGCCGGCGTGCGTGCTAGGGGACGCTCCGCTTGAACTGTGGCGATTCTACGTTGCGAAAGAGTGGCATGGCCGGGGTATCGCGCAGGCGCTGATGGACCGGGTGATCGCGGAGGCCGGCAGACTGGGCGCGCGCACGCTCTGGCTTGGCGTGTGGGAGCACAACGAACGCGCGAAGGCGTTCTACCGACGATGCGGCTTCGTCTCCGTCGGGACGCAGGTCTACCTGGTGGGTGCCGATCCTCAGACCGACTTCGTTCTGCGGCGGCCAGTCAACGACGCGTCTATCGAATGGCCACGCCGTTGACGAAGTCGTACAGGGTCGTTCGACGCAACTGGTAGTACGCGAGCCAGTAGGTACGCAGCGCCTGAACATACCCATTGAGCGCATCGTTCTTCTCGTTCTGCGCCAGATACAGGTTGTCGATGGCGATCTTGCCGATCACGTACCGATTGTAGGCCACTTCAAATCGCTTGGCGGCCACCGTGTCGGACTTGGCGGCAATCGCGAGGCCGCGCCCCGCTTGGGCGAGCTGCAATGCCGCGAATCGCGCGTCGTGATCGAGTTGCGCGCGCGTCCGCTCCGAAGTTGCGGCGGCGCTCTCGCGGTCGGCGGCCGCGGCCCGCACCTGTGAACGGTGGGCCCCCCACTGCCACACGGGCATGCTCACCGAGACCGTCAATTGCTGGGCATCGAGGAGGTTCTTGTACGCGTCAGGCGCCCGCGATGCGGTCGCGTTGTATCCATAGCTCGCTTGCAGCGTTCCGCCGGCGCCGCTGTTCCACCGGGCCTCGCGCACGGCGCGCTCGGCGGCGACCTCGGCGAGTTCGGCGTCGCTCATCGTCGAGCTGTTGCGGCGTGCTTCGCGCGCTGCGCGGGCCGTGTCCATGGGCACCATCGGAACCTGTGCGGTGGCCGCGATCGCCACGGGTGCGTCCGGCGGCAGGTTCACGACGATGCGGAACTGCGACACGGCGCGCTCGTATGTGGTGCGCGCCGCGTCGAGCGCCGAGCGTGCACGCAGCAGGGCGAGCTCGCTCTGCAGCAGGTCGTTCTCGCCAATGCGGCCAACCTCGAACCGACCCTTGTTCAGCGTAAAAAGCGTGTCGTTGGTCGCCGCGTTGGCGGTGGCGTTGGCCAAGCCGAGGGTGGCACTGTGCAGGTCGAAGAACGCATTCGTCACGTTCAGCGCCACGTCCTCCATGGCTTCCAGGTATCGGCGCTCCGCGCTTGTGGCGCGCAACTCCTGCTGCGCCCGATCCCAGCGCTGCGCGTTGGCGCGAAGCAGGGGCTGGGAGATGCCGAACGAGAGCGGCGTGGACGACCAGGTGGTGATGCCGGTGGCACCCTTCACCTGCACCTGACTCAACGACGAACTCACATTGAGCGTGGTGTTGGTCCACGGCAGGCGCTGCACGATGTTGGCCGTGAGCGCGGACTGCGTCTGCTGCACGGCGCGGTACAGCGTATTGCCGTCAGGCTGGACGACCGGTGTGATGGAGCGCAGGTACTGCGGCATCTGGCCGCCGATGCTCAACGACGGCAGGTACTGTGTGTTGAACAGCGCGTCGCGTGAACGGGCGGCGTTGCGCGCACCGCGAGCCGAGCGCGCCGACAGTCCGCGTTGCTGCGCGAGGCTGATGGCGTCCTGCAAGGTCATCGTCGGCGCGACCGGACGCTGCGCGCTGGCGTGCGAAGGGCCCGCCAAGGCCGCGGCGATCAGCACAGTCCACCAGCGCAGGGTGATGTCACTCATAGCGGAGGCAAGTAATAGGATCCTGGCGCGCCGCGCGCTGCGCGGGAATGATACCGAACGCCAGACCGACGCTGAACGACACGCCGAATGCCACCACCACGGAGAGCGTCGAGACGATGGTGGTGATGTGGGCGATGCGCTCGATCGCGTAGCTGAACCCGCAGCCAAGCGCGATGCCGGCAACACCGCCAGCGACCGAGATGAGCACCGCTTCGGCGAGGAACTGGAAGAGGATATCGCGCTGGGTGGCGCCCATCGCCCGCCGCACGCCGATCTCCTTGATCCGTTCGAGGATGCTGGCGAGCATGATGTTCATGATGCCGATGCCGCCGACGATCAGTGAAATCGAGGCAATGGCGCCGAGCACGACATTGAAGATCGTGCGGGTGCGCTGCTCCTGCTTGAGGAGCAGTTCCGGCACGGTGACCTCGAAATCGACCACGCTGTTGTGGCGCCGGGCGAGCATGCGCTGCAGGACTTCCGCGACGACGGGAACCAGGCTCGCCTCCTCGACGCGGACGATGATGCGATCCAATTGGTTCATGTTGCGCTGCTCGGCCCGAACGTCGGGATCAGTCGACGCGTCGTCGCCATTGCCGACTTGCATTCGTGACGCGGCCTCGATCTCGGCTTGTGTCACGAGCGCACGGTTCCGATAGCGCAGCAGCATCGTGGATGCCGGCACGTAGACGTCCATATTGGCGTCGCGAATGCCGAGCCGCTGCGCGTTCTGTGCGTTCACTTTGCGGTCGGCGAGGACGCCGACAACGGTCAGCCAGTTCGGACCGACTTTGATCGTCTGTCCGATCGGATCCACCTGCGTGAAGAAGCGAGACTTGACGCCATAGCCGATGACCGCGACCAACAGGCCCTGATGCGCCTGGGTGCGCGTGAACGGCCCGCCTTCCGCGAACTCGAGATTCGTCAGGCGAAAGTATCCGGAGTCGACTCCCACCAGTTTCGCCGAGCGATGGCGACCCTCGCGCGTGACGAGCGAGTTGAGCACGATCTCGGCGCTCGCGTCGTCCACGCTCGGGATGGTCCGGGCGATCGCCTGGGCGTCGAGATAGCGCAGTCCCGGCGAGAACTTCTTTGGCTCCGCCGGTTTATCGTCGTCGACCTGCCCCTCTTTCTGCTCGACGAGCGGTGCGATGATGATGTTATTGGTGCCGAGCAGGCGCATTTGCGCGAGGATCTCCTGCTCGGCGCCCTTGCCGATGGCGAGCATGGCAATCACCGACGCGACCCCGAAGAGGATGCCGAGTGAGGTGAGCGCGGCGCGCATCTTGTTGTGCCCCACCGCCTCAACGGCGGTCCGCATGGAGAAGGCGACATGCGTGATGAACTGTGACCGAAGGTCGGCGAGCGTGATGCGCGGCGCGGTCACGCGGTCAGTTCCTCACGGCGGCCGCCGCGGGCGGCCTGGCGGACGGCTTGGCGGACGGCTTGGCGGACGGCTTGGCGGACGGCTTGGCGGACGGCTTGGCGGGAAGCGTGGCCGGCGGCTTGGCCGGGGGCTTTGCGGCGGCTCCCGGTGACGCGTTGGCTTTGACGCGTCGGGCGGCGGTCCCGGTATCGCCAGTGGCCTGCGGCCGCCCGGCCGTGGAATTCTCGAGCCGGGTGATCCGCATCCGATCGTGATCAGGCGGCGGGGAGAGCAGCACGACGTCGTGTTCGGCGAGCCCGCGGGTGACGACCGCTTCCTCGTCGTTCACGGCCCCGGTCTCGATCTCCTGCTTGGTGACGCGGCTGCCCGACCGCTTGAAGACGTACGGGACGCCGCTGTCGCTGGCCAGCGCCTCGAGCGGAATGTGCAGGGCATTCTTCGTCACCTGAGTTTCGATGGCATTCCCCGTCGTCATTCCCGGTCGCAGCGTGGTGTCGGGGGCGACGACGGTGATCTTCACCTCGAAGACCTTGGCGTCGGAGTTCGGCCGCTGCTCGCCGACATTGGCGACGGCGGCGACGACACCCGTGAGCCGCTTCGACGGATCGGCGTCGAGCGAGAGCGCCACTGGCTGGCCGACCGCGAGCTTTCGCACGTCGATCTCGTTGACGTACGTCACCGATTCCATTTGCGAGAGATCGGGGAGGGTGGCCACCGACGGGTTCCACGCCGATACCTGCGCGCCGACGGCGATCTTCTTGCCTTGCCAGTCACGTAGGTAGATCACCATGCCGGGCGCGGGCGCCGTGATGGTGAAGCCGGCCATGACGTCCTGCACGATCTTCAGCCGGTTGCGCTGGCGCTCAAGGTCGGCGCCGACCTCGCGCATCTTCGCCTTCGCCTGCTCTTCCTTGGTCTTGTAATCGATGGAATCCTGCCGCAGCGCGCGGGTCGCCTTTTCGAGGTCGATGGCCGTCTGCCGCTGAATGCTGGGTGCCTCGAACTTGGACTGTTCACGCGCCAGCCGCTTTTCCTCGAGCGTCAGCACGGCGGTGTGAATCTCCTCGCGCGCCTTGGAGAGATTGAGCGTGGAGTCGAGCGATGCCTGTTCCCGCTGGGCCTCCGCTTTCTGCTGGGCCAGCGTGACATCATTGAGCGCCGAGGCCGCCGGTCCGCGGTCGAGCTCCGCCACAACGTCCCCTTCATCGACATGCGTCCCTTCGGGCACGATGGACAAGATCTTCACGCCATTGTACATGCCGGCCTGCTGCATGTTCTGCGGGCCGGTGATGTTCACGAATTTCGGCGCGCGCAGCTCCCCAGAGGTCGTGACGATCACCTTGAAGTCGCCGCGCTTTACGGTGGCCGTGAGGAGGTCGCCGCCCGGTGCCGGTCCGCGCAGGGTCATCCACGCGCCGGTCGCCGTCACGAGCACGAGGAGGGCGATCATCGCACGTCGATTCTTGAGCAGGCGATTCATAAGCGATCACGGGAAGGGGAAGCGCGCGAATCAGCGCGCGCTCAACAATAACTGCGACGGGGTAAAGCCGCCATCACGCCACGTTACATAAAACCGGCACGACAACGCTGCCGGGTCAGGCGTCCAGTCATTGGACACCGGTCACGCGTATCTCGTTTGCTCCCTCAGACGGTATGTCCTGACGGCCACGATGGTCATAAACGCATCGTGACATTCCCATGAGGATTCAATGACGGGACAAAGCCGTGCGGCGCGCTCGTCGCGCGCACGGGGCCACCGGTCCCGCGGTGCGGAGCTTAGCCCGCCCGCCGCAGGTGCGTCACGCCGGCCGCGAGTTCCTCGAGCGTTTCCTGCCGGAGATGCTCCGGCGCCGCCTTCTTGGGGACGAGGCCCATGGCGACGGCGAGCGCGTAGAGGATGGCTTCGGGGCGCGGCGGGCAGCCGGGAATGAAGAAGTCCACGTGGAAGGTCTCGTTAGCGCCGCCGGTCGTCGCGTACGAATCGAACCAGCTTCCGCCGCCCGCGGCACACGAACCCACGGCGACCACCAACTTGGGATCGGGCACGGCATCGATGAGCCGTTTGAGCGCCGGCGCGGCCTGCCGCGTGACCGGACCACTGACGAGAATCACATCGGCGTGCCGCGGCGAGCCGACCAGCCGGATGCCGAACCGCTCCGCGTCATAGTACGGCGTGAGCACGTCGATGACTTCGATGTCGCAGCCGTTGCACGCGCCGGCGTTCGCGTGGTAGACCCACAGCGACTTGGTGAAGGCCTTGCGGCAGAGTTCCTTGAGCATAGGACTCACGAGCCTCCCAGCACGGCGAGCACGGTGGCCGCTCCATGGAGCGTGTCGTACGCGAGTGACGGCATCAGGCCGAGCAACAGGCAGAGCACGGCCACGGCAACCATCGGCGCCCACAGCGCGGCGGGCACCTCGCGCACCTCATCGAGCACCAGTCCATCCAGCGGAGGCGGCGCCCAGAAGACGCGAATCACGGGACGCACGACGGCCACCATGGTGAGCAGGCTGGTGAAGACCGCCACGCCGGCGGCCCACCAGAGCCCCGAGTTGGCGAGCGCGAGGTAGATGGTGAACTTGCTCCAGAAGCCGTTGAACGGCGGGAAGCCCGCAATGGACAGGGCGCCGATCAGGAAGCAGGCGGCGGTGACCGGCATCTGGCGTGCGAGACCGCCGACCTGACTGATGCGGCGCACGCCCGTGGCGTACACCAGCGCGCCGGCGGCCATGAAGAGCAGGGCCTTGAACAGCGCGTGGTTCATCAGGTGGAAGAGCCCGCCATAGCAGCCCAGGTACGTACCGAGCGCGATGCCCGACAGTACATATCCCATCTGGCTCACGGACGAGTAGGCGAGCAGGCGCTTGAGATCGTCCTGCGCCATGGCGAGCACCACGCCAACGACCATGGTGAGGCAACCGACGGCGACGGCGAACACGGTGAGCTGGGGAATGGCGGGGAAGAAGATGCTGACAGTGCGCGCCAGCGCGTAGAGCGCGACCTTGATCATCACGCCGGAGAGGAGCACGCTCACCGGCGCGGGCGCCTCCGCGTGCGCATCGGGGAGCCAGACGTGGAACGGCACGAGGCCGGCCTTCGAGCCGAATCCGATGATCAGCAGCGCCACCGCGGCGAGCGCCGTGGGACGTGGAATGAGGGGCGCGACATCGCGGATGCGGCTCAGCATAAGGGTATCGGCGCCGGTGAGTGTGCCGGTGGCGGCGCCGCCGGCGTAGACCACCACGCAGCCAAGCAGGGCGAAGGTGATGCCGACGGTGAGCAGGATCAGGTATTTGTAGCCAGCCTCGAGCGCGCGGCGATTCCAGAAGAACGCCACCAGCAGCCCCGAGCTGAGCGTGGTGGCCTCAACCGCGACGTAGAGCATTACCACATTGTTGGTCACGACCGCCCACGACATCGTGCCGAGGAACATCAGGACCAACGCGTAGAAGACCGCCGGCCGCCGCTCGGGACCGCCCATGCCCGCGGTCTCCATCATCTGTCCGTGCGTCGAGTAGCGAATGGAGTAGACGACGGCAATCAGGCCGATCACCCCGACGACGAGCATCATCAGGGCCGAGAGCGCATCGACGCGCAGCTCTTCGCCCCATGCGACGAGGATGTTGCCCGACGCGACACGCACGGCCACCACGACACCCACGACGGCGAGCAGGCCGGCGGTGACGAGGGCGACCAGTTCGCAATAGCGCCGCCGTCGCGTGCCGGTGGCGAGGAGCAGGCACCCGGCAATGACGGGGACCAGGCAGGCAATCGAGGGCAGCGAAGACGGCGTTACCATCGGAGCTCCCGAAGCCGGTACGTGTCAGTGGTGCCGAACTCGTGCACCAGTCCTTCGATGACGTAGAGCAGCAGGAAGACGGTGACCACCACTTCCGACGCGACGCCAAAGAGCGCCGTCTCCGGCAGACCCGGCGCAAAGCTCACGAGACCAAGGTGGATGCCGTTCTCGAGCAGGCAGAGTCCGATGACCGCCTTCACCGCGTCGCGGCGCGTGAGCAGCGCCCACAAGCCGAGGACAAACACCGTGGAGGCTACCGCGAGATTGGTGCGGAGCACTTCGTCGTCGGCGAGCGCGCTGGGGACGAGGAGCGCTGCCTGGCCGTGCGTGAGCCGGAAGAATGCGACCATCAGCACGGCAGCCACGAGAATGGACGGAGCGAAACCGACGAGCGGCTTCACCTCTTCGGTGCCGGTCTTGCGGATGTAGCGCAGGAGAAACCACGGGATTAGCAGCGCCTTGGTCACCAGCGCGGTCGCGGCCCACCAGTACAGCGCGTGGTTCATGGCGGCAAAGGAGGCGAGCAGGGCGACGATGAGGAGCGCCTGAACCACATAGGCGACCACCGCCGCACGAAGCCGTCGGGTCTCGACCACAAGCACCGACGTGATGACGAGCGTCAGGCTCAGGGTGCGGATGAGCGAAACGGGGAGGAGGTCCGATATCACGGCGTGGGTCTCCTCAGATCGACGGCCGAGGTGACACCATTGGGGGCCCACAGGTCGAGCAGGCCAGGCGCCGGTAGATCGGCGCCGGCGCGGGCGCACGACGTGTCGGCCCGAAACCCGCGAACAGGGAGCTGCTCCATGGACGTGGGCGGCGGGAAGCAGCGACCACACCGCTGACACGGACCCATGAAGACGTCAAGCGAGAGTTCGAGATCGTCCACCGTGTTGGTTGCGGTCTCGAACTCGAGCGTATGCGCGAGCGCGCCTTCGGGGCAAACCTCGGAGCAGCGTCCGCAGTAGGTGCAGCGGGCGAGCGAGAAATGCAGGGTGCGCACCATCGGCGCGTCGTCGCGGATGAGGATGACGCCCGAGGGGCAGACGGCGGCGCATCCGCCGCATCCGATGCACAGGTCAGCGTCGAGCGAGAGCTTGCCGCGGAATCCGGGCGCCGGATCGTGCGGCGCAAACGGATACGGCAGGGTGACGCGTCCGGCCTGCACGCAGATGAGGGCTTCGCGGAGCTTGCTCAGGAGCACGGTGCACCTCCTACATGCCGACGACGGCGAAGGCCATCGCGGCGAGCGACGAGAGGGCGACGCGCAGATAGTATCCCATCGCCTGCTCGACCTTGAGACGCGGGTTCACGACGTCGACCACCGCGACCAGCACGAGCACGACGAGCGCCTTGAGCAGCGCCAGCGGCGCGTCGGCCGCCAGCACGCCGGTGCGCGGCCACGGGAAGAACAGCTCAACGAGCAGGAGCGAGAAGACGAGCTGCCGGGCCCACATCGTCCAGCGAAACAGGGCGAGACGGGGACCGCTCTGCTCAACGAGCGGTCCACCCATGACCTCTTGGTCGGCCTCGGGGATATCGAATGGCAGCTTGCCGGCCTGCGCCTGCACCGCGAGAAAGAGCGCCACGCCGGCGAGCGTCATGCTGATGGTTGGGCCGTGCGCGGCGTTCCAGTCGGCGATGCCAGCTACCGAGAGCGTGCCGGCCTTCATGGCGCCGACGACCAGTGTGACGGCCACCACCGGCTCCACCGAGAGCAGCGACATCATCTCCCGCGATCCGCCGACCGCGGCGTACGGGCTTCCGCTGGCGAACGCGGTGAGAATGAGCAGCACCGCGCTCATGCTGGCCACGTACACCACCCCAATGACGTCGCCGGCGAACGCGAGCGGCGGCGCGCCGCCAATGGGAATGATGGTGGCCAGCAGCAGCACCGATGCGAGCGCGGCGGCGGGCGCCACGGCGTACGCGGGGTGCTGCACCGTCAGCAGATCCTCCTTGCCCAGCAGTTTCAGCGTGTCGAGGAAGGGCTGGAACACCGGCGGTCCCATGCGCGAATGCAGGGTGGCCTTCAACTTGCGCAGCAGGCCTTCATAGAGCGGTGACAGCAGAAGGACGAGCGCCACATTCAGAATGGCGAGGGCCGCAACTTTCAGGATGGTCGCGCTCATAGGTCGTATCCCCCGTCGCCGGTGGACGCCGACTGGGTCAGTGCCTGCAGTTCCTTGAGCGAGTAGACACGCACCCGGCCGTCACGGCAGTCCACGGTCTCCATGCGCTCGGTGCACGAGAAGCAGGGGTCGATGCTGCCAATGGTGATGGGGACGTCGGCGATGGACTGGCCGCGAATCATCGCCGGAATAGCCTGCAGGTTGGGGAACGTTGGGGCGCGCACCCGCCACCGATACGGCCGGTTCACGCCGCCCGTCATGACGAAGTGAATGGCCTCGCCGCGCGGCGCCTCGACCGCGGACACGCCAATGCGCCCGGCGGGAATCTCGTCGAACTCGGCGAGCACGGGTCCGGTGGGGAGGTTGTCGATCGCCTCCCGCACCAACCGAATGCTGTCGGCCAACTCATCGAGACGCACAATGACGCGCGACCACGTGTCGCATCCGTCGGCGAGGCAGAGGTGCGGGGGAAGGTCGTCGTACGCCGCGTACGGATGGTCGAGCCGCGCATCGATTGGCACGTTCGACGCGCGCGCCGGCGGTCCGACGACGCAGATCTCCCGCGCCCATTCCGTGGAAAGCGGTCCCACACCCTTGGTGCGGGCATGCAGGGTGCTGTCGTCCGTGATGGCCTTGCGCACGGCGATGGCTTCGCGCTCGACCGTGGCGAGGACGTCGCGAATCCTCGGCAGCTGGGCGTCGCTGATGTCGCGCCGCACGCCGCCCACCATGTTCATGCCATACGTCTTGCGGTTGCCGCTGATCTCCTCGGTCAGCCACATCACGGGCTCGCGGATGCGCCACGTCTGCATCAGCACGGTGTCGAATCCAATGATGTGCCCGGCGATGCCCAGCCACAGCAGGTGCGAGTGGATGCGCTCGAGTTCGAGCATGATGGTGCGGATGTACGCCGCGCGACGCGGCACAACGATACCCGCGGCCTTTTCGGCGGCCTGGCAATAGCACGTGGAGTGAATGAAGCCGCAGATGCCGCAGATGCGCTCGGCGAGGAACGGGATGCGATCCCACGTGAGCACGCTGTCGCCGAGCTTCTCGATGCCGCGATGATTGTAGAAGCCGCGATAGTCGCAGCCCACCACCGTCTCGCCCTCGACGAACAGCCGAAAGCGCGCCGGCTCCTCGAGCACCGGGAAGAAGGGACCGATGGGAACCACGCTCGTTCCCTTGGGCGGCGACTTGAGTTCCGGAGCCGCGCCCTCCACCGACGGCGGCCGGTAGTTGTACGCGACGTCACGGCGCAGGGGATGCACCCCCTTGGGCCAGTCGTCGGGAAGCACGAGGCGACGCGGATCGGGATGCCCCACGGGCTCCACGCCGATCATGTCGTGGAATTCCTGCTCGGCCCACGCCGCGCCCGGAATGAGCGGCGTGATGGAATCGATGCGCGGATCGCCCGCCGACACGGGGCAATCAATCGCGACGAACTGGTGCGCGTCGTCCATCGCGAAGAGATGGACAATGCCGTAGCCGCCGCCAAGCGGACGCTCGTCAATGCCGACGGTGACGAGGAATCGGGTGCCGAGTTCTTTCATGGTTGCGGTGGCGGTCCGCACGTCGGCCGGGTTCACGGACACCCAGAGGAGATCGGGCTCCAGCTCGCGGGCCACCAAGAGGCCGGCGCCGAGACGACTTGTCAGCAGGGTGACCGCCTCGGCGGTTGCGGTGGCGATCATGGTGCGCCTCCGGTGACGAGCAGAACCGTCAAGATCACCGCAACGGCGCCGATGATGATCCAGAGCAGGTAGACCTGCGGAATGCCCACGTGGGTGCGACTGACGCCGCGCACCGCGCCCTGCGTGCCACGCGCCAACGGCTGATAGAGCCAGTGGTCGAGGTCGAGGGTTCGGCGCAGAAAGTCCGGGAACTCGAATCGCACCACGGGCATGCGCGGATACATGCCGTGAAAGACGTCCTTGAATGGCCGATACAAACTGTCTGCCCGATAGCGCAGCTCCGCCGGATTCTCTTCCTCGCCGCACGCCCAGACGGGCACCCGGCGCGTCACGACCCCGCCGGCGCGCTGCAGGCCGACGTACGCGGCGATGCCGAGGATGAGCAGGACCGCGGTCAACGGCACCGGCGCCCACGACGCGAGCGTGATGCCGTCTCGCGCCAACGCGAGCGTGGTGTTGGAACCACCGAGCAGGGACGCAAAGTCTGGCGCACCGATCATCGACGGCAGTCCGACGATTGCCTGATGCACGAGGCGCAGCACCGCGAACGGCGCAAGTCCGACCACCAGACAGGCACCGGCGAGCACGTACTGCGGCGCGAGCATCGTGGCCGGGACGTCACGAATGGGCGGCGCGCCCGCCGGCGTCACGACCGGCGCACCGAGGAAGGCGCCGGCGACGTACTTCACGAACGACGCCAGCGTGACGATGGAGATGAACATCGCGACGAGTGCGGCCACTGGGAGCAGGAACGACGACTCGGCGCCGAGGATGCCAGTGGCGTACAGCAGCCATTTGCTGGTGAAGCCATTCAACGGCGGCACGCCGGCGATAGCCAGCGAGGCCACTAGGGAGCAGGCCATCGTGCCGGCCATCACGCCGCCGAGTCCGCCGCCGAGCGCCGACAGGCTGCGCGAGCCGGTCCGATACTCCACCGCGCCGGCGCCAAGAAACAGGCACGGCTTGTAGAGGGAGTTGTTGATGAGGTGGAACAGACCGGCGACGAGGCCCAGGGTGCCGAGCAGCGGATCGGTTTGCATGAGCGCAATGCCGGCTCCCACGCCGAAGAACATGTAGCCGACCTGGCCGATGACGTGGTACGACATCAGGCGCTTGGCATCATCCTGCTTGAGGGCGCTGAGCGTTCCGGCGAAGAGCGAGGTCAGTCCGGCGACAGCGATGACAATGCCCCAAATCGTCGTGGCCGGGCCGAGCGGGAGCAGGTGCAGGAAGACGCGCAGCAAGCCGTAGATGCCGAGCTTGGTCATCGTGCCGCCGAAGGCAGCGGTCACACTCGTGGGCGCGGCGGTGTAGGCATCGGGCAGCCAGGTGCCCATCGGCAGGATGCCGGCCTTGGTGGCGAACCCGAAAAAGAAGAGGAAGAGCACCGCATGCCCAGTGACCGGCGCGGTGTCCAACAGTGTGGCGAGCGAGACGCGAATGGCCTCGAAGTCGAACGACCCGGCGCGACGCCACAGCACCAGCGCGGCGCCCATCAGGCCGAGCGCGGCGCCCTGATTCCAGACGAAGTACTTGAGGCCCGCACGATGCGCCTCCCGGCTCTCGCGTTCGAAAATCACGAGCACGAACGACGTCAGCGTCATCAGTTCCCAGAACACCAGGAACCAGAAGAGGTCGGTGGTGACCACCGTGCCGCCGATGGCCAGGAAGAGGATCAGGAGCACGGGGTAGTACTTCGTCAGACCGTCCCGCACGAAGCGCCCCATGTACTCCACCGAATAGAGCGTGGTGAGCAGGGCGATGGGGCCCGCGAGGCACAGGAAGACGGCGCTCAGCGGATCAACATGGATGCGCAGCGCCGCGCCGAGGGCGCGAATAGGGAGCGCGGAGACCTCCGGGTCACCGCCGCCGCGAAACGCGCGGACCGCGGACGCCACCATCAGGATGGCCGCACCGCTGACGGCGACGACGCTCACCCAAGCGCCGCGGCGGCCGCGGCGCGCGGTGATCAACGCGCCGAGGGCGCCAGCGATGAGAAACGCGGCCGCGGCCTCAAGAAGGCGAAACGTGATCATGGCGCGATCCGATGGACGAGGGGAATGCCGATGACGGGCGCGATCAGGCACCCGAGCATCAGGACCCACAGCGCGGCCTTCATGCTGCGCGGCAGGAGAATGGGTTGCCGTTCCACCCCGGTTGGTGTCCACGGCCCGAGAAAGACCACTTGGCCGACGCGCAGCATCCAGCCGAACGCGACAAGGCTCTCGACGAGGACGAGGGTGACGATCACCGGGCCCATTGGACTGGGCAGTCGAATGGCGCCGGCGAGAATCATGAACTTGCTCCAGAAGCCGGCGAATGGTGGAATGCCGGTGACGGTCACCACGCCGATGAAGTACGCGGCGGCGGTGATGGGCATGACGCGCGCGACGCCGCGGAGCCGCGAAATGCTGCGCGAGCCGGTAATCCACGCCACGGCACCGACGCACAGGAACAGCGTCGCCTTGCCGAAGGCGTGGCAGATGATGTGCAGCACGCCGCCTTGCAGGCCGACGGGCGAGCCCATCGCCCCGATGGCGACGCCAAGAAGTACGTAGCCCAAATGCGCGATCGTCGAGTACGCGAGCAGCCGCTTGAGATCGTCCTGCAGGAAATAGAAGGACAGCGCGACGAGCATCGTAACGAACGCCATCACGGCCATCAGCAGTCCGACGCCGTGCGGGACCGCCCATCCGCTGCTCACGGCGCGGGCCATCAAGAAGACCCCGGCCTTGACCATCGCCGCCGCGTGCAGGTACGCGCTGATCGGCGTCGGCGCCTCCATTGCGTCGGGCAGCCACGTGTGCAGCGGCACCTGCGCCGCCTTGGCCCACGCGGCAACGAGCAGGAAGCCGTAGACCCAGCCCCGCAGGTTCTCGTTCATCCGCGACGGCGCGTCGAAGTCGAACGATCCGGTCTGCGCGAACATCACGAGCAGGGCGGCGATGAAGAACAGGCCGCCCGCGTGCGTCATGAGGATGGCCTTGAAGCCGACCCGCAGGCTGGTTGCACTTCTATAGAATGAGATCAGCGACCACGAGCAGACCGCCGTCAGTTCCCAGAACAGGAACAACTGCAGGAAGTTGGGCGCGGTGGCGACGCCGACCATGCTGGCCATGAAGGCGAGCAGCCAGAAGTAATAGCGTCCCTGATCCTCGGGCGTCCCGTGATGTTCCTGATTGTGCTCGGTGAGGTATCCGTGCGAATACAGCACGGTGAGGAAACCGATGATCGTGACGACGAGCAGCAGGATGGTCGCCAGCGGGTCGAGCAGGAGACCGAACAGACCAGCCCCAGCCTCACGCCCGAGCCACGGCAGGCCGCCGAGCCGAACGTCATAGCCCAACGGGAAGGCTGACCAGGCGGCCCAGATGGCGAGCAGCGCGGCCGCCAGCGCGGCGCGCACGGCGATGCCGCGTGATTCTTCCGCGCGCGCGTGGCCGGCCATCACGGCGCCGGCAACGGGGAGCAGGAGCACGAGACAGAGGATCACCGTCAGCATGCCAGCGCCTCCTGCAACAGGGCCGTCAGATGGTCGGCCGACGCGGCGACCGGTTCGCTCATGGGCTCGCCCCATTCGAGCGAGGCGGGTTGCACGGCGAGGAGCAGCACGGCGGCGCCGGTCAGCCGTTCGATGAGCGACGCGGTGAGACGCAGCGGCGTGCGATGCGTGCAGGCGCCGGCGTCATCGAGTGTCGCGGCATCGAGCAAGGCCGACGACCCCGGCGATGCGCCGAGGTTGGCGGAGTCCACGAACAGCACGACATCGGGGCGGGCCGCGGTCACGACGCCGAGGAAATTTTCCGGGACGTCCTCGGCGTCCACCACGGTTAGTCCGCCGCGTCGCGCAAGCGGCCCGCGGCGGCACGCGTCAGCCAGGGCGCCGGCAATGCGGCACCCCACGCCGTCATCCGCACGCAGGGGATTGCCGACGCCCACCACGGCGACGCGGCCTCGGAGACGGTCGGCGAGTCTCACTCCCACATCTCCTCGATCTCGCGCACGTTGTACACCGGGCCGTCGCGGCAGAGATAATGGTGCCCCACGCAGCAGTGATTGCACTTGCCAACTCCGCACTGCATCATGCGTTCGAGCGTCGAGATGACGTGCTCAGCCGCGAAGCCGCGCGCGAGCAGGTCCTTTACGACGAACTTGATCATGATCGGCGGACCGCAGACGTACGCGAGGCTCGTGTCGGGGCGCAGGTCCACCTGATCGAAGAGCGTGGGGACCATCCCCACCGAGCCTTCCCACCCCGGCGCGCCGCGGTCGACCGTAACGCGCACCGTCACGTGGTCGCGCCGTTCCCACTCTCGCAGCTCGTCCTTGTACACGAGGTCCGCGGGCGTACGCGCGCCGTACAGAATGGTGATGTCGCCGAACTGGTCGCGCTCGTCGAGGACGTTCCAGATGAGGCTGCGGAGCGGCGGCAGCCCGATGCCGCCCGCCACGAATACGAGGTCGTGGCCTCGCGCGGCGTCGACGTCGAAACCATTGCCGCATGGGCCGCGCAGCCCAAGCTCAGCGCCCGGAGCCAGCGCGAACAGCGCGTCGGTAAGCCGTCCGCATTTGCGTACCGTCACCTCGACGCCGCCCGGGCGAGTGGGGCTCGACGCCAGGCAGAACGGCGCCTCACCGGTGCCGAACACCGAGAGTTCCAGAAACTGACCGGGGCGATACGAAAATCGTCCCTGTTCGGCGAAGTCGCGGAACCGAAGCGCGTAGGTGCGCACGTCCGGCGTCTCGTCGCGCTGGGTCAGAATGGTGGCGACGCTTGGCAGGAGGAGTTCAGGCATGGATGCGTCCTCCATCCCAGGTGCCGTGTCGAATCGCCGCCACCACGGTGGGCATGTCGGTGGTGCCCATGCACGCCTTCACGCAGCGCCCGCAGCCCACGCAGCCCACGCGGCCATCGCGTCGGAAGTACTGGGCACTGACCTTGTGATGGAAACGTCGCTTGATGCGCTCCCGCGACGCGTGACGCGGATTATGCCCCGACGCCTCCATCGTGAACGCCGAGTACTGGCAGGAGTCCCAGAGCCGGCAACGCGTGGAGCAGCCATCGGTCGCTGGCGCGTCTGAGACGCTGAAGCAGTAGCAGGTGGGACACAGGTGCGTGCAGGCTCCGCATTCGAGGCACCACGGGCTCATCGCCTCCCAGAGTCCCTCGGCGACGCGGTGGGTGGAGATGCGGCGCATCGCCGACGCAAAATGACACGTCTCGTCGCCGAAGCTCGCGAGTGCGGTCTGTTCGGCCGTCGTACGCCGCGCGCTGGCCTCTTCGTCGGCCGGGCGGAACAGGTGCGGTGACAGATCGAGCAGGGCGCGGCCCTTGTCGGTACCCACCTCCACGTGCAAGGCGGTGCCAATATCGGTGAGCTGCAGGTCATAGTCCTTCCGCAAGAACGGGCCGGCGTCGGTGCACGGGCAGAAGCCGAGCGGACACGGCATGGTGCACGCGAGGGTGACGACCGTTAAGGCGGCGGCCCGGCGCTCGACGGTGTCGTCGGGCAGGTCGCGAGCGTACATCTGGCGCAAGAAGGCGAGCCCGGTGGCATCACAGCTCCGCACATTGAAGAGCACACGTTCCGCCGGGATCCTGGCGGCTTCTACGGCAACGTGACCATCGACCGTCTTGAAGTGGGCAAGCGGCTCGGTCTGCGGCAGCAGAAATTGTTTGAGCGGACCGAGCGGATTCTCAAAGGTCCACAACACCTCGCCGGGTGACGTGATGCGGGCGAAGATCTCGTCGCCGTTGGCCGCGCGCGTCGGCGCGATTATTTCGCGCCGGTCGAGGATATGCGCCAGCCAATCGTGTACGTCGTGCTTTGCGATGACGCAGGCGGCATTCCTCTCCACGGATCGGCTCCCCCTTCGCTAATGCCTCAGACGCACGTGACGGAGACCTCGATGGCGGCCGCCGCTCCCGACACGGCCGCCAGCCGGTCGCGATGCGCGAACGGAACCATCAGCACACCCCGTTCCAACTCGTCACGCAGCGTGACGGGGACGTCCGCCTCGCCCATGCTCGAGTGCAACCGGACCCTCCATCCTTCGCGTACACCCAGCGAGCCGGCGTCATCGGCGTTCATCATCACGACACCGTTGGGGTACAGTCGCCGCGCCGACGCCGCGTCGCGACGCAGGATCGGCGACGCGGTCACCAACGCATCATCGGCCCAGTCGAACATCCCGTCGCGGCGCAGCAGCCAGCGGGGCGCGGCGTCCCTCGCCGGCGCGTCCGTTTCCGGGACAGGCGCCTCGTTCCGCATTGCATCAATCGACGGCACCGCGGTGCGGATGCCCTGTTCAACCGCCTCGAGTGTGCGCGGCGCAAAGCGGGCACCGAGTCCGTGGAGCAGGTCACTTAGCACCAACCACGCGGGCCGGACATTCGGCGGCGGATCGACGCACGGCCGCCAGCGCTGCACGCGTCCTTCGAGGTTGGTGAGCGTGCCCTCCTCCTCGCCGAACGCGGCGATGGGGAGGACCACATGCGCCGCCCTTGCGGTGGGGGTGGCGTAGCTGTCGAGTACAACGAGCGACGTCAGCGCGGCCAGTTGAGCGGCGGCGCGCGAGGGCCACGCGTCAAAGCTCAGCGGGTCGTCGGCGACGACCACGAGTCCGGATACGGCGCCGAGCATCTCGGCGGCCGGGCGTCCCGTGGTGAAGCAGGGCTCGCCTCCCCAGAGCGTGCGCAGCCGGTCGCGCGCGCCGGCGTCGTCGAGGGGGAATCGACCGGGGAGCGCGTCCGGCACGGCGCCCATGTCGAGGGCGCCGCGGGTGTTGGCGCGGATCGGGAGCGGAAGCATGAGCGGTGCGCCCGCGCCCGACGCCACAAGGTCATCGGCAAAGCGAGTGACCTCTGCCGCCGTGGCTTGCAGGACCGCGGTGTCCGCATCGAATGGCGCAAGCACGAACGCCGCGCGTCGAGCCGGCGCCATCAGCGCGGCCGCGCGCTCCAGCGCGCTGGGCGCGGCGCCAGCGGCCACCGCGTACGTCCCGCGCATTGTGTCGATCACCGTGCATCGCAGGGCGTGCAGGATGGGACGCCGCGCCTCGTCGTGCATCGCAAGCGATACCGAGGCCACGCGGCTTAACTTCGTGCGGCGACGACCAAGCGTGATCAGATGACCACCGCGACGGAGGACGCGCAGGATGGCCATCGCCACACGGGGATGCGTCGTGGCCACGTCGCCCTCGACGAGCACCACGACATCCGTCTGTTCCAGCCGCCGGAAATCGGTGTCGGGCGACGCCAGCTCTGATGTGCGAAGCCGCGGAGGGAGCAGCGCCTGATAGCCGTCGCGCAGGCCGGCATCCACGTGCCCGGTGCCGAGCGCTGAACGCGCGAGCGTGACCGCGAGAAAATTGGACTCGTTGGTCGCCCGCCCCGAGCCGAGCACTCCGAGAGGGCGGCCTTCGCGGCGGAGTGACGTCAGCGCCTGCACGGCGACCCCCAGCGCCTCATTCCACGACGCCGGACGCAGAGCGCCGCCCTCGCGCACCTGCGGGGTGAGGAGACGCTCGCTCCAACGCGTGGCATCCGACGCGGCCCACCCACGCGCGCACAGCCGTCCCTCGGAAACCGGGTGAGACTCGCTGGGCTCGACGCATAAAAAGCCCTCACCGTCGCCTCGCAGGTGCATGCCGCACCCGCAAGCGCAGAAAGGGCAAACCGTCAGTGTATCCCGCAACCCCGAAACCTCTCGGGAAATCATCGAGGATCCCTTGAAATGTCGCGCGCTGCAACTCCCGCCGCGCGCGCGGCATTGAGAAGATCGGGGGTGCCAGGGGGGATTGAGAACGTCTGTTGGGGTGGGCGGCCCACCTACCCCACGGGGTAGGCCAGGGCACCACACCCACTCACGCGGACGGGAACGCACCCCGTGACGCGCGGCGTCTACCCAGTGGGACCTTCGGTGGCGGCGGCGCCTGTCTCGTGGGCGAATGCGTACGCGACGACCGCCGCCCGACGGTGCACGTGGAACTTTTCAAGGATGTTGCGCATGTGAAAGCGCACGGTGTTCTCGCTCAGCCCAAGCGACTCGGCCAGCTCGCGATTGGACGTTTGGCCGCTCGTCATTCGCGCCAGCATTTCATGTTCGCGCGGTGTGAGCGTCACGGGCCTGCGGGTATGGTTGCCGACGGCGGTGTCGGCATAGTGTTCGAGCAGACGAGTGGCGAGCGATGGTGACACGACGATCTCGCCCGCGGCGCACCGGTTGAGCAGGCTGCAGAACACGCCTTCATCCAGGTCGCGCGTGACGAAGCCACGCGCGCCAAAGGCCACCGCTTCGAGGAACAGGTCGTCGTCACTCGGTCCGGCGAGCACGACGACGGCGGTACGCGGCTGTGCCATCGAGATAACGCGGGCGGCGGCGAGCAGTTCCGCCGGGGCGCCGTGCAGGTCGAGCAGCACGAGATCGGGCTGCTGGCGCGCCGCCAGGTCAATGGCTTCGGCGCCGGAGTCCGCTTCGGCCACCACCTGATGTCCGTGTCCCTCGAGCAGGGACCGGAGCGCCCGACGCACGAGCACCTGTTGGTCCGCGATGAGAATCTGCACGACGTGACCCCGCGCAAAATTCAGCAACGATGGGCGATGCAACGCGCCTCGCGAGGGCTCTCGTCCCCACGAGGCGCGCGTGTCGGCATCACCTGCTAGACGTAGCTCTTGTACACCGGCTCATACATATGCTCCCGCACGAGCGCCGCGACATCGCGCGGGCGCGGGATGTCAGCGAGCTTCCGCTCGAACGCCAGGTTTGCCACGACCTCCGCGATCTTGCCCGATACCTCGCGGATGCGCTGCAGGTCCGGGTATACGCAGCCGGACGCAAGGTCCGCCTCGGTCACCAGCGATGCGAGTGTCTTGGCGGCGACGAAGAACATCTCGTCGGTGACACGCCGGGCATGGCTGGCAATGACGCCGAGACCGACGCCCGGGAAGACGTACGAGTTGTTGCCCTGTCCCGACACGTGCGTGACGCCCTTCAGCGTGAACGGCGGGAACGGGCTGCCGCTCGCGAAGATCGCGCGTCCGTCGGTCCACGTGTACGCCTGCTCGGCGGTGCACTCCGCCTTCGAGGTCGGATTCGACAGCGCGAAGATGAGCGGCCGCTTGTTCAGGCGCGCCATCGCCTTGACGATCGGCTCCGTGAACGCGGCCGGCTGGCCGGACACGCCGATCAGTGCCGTAGGCTTGAGCGCCTCGACGGCGGCGAGCAGGTCGGGCATCGGCGCGTGGTCGTGCGCGTAGGGCAGCTTGTGCTCAGCCAGATCGGTGCGGTTCTTGGTGACCAGACCGTGGGAATCGACGAGCCAGCAGCGTTCACGCGCCGCCTGTTCCGTGAGGCCTTCGGCAACCAGCGCCCGTACGATGAGGTTGCAGATGCCCACGCCCGCCTCTCCAGCGCCGAAGAAGAGGAACTTCTTGTCCGTGAGCTTGCCGCCCGTGATGCGGAGCGACGAATAAAGACCCGACAGGGTGACGCCGGCCGTGCCCTGAATGTCGTCGTTGAACGTGCACACGCGGTCCTGATACTTGCGAAGCATCCGGAAGGCGTTGGTGTTGCCGAAGTCCTCAAACTGCAGGCAAGCCTTCGGGAAAACCTCCTGCACGGCTGTGACGAATTCCTCTACCAGTTCATCGTACTTCGGACCGCGCAGGCGGTCCTGCCCCAGGCCGAGGTAGAGCGGATCGTCGCGCAGTGTCTTGTTGTTGGTGCCGACATCGAGCATGATCGGGAGGCACTTGGTCGGGTCGATCCCCGCGCAGGCGGTATAGAGCGACAGCTTGCCGACGGGGATGCCCATGCCGCAGGCGCCGAGGTCGCCGAGCCCGAGAATGCGCTCGCCGTCGGTGACGACGATCATCCGCACATCGTGCTGCGGCCAGTTGCGGAGCAGATCGGCCACGCGGCCGCGGTCATTGCTCGAAATGAACAAGCCCTGCGGGCGGCGGAAGATCAGCGCGTAACGCTGGCAGGCCAAGCCGACCGTCGGCGTGTAGATGATCGGCATCAGCTCGAACATGTTGTCCATCACCACGCGATAGAACAGCGTGGCATTGCGCTCTTGCAGCGAGATGAGATACGTGTACTTGTCGAGGTCCGACGCCTTGTGGCGGACGTTGCTCAGGACCTTGCTGCATTGCTGCTCGAGCGTGGTGACCTTGGGCGGCAGGAGTCCGCGCAGGCCGAGCGCATCGCGTTCCACTTCGGTGAAGCTGGTCCCTTTGTTCCGCAGTGGATCATGCAGAAGTGCGACGCCTTGTTCGCCCTGCAGATCGGTGGCGATAGTCATATAAGAGTCTCCGGTGTGGCTCAGGTGCAGATTGCTTGATAAGCCCTAAGCTAAGGTGCCACAGGCGTTTGCGTGTCGGGCAACTGCTTGGATACGCTTGGGGAACCTCCGACACGAAGCACGGCCGGATTCCTCACACGCCGCGACGTACGCTCCGACGATACACGCTCAGGAAATCGCTGACACGGTGCGCTCATACATGATCGATCCACGACCAGCGCGTCCGCGTGATTGGTCCACTGCACGCCCCATTGCGAGACGGCGAGCGGTGCATTCGATTGAAGGCCATGCCTGTCTGCGACAAGTGTGGCAAGGAAAGCCATAATCTCCGGATGTGTCCGTTTTGTTTTGCGGAGTATCCGCAGCCGCGCGGCGGCGCGCGGCAGTCCGCCGCGTCGGCCATCACCAGCGGCGCGCTCGTTCTGAAGCTGTCACCTCCGGTCCGATGGGCCCTCTTGGCCGTCATCGTGCTGGTTGGCGTCTGGTATGTCTTCTCCGGTCGAGAGCGCACCATCCCGACCGGCGTTGTGGTTGCCGATCTCGTTGCGGCTCCGATATCGCGCGGCGAGGCCGAGTCATTGCTTCGCCGGGTCAAGACCGAGGCGACCGTTGCGGACCGTGGCGGAGAGCTGACGGTGCGGTTCCCCACGGCGCTCTGGCCAGAACGCCGCGCCGGGCAGCTCGCTGCGGCGCAGCAGTTCGCGCGCGCGGTGCATGTGGTGGAGGGGCGCAAGCGCAACATCTCGTTCTTCGACCCCAGCGGCACGCTCTACGCCAAGGCAACGGCCGAAGGCGTCGTCATGGTGAAGTAGCGGTCGCGTGATGGTCACGCTCCGGGAGATCGGCATCGTACGGAGCCCCTACGCGGACACGGCGCAGGTTCCCAAGGGATGCGGTGCGCGTCACGACGCCGAAGGGATGCTCGAGATTCACGAAGCATTCGAGCCGGGCCTCACCGATATCGAGGGGTTCTCGCACCTGTACGTGCTCTGGCTGTTCGACCGGGCTGAGGGATACGACTTGCTGTCGCAGCCCCCGACCGCGGATCGTCCGCACGGCGTGTTCACCACGCGGTCACCGCGCCGGCCAAGCGCCATCGGTCTGACCGTCGTCGAACTGCTGCGACGTGACGGACCGCGGCTCGTGGTGCGTGGCGTGGACATGCTGGACGGCACGCCGATTGTGGACATCAAGCCGTATCTCTCCAACATCCCCGCCGAGCGCCTGCGGCGCGGCTGGCTTGATGACGCGGAGCATCGCACCTCGTTCTAGCCGCGCTGTCCGTTGACCCCCCCCATGGTTGACGCGCCCGACGCGTCAGGAGCCGACATGCCGCAGTCACCCCAGCGAACGCTTGGCGCCTTCATGCTCGTGAGTGTGGACGGGTACTACTGCGACGCCAACGGCGATATGGGATTCGCCCACAAGGCGGCCGACGACGACGAGTGGAACGTGTTCGTGGGGCGCAACGCCAGCGGCGGCGGCGCCCTGCTGTTCGGCCGCGTGACGTACGAGATGATGGCCGCGTGGTGGCCGAGTCCGATGGCCGCGCAGGCGATGCCCGCCGTTGCCGCGGGCATGAACGCGGCGCAGAAGATCGTCTTCTCGCGCACCCTGCGAACGGCAGACTGGAGCCACACCACGCTGGTGAACGACGACATGGTGGGGTTCGTGCGCCGGCTGAAAGCAGACCCCGGGCCGGACCTCACTCTCCTTGGCAGCGGGAGCATCGTCACGCAGTTGGCGGACGCTGGGCTCCTCGACCGCATCCAAGTGGTGGTGAATCCGGTCGCGCTCGGCGGAGGCAAGTCGCTGTTCGCCGGACTGACGTCGCGGCGGGAGCTGCGGCTCGAAGACTCGCGTACCTTCAAGAACGGCGCCGTCGTGTTGTGGTACGAAGTGCGGTAGCCGGTGGCGACGCGCCGCGACGGACGCCTTATTGAAGCAGAGTAGTATGCACTGCCGCACCCGACTGGAGTGTCACGATGTCCGCACCATCTTGCCCCGCCTGCCGCACCCTCATGGAAGAGGGTTTCATGATCGATCAGGGCGACCACAGCACACCGTCGCAGAGCGAATGGGCGGAAGGTCCGCCCGAACGCTCGTTCTGGCGCGGATTGAACCTCAAGGGGAAAGAGCGGATTCCGGCAGTGACCTACCGATGCCCGCAGTGCGGCCTGCTGCAGTCGTACGCCCACAAGGTGTGAGCACGGCGCGCCGCCGGCTGAGGTCTGGCGTCAGGAGAGTCGGCGCGTTCGCGTGCGTGCTGTTGGCTGCCGCGTGTGCGGGGCGCTCGCACCGCGCGCAGACGCTGGCGGGTTTTGCGCCGGCCGTCGGCGACGGCGAGTCCATTCGCGTGCTCGACATTTATCCTGGTGTGACGGCGACGCTCGTCGCCCCGAGAGACGTCGATATCACCCCGCCGGTTGAGCTGATTCTGTACGCGCTGCCCAACGGCAACTCGACCGCCGAGACGATGGGACGCGCAATGGCCGACAGCGTCGGGTGGCGGTACGACATACAGCACATCGGCGCCCAGACGCGGGCGCTTCGCGCCCGCGGCGTGCCGCAGGCGATCGTTGCGTACCTCGAGGCCGACGGCAAGAGCTGGCCGGCGTGGCGCGCGAAGCTCGGATATGATCGGGCCAACCGGCGCATCGTGGAGATCGTGGATCAGCTGCGGGTCGCCATCGGCTCGCCGCCGCGGCTCACGGTGACGCTCACCGGGCACAGCGGGGGCGGCTCGTTCATGTTCGGTTTCATCGAGGGGCAGGATGTGCTTCCCGCCTGGCTCGATCGCATCGCGTTCCTCGACGCCAACTACAACTTCACGCCGGCGCACGGCCAAAAGCTGACGGTTTGGTTGCAGGGCGATCCACGGCGCCGCCTCGTGGTGCTTGCCTACGACGACCGTGAGATCATGCTCGACGGCAAGAAGGTTGTGTCCGACTCCGGCGGCACGTGGCGCGCCACGCAGCGCATGATCGACTACATCTCGCGGTCCGGCGCGTTGGCGACGGACTCGCTCGGTCCGTTCATCCGCTCCCGCGCGCCGCAGATCGAATTGCTGCGGCATCCCAACCCTTCGAACGCGATTCTGCACACGGCGATGATTGGCGACATGAACGGCTACCTGCACGCGATGCTCACCGGACGCGCGGGATATGATGGCGGCGCCACCGTGCTGATGCCGACGCGCGTGTACACGCCGTTCATCGAGGGGCCGGTGCGGCTGCCGCCCGCCGTACCGCCGGCGATCCCACCGCGCGCCGCCGGGGCGTTGACCGGCAGCGCATTCATTGAGAGCGTGGCGCACGCGGCGCGCGACGACCGCGAAGCCGCGGTGCGCCGCGAACTCCTCGCCGGCAACGTGCCGTCGTTCCTGCGCACGCTGCGCCGCGTGGAAGCGCGGGCGGTTGGCGCCGACGGAGTGGAGCACGTCGTCGCGTACGAGGTGATGCCCGATTACCTGGCCATTGGCTCGGACGAAGACTTCGTGCGCATGCCCATGACGCCGTATACCGCGCAGGCGTTTGGCGACGCCTTCGGATTCGTCTTGCCAACGCGCAAGATGGTCAATGACATCTGGGCCGCCGCCCCGGTGCATGTGGAGCCTCGCCCGCTGACCCAGAATCGCGACTCGTCGCTGACGTTCCTCCAGCACCAGCGCATCATCGAGGAACAGCTCGCCGGTCAGCCGCGCGGCGTGTTCGTGGCGGGCATCAAGAAAGACGTCGTGGTGAGCAACACGCTGCTCATGCGGTCGAACCGGGTGGCCATCTACGGCTGGCATTATATGAATGGCAAGCCGATTCAGCCGGTGTACGCCGGGCATGTCGATTGGTATGTGGATTACAGCCACGGCATTCGGCCCGTGCGGCGCGGCATGTGGGTTGACGGTCGGCGCACAACGTTCGAGGCCATTCTCGCCGACTCGACGATGCGCGCACTGCTGAGCGACGAGGGGGCGCTGGCGGTCACGCGCTACCCCACGCCGTAAGTCTGGGCGGTTTCTCCGGCTTGCCGGCCAGCCCCGGGTGGCGTATTCTCGGCGCTTCCCCCTGGCCGGAGAGTCCCCCGTGACACCGCCCCCAAAGTGGTACAAGCCCGTCGCCGTTGTGGCGCTGCTCTGGAACCTGCTCGGCTGTGCGGCCTACCTGCATGACGTGCGAATCTCGCCCGAAGATCTCGCCCAGATGAGCGCCGCGCAGCAGGCGATGTACAACTCGCGTCCGGCGTGGGGCGTGGCGGCCTCCGCATTCGCGGTCTGGTTCGGGGCCGCGGGGTCGTTGGGGCTTCTGCTCCGCCAGTGGTGGGCCCTGCCCGTGCTCGGCATCTCACTCCTCGGCGTCCTGGCGCAGGACGTCGGGATCCTCGTGCTGAGTGACGGTACCGAGGTCGGGGCGGCGATGTGGGTGCTGCAGGGTCTCGTGCTCGCGGGGGCGGTGGCGCTCCTGTTCCTTGCGCGCACCGCGCGCTCGCGCGGCTGGATTGCCTGAGCAGACACGCCGCGCGCTGAGCTCGCCTGAAGGCAAGGCTTTAGATTGCGGTCATGGCTGACCGTGCCCGCATTCTCGTCATCGCCGCCACCCAGCGAGAGTTGATCGCTCCCGACGGGTGGCAGGCGATGCTGTGCGGGGTCGGCCCGGTGGAAGCGGCGGCCGCGACCGCGGCGGCGATTGCGCAGTTTCGCCCGTCGGCCGTGGTGCATGTGGGGATCGCGGGCGCGCGGCGCGCGTGCGCGCTGGCGCCGGCGACATTGGTCATCGGGCGCGCGGCGCACTACTGCGATCTCGGGGTCACGGCCGACTGGGCGCCGAACGTGGTGGACGGTACGCCGGCGCTAGTGGCAGCCGCCCAGCGCGCGCTGCCCGCGGCGGTGACGCTGCTCATCGGGACAACGGCACGAATTGGCGGGAGCACCGCGTGCGACGTGGAAGCGATGGAGGGATTCGCGGTGCTGCGCGCCGCCGCGCTGGCGGGTGTTCCGGCTGTCGAGGTGCGGGCGATCTCCAATGAGATTGAAGAGACCGATCGCGCCCGCTGGCACTTCGACGCCGCCTTCGCGGCGATCGCGGCGGCAACGCCACGCCTCGTGGATGAGGTTGCGCGATGCGTGAGCTGACCTTCGGCTACTCTCCGTGTCCCAACGATACGTTCGCCTTTCATGCGCTCACGCACGGGCTCGTTGAGGCGCCGTTTCGTGTGCGCCCCGTGCTGCTCGACATCGAGGAACTGAACCGCCGCGCGCACGACGGGGAGTTTGATCTCACGAAGCTCAGCGTTGGCGCGTTCGCAAGCGTGGGGAAGCGCTATCGCCTCCTGCGCAGTGGTGCGGCGCTCGGCCAGGGTGTGGGACCGTTGGTGGTCGCCCGCTCGTCGATACCGCTCGCCGACGCAATGCGTGGTCGAGTGGCGATTCCCGGCCGCGAAACGACCGCATTCCGTCTGCTGCGCCTTGCCGCGCCCGCGCGCGGCGAGGACGTGGAAATGCGGTACGACCGCATTCTTGCCGCGGTGCGCGACGGCGACGTGGACGCGGGACTCATCATTCACGAGAGCCGCTTCACCTACGCCGATCACGGACTCGTGAAGCTCATTGACCTCGGCGACTGGTGGGAGCACGAGACGGGACTGCCGGTGCCGCTGGCCGGTATCTGTGCACGCGCCGACCTCGACGACGCCACGGCGCACGCCGCCGAGCGCGCCATTCGCGCGTCGGTGCAGCACGCGTTCGATCATCCCGAGGCCAGCCGCGCGTACGTGCGCGCGCACTCGCAGGAAATGTCGGACGCCGTGTGCGACGCGCACATCGCGCTCTACGTGAACGCGCACAGCCTGGACATCGGCGACGACGGATTGCGCGCCATCGAGCGGCTGACCGCCAGCGCCTGAACGGCGCCCGATTCGGGAACTCTCCGCGCGCATCCCGCGTCTGTTGCTCGCCGGCGCGCGAAGGTGTGCGCCGCGCGATGACCCCCCAATCAACAGGAGAGTAGGGCCATGACGTCGATGAAGGTTGCATTTCTCGCTGCGGCCACGATGCTGACGACGAGCGCGGCAGGCGCCCAAATGGCGAACGTGCCGGAGCTCAAGGTGTCGGAGCAGAATATCGTGCAGGTAGCGACGAGTGCGGGGTTCAATACGCTGGTCGCCGCGGTGAAGGCCGCCGGTCTGGTGGATGCGCTGTCGGGGACGGGGCCGTTCACCGTCTTCGCACCGACGGACGCTGCGTTCGCCAAGCTGCCGGCGGGCACGCTGGACGCGCTGCTGAAGGACCCGCAGCAGCTGGCCGCGATCCTCAAGTACCATGTGGTCGCCGGCAAGGTGATGGCTGCGGACGTGATCGCCGCGAAGGAAGTGAAGCCGACCACGCTCCAGGGTGCGGCGCTGGACATCAAGGTGATGGGAAGCATGGTGCACGTGAACAACGCCATGGTCATCAAGGCTGATGTGGCGGCCTCAAACGGCGTGATCCACGTGATTGACACAGTGGTCCTGCCGCCGGCCGGCAAGTAAGCTGTTCCGCGTAAATGCCCCGGGGGCGCCAATCGGACGCTCCCGGGGCATTCGCTTGTTCAAGACGAGGGAACTGACGATTCGCCTGAAACGTTAACTTTCAATCGCACTCCTTTCAGGCCGATCACCTCCCCTCCGATGACCGACCCTACGCACTCCGGCACCCCGTTGCTCTACTTCGGCTTCAGCGCGCTCGTCGTGCTGCTGTTGGCGGTGGATTTCGTCCTGCTGCGCGCGCAGGGAAGCCACAAGGTGTCGGTGAAAGAAGCCGCGCTGTGGTCCGTCGTCTGGGTGCTCGCGGCGGCGGCGTTCGGCGGCTGGTTCTGGTGGCATCTCAATGGGCAGTACGGCCCGGAGGTTGCGAACCTCAAGACGCTCCAGTACGCGACCGGCTACGTGATCGAGAAGGGGCTGGCGATCGAGAATGTCTTCGTGTGGATCACCATCTTCACGTATTTCTCGATTCCCGCCGAGCTGCAGAAGCGCGTGCTGCTGTGGGGCGTCGTCGGCGCCATCGCGCTGCGCGCGGGGCTCATCTACCTTGGCGCGGTCCTCATCCATCAGTTCACGTGGATCTTCTACGTGTTCGGGCTGTTCCTCGTGTTCACCGGCATCAAGATGTTCGTGGTGACGGGCAAGGAGAGCGACCTCGGCACCAATCCGCTGCTGCGCTGGCTGCGCGGCCATGTGCCGATCAGTCACGACCTGCACGGCGAGAAATTCTCGATTCTCGAGAACGGCAAGCGCGTATTCACGCCGCTCGCGCTCGTGCTCATGCTCGTCGAGGTCAGCGATGTGGTCTTCGCGGTGGACAGTATTCCCGCGATCTTTGCCGTGACCAGCGATCCATTCGTCGTCTTCACGGCCAATACGTTCGCCATTCTCGGCCTGCGCGCGATGTACTTTATGCTCGCCGACATGGCCGACCGGTTCCACTTGTTGGGCTACGGCCTGGCGGTCATCGTGACGCTGGTGGGCGTGAAGATGCTGGTCATGGACTTCTACAAGGTGCCGATCGTGTGGATGCTGGCGACAGTGGTCGTGGTGCTGGCGGTGTCGGTACTGGCGAGTTTGATGACCGGCCGACCGGGCAAGGCGCATGCCGCGCAACGTTGAGATCAAAGCCCGCATCGGAAGCATCGCCGCCGTCTCGGCGCGCGCGGCCGCGATCGCCGATTCCGGTCCCACCGAGATCGCCCAGGACGACACATTCTTTCCGTGCCCGGCGGGCCGGCTCAAGCTGCGGCAGTTCGCCGACGGCTCGGGTGAGCTGATCTTCTATCAGCGCGCCGACGCGCAGGGACCCAAGGAATCGTTCTACCTGCTCGCGCGCACCGCCGATGCCGACGCGCTGCGCACGGTGCTCTCACACGCGTACGGCACGGCAGGGCGCGTGGTGAAGCAGCGCACACTTTTCCTCGCCGGCCCCACACGCATTCACCTCGACCGCGTGCACGGCCTCGGCGAGTTCCTTGAGCTCGAAGTGGTCCTTGCCGACGAGGAGTCGGTAGAGCAGGGCGTGCAGACGGCGCATCGGGTGATGGCCTCGCTGGGGGTCGACGCGGCGCAACTGGTGGAGGGTGCCTACGTGGATTTGCTGCGGGAGGCCGCGCCAGCCGCTCAGTCGCGCTCGAGCGGGTGACGTACGCAATAGTCGTCCGGTCGTAGGACACTCAACACGACGCCACGCCGACGCGTAGTTTTGCGCGATGCTCCCTCTGCTTCTCGCCCTGCAGGTCGTCGCGGCGCCCGACCCCGCGGCACCCGACGCACGGGCGGACTCGGCCGTCCGCACCCGCGTCGACAGCGCGATCGTCCGCTTCCAGCGCCAATGGCGGGACGCGTGGGAGGAATCGCAGGCGCAGCTGCTGCCTCAGGAAGCGAATGACTGGCCCACCGAGCGTCAGGTGCGGCTGCTGGCACTGCACTGCCACTTCGTCGCAACGAGTCCGAGACTCGGGCCGCATCTCATTGTGGGCACCGTGGCGGCGCAAGCCGCGTGCCCGATGTGGATTCCCGACGGTGCGTTGGCGATGCGCGACGAACGCCGCGGCATCGACGGCGCGCTCACCACAACACGCCGCTGGCGAGTGCGTGATCTACGGCACACGCTGCGGCAGATGCTGGACTCGGCGGCGGCTCGCCTACCCGGTGACGAGTGGATCGCCGCCCAGCGGCTGCGTTTCGCGATCGACGACGGCGATAAGGAAGGTGCGGTGCAAGCCGCCGCGGCGTGCAGCCGGAACGAGGGATACTGCGCACTTCTGCGCGCGCACGTGTTGTACCGCGCCGGTCTGACCGCGTCCGCCGACTCCGCGTTTCTGGACGCGCTATCGCGCATGCCGGAGGAGGAGCGCTGCGCGTGGCGCGACGTCAGTGTTTTGCTGCCGGCGGAGTTGCGCCGCCAGTACGGCAGCACGCCGTGCGATGAACGCGACGAGTTCGAGGCGCAGTTCTGGATGTTGTCCGACCCGCTCTGGAGTGAACCGGGCAACGAACGGCGTGCCGAGCAGATGTCGCGCAAGGTGCTCGTCACCCAGCTGGCGCCGCTGGGCGAGGACGAACATCAGCGGTGGCGGCCGACCAAGGGCGGGGAAGCGGTGGCCGAGTCGCTGCTGCGGTACGGATGGCCGACGCAGTTCTATTGGGCCGGGAACGCGGTGGATGAGGCGCATGGCAACTGGCTCCTCAAGTCGGCCGGCGTCGACACGGCGCCGCCGTACGTGGTTCGGGAATACTCACGCGACCGCCTTCACACCGTACCCGCTGCACGCGCGCTGTTGGCGCCGATGACCGCGATCGCGGACGACTGGACGCTGAATGGCGCGGCTAGCGACAACCGCTGGTGGCCCGTGGAGCATTTCGCGCGTGACGCGGGTCGTATTCAACAGCTCCCCGACGGGCAGCGCGCGATGCTCCGACGAGCGGCCGGCTCGCGCTTTGCCTTCGCCGTGGACCTTGATACGGCGCTCAGGGCGCACCTTGCCAAGAACGGTGTTCAGGCCACGCTGTTCGAGGCGCATTTGCCCGACAGCGTGCAGGCGCTGGAACGCTCTGCCGTGCGCATCCAGCGTGCGCTGGTCGTCGATCACCTATTCGCCGAAGGTCCCGCACTCGTGGGCGTCGAACTGCCCGGTGACCAGGGACGCGCCGCGGCACGCACGCGGTTCAGCGTGGAGATCGCGCCCGCGCTGAGCGCAGGCGACGGGGAGCGCGATGTGTCGCAGCCGGTGTTCGTCGATCCGCCGCCCGACGGCGGCGGGCTCGGCGCAGACGCGGCGATCGCGCGCATGCTCGGCAGCACCACCCTCAGCCGGTTGCGGCGCATCGGGATCTACTGGGAGGCGTACGGCTTTGCGTCCTCCGACACCGTGGAGATCGCGCTCGCCCTCTCGCGCGAAGGAAAGCCCGGCATGTTCGAGCGCGTCGTCAGCGGCTTTGGCCTGTGGGGAGAAGAGGGCGGACGGGCCGACGTGCAATGGACCGAACTGCCGGGCAGTGGTCGAACGCTCACGCAGATGGAAGGAGACGTATCCGTCCAGATGCGCAGCGTCTCGCTCGACCTCCGCCGGCAGCGCGCCGGGCGCTATCGGTTGGATGTGTCGATGAAGACTCCGGGCGGGAGTGCGGTGGTGCGGTCGCGCGCGCTGACACTGCGATAGGGCGCGTTCGGCGCAGTCCGTTAGGGATTGTAGATCGGCCCCGACCGCGCCGCATACTGCTCGAGCACCGCGCGCGCGTCGGTCCGACAGACCTCGCGAACGATCTCGATGCCCGCGTGCGTCAGGTAGTCGTAGGACGCGGGGAATACGGGACCTTCGTCAAATCCAAGACGCATCGCGTCATCGCGGGTCGCGCCGCAGACCAGCCGTTTCACTCCGCTCCAGAGTGTCGCGCCGAGGCACATGGCGCACGGTTCGCATGAGGTGACGAGCTCGTGGCGCGACAGGTTGGGCGCCGAGAGGGTGAACGATCCGCGGCGCTGTTCCGCCAGCATCAGCGCCACCACCTCGGCGTGCAGCGACGAATTCCGCAGGCGGACGACGCTGTTCACGCCAACGCCAACCAGCTGACCGCTCTGTTGCTCGAACACGGCGGCGCCGAACGGTCCTCCGGTGCCGCGCTCCACATTCAGGCGGGACAGGGCGATCGCAAACCGCATGCGCTCCTCGTCGGTCGCGTAGCTGCGGCCCCAGTCTACCACCGACGCAACCCAATCGGGAAGCGTGACCACGACAGACGTCGCGGGGGAGGCGGGCATCGGCGCATCCATGCTCCAAGTATGACCACGCGGCCGCCGGATGCCAGTCCACGGTCTGCGGGGCCGCGGATGTGAAACCGGTATGTGCAATACCGATTCTCCGTGCCCGTGGCAGTCCCTAAATTGCAAGGATACCGCCGGCACCATCGCCGCGGTGATTTCGACCCTGCAAGGACCCCGATTCCATGGCCAGTATCAATAGCGGCAAGAAGCGCATAGCTATCCTCACCGGGGGCGGCGATGTCCCCGGGCTCAACCCAGCCATCCGCGCGGTCACGATTCGCGCGCTGCGCGAAGGGTGGGACGTCATAGGACTCCGTCGCGGCTGGGCCGGCGTGATGGAGATCGTCCGCGACCACCTGCACGACAACTCCAACAACTTCCAGTTCCTGTCCGAGGAAATCGTCAATCGCGCGGGCCGCACGGGCGGCACGTTCCTGCATACGTCGCGCACGCGGCCGAGCAGCGTGAAGGCCGACAACGTGCCGGCGCACCTCAAGAGCCAGTTCAATCAGCCGGTCAACGACCTCACGCCCGAAGTGCTGAAGAACCTCGACTGGCTCGGCGTCGACTACCTCATTCCCATCGGTGGCGACGATACGCTGAGCTACGCGATGCGGATGCACCAGGAAGGGGTGAAGGTCATCGCCATCCCGAAGACGATGGACAATGACGTCCCCGGGACGGACTACTGCATTGGCTTCAGCACGTGCGTCACGCGTACCATTGAGATGGCGCACCGCTTGCGCACGTCGGCCGGCTCGCACGAACGCCTGCTCGTCATGGAAGTGTTCGGCCGCTACGCCGGCTTCACCGCCATGCTGCCGACGATGGCCGGCGCGGCGACGCGCTGCGTGATTCCCGAGCATCCCTTCAGCTTCGACGTGCTCACCGAGATGCTGATGTACGACCGCAACCGCAATCCGTCGAAGTACGCAGTGGCGTTGGTGTCGGAGGGGGCGGTGCCGGAGGGCGGCCAGATGGTGTGGAAGAGCGACGTGAAGGATGCCTTTGGTCACGCGAAGCTCGGCGGCATCGGCGACCTCGTGTCGGATGAAGTGCAGAAGCGGACCGCGCAGTTCAACGGCGGCAAGGAAGTGCACATCATCAACCAGAAGCTCGGCTACCTGGTGCGCGGCGGCGATCCCGACGCCATGGACTCGATTGTTCCGATGGCGTACGGCAACCTCGCGCTCGACCTGCTGCTGCAGGGCGTCCACGGGCGGCTCGTGGTGGTGAAGAACGGCTGCTACGGCAACATCCCGCTGGATGTGGTGACGAGCACCAAGAAGGTCGTGGATGTCGATCGCTTCTACAACGTGGCGCGCTATCGGCCATACTTCCACAGCTTCGATCTGGCCCCGCTGTTCATCATGACGAGCGAAGGATAGGCGCGGCGTCGCTCACTTCGACGTGACGTCTTTCACGGGAGACTGCCATGGCCACCGATGCCAGTTATGCAGCGTACGTGTGCGACCAGCTGCACGCCGCAGGCGGCATCAGCGCTCGCAAGATGTTTGGCGAATACGGGCTGTATCGGCACGGCAAGATCGTGGCCCTCATCGCCGATAATCAGCTGTTCGTGAAGCCGACGCCGGCTGGGGAAGCGGTGCTCGGCACACCGACTTTCGGACCGCCGTATCCGGGGGCCAAGCTGTTCTTCAACGTATCGGATCTGCTCGACGATCCGGAGTGGCTGGTTCGGTTGATTCTGGCCACCGACGAGGCGCTCCCCGCACCCAAGAAGAAGGCCGCCAAGAAGACCGTGGCCCAAAAGCCCGCTCCCAAGAAGCCGGCGCCCAAGAAGTAGGGGCGCCGGCGCGCCCCGCTAGCGCAGCGGTATGTAGCAGACGTTGCTCGTGAGCATCATCATCACGAATACGAGGCACGTCACCATCGGCCCGAGGTACACCCGCCCGGTGAGGTTGAAGAACCACCGGTTGTATAGCGGCAGCAGGAACATCATCGGGATGATGCCGAACAGCAGGTTGGCAAACAGCCACTCAGCCGCCCAGTACACCCTGCCGGTGCTCACGAAGCTTGCGTACTGAATAGCGAGAATCAGCGCGAGCCCCACGGAGTTGCCGAGTCCGTTGATGAGCAGACTGCGCCATTCGGGCTGGTGGGCAAACCGTCCGCCCGCGTTCACGCGCACCGAGTTGGCAAAATAGAAGATGAAGAACAGCGGCAGATACATGAGCGCCACCAGCAGCATGCGCCTGGGGAACGACGCCGGCGCTGACACGAACAGGAATCTGAAGTCCGTGTGGAAGACGCCGTACGCCGTGAACAGCAGGGCAAAAAAGCCGCCGGCGATGAGCAGCGCGAGCAGCAGCGTGCGCCCCAGCTCACCCAATGAGGTGCCCAGACCAAGCATCTCGCGGGTCACGCCGCGCTTGCTGCTGAACCACCGATACGTTGCCCACACGAAGAGCAGGCCGAGCAGGCCGTTGGCAATCGCCCACAGCAGCACCGCGTTGTTGATGCGCTGTGGGAACCACCACGTCTGCTGCGCCGCGCTGGCGGTGGGGAAGACCGTGAACGTCAGCGTCACCATCGAGATGAACAGGAAGCAGGCCAGCAGGGCGCCCACCGTAAAGGTCACCCAATAGAGGATCGCCCCGGCGCGTCCGGGCTTGGGCAGGGCAGGGGGCACCGCCTTGGCCAGCGTGCTGAAGGCTGGCGTGCGGAGCAGGAGCGCACCGAACGGCACGAGGAAGAGCAGGCCACCCACCAACGCCGCGAGCGTGAAGAGTTCCTTGAGCCACCAGAGCTGACTGGATGCCGGCTTGTCAGCGGGGAGACCGAACACCGTGGTAAAGTAGTCCACCATGTGTCCAATGGACCGCGGGTCATACGGCAGCAACGGATGGATGTTCACCGTATTGTAGACCACCCGCATCGTGCGTGCCGTCGGGTCGCCATACACCTTGCCGATCTCAACGCTGCGCACCGCGCGGTCTTTGGGCAGGCCGGAGTTCACGAGCCGCAGCGCTTCGGGCGCGGTGCGCATGTCGGCGTTCTTCTGCACGTTGCGGAACGCCCCTTCGTCGTAGAAGGCGTAGTCCATCGCGACGTTTGAACGCACGGGAGCGAGCACGCTGTCGGTGAGCGTCAGCACGTAGCCGCCAACGAAGACTGCGGCGAGCTTGCTCGGGGGCTTGGGCGCTGGCGCGATCGAGTCGGTCGTTGCGGCAGTCGCCCTTGGCTTCGTCGTGGCGGCTTTGCGGCTGGCGCCGCTGGAATCGCGCGCTGCCGCGTTGCGCCGTGCCGGACGCAGCTGGCGGCCGCCAAAATGCGACGCGGCCTGGATGACGGCATTGCCGCCGGCCGAGTAACCGGCTGCGCCGATCCGCGACTTGTCCACGAAGTTCAAGTTCGGGGTGCTCGCGGCGTATTCGACCATGGGAATCACGCCGTACCCTTCAAGCGTCGCGGATCGGCGTTGGCGAGACGCGCTCGATGCGCCCTGCGCGTACGGATCAATCGTGATCACCGCCATGCCGCGCCGTGCGAGCTCGATGGCATAGCTGTCGAGCGTCTCCTTGCTGCGCTCGAATCCGGGACACACCACCACCAGCGGCACGGGGTTCTTGCCCGTCGCGGTGATCGGCCGGAAGATATCGGCCGCCACCCACTGCCCGTCCTGCGTCGGCAGCGTGAAGCCGGTCACGTCCACGCGGCCGAAATCCGTCTTCACGAAGTACGCGCCGGCGCTCCCCACGGTGACCAGCGCGAGTGAAATGGAGAGCAGGCGCAGGGAGCGGCGGCGCGGCTCGGCGGACAGCGCCGGCGGCAACGTTGGATCGGACACAGTGCTTCCCCTCGTGAGATGGCGCGCGGTCGGGGGGCAGCAGATCACTCGTTGGCGGCGAATGGCCGTCCAGGCAATAGACGACATCGCTGTGCTCGAGCTATTCTACGCGACGTACCGCTGAAGGGGGAGGTTGCCGTGCGCGACCACGAACAGGATGGAGCGGCTGATCCGCTGGGAACTGTGCGCGCCGGCTACGACCGCTGGGCCGCCGTGTACGATCACGATGCCAACCCGATGCAAGGACTCGAAGGGCCGCTGCTCCGCGCGGCCATTGGCGACGTGCGCGGTCTTCGTGCGCTCGACATCGGCTGCGGCACGGGACGTCACGCGCTCTGGCTGGCCGAGAACGGAGCGACGGTGACGGCCGTCGATTTCTCAGAGGGGATGCTGGCCGAGGCGCGTCGCAAACTCGGCGCGGATGCGGTGCGCTGGCTCCATCACGATCTCACACAGCCGCTTCCCGACGACGCATCGTTCGATCTCGCAGTCAGCGGGCTGGTGCTTGAGCACATCGCCGATCTCGACGCGTTCTTCACCGCGATGCGCGGTGCGCTGGTCCCTGGAGGGCGCGCCGTCGTCTCGGCGATGCATCCGGCGATGTTCCTCAAGGGAGCACAGGCCCGCTTCACCGATCCAACGAACGGCGAGCTGGTGCTCCCCGGCTCCGTGCCGCATTCGGTGGCGGCGTTCGTGATGGCCGCCCTGCACGCCGGCTTCGTGATTGACGATGTCACCGAACACACGCCGACGGCGGATGTGGTGATGCGATTCCCGCGCGCCGCCAAGTACGAAGGCTGGCCGATGCTCGTGCTGCTGATGCTGCGCACCAACTGACAGGTGCGATTCGATCCCGCGCTCCACCAGTTGATTGCGATGGTAAAGGGGCGGCGGCGCTAACCCTCGCGCCGCCGCCTCATCGTGTCGCGCTAGTTTCCAAACACCTCAAAGATGCCGGCGGCGCCCATCCCGCCGCCGATGCACATCGTCACCATACCGTAGCCACCGCCGGTCTTTCCGAGCGCGTGCACAAGCTGCGTGGTGAGCTTGGCCCCGGTGGCGCCCAACGGATGTCCCAGCGCAATCGCGCCGCCGTTCACGTTGGTGCGTGAGGCATCCATGCCGAGGTCCTGCATCACCGCGAGCCCCTGCACCGCGAAGGCCTCGTTGAGTTCGATCATCTTCACGTGATCGAGCGCCAATCCGGCCTTGGCCAACGCCTTTGGCACTGCCGCGATAGGTCCGACGCCCATGATGTCGGGCGACACGCCGGCTACCGCAAAGCTGACAAATCGCGCCAGCGGCTTCAGACCAAGTTCACGCGCCTTATCCGCACTCATCAGCAGCACGGCGGCGGAGCCATCGGAAAGTGGCGACGAGTTGCCGGCCGTCGACACGCCGGTGGTGGAGAACGCCGGCTTCAACTTGGAGAGCCCTTCTATCGTCGCGTCGCCGCGCGGCATCTCGTCCACCGCGAACGGCACCGTCTCCACCGTCTTCTTCGTTCCCTTCCACGTCACCTTCTGCACGGGCACAGGGACGATCTCGTTCGCAAACGCCCCGCGCTGAATCGCGGCCACGGCCTTCTGCTGCGAGCCCAGCGCAAACCGATCGGCCTGCTCGCGCGTGATCCCCCAGCGCTTCGCTACACGCTCGGCGGTGTGGCCCATGCCGATGTTCGACTCGGTCATCTCGGGATGCAGGCGCGTGTGATAGCCGGACATCGGCACGGCGCTCATCATCTCAATGCCGCCGGCGATGGCGACATCGCACGTGCCCGTCATGATGCTCTGCGCCGCGAATGCCACGCTTTGCAGCCCCGACGAGCAGAAGCGATTGACCGTCGCCCCCGGCACTTCCACCGGGAAACCGGCGCGCAGCGCCGCGAGGCGCGCGACGTTCAGCCCCTGCGAGCCCTCGGGGAAGGCGCACCCCCACAGCACGTCGTCAATGAGCGCGGGATCCAGCTTCACGCGCGCGACGACGCCCTTCATCATCTCGGCGCTCAGGTCCACCGCATGCACGGTGGCCAGCGCCCCGTCCTTCTTGCCGCGAGCCACGGCGCTCCGCACCGCGCTCACGATCACTGCGTCCTTCAGTTGCATCGTATCATCTCCCGGCGCGGCACGCCGCGCCCGCAGTCGTCGTGGTGTCGGTCAGTTGCGCAGCGGCTTGCCGGTCTCGAGCATGTACCGAATGCGCGCCTGCGTCTCCTTGGTGCCAAGCAGTCGCAGGAACCCTTCGCGCTCGAGTTCAATGAGGTCCATCTCGGTGACCTCGCGCGGCGGGCCGTCGCCGCCCGACAGCACCAGCGCCACCTCGTGTCCAATGCGTACGTCGTGCGCCGACGCCATGCCACTCTCCTGGAACGAGAACAGGGCGTAGTCGAGGTTGGCCATCGCCTCGCGCCCGAGCGCGCGCATGGTCATCGACGGCTGCGGCACGTAGCCGGGGGCAAGATCAAGCACGCGCCGCTTGGCATCGCTCAGCAGCACGTCGCGATTCATCGAAATGCGATCCGTGCCGCGCAGGTACCCGAGCTTTTGCGCCTCGTGCGCGCTGGTGCTCACCTGCGCCAGCGCAATGAGCTTGAAGGCGCGCTTGATTCCCTCAAACGGGTCGGCCTCCTCATAGGCGGCCAACTCACGCGTGAACCGGAACGCCAGCTCCTTGGTGCCGCCGCCGCCAGGGAGCAGTCCAACGCCGGCTTCCACCAACCCCATGTACAGTTCGGCGTGCGCCTGAACCGCATCGCAGTGCATCGAGAACTCGCACCCGCCGCCGAGGGTGAGCCCGAACGGCGCGGCCACCACCGGGAACGGTGCGCGCCGCAGGGCAAGCGACGTTTCCTGGAACGCACGAACGCCGGCTTCGAGCTTCTTCCAGTCGCCGCTCATCAGCGCCGGCGCCTGCTGCGCGAGGTTGGCCCCGGCCGTGAATGTGCGCGGATCGTCATTGCCGATCACAAGGCCGACGTACGCGCCTTTCGCCACGCGGTCGATCGTCTTGTGCATCATCTCCACCACACCGACGCCCAGCGTGTTCATCTTGCCGCAGAACTCGAGGCACAGCACACCATCGCCGAGGTCGAGCACGCGTGCTTCCTTGTTCTCGTCCACCACCTTGCCGTCGGCGCGCAGGGCGCCGAGGTCGATCTTCCCGGCAATGCGCGGCATCGGGGCATAGCCGGCCGTGGTCACGATCTGCTCGGCGCTGCCGACGCCGGCGTAGAATCCCTTGGTCGCCTGTTTCAATAGCGCGGGCTCTGCGAACCCGTGCGCCTTGAACTGCGCCTTCAGCCAATCAAGACCCAACGCATCCATCACGCGGAAGGGGCCGACGTCCCACCCGTATCCCCACTCCAGCGCATGGTCGACGCCGGTGATGTCGTGCGCCAAATCGGGCGCCAAGCGCGCGGTATGGTATGCGACGATCGTCAGCATCTTGCGCAGGAAGTCGCCGTACTTGCCGGGGAGGTCGCGCGCCCTGGCGATGCGTTCGTTCACCGGCAGCTTGAGCAGCGCGTCGATCTCCGGCGTGGAGAGACGCACCTGCGGCACGTACTCCAGCGTGTGCCAGTCGAGCGTCTTGATCTCCTTGCCGACCTTCTTGTAGAAACCGCCGCCTGTCTTGTCGCCCAGCCAGCCCCGCTTGATGATCTCGTGCACCCACGTCGGGAGCGTGAAATCCTCGCCCGTCGCCTGCGACAGTCCGGCGCTCACGTGCGCGAGCACGTCGAGGCCGGAGAGATCGCCGGTGCGGAACGTCGCCGTCTTGGCGCGGCCGATCAGCTGACCGGTGAGGCCGTCCACCTCGTCAATGGTGAGGTCGAATTCCTCCATCAACTTGAACGTCGCGAACATCCCAAAGACGCCCAAACGGTTGGCGGCAAAGCCGGGGACATCCTTGCACAGGACGATGCCCTTGCCCATGCACCGCTCGCTGAACTCACGCATCGTCTCGAGCGTCTCCGACGCCGTGTATGGCGTGGGGATGATCTCGAGCAAGTGCATGTAGCGCGGCGGATTAAAGAAGTGCGTGCCGAGGAAGTTCCGCTTGAACGCGTCGCTGCGCCCCTTGAGCAGGATCTCCATCGGGATGCCCGACGTGTTGGACGTGACAATCGCGTGCGGCGCGATCTGTTCGAGCTTGGCGAACAGTTCCTGTTTGGGGTCAGGCTGCTCGATGATGACCTCGACAATCCAGTCGCAGTCGGCGAGCAGGGCGAGGTGATCGGCGGTGTTGCCGGTGGTCACGAGCGCCGCGCGCTCGGCATCCATGAATGCGGCCGGTTTCGCCTTGCGGGCCTTCTCGAGCCCCTTGCGGGCCGGCGCCGAGCGGTCAGGCGAGGCAGCGTCTTCGCTGCCGGGGATGTCGAGCAGGACGACGGGGAAGCCGGCGGAGGCGGCGAGGGCGGCAATGCCGCTCCCCATGACGCCGGCACCGACCACGCCCACTTTCGTGATGCGCATCAGGGCTCCTCTTGGGGGGGCCTTCAGGATGAAGGCGCGGGTAGCAGTGCGTGCCGCGCCACCGACCAATCTACAGCGCCTCGCACGCGTCGGTCGAACACGGGCGGCGTGGCGCGTCGCGAGGGGATAACTTCCGACCACCATGAAGATCCCCGCCACCAAGGCCCTGGCGCATCTGCGGCAGGCCGACCCGGTGATGGCCACCGTCATCGAGCGCGTCGGGCCGTGCCAGGCGCGCGCGCACATGGACGGGACGCACTTTGGCGCCGTGCTGCGGTCCATCGTGTACCAGCAGTTGAGCGGCAAGGCCGCCGCGACCATCCACGGCCGCGTGCTGGATTTGTACGGCGGTGATGAACCGTCACCGCGCGCGCTGCTGCGCACCGACGACGCCGTGCTGCGCGCCGCGGGGCTGAGCGGCCAGAAGACGCGCTATGTGAAGGACCTCGCGACGCACGCGACCTCGCGCCGCTTCCCGATCAATCGCCTGCACGAACTTGAAGACGACGAGGTGATCGCGACGCTCACGCAGGTGAAGGGCGTGGGACGGTGGACCGCGCAGATTTTCCTGATGTTCCGGCTTGGACGCCCCGACGTGCTCCCCGAACTCGATCTCGGCATCCAGAAGGGGATCCAGCGCGCGTACGCCCTCCGGCGCCTGCCAAAGCCGGAGCAGGTGCTCAAACGCGGGCGGCCGTGGGCACCGTATCGCACGATCGCGAGTTGGTACCTGTGGAGACTGCTGGACTTGCCAGCGGACTAGACGCGCACGGGGGCGAACGAGATGCGGATCGGTATTGCGGGAGCGAGCGGACTGCTTGGACGCGAGTTGACCACGGCCCTGCGCGCGGCTGGCCACGCGGTGGTGCGGATCGGGCGCGGACGCGACAGCGACATCGTGTGGAACCCGGCCGCCAACCAGCTCGATGCGGCCTCCTGCGCGGGGATCGACGCGTTCGTCAATCTCGCGGGCGCCAGCGTCGGCGAGCGCTGGACCCCAGCCCACAAGCGCGCCATCCGTGAGAGCCGCGTGCAGGCAACGGCGCTCATTGCGCGCACGGCGGCGGCGCTCGCGCCAAGACCGCGTGTGCTCATCAACGCCTCGGCGGTTGGCATCTATGGCGATGCCGGCGACACCACCTGCGACGAAGCGACCCCCGCGGGGCGTGATTTTCTCTCCGACGTCGGCGTGGCCTGGGAGCGCGCGGCCGATCCGGCGCGTGCCGCCGGCATTCGCACCATTCACCTGCGGCTCGGTGTCGTGCTCTCGCGACAGGGCGGCGCGCTGCCACGCATGCTTCCCGCCTTCAAGCTCGGCGCCGGCGGCTCCCTTGGCGGCGGCCGGCAGTGGATGAGTTGGGTGGCGCTCGAGGACGTGCTGGGCATCGTGCGCTTCGCGCTCGAGCACGACGAACTGAGCGGGCCAGTCAACGCCGTCGCGCCGACGCCGGTGACGAACGCCGAGTTCACCCGCGCGCTCGCTCGTGCCGTGCATCGTCCGGCGCTCTTCCCCGTCCCCGCGCTGGCGCTCAAGTTGATGTTTGGCGAGATGGCCGAGGGCACGCTGCTGGTGTCGCAGCGGGTGGTCCCCCGACGCCTACTCGCGGCGGGCTACCCATTCCGCTTTCCCGATCTCGATTCGGCGCTGCGCGCCGCGGTGACCACATGACGTCTGGCCCCGCCACCGACTTCCACAGCCATCTGATCCCGGGAGTCGATGACGGGGCCGCTGACCTCGCCGAGTCGCGGGCGGCCGTGGCAGCGATGGCGGCGGACGGCGTGGCGACCGCCATTGCCACACCGCACTTCGACGGCTCGCTGACGTTCACGCCCGATCTCGCCAACGCGCGTCTCGCGCAGATTGACGCCGCCTATACCGCGCTCACCGCCGACGCCGACGTTCAGACGACGGGCGTGCGCGTGCTGCGCGGCGTGGAGTTGATGCTCGACGTGCCGGATCCCGATATCGGCGATCCTCGCCTGCGCCTGAACGGCGGGCGCTTTGTTCTCGTCGAGTTTCCGGCGCTGCAACTGCCGCCGTCCAACGCCGATTTTGCGATTCGCTCGCTGCGCGAGAAGGGGTGGCAGCCGGTGCTCGCGCATCCCGAGCGGTACCGCAACGTCGACGATTCATTGGACTCGCTGCTCGCGCTCCGCTACGCGGGTGCATACCTCCAGCTCAACGCCGGCTCGTTGCTTGGCTTCCACGGTGACGGCGCGCGGCGCCGCGCCGCCGCGTTGCTGGCGCGCGGATGGATCGACTACGCCTCCAGCGACTATCACAGCCGCGGCATGCCGGCCGTGGCCGCGGCGCGCGCATCGCTCTCATCAAGCGGTGCGGCCGAGCAGGCAGAGCTGCTATTCAGCGAGAATCCCGCGCGCCTCGTCCGCGGCGACGCACCGATTCCCGTGGCGCCGCTTGCCGCGAGCGCGCGAACGCGGCGTTCGTGGTGGTCGCGGCTGCTGTGGCGGCGGTAGCGGAGGTTCGCTGAGAATGCGCCGGCGTCCGCCGTCGCTACCGGCGCAGGCCGCGCAGCTGCAGCTCGAAGTCGAGCGAGTTCGTGGCCAGCACCACCGCCACTTCGAACGACACGCGACCGGCGATGACCAGGTCGGCGAGGTGCTGATCGAACGTCTGCGTGCCGAACTGCGCGCGTCCCTCGGCGAGCACGGTGCGCAGCTCGCCCAGACGCCCGGGATCGCCAATGATTTCACGGACGCCGGGGTTCATGCACAGCAGTTCCGCGGCCAGCACGCGTCCCGACCCGTCCGCCCGCGGGAGCAGGCGCTGGGCAAGCGCGCACCGCAGCGACTCCGACAGCTGCAGGCGCACCTGATCCTGCGCTTCGGCGGAGAAATTGGCGAGCAGCGACTTGATGGCGGTGGTCACGTCATTCGCCTGCGTGCGGGCGATCACGAGCCGTCCCTGCTCCACGGCGCGGAACGCCATCTCGATCATCTCCGGGCCCTGCAGCTCGCCGAGGACCACGACATCCGCATCCTGGTCGAGCGCGGCGCGCATGCCGGCCATATACGACTCGGTGTCGATGCCCACTTCACGCTGGGTCACCGAGCACTTGGCGCTCTTATGCAGGAACTCAATGGACGGTTCGACCGACACGATATGTCGGCGAGCCGGCGCGTGGTGGTTCAGATGGTTGATGATCGCGGCAAGCGTGCTCGTGCGTCCCGAACCGGGCACGCCGCTGATGAGCACGAGCCCAAACTCGGCGAGCACCGCGCGCCCCAGCGTCTGCGGCAGGCCGAGCGTCTCGAAGGTCGGGAGGATGTCTGGGATGACACGCATCACGACCATGTACGACGAACGCTGCTTCAGGATGCTGATGCGGAACCGCGCGATGCCGGGGGCGCTCCACGGTCCCGTGTAGTCGTGCACCTCGTCCAGCGTGGGCGCGTTGGGCGCCGTGGCCAGCATGTGCATGGCGAGTTCGCGCGTGTCGAGCGCGCCGAGCACCGGTGTGTCGAGCGGAACGAGCTGGCCATGGATGCGGGCATACACCACGTCTCCGGCCCGGATGTGCACATCACTGGCGCTGCGCTGAATCGCCCCGGTCAAGAACTGACGCAGGCGTTCGACCTGTGCCGCGCTTCCACCAGGGCGGAATCGCCGTTCGTCACCAGGGGTCGGCGCGTCGTCAGTCTTCACGGTTGCGGGCATCTGCACGGAGAGCATCCAAGACAACGGGGACGGTGCGTTCGCGCGAACGCGCTAAGCGAAGACGACCAACGCCGGACCAAAGCCACTATGGGCAGCACCGTGCGCGAACTGTACGATTGTTGTATACTGGACGAAAGATAGACAATTACGTAACTTCTTGTCAAGGTAAAGTCCGCCTCGTACGGTGCACGGCATTTCCGACTGAAGTTGTTGGGAATTATGCATTTGGACCAGGTCGCCCATACCATAGATAAACCCAGCTGCGACAGCAGGCGGCTCCACCACAGCACGACCTCCCCTCCATCCTTCCGCCGTCTCGCCACTCGCCATGACGACCCAAGCGCATCTGACTCGGCTCGAGCTGCGCCATCGCGCGCTCGATCTGCAGCGTCGGCGCTTTTGGCGTGAGCTTAGCTACGGCGCGATCATCGTCGCGGCCGACGTGCTGGCGCTGGCGATGATTTTCACGGCATTCGCGATGTTGCCGCTCGAGCGCTTTTACGCGCTCCTCAATCCGGACGGGCAGTCATTCCTGACAGGTCTGATTCCGCTCTCGCCGCCGGCACTCGCCCGACGCCTGACGTCGCTGATCTTCTGCCTGATGGCGACGGGTGCGTACACGCAAACCGAGCGGCATGCCGTGCCGTGGCGCACGTTCATCGCGTTGCTGCTGGGTCTGGCGCTGCCGCGCTGGAACGAAGTGTGGGGACCCGGCGTGATGTCGCGCTGGATCGCCGTCGGCGTCGTGCTGCTCAGCAGCTGGGGCATCCTGCTCGTGCAGCGCCGGGCGTTGGCCCGGGCGCTGAGTCCCATTGATCCGCGCCGGCTCGATGCGGCGCGCACGCTGGTCGTCGGACCGGCCGCCGAGATCGAGCGACTGCGGCGCGACCGCGCGCAGGGCTTGGAGAGTCGCAGCATGCCCGCCGTGTACGAACTGACGGCGCGCTGGGGTGAGGCTGGCGGCGAGGGGATGCCCGAGTTGTACGACCGCGTCGCGGACGCCAACGCCGATGCCATCGTGCTCGTGGGCGCGGTCTCTGACGTCGTCCTGCAGAGCGTGATGATCGCGGCGTCGAGCGCGGGAGCCCGCGTCTACGCTACGCGCCGCGAAGCGTTTCGCCAACTCGACGAACCGTCCTTTGTGCTGCGCCGGGCCGAACCGCTGATGCTGCTGTCGCGGCCCGCGCTCGTGGGCTCGCAACTCGTCCTGAAACGCGTCATGGATCTGGTGGGGTCGGTCGTCGGCCTCGTCGTGCTGTCGCCCGTGCTGGTGCTGGTGGGCATCGTCATCAAGCTGACGTCCGCCGGACCCGTACTGTTCCGCCAGGTGCGGGTGGGACTCGGCGGCGATCCGTTTGTCTGCCTGAAGTTCCGCACGATGGTCGTGGATGCGGAGCAGCGGCTGGCCGCGGTGGCACAGGAGAATATTCACGATGCCCAGCAGCGCATCTTCAAGCTGCCCAACGATCCGCGCCTGACGAGTGTCGGGCGGTTCCTGCGCCGGTCAAGTCTCGACGAACTGCCGCAGTTGTGGAACGTCGTGCGCGGCGAGATGTCGCTGGTGGGACCGCGGCCAGCCCTGCCGTCTGAGGTGCTGCGCTACGAATCGCATCATTTCGTGCGCTTCGAAGTGCTGCCCGGCATTACTGGGCCGTGGCAGGTGGGTGGCCGCAACGCGATACGTGATTTCGAGGATGTCGTGCGCCTCGAGTCGGCGTATGTGCGCGGCTGGACGCTGTGGCGCGACCTGGAGATTCTGGCGCGCACGATTCCCGCCGTCGTTTCCATGAAAGGAGCATTCTGACCGGTGACCTCCCTTCCGCGCCAATCGTTCTTGTCTCGGATTCCTGTCCTCCAGACCGCCTTGCCGATGAGTGCCCGACTTTTGTCGTTCCGACGCCTGCGTCTTCTGCTTCCCGTCGCGCTGGCTGTGCTTGCCGCCTGCGGATCGCGCGTGCCCACGGTGCTGGCGCCGCTGCCCGACCGTCCGTGGCTGGTCCTACCTGGCGACGAAGTCACGGTGCGCGTGTATCGCGAGCCGGATCTCACCGGGCAGTACATTGTGACCGCCAAGGGCGATGTCTTCATTCCCGGTGTCGGTCGCATTCCGGCCGCCGGAATGACGGCGGACTCCATCTCGGCCGTCATCACGAGCGCGTACACGAGACGCATCAAGGATGCGATTGTCGATGTTGGTCTCGTGCGTAACCTGCCGGTCCTTGGGCAGGTCGTCAGCCCGGGCGTCTATCGGGCCGAGCCGACGATGTCGGTGCAGCAGATCATTGCCAAGGCGGGCGGTGTGCGCGGGACGAGTCTGAAGATGCCGACGTATCTGCTGCAGAAGGGGAGCGATGGTTCGCGCTACACGCTGGCCGCAGATCTGCGGCTGGATCGCCTGGCGATCGATGCCGGCGATGCGCTGTTGGTGGTGAGTCCGTCGTGGGTTGAACGCACTGCACCGGGGATCGCCACCCTGAACCAGTTCGCTGGCGCGCTGTCGATCATTCTGTCCATCCTCCTGATCTCCAAGAAATAGACCGTGGAACACCTACCAGTACTCGCGGATCCGGGTGATGCAAACCAGGAGATTGATCTGCGCCGCGCGTGGCAAACGGTCGTGCGCAGCGCGTGGATCATCGTCATTTGCGTCGGCCTCGCGACGGCGGCGGCCATGCTGGCCGTCCGCCGCATCGACCCGGTCTTCACCGCGTCGGCCACGATCCGCATCGAGGAGAGAACCGCCGCGAGCACGCTGGCCATGTTCAGTCCGGACTACACGAACGTCCTGGCCACGGCGACGCAGATCCTGACCAGCCGCCAGCTCGCCTACGATGTGGTGGACTCCCTCGGCATGCGGCTGAGCCTGTACCAGCCGATCCGCCGGATCAAGAGCGAAGTGGTGCGCGCGGCCCAGATCAACGCCGATGCCCCGTCGCAGGCATACCGGCTGGACCGTGCCGGCCGCGGCCTGCGTGAACTGCGCCTGCTTCCCGGCGAGAAGCTGCTCGGCACCTTCCCCGACACGATGCCGATCCCGCTCGACGGCGGCTGGGTGCAGCTGGCGGGCGGCGCGTCGCGCTACGACCGCCTGGTGTTCACGGTGCATCCGCGCAACGATGTGGCCTCGGCGCTGCGCGACGCGATTGGCGTGTCGCAGCCCGGACGCGACGCCAACGTGCTGCGCATTTCGTACACCGGCCGTGATCCGGTCGAGGCGATGCTCGTGCCGAACGTGCTCGCCCGCTCGTACGTGCGGCGCCGCATCGACCTCGCGGCGAGCGGCGCGCGGTCGACGGTCGCGTATCTCCAGCGGCAGGTGGCGGTGGTCGGCGAGCAGCTTAGCGCGCAGGAAGCGCAGATTCGCGACTATCTGCTCGCGCGCGGCGTGTCGAGCATCGACGGAAAGATTACGGACCTCGTGTCCGAGCTCAATCTCCTGCGCGGCAACATGACGACCATCACGCTGGAGCGTGATGCGATCGCGCGGGCCATCGCGCCGCTGCGGGAGTCCGGTCCGGAGGGCGCCGCCGAGTTCCTGCGCCGCGCGATGGCGACGCCGGAGTTCCTCGGCATCGCCACCGCCGAAGTGACCGCACTGCAGAACCTGCGGGCCGAACGCGACGCGCTCGTGCAGCGGCGCACGTCGGAAGATCCGGACGTCAAGGCGCTTGACGCCCGCATGGAGGATGTGAGACAGCGCATTCAGGATCGCGCTGCCGCGTTTCTGTCGCAGCGGGTGTCGCTGGTGGAGGATCGGCAGCGGCGCGTCGACTCGCTGCAGAAGCAGCTGGCGCAGATGCCGGAGGAGGCGATGGGGTTCCAGCGCCTCGATCGCGACCGCGCCGTGCTGCAGGAGACGATGCAGTTGGTGCAGTCGCGCCTGAAGGAAGCCGAGATTTCGGCGTCGGTGCCGGACTCGTCGGCGTCGGTGCTCGATGAAGCGGTGACCGCGGACATGCGGGCCAACTCGTCGCAGACGTTGATCTTCGCCGTGGCGATCTTCTCCGGCCTGCTCGTCGGCATCGGGGTGGCATTCCTCCGTGACTGGCTGGACACGACGATTCACGACGAGAGCGACCTGCGAGGCATCGTCGGCGTTCCGGTGGTCGGCATCATCCCGAACCTGCAGCAGCAGTCGCGCGCGGGGGCGTATCGATTGCCGCCACCCGAGGCCGAAGTGCGGGCGGGCGCGGACCGCGGTGCGTCGGGCAGTTCGGCGCCCGGCTCCGCCCGCGAGTACCACACGCCGGCCGCGGAAGCGTATCGCGCGCTGCGCACCAACCTGAACTACCTGACTCCGCCGCGCGCCCCGCGCGTGATCGTGCTCACCAGCGCGCTGCCGGGCGACGGCAAGACGACGACCGCCGTCAACCTCGCCATCACGCTGGCGCAGCAGGGCCAGCGGGTGATCCTGATTGACGCCGAGACGCGGCGCGGCACGGTGCACGAGGCGTTTGGCATTCCGCCGGCTCCGGGCTTCTTCGACCTGATGTACGGACAGGCGTCGCCAGGCGAGTGCATTCGCCGCGTGTCGATGGAGACGGGCGGTACGGTGGACGTGCTGCCGCTGGGCAGTTCGCCCAGCGTGAATCCGGCCGACCTGCTGGTGGCCACGCGCCTGCAGCCGCTCTTCGACCGCCTGCGCCAGCAGTACGACTACGTCCTGCTGGACACGCCGCCGCTGAACCTTTTCACCGATGCCTCGCTCATCGCGGCCAGCGCCGACGCGCTGCTGCTGGTGGCGCGCTCCGACAAGACCGACCGCGACGAGCTGAAGTTCGCGGTGCAACAGCTGCGCAACGTGCGGGTGGTCCTCGCGGGCGCCGTGCTCAACGATGTCGAGCTGCGTCGCGGCTCGCGCTATCGGCAGGGGTACGGCTACTATTACGAATACGGCAGATAAGGACCGGGAACGCGCCCATGGCCACACATTCGGACCCTGTACAGCCGCAATCGGAGCTCGTCCCCGATATCTTCGATACGGGAACAGAGCGCCTGCCGTCGTCCGGCCAGTTCAGCGCGGCGACGATCTCGGGCGTGCTGCTGGCGGCGACCGAGGCGTTGGTGGCCCCGCTGATCTTCGGCAGCACGATGGTCGTCTCGATGCTCACGTGGTGGATTCTCGACGCCCCGTGGGCCGGCCGCCGCCGTCGGTCGTCGCATACGCCGCGCAGATGGTATCTGCCGTCGCCGCGCGTCATCTACCTGAGCACGCTGATGATGATCGGGCTGTGGCTGTCCACGATGTTTGTCTTCCGGGCGAGCGATCCTGAGCTCGGCCCGGGATTCGGGGCGACCCTCCCGACGATGATGGGCGTCGATGTGAGCGTCCTGCAGAAGATCAACGGCATGCAGGGGCCGGTCGACTCCGGGCCGGAGCGGGCGCTGCCCGTGTCGGACACGGGCGTGGCGCCTTTCTCGCTGTTTGCGCACGGTACTGCGTCGACGATCGCGGTGGCCCTGCTTGCCTACGCGTTCCAGTCGGTGCGTCGTCGTCTGCGGCGGGCCCGGCGGTCGCGCAGCCACGAGGAGCTTCGCCCGCGGCAGCATGGCGCGGCGCCCTAGCACGCCGGCGGCCTGATGGACGCGGCGACGACAGCGCGCGTGGTCACGCCGACGGCGGATCGCGGCGGCGGCACACGGATGTCGGCGTCGACGGTCACGCTGATTCTTTTCGTCGCGGTGACGCTCTTTGGCGTGGCCGGCGTTGGCGGTCGCCTGTTCGCCCCCGTGTTTGTGGGCGCGGCGGCGGTGACGGGACTCATCGCGTATTATCGCGCGCCAACGCGCTACCCGACCTTCGTCTACGCCCTCTGGTTCTTCACGCCGTGGGTGCGCCGGATGGTGGACATGCAGTACGGGTTCCAGCCGGCGAGTTTCGTGCTGATGGCGCCCGTCGTCGTGACGCTCATCGCGCTGCTGACGCTGGCCTACCGGGCGCGCGAGCTGCGCGGCGCGCTGATGTATCCGTTCGTCTTCACCCTGGTGGGCGTGGGGTACTCCTATTTCGTGGGCGTCCTGAAGAACGGCATGCTGCCGGCGACCTACGCCCTGCTCACGTGGATTGGGCCGATCGCGTTCGGTATGCACCTGATCCTCAACTGGCGCATCTTTCCGGCGCTGCGGAAGTCGTTCCTCGACTTTCTCCAGTGGGCCGTTCCGCTTCTCGGCGCGTACGGTATCTATCAGGTTGTCGCGCTGCCGAGCTGGGACCGCGTCTGGATGATCGCGGCCAATCTCGCGTCGATCGGCCCGCCGGTCCCGTTCGGGTTTCGCGCGTTCGGCACGCTGAACTCCCCCGGGCCGTTCTCCGTGGTGCTGCTGATGGGCATCCTCTTCCTGTTCGGGACGGCCCGGCGCGGCATGACGCTCTCGCTAACGCTTGCCTTTCTGGCCCTGCTCCTGACACGCGTGCGGTCCGCCTGGGTCGCGATCGCCGTTGGGATGTTCGTAATCCAGATCTTTGGCCCGCTGCGCCGTACGCTGCGCAACTGGGTCTTCGTGCTGCTGATGGCCGGCATCGCCCTGCCGGTGCTTTCGCTCGATGTCTTCCGTGAATCCATCGCGGCGCGCCTCCTCTCGCTGACCGATCTCGAGGACGACAACTCTGTGCGGACGCGCATCATGCTGTCGCAGCTTGCGGTACAGTCGATCGGCGCGCGCGCGGAGGGGGAGGGACTCGGCGGGACGGGCGGCGGCACCAAGCTCCTGGCGAGCGGCGTCGAGAAGCAGGTGTCCATCGACAATGGCTTACTCGAGGTCTTCTACGTGATGGGGTGGCCGGGCGGATGCCTGATCATGCTCGGACTCATCGGTCAGTTGCTCACCCTGACACGGTTCCGCGATTTCCGGGGCGATCCATTTTCCACCTCGGCGCTGGCTACCGTCTGGTCCCTGCTGGCCGTGCTGCTGATCGGCGACATCTTCAGCGGCTCGACCGGCGCCGTCTTCTGGGGCGCCTACGGCTTTGCCTGCAGCGCGCACGCGTACAACTACTCCATTGGTCGTGGGCTGCGGTCGCAACGGCTCGTCCGGGAGTTCGGCGCCGAGATATCGTCAGCCCCGAGCGTGTAGCATGGCCCGCCCGGTGAGCCCCGCGCCGGTCGACGACAGGATTGCGCACAACGTGCAAGCCTACGACACGGTGGCCCGCACGTACGACGCCGAACACCCCGAGATCTTCAATGACGTGGAGCAGGCGCGGCTCGCGCAGGCGGCGCGCGATGCCGTGGCGCTCTGCGCGACGTCCGCTCCGGTGCGGGCGCTCGATGTCGGGTCGGGGACCGGCAACCTGACGGCGCAACTGCTGGCCGCCGGCGCCACGGTTGTCTCCGCCGACATCTCCACCGAGTGCCTGCGACTGGTGTCCGAGCGCTTCGAGTCCACCGGTCGGCACCGCACGCAGCAGATCGATGGCCGCTCGCTGGCGATCTTCGCCGACGGTTCGTTCGATCTCGTGGCCTGCTACTCGGTGCTGCACCACGTGCCTGATTACCTGTCGCTCGTCGAGGAGATGGCCCGGGTCGTTCGTCCAGGTGGCGTGCTCTACATCGATCACGAGCGGCACGACGCGTCGTGGCACGACCCCGTGCGCGACCAGTTCATGCGCGAGGCGCGGGCGTTTCCTCCCAAGCACTGGAGCCGGTTCTTCCGACCGTACAACTACTGGAAACGGATCCGTCCGCTCTTTGTGTGGCAGCGATGGTTCGACCGTCGATGGATGCCAGAGGGCGATTTGCACATCTGGCCGGACGATCACATTGAGTGGGCGAAGGTCGAGGCCCGCGCCCAGGCGCACGGAGTGACGCGGGTCGCGGTGCGGGACTACCTGCTGTACGACGAGCACTTCGACCGCGGCGTGTGGGAGCGCTGGCAGGGCCGCCTGACGGACTATCGTATGTGGGTGGGACGAAAGGCATGAGTGATGCCAGCGTGCGTGTGCGTGTTGCCCTGCCGTGCACCGGGCTCGGCCGGCAGCAGCGCGGGTTCGAGCGATTCACGCGCGAACTGCATGAGGCGTTGCGTGGTGCTTCGGGACTCGACCTGACGGTGTATGGCGGCGGAACGTTGGAGGCGGATGAGCGGGCGGCCTGGAGCCTGCCCCGCAACTCTGCCGCCGCCGCGGCCGTGGGGCGCGTCCTCGGACGCGATCCATATTTCGTGGAGCAAATCAGCTTCTTCGGCGGTTTCCTGCCGCACTTGCTCGCATGGCGCCCACACCTCATCTACTTCGCCGACCTGAACTTCGGCAATGCCTGCTGGCACTGGCGCCGCGTCACCGGCCAGCGCTACCGCCTGCTGTTCTACAACGGTGGCGCGACGACGATGCCGTACACGCGGTGCGACCGCGTGCAGCAGTTGACGCCTGAACACTTTGCGGCCGCCGTACAGCGGGGCGAAGCACCGCAACGGATGTTCGTCCTGCCGCACGGGGCGCGCATCCCGACGGCGCTGGCCCCTCGCGATCCGGCGCGGGTGGCCGCAGTGCGGCGCGCGTTCGGTGCGCCTGCCGGTCGGCCGCTCTTGCTAAGCGTCGGGCTGCTGGACCGCTCGATCAAGCGCATGGATGCGCTCATCACCGCCGTAGCGGCCATGGACGCGCCGCGCCCATTCCTGGCGCTCCTTGGACAGGAGACGGAGGAGACCGCGGCGGTGCGACAACTGGCGCACGAGCGATTGCCGGATGGATGCTATGTTGGAACCTGGGCGGCCTCGAGGATGCCGGAGGCATACGAAGCGGCCGACGCGTTTGCGCTGCTCTCGCTGCGTGAAGGGTTTGGACTCGCCTATGTAGAGGCGCTCGCGGCGGGCCTGCCGATCGTGGCACATGAGACAGCCGGCACTCGTTACGTGCTGGGCGCGCACGCCTGGCTTGGCGACACGCGTGACCCCGCCGCGACCGTCGCACTCCTCGGCGCGGCGTTGCGCGCCCCCTCCGACGAGACGGCGCGTCGCACCCGACATGCCGCGGCGCGCGACCGGTTCTCCTGGGGCGTCCTCGCCCCACAGTACGCGGCGATGCTGCGCGAAGAAGCCGAGGGCGGCACGCAACGGGACATGACGCCATGACGCCATGACGCCAGCGCCGCTCTGGTCGGTTGTCGTCCCCACGTGCGACCGGCGCCGTGAACTCGGTGCGTGTCTCGCGCGGCTTGCCCCGGGCGCGCAGAGCCTCGATGCCGCGCGGTACGAAGTCATTGTGACGGACGACGGCGACTTTGACGCCACGGAGGCGTGGCTGCGAACCGAATGCCCGTGGGCGCGTCACGTCCGCGGCCCGCGGCGCGGGCCGGCGGCCAACCGCAACGCTGGTGCGCGGGCGGCGACGGGTGAGTGGCTCGTCTTTGCCGACGACGACATTGTGCCATCAACTGGCTGGCTGGCCGCGTACGCGGCTGTGATCGCCTCCACGGTGCGCGCCGACGTTTTGGAAGGGCGCACCACCTGTGAACGCGGCCTGCACAGCCCGCGTGTGCACGCGCCGCAGAACAACACGGGCGGCGTGCTGTGGTCGTGCAACTTCGCCATCCGTCGCGCGGTCTTCGTGTCTGTCGCCGGATTCGACGAGGGGTTTGCGTTCCCCCACATGGAGGATGCCGACCTGCGCGAGCGCCTGCGCGCGGCGGGGCACATCATCACGTGGGTCCCCGAGGCCATCGTCGATCACCCGCCCCGCCGGCTGCCCTCGGGCCGAACGCTGGGCGCGTATCGTGAGGCCGAGGTGCGGTTCCTCTACAAGTATGGCGCGCCGCGGCCCGTGCGCGGGCGGTTGATGCGCGACATCGCGGCCAGTCGGCTCGTCAATATTCGCTCCTGCCCTAAGCGTCTCGACTCGCTGCTCGCGCTCTGGGCGCTCGCGGCGGAGTTGTGGCACGTGGCGCGGCACGGCGCGGCGTGGGAGCGGGCCAGCGCACGGGAATTTCCGGCAGGGCCCGGCGCATGACATCCCGCGTGAGCGTGCTGGTACCGAGCTATCGCCGGCCGGAGTCGCTGGCGCGCTGCCTCGCCGCGTTGGCGGCGCAGGAGCGGGTGCCCGACGAAGTGGTGGTCGGCGTGCGCGCCGGAGACACCGAGACCGTGAAGGCCGCGCACACCGCAGGCGACGGCGGGCTGAACGTGCGCACGGCAATCGCAACGGAAGACGGCGTTATCGCGGCCATGCAGGCCGCGCTGGATGCGGCCACCGGCGATGTCATCGCGCTCACCGACGATGACGCGCGGCCGCGACGCGCCTGGATCAGCGGCCTGCTGGCGCACCTTGAGTCGGCGTCAAACGTGGGCGGCGCGGGTGGACGCGACTGGCAGCCGTATGAGCGGGGCGACGTCGCCCGCGTCGGCATCGTGCAGTGGTTTGGCCGCGTCATCGGCAATCATCATCTGGGCGCCGGCGCCGCCCGAGACGTCGACGTGCTCAAAGGAGTCAACTGCGCCTTTCGCGCCCCGCTGCTGCGCGCGGTGGGATTCGATCACCGGTTGCGCGGTACCGGGGCGCAGCTGCACTGGGAACTCGGCGTCTGCCTGCCGCTGCGCCGCGCGGGATGGCGGCTGATCTACGATCCGTCGGTCGCCGTGGATCACGATGTGGCGCCGCGGCACGCCGGCGATGCCCTGCATCGCGGCGTGTTCGCCGTGGCGCCGCTCGTAGACGCGGTGCACAACGAAACCGTCGCCGTGATCGAAGGGCGGGGACGCGCCTGGCGCGCCGGCTATCTGGCGTGGGCACTGCTCGTGGGGACCGGCGAAGCCCCGGGCGCGGCGCAATGCGCGCGGCTGCTGCTGCGGGGCGATTCTCTCGTGTGGCACCGCTGGCGTTCCGCCGTCGCCGGTCGACGCCTGGGAGCGGCCACCGCGCGTCACCGGCCGCGCGCGCCGACCGTGCCGTGCCCCCCGACATGATGGCAGAGCATTCCGCCGGGCCCGCGCTCGGCGCAACTTCCGGGTGTCCATGAGCTTCTCGCTCGCCTTCATCGCGCACGAGGTGCACCGCCACGGTGGCCAGGAACGCGCGGCCGCCGAGGTGCTGTCGCGCCTCGCGCGACGCATTCCCGTCACCGTCATTGCGGCGCGCTGCGAGCTGCCGGATGCGCCGGTGGTGTGGCACCGCGTGCCGCCCGCGCCGCGCCCGCTCGTGGCCGGCGCCTACCTGTTCGCGCGCTCAGCGCGCGCGGCCGAGCGCCGCGCGGGGTGCACCCTTACCAATTGCATTGGCGCGTCGGCCTTTGACGCCGACGTGATTACGGCGCAGTACTGCCACGCGGCGTTCACGGCGCGCTTTGGCGGACTGCGCGGCGGAAGCGCGGTGGGGCGCGCCTGGCAGCGCATGGCGCAGCAGGTCTTCGTGCGGCAGGAGCGGCACGCGTACGGGTCGCGGCGCCTCCGGCGCGTGATTGCCGTGTCGCGGGGCACCGCCCGCGAACTGCACGAGTTCTACGGCGTGCCGGAGTCCGTCATCTCGGTTGTGCCCAACGGCGTGGATCATGCGCTCTTTCGCCCGACTCCCGACGATGCGGCCAAGCGCGCGCTTCGCGCATCGCTTGGACTCGACGCGGACGCGTGCGTCGCGCTGTTTTGCGGGGGCGATTGGGAACGCAAGGGACTGCGCGACGCCATCGACGCGGTGGCGGGCCAGCGCGATCTTCTGCTCTGCGTCGTGGGACGCGGCGACGAAGCGGCCATGCGCGCCCACGCCACCGCGCGAGGAGCGCTCGCGCAGGTGCGCTTTGTGGGCAAGACCACCACGCCGGAACGCTGGTACGCTGCGGCCGACCTGCTCCTGCACCCGTCGCGCTACGAAGCCTTCTCGCTCGTGACGCTCGAGGCGGCGGCGAGCGGACTGCCCATTCTCGCGCATGCGATCAACGGCACGGAGGAACTCGTTGCATCCGGCGTGAACGGCTATCTGGTGCCGTTTGGCGGTGAGGCTCTGCGCGAACCGCTGCTGCGCCTGCGCGACGATGCGGACACGCGCCGCGCGATGTCGGTGGCCGCGGTCGAGCGGTCGCGCCGCTACGCGTGGGACCGCGTGGCGGCCGAATACTTCGACGTGCTCGCCGGAGCAGCCACGTGATCACTCGCCGAGCCTGAGCCATGTGCGCCATCTGCGGCCTCCTACGACCGGGCGCTTCGGGCGACCGCGCGCGCGTGGAAGCGGCCAACGCGCGGATGGTGCACCGCGGTCCCGACGACGGCGGCGTGTGGGCCGGTGAGGGAATCTGCCTCGGGGCGCGACGGCTTGCCATTCAGGACCTGTCCGCCGCCGGCCATCAGCCGATGGCGAGCGACGACGGGCGGCACGTCATTGTCTTCAACGGCGAGATCTACAACTTCACGCGCCTGCGCGCGGCACTGGGATCGGCCGTGGCATGCCGCGGCCACTCAGACACCGAGGTGATGCTGCACGCGGTGCGCACGTGGGGCTTTGACGAGACCATCCGGCGCGCCCACGGACAGTTCGCCCTCGCGGTGTGGGACAGCGACCGCCGCATCCTGCGCGCCGCGCGCGACCGCGCCGGCAAGAAGCCGTTCTTCTACGCGCACGACGGCGGTCGGTTCGCATTTGCGTCCACGTTGAACGCGCTGCTCGAGCTGCTGCCACAGCGGCCGGCCGTCGATCCGCGCGCCGTCGATGCCTTTCTCACCTATCACGCAGTGCCGGCGCCGATGTCCATCTGGCGCGGCATTGCGGCGCTTCCCCCGGCCCACACGCTCACCTTCGATGCCGCCGCCGGCGTCTGCCGGATCGAGCGCTACTGGGATGTGTCGTACGCCGCCAAGACGTCGATGGATGAAGGCGAGGTGCTGGACGAAGTCGAACGCATCGCGCGCCGCGCGGTTGAGGATCGACTCGTCGCCGACCGCACCGTCGGCGTCTTCCTGTCGGGCGGCGTCGATTCGTCGCTCATCACCGCGCTCGCCGCGCAGCGCGCGGGCACGCCGGTGGAGGCGATTGCCGTCGGCTTCGACGAGTCGGAGTTCGACGAGCGGCCGTTCGCGCGGCGGGTCGCGCAACACCTCGGCGTGCGACTGCACGAGCGGCTCCTGCGGCCCAACGTCGTGCGCGATCTGCCGGAGATCATCTGGCACTACGGCCAGCCGCTTGCCGACGTCTCGATCGTGCCGAGCCACCTGCTCGCGCGCGAGGCGCATGGCACGATGGTGGTGGCGCTGAACGGCGACGGCGGCGATGAACTGTTCGGCGGATACTCCCGCCCGCTGGTCGCGCGCGCTGCCCATCTGTATCGCGGGGTCGTCCCGGCCGCACTGCGGCGGCTTGCCGACACGGCGCTGCGCGGCCAGACGAGTGGACCGCTGAAGCGCGCGATGCTGCTGGCGCGCGCCGGCCGCGCGAGCGCGGCGGAGTCGTTCACCTACGACCGCGGCTTTCGGACGACGCGCGCGCAGGCCTACGCGCCGGCGCTGCTCCACGCGGTGGACGGATTCGACCCCGACGCGCTGTATCAGGAGGTGTGGCAGCGCGCCGACGGCATGGACGACGCCGACCGCGCGCTCTACGGAGACTTCTGCACGTACCTGCCCGACCAGCTGCTGGCGAAGGCCGACGTCGCGTTCATGGCGCACTCGCTGGAGGCACGGTCGCCGCTGCTCGACA
>JACPFW010000013.1 GCA_016182795.1 Gemmatimonadota bacterium
CGGCATCGCCACTTCCACCGGCGACGTCACCAGACGGCAGGTCACGAAATAGGCCAGGCCGCAGAGGAGACCCAACACGGTGTACAGCAGAACTTCGCGGCGGCTCAGGGGCATGGAGGCGCAGTCTAGCAGGGGCGCGCCCCTTTTGCCGCCCACCACGCCATTATATGTTTATAACTATTCAGCCATTCGCTCTCCAACTCCCGCCGTTCGCACGCCGCCATGCCGAGCTACGAGTTCATCTGCCGCGAGTGCGGCGCCCCTTACGAAGCGCGCCTGTCGATGTCGGCCTACGCGTCAGGTGAGGGACGCCGGTGCCCCGCGTGCGGCTCCGCCAACGTCGAGCGGCACTTCACCGAAGTCAGCGTGCTGACGAGCAGTCGGGGCGGTTCGGGGGGCGGATCGTCGAGCTGCGGCGGCGGCTCGGGCTTCACCTGAAGCGCCTAGCCTGACGCCCGGTCCGGGCGTCCTCAATCTCTTCCCTGCCTCACTCGATCCCCGCCTGCGCCTCGGGATGGTCGTCTTCGTGGTCGCTGTGCCGCAGCATGAGCACCAGCGGCAGGGTGCAGGCCAGTGCGAGGCCGGTGATCGCGAAGATCTGCTCGAAGGCGAGCACCGTCGCCTGCCGCGCCACCACTCCCGCCATCGCCTGCAACGCCGCGGCCTTGGCGGTCACCGCATCCATGCCGTGTGCCACGAACACCCGTGTCATTGCCGCCAGCCGCGCCGCAACTTCTGGTTCGAGCGCGGTGACGAACTCGCTGAGGTGCGACTTGGCGCGCACGCTGTGCTGCGTGAGCAACGTCCCGTAGATGGCCAACCCGGCCGACCCGCCGAACTGCCGCACCACGGAGTTGAGTCCGGTGGCGTCAGACAGCTGCACGCGCGGCACGTGGCTCAGCGCCACGGTGGCGAGCGGCACGAACAGGCACGAGAAGCCGACCCCCTGCAGCACCAGTACGCTCACAATGCCGGCCTGGCTGGTCTGCAGCGTGAAGCTCCCCATCTCGTAGCAGCCGACTGACACGCAGATGAGTCCGAACGCGACGAGCACCTTTGGCGACACGTGGTTGTAGAGCTTGCCGACGATCGGTGTCACCACCATCATCACCAGCGCGCGCGGCAGCAGCGCCATCCCCGACTTGAGCGCCGTGAACCCCAGCAGTTCCTGCATGAAGACGGGGAGCAGGAACATGCCCGCCATCAGACTCGAGAACATCACTGCGGCGAGCACCGTCGACGACGTGAAGACGGGATCCTTGAAGAGCCGCAGGTTGACGGCCGGCGCGGGCGCGCGCAACTCGATGACCACAAATCCAATGAGTGATCCGACGGCGAGTACGCTCAGCACCGCGATGCGCGGCGAGTCGAACCAGTCATTCTGATTCCCCTGCTCGAGCACATACTGCAGCGATGCCAGTCCGACGCTCAGCAGCGCGATCCCCAGCCAGTCGAAGTCTTTCCTGATGCGCTCGGCGTGCGCCGCGTTGGCCGCGCGGATGTCCGCGGGCTCGTGCACGAACCGGTTGCTCATCGCGATGCCGAGCAGGCCGACGGGGAGGTTGATGTAGAAGATCCACGGCCACGACCAGTTGTCGACAATCCACCCGCCCAGCGTCGGGCCCACCGCCGGGCCGAAGGTGATGACCATGCCGACGACCGCCATCGCCATCCCCTGCTCGCGGCGGGGGAAGGTCTGCCGCAGGATGGCCATCTGACTCGGCATCAGCGCGCCGGCGCCCAGCCCTTGCAGCGAGCGCGCCACCACAAGCTGCGACAGCGTGCGCGAGATCCCGCACAGCGCCGAGCCCACGAGAAAGAGCGCGAGGCAGAACAGGTAGACGCGCTTCTGCCCCAGGATGCGCCCGAGGAAGGCGGTGAGCGGCATCACCACCACCATTGCGATGGCGAACGAGGTGGCGAGCGCGGTCATCTGGTCGATGGAGGCGCCCACTTCGCCGCGGATCTGCGGCAGCGCGACGTTGACGATGGAGGCGTCGATCGTCGCCATCATCGCGCCAAGGCTCACCGACGCGGCGACGAGCCACTTGTGATCGATATTGCCCGGCGTGCGGGGCGCAGCCTCCATCGCGGCCTACCTCCTTGGACGCGGAATCTGCGCGTGAACCGCCGCTCCCGCGAGGCGGACGAGTCAGTAGAACGCGCGACGACGTGGACGTCGCACCAACTGGGCTACCTTTTCCCGCGCGCGCCCTATTATCCGTGGATGCAATGGGATGAGTTGTACGCCACCGGCTTTGCGCAGATCGACCAGCAGCACCAGACAATCTTCAAGTCGGTGGGCGATTTGCGCCGCGCCATCGAGTCGGACGACGGCGCGGCGGCGTACGCGCAGGCCCTCGCCTTCCTCGACCGCTACTCGCGCGACCACTTCGGCCTCGAAGAGCGCTGCATGGCGAAGCACCGCTGCCCTGCGGCGCAGGTCAACAAGGCGCAGCACGAGGCAATGACGCAGCTGCTCGCCGAGCATCGGCGGCTTCACACCGCGCACGGCTACGACAATCACGACGCGCACATTCTCGTGAATGCGCTCGAGCACTGGCTGCACAACCATATCTGCCGGGTGGATCGCCAGCTGCGGCACTGCGTCGCCGACGGCACGATCTGACGCGCGGGGGGCGCCACGGTGCGCTTTCACGTCCCCAACCAGTGTCCGTTCGACGCGATGGCGTTGCCCGACTATCGCCCGCCGTTCAAGTAGGGTGCCCTGTCGGTGGATCGCGAGGAACGATTCTGGATTCGCTCAAGCGCGCCGGCCGACAAGGGACCGCTGTATGATGTGCTCGATGCGGACGGAGCGCGGTTGGAGATGGCGCACCTGCGATAGCTTGCAGCCACTTGCGTTCAAATGTCTAGTTATGTAGACTTTAGTATGCCCAGAGAGCCCAACACGTCACCGCAGACCATACGCGTCCTCTCGGTATTGCTCGAATCGCCGCGGGACTGGCACTATGGCTATGGTATTTCTCAGCGCACGGGGCTTGCGTCCGGGACGCTCTATCCCATTCTCGCTCGTCTGGCCGACCAAGGGTGGTTGGAGACGAACTGGATCAACTCTGAGGTGGCAGGTCGGCCGCCGCGCCATACGTATCGCCTCACGGCGCATGGAGTACGTTCGGCGCGCACGCTCGTCGTAGATGCCAAGGTTCGAACTCGCGGATTGCGCCCGCTGCTGGATCGTGGGTCGTGAAGGCCGTCGTCGATGGATGGGCCGCTCAAGTCGCCGGCCGCCTGATAGCCTGGACCGCGAACCGCATCCATCCCGCGCGTGCCGACTGGGGGAATGCGCTCGCGGCCGAAGCGGACCAAATGGACAGTGGCTGGGGCAGGCTACGTTGGGCGATTAACGCGCTGCCGCTCGCTTGGTCCATGCGCCGTGCACCCGAACCCAACGGAGATGCCACCATGCAAATGCGTGCCACTTTTGCGTCACTCAATCGCGAAGGAGCTGATCTTTGGTCGATGGGCGTGACACTCGGGCTCGTGTCGCTCGTCGTCGTCTTCAGCGCAACCGTGACGCCACTGTTTATGCGAATCGCGGCGCAGTTCGGATTTGCACTTCCGCTGCCCGCCCGGCTGGTGATCGGTGCATCACAGAACGGCCTGCTGGTGACGCTCCTCTCCGTGCTGCTCGTGGCGCTGCTGTGGAGTCGCGGCCGTCAGATGAGTGGAGTGTTACCCTTGCGCCGCCTGTTGCTGACCACAAATGTCGTCTGCGTTTTGGCGCTTGCTGGACTGACGACCGGTATTGTGAGCGCGATGGTGGCCGCCAACCGCTCGATAGACGCGTCCCGGCGAGAGCGCGCAGAGCGAGTGGAAAGCGAAAGAATGCAACAGCGAGTTGCGCGACTGCGCGCGGCAAAGGCTTTTGACCTGCCAGTGGCGCCCAAGCGCTGATGTGACAGTCGTTCGTCACCGATTGCCCGCCTACTGGCAGAACAAGCGCCGCCCCGACTAGAGTCGTGACGGCGCTTACAGTTGCCCCTCCAGGGCTCGAACCTGGACTCTTCTGATCCAGCGACACGATAGTCAGGACGCCTATCGCGTTGTGTCGAATGGTACCCGAACGGTATCCCGCTTTTCCAAGCCGGGCGGGAGCGTCATTTGTCGAAGAATGCGGCGTTGCCGCGTGATGCTGTACAGGCTCCAGCCGCATCCGAGGGCTGATACGCCCGTAATCGGGCTCGGATCCCACCACATCAGGAGCACGAGCAGACACAGTGCCGCCACCGAAACTCCTTGGGCGATGGCGAGAAGACGTTGCCCCCGGGCGAGGTGCGCTGCCAACAGTCCCGCGTATTTCATTCCGGATCCTCGAGCTGGGGTGGTGATTCTGGCGAGTGATTCTGGCGACAACCATGGGAACCCGATGTTGTCGACTCCATACGGCGTCACGGGGACCCAGTGTTTATGGCAACCGGTAGCGCTTCACGAGCACGCGACCGTCTGCGAGCTCGCGAACGGTCGCCGCACTGGCGAGCAGCGCGAGGCGACGCGTGAACACACAAGACCTAGGTGAGAGCATCGGGGTCGCGAAGATCAAGCGCGTGTAGATCGACAATGATGCCAGCGTCGGTCGGCAGAACGGGCTCCGTGTCTTCCACCGGCAGCCACTCGACCTTCGGAAGGAGCTCCTGAGTGTAATCGGAGACGGCCATTATCAAACGCCGCCATCGCCGCTCCTCGACAGTCGTCATGGTCGACGGCACCGGACTCGGCAGGTCCAAGGGCAACCCACGCTTCTCAGCCTGATAATTCGCTTCCCAGACGTGTGCCTGGAGGCGAAAGAACTCCGGCGCCGCCGTTGCCGGGTCCACCGCGCCCGTCAGGACCTGCGCTATTAAACCCCGCAAGGCATCACTCTCAGGGATAGTCACGCGATGCTCCCGCGATACGCGTTCGACTGCCACAAGCATCGCGCCACAGCGCCGGTGTCGATGAGAGCCGGTGGGTTAGCCCGCATCACTCCCACACCCTCGGTTCTCCTACGTGGAGCACGAACTGCTGGATGATTGCCGAGCACACGCAGTTCACCCGGGTGGCGGGTGGATGGGTCAAGGACGCTCGAGACGGTGGTGCATACGGGGCTCCGAGCGCGCTCGCCATTTCCAGTCGCTCGTGCACGATCCGGCGCGTGTACTCGACGGTGCAAGGGACGCCGCTTGCTGAGGAATCGTACCACGGCTTACGCGCTGCGAAGCTGAATCCCATCACGCCTCGCTGTCCATCGAGAGCGTCCAGACCCGACCCGGCGCCGTCGTGCGTCCGACGACAGGTGGTGTACTCTCCGGGAGACACGGCGCGTATGGCACAACGGGCAAGGGAGGCGGTGCTGTCGCGGCGAGGTGCAAGGCGAACGCCTCGTCGAGCGGACCCATCGCATCGGGGAACCGCGCCTCGAACTCCTGATGCAGCGCGGCAACCACGCCCATGGTGCGCAACCGTATGGCCGTCGCCGCGGCCTCGTCTGGCGGCTGGGGTTCGGATCGAGAGGGATGCCACGTGCCATCGACCGCCTGCTCCCGCGCGCGCGACTCGATACGCAGGTGCACGTCCGGTCCGATGCTGAGGTAGACTGGGCCGAACATCGTCCGACTACCGCGGATGCGTCTGCCGTCAGCGAAGGTCCCATGCACACTGCCGAGATCGCAGATGGACACCGCGCCATCCAGCGCGCATCGCAGTGCAGTGTGACGCCCGGAGACTGTTCGCGACGCGAGGACGACGTCCTGAGACGCGAGGTGGCCGATGGCGAGCCAGTAATCGCATGGGATCTCGATGACACGTCCGCCGGGGAAGACGAGCATTGGGGTCGGCCGCTCCGGGCACCACACGGGGATACCGGTCGATGACGCCGCGGCCACGGCGGTCGCGTGCTCGCTCATCAGTTCGTCACTCCACATGTGTTAGCGCAGCCGCAGCACGTTGATCGCACCGCTCGCATCGCGTTCGATACGTATCTCCCGCCCTCGCACGATGTACAGAGGCGTTGCCAGGTGGTTCTTGCCGGCGAGAAGGACATACAGAGCGAGGCTCCGCATCTTGAAAGCTCGTTCGAAGTTGAGGTGTGTCGAGAACTCAACCGCTGCCGTGGCCTGCTGCGCACCACCCCATCGATGACTCTAGTAACGTTTCCTCGTCATTTCTCCGTCATATGTGATGCAGGCCTCCAGCGTCACGAGGCACGCGTCACACATTCCATGAGTGTAGGCCGCGTGCGCGGGGTCCCCGCTCATGGTCAAGTCGTCTGTGGAGGGGATCGCCTTACACCAGACGCCATCTATGTGATAACGGTGGCACCAGGCGCACACGCGCACTGGTCTGTCCGCATTTGGCGAGGCTCTAGCAGAGTTGCGGGCAGCGAGAGTGCTAGCGGATGATGACCGCCACCGCGTCGCGCTCGCTCACCTTGCGGCAGACCTGACTTCAGTCATCGAGCAGAGGACCGACAGCAACTTCCAGCCTGTGGGCTGAAGCAGCCACCTCGTCACCAACAAGAAAGCCCTCGACGCGCAGGCGTCGAGGGCTTTCTTCTAACGACAATTCCACCAACCACTTACCTCAGTTGCCCCTCCAGGGCTCGAACCTGGACTCTTCTGATCCAGAGTCAGGGGGGGATGGCTAGGGGAAGGAAAACGAAGGAAACCGATTCAAACGTTTCGGGTCGGCGCGCGCGCTGTTTTCAGAGGGGAAATTGCCAAGTTGGCCATCTTCCTGTTTCCTTGCGTTTCCTTCCCCTGTTCGTGTATTGTTGAGCGTGTGGGAGTCTGGTGGGAGTCTGGAGGACGTCTAGCCACCCAATAGGAGACCGATGCGAGCCAAGGTCACGAAGCGCCTCGTTGAGAGCATCAAGCCCGCCGAGCACGACCAGAAGGTCTGGGACACTGAGGTGCCAGGCTTCGGCGTGAAGGTCACCCCGAGCGGACGCCGGGTGTACGTGCTGCAGTACTGGGCGCCCGGTCGCGATCGCGAGAAGCGCACCTATACCCTCGGCGCGCACGGGATGCCCATCGTGCGCACGCGGAACGGAGTGGAGGAGACGCGCGACCTCACCGCGGAGCTGGCCCGGGCGCTCGCCCGTGAGGCGCGCGCGGACATCCAGCGCGGCGCCGATCCAGCCGGCGCGAAGGCGCGCGCGCGCCGGGCCCTCAAGGATCGCACGTTGGCAGTGCTCAGCGTGCCATACCTCGAGGAGCAGGCCGCCAAGCGCAAGGCATCCACCGCCGCCGAATACGCCCGCATCTTCAAGGTGGCCCTGTGCCCTGAACTCGGGACCACCATCGTGGAGGCCATCCACGTGGCGGATGTCGCGACGCTGCACCACAAGCTGCGCAAGACGCCGATTCAGGCCAACCGCACCATCGCGGTACTCGGGGCATTCCTCAACTGGTGCGCGAAGCGGGGGTATCGCGCGCGCGGGTTGAACCCGTGCAGCGACGTAGAGCGCTACGCGGAGCACGCGCGCGAGCGGTTCCTCACCGGCGAGGAGCTGGCGCGGCTGGGCGATGCGCTGCGCACGGCGGAGACCACAGGGCTCCGGCCGGCGCCGAGGGATCGCAAGAAGCCGAAGAGCGAGGCCACCAAGAAGCACCGGACGAAGAAGTGGGATGCGACCAAGCCGGCGAACCCCTACGCCGTTGCCGCCATCCGGTTCATGCTGCTCACCGGTTGGCGCTCGATCGAGGCGCGGTCGCTGCGCTGGGACGCAGTGAACCTCGAGCGGGGCGCCGCGACGCTCGCGGACACGAAGACCGGCAAGAGCGAGCGCGCGCTCGGCGTGCCCGCTGTCGCGATGCTGCGCGCGTTGCCGCGCATGGAGCGGTCGCCGTATGTCTTCCCGGGGACGGATCCCCAGCGGCCGCTCCCTCAACTGCGGCAGCTCTGGAACGCCGCCCGCTACGCGGCGAAGCTCGAGGGCGTGCGCCTACATGACATCCGGCATACGGCGGCGAGCCACGCGATCGGCGGCGGCCTGTCCCTCTACGTCACCGGCAAGCTGCTCGGTCACAAGGACCAAGCGACCACGCAGCGCTACGCCCACCTCGCCGATGATGTGCAGAAGCGCGCAGCGGATGACATGGCGAACACCATCGCTGCGGCGCTCGAGGGGACCACGGCGAAGGTGCTCCCCATGAAGCGCGCCGCCGGCGCGGGCCGCGGTCGCCGCGAAGCGGGCGCGCGCCGATGACCCGCGTCCTTGAGTTCCCCGGCGCCGTGACGCCGGCCAGCACCCGCGAAGCGGCGGCACCTTCACACCCAGTCGATTGGTTCACGCGCGGTCGCGTGGCCGCCGTGCAGGACCTTCTCGCGCACACGCACGAGGCGGAGGAGGTCGCGCGGCTCACGCAGCGACAGCACGAGCTCGCCGCCCCGGCCGCGCACGCGCGGGCCATGGGGGCATCCGAGGACGCGCGCGCGCCACGGCTATCGATGGCCGCCCCTGCCCTGGCGCGCGGGGTCTACGAAGCGCCGTACTATGACGCGACCGGCGCCGTGATGCTGTTCGCCGTGACGGAGAGCGGTCGGCAACTCTCGTGCTACCGCGCGTGCACCGATGAGGACTACACGCGGTTGCACGCGCAGCTCTGGCACGAGCTCGACCAGCACGACCCGCCGGGGCTGCGACTCGAGCGGTAGACAGCGCGCGTTCGCAGCACGGTTGGCGTGGGGCTGGGCGTGGGGTACCTAGCACTATACTTGTGCTTCCTCCGTGCACGTGTATCTTGGTGGCGTGCCGCAGTAGACCGCATCATCGCGCGCACAGACAACTAGCACGCCGGTTCGAGGCCGGCCTGATGGCGACTCCCTGAGTCGCTATCTGGCCGGCCTTTTTGTTTGCCCCTACCCCCAGAGGATAGCGCGCATGACTGCATCCGCACCGACACCCACGCCGACAGGCCTGCTGCGGCTCCCCGAGGTGCTGCAGCGGGTCGGCGTGTCAGAGTCCACCTGGCGCCACCGGGTGAACAGCGGCATCGCCCCGCAGGCTGTCCCGCTCGGCGCGCGCGCCGTTGCATGGCGCGCAGCCGACATCGACGCCTATGTCCTCGCCCACACCCCGTAGGTCCCCATCCACACCGAGGTACCCCGTGAGCAAGACCGTACTCCTGTCCACCCTCGATGAACGCTGTCCAGACCTGCAGCTCGCCGATGGCCGCACGGTCCCCATTCGAGAGATTGACGGCAGCGGCATGCAGATGCTGCAATCCATGAGCGACCCCGAGACCGGCACGCGCGTGACGTACTGGGATGTTGCGGTGCGTATCCTCCCGGACCTGCCGGAAGCGGAGGTCCGCGCGATGACGCTCAGCCAGGTCGCGCATCTGGTGTCCATCGCGTGCGGGTCCGCCCTCAAGGTGCTGGACGCATTGGGGGAATCGCCGGCGCCGGCGACAGCGGGAACGCCGGTGCCGCCCCCCGAGATCCCGTCGGCTACATGATCGCGCGCGTCGCTCGTGGATACGCCCAGGCGCCGCTCGCTGTCGCGCGCGCGCCGTTCGCCGAGACGGCGTGGGCTGCTCTCCAGCTCGCGACGCTCGAGCGCGTGGATGCGCTCACGCGGGACAGCGAGGCACTCCATGCGGCGACGCGGAACGCGCTGGCCTTCCATGAGCCGAGGAAGCTCGAAGAGGAGCGACGGGCGCTGCTCCAGCTCGTGCGTCCGCAGGTCTCCGCGAGTGATGCGAAGGCGCGCGCGCTGCGACTCGTCCGGTCCGGCGCGATGAACGATCTCGAGGGAGGAACCCCCGCATGACCGCACCCGTCAGAACGGTCGCCGTGAACTTCCAAGCGCAGGGCGTGCCCGAGGTTCAGGCCGCCACGCGCACGGTGCAGCGCGCCACCGAGGGGTTGGGCGTCGCCCAGCAGAACGCGACCCGCGGTCTCGTGGCATCTGTCACCGGCGTTTCGCAACGTTACGCGCAGGCGTCACTCCACATCGCGGCCGCCACGGAGACGATGGCGCGCATGGGTCGCGTGTCCGGTGAGGCAGGCCGACAAGTGATCGCGCAGGTGTCCAACATCGCCTTTGCGTTCGGTCCCACCGGCGCCCTCGTGGGCGCCGTGGGTATCGCGACCATGGCGATCATTGGGCTGTTCGATCGAACCAAGCGAGAGGCGAAGGCCGCCGCGGAAGCTGCCCTGTCGGCCTTCAACCGGATCGCGAGCGGCAACGCGTCCGGTACGCGAGGCGCGATAGCGGATCTCACGTTCGGTGATCGCAAGATCGGCAAGGATGCCACGCCCGAACAGTTAGGCCTCCTCCGGCTGACGGAACGGAACATCGCGCTGCGCGGGCAGTTGAACGCGGCCAGCGGTCTCCTCTCTCGCCGAGAGCTCATCGGCGAGATCAAGGAGACCGATGCAGCGATCGCCGGCATCAACCGGCGGATCAGGGAATACAGCGACGAGCTGCAAAAGCAGATGAAGGCGGAGCAGAACGCCGCCGCGGCCACCCGCGATGCGGCGGCCGCGCTCACCGCGAAGAAGACCGCAGCCGACGCGGCGGCCGCTGCGCGCCGGAGTCACTTCCTCACCGCCCTGCTCGATGCGCAGGCCGAGGTGCGGCGAGAGCGCGGCAAGAATCCCTACGGTGCTGGCGACAACCTGACATGGCGCGCGGGTGGGGCGGTCGACATTCCCACGCCGGGAATCACGCCGCTCGAGAACCCGACCCCCCGAATCGACGCTGAATTCAGTCAGACGCTCAAGAACCTCGAGGGGCGCGCGAAAGCGATGGCCAGTAGCGTCTCCCTCGAGATCGCAGAGGCGATGCGATCGACCTACTCGAAGCTCTCCAACATCATCGCCGAAGGCATCGCCAGCGCGATCGCCGGCGGGATCATCGCGGCCATGGCGGACGGGGACATCCAGTCCGCGGCTCGGCAGTGGGGGGACATGATGATCGGGGTGATGGCGCGCGCGGTGGCCGACTGGGCGCTGCAGACGCAGGTCTTCGCGAAGGCGATGGCGGCCATCCAGCAGTTCATGACCCTGCATCCCCTGGCTGCGGCGGCGGCCGCGGCGGCGCTGTACGTCGCCGCGCGCGCCGTGTCGCGAGGCGGTAGCGGCCGCTACAGCAGCAGCCTTGGCGGCATCGGCGGATCAGCCCTGTCGGCGGGAGCGATGGGAGGCGGGGACCAGATCACGCGCATCCTCTGGGGCACCAACTCCACCAGCCTGGCGGCGGGCCTGACACCTCGCGCGGCGACGAGCATCACGGTCATTGGCCCGAACGACCCGTCGGCGCAAGCCGCCATTCAGCGGATCATGCAGAACGCCGATCGTCGGGGACGCACGTGATGCGCCCGCGCGCCTGCCCCGATCACGGGAGGACTCGTCGTGCAGCTTGAGTATCGTCTGCGCATCCGCGACGCGTCGACCAGCCTGAACCCTGAGGGCACGACCGACGCACTCACCTTCACGTCGATTGCGGGCGGCACCAATCCGTACATCAGTGAGGTGCCCTCGGGGGATGGGGCTGAGTTCAATCCCCTGACGGGAAGTGTGCGCGAGGGCGCGTACACCGTGCGCGTCATCGACCCCATCACCGGGACCGATGGCACCGGCACGATCCGCCTGATCACCAATGCGCTCGAGGACGCCGGCTACCGCCAGCAGCTCCTCTCGCGCCGCTGCTATGTCGAGTTCCGGCAGAACGGCGGCGCCTGGCAGACGCTCACCGCGGGCTATCTCACGAGCATCCGGCTGGTCAGCGCGCTCGAGTACGAGTTCGCGATCGGCGACAGCCGGCGGATCGGACTCAACCGGAAGATCTTCACGGGTGGGCTGCCATCCGGCGCGGGGCGCGGCTGCCTCTTCGGCGGCCCGATCATCAACGGCTTCCTCAACATCGAGGACCGCGGCGGGTGGACGTTCCGCGTCGTCGACGTCAGCAGCCGGCAGATCGCCTGCACCTTCGTCAGTGGCTACGCGGACTCGCACGCGGCGACCACCACCAAGGTGAAGGAGGCCAAGCGCCAGCCGAAGGACTCGCATATCGCCCCGATGGATGCGCAGGCGCTCAAGTACGTCGCAGACACCACGCTCCCGGGGATGACGAGCAAGCGCGCCTATCCAGGGCTCCGACTCAAGCTCTCCGTGAATGGCGTCGCGAACGCCGGCGCCCACGTGCCGGTCCCCGCCGTTCGCATCATCGGTGGCGAGCAGCTCGTGTCCGACGTCCCGCGCATCCCCGACCATGCCTTGGTCTTCCAGTGGGACACCACGGCTGGCGGCGCCGCGCCGGCGGTGGGGGACATCCTCCGTGTGCACTGTTTCGTCGATGCGGTCAGCGAGGACAGCCCCGTGTACGTCGACGCGCACCCGGTGGATATCCTCACCGCGCTCTGGGATGACAGTGATCCTGCCGTGCAGTATCCGTCACCGATTCCCTATGACGCGGTCAGCGCCGCCGCCGTGAAGGCGCGCATCGGCGCCGATGTCCGACTCGCCCTGCGCATCACAGAGCCACAGACGCTGGATGATTTCATTCAGCGTGCGATCTTCGCGCCGTTCGGAGTCTCGGCCCGATGGAACGCCAGCGGTCAGCTCGAGCTCTTCCACACCCGGCTGAAGGATGCGGGCACGCCGGCGCTGACCATCAACACCGCCGACCTGCGCTCCGCCGACCCGGTCATCTTTGACGTATCTGAGGCGAGCGTCGTGACCGGCCTCACGATCGGGCAGGAGGTTTACAAGCCTGCACCAGAGGGCGCGACCGATGCCGCGCTGCCGAGCGACGGCATTCTCGTCGCGCGGCAGCGGGTCGTCAGTCAGCAGGCGGATGCGACGGCGTTCGGCACGAAAGAGGTCACGATCGAGATCCCGGGCATGGTGCACCTTGTCGACTCCACGGAGAGCGACATGTCCGCGCTCGTCGCCGCGACGGCGCTGGAGATGTTCGATCGCTTCGGCCGTGGCGCCCCAAGCGCAGAGGTAGACCTCCTGGCGACCGCGGCGGCGGCGGCGGCCAAGATCGGCGACGAGCTCTACCTGCAGGCGCCGCACTATCCCAATCGCAACTATCGTGTGGGGGAGTCGAGCGTCGGCGCGCGCATCATGCAGCTCGTGCAACGCACGGAGGCCCCTGAGGGGCCACGGTTCAAGCTCGTGGACGCGGGGCTCGCGCAGCAGCCGGTCGTGCCCGCCGCCGTGATCACCGTCGCCGCCAGCGGGTCCGACCCGCGCACGGTCGCGGAATTCACGATCACCAACGCCGCGGCCATCAATGCCACGGCGGTGCTGATCGTTGCGGTGGAGTGGGCCACTGGCGCGCTCAGCCCCGCCGGCAACGGGCAAGACTTCGCCCGCTACGCGGCGGCGAGCTGCCCCACGGCAGCGGTTCCGCTCCCGCCCGTCACGCCGGGGAGCAAAGTCTGGGTACGCGCGCGCACCGAGCAGGCTGGTCGACGTCCCTCCGCGTGGACCGCATGGAGCAGCGTGACCCTCACCGCCATGACGGCGCCGTCAGCGTTGGCTGTGTCGAGCATCAAGAAGACGGCCGCGACGCTGACCTGGACGAACGGCTCAGCCACCGACGATGTCGAAGTCTTCGTCTACGAGGGCGCGGCGCCGCCGGCCGACTGGCGGTTGTATCGCGTGGCTCGGTTGGCGGCCGGTTCCACTCGCACCGTCGTGCGGTCGCTCGCGGGACCGGGCATCACGTACCAGGTGGCCGTCTGCCACGTGACGGCCAGCGGCCAGCGCTCGACGTTCGCGACTGCGTCGGTCACCACCAATAGCACGCTCGACGGCTGCCCGCGCCCCGCCGGCATGTTTGTCATGGCGAACCGTGAGAGCGCAGCAGGCGTCACCGGCATCGCCCTCGCGCTGTGGGCGGCCGACACCACGCTCGACATCGCTATTGAGCGCGCGCCCGACAGCGGCGGCTCGCCCGGAGCGTTCGTAGAGATCGCGCGCGTGCCGGGTACCACGTCCGTGTTCGTGGACGAGCTGCCCAGCGACGGCGCCATCTACTGGTATCAGATCCGCCACAGCGCCGGCGGGCTCGGCGACAGCAGCTACACCGCCGCCCAGAGTGGCACGCCGGGCGGGATCCCGGCCGGGCTCGTGCGGCCGCCGGCCGTGGATCCGATCATCGAAGTCTCCGACACCCAGACCGGCACGACAGGCACGACCACGCTGACGGTCACCGACCCGCAGGGTCGGGTGACGCTCGTCGAGTTCCGCACGCAGACCGATCCGGCCGCCTGGAGTGCCTGGACGCCCGATGCCTCGGTGCCATACAGCACGACGGTGACCATTCCCACGGGTTCAGGCCAGTGGGCGCGCATCGGCTATCGCGTGACCGGGTACGATGGCCTAGGGACCGAGCGCGTTGTCGCCGCCGGTACCGAGCTGTTCGACCTCAATACCTCGTCGGACATCACGGTCATCGATATCAGCTTCACGCACGACGGCGCCGCGATCGTGAAGGTCACCGGCGACAGCGACACCGCCTCCATCAGGGTGGCCGTGTCGACGTCCGCCTATCCGGCGGCAGCCACGGTGCGCGCGGCCACCGCGCAGAACACCCGCCAGTACGAGGCGACGTTCCCCGGCCCGTACAATATCGGCACGCGCCTCTATGTGTCGGCGTTCGGCTACACCGCCGCCGGGGGCGGTGGGACCGAGAGTGACAAGATGGACTTCTCCGCGGTGCGTGAAGGACAGGACGTGCGCGTGCAGGAGAAGCTCAGCGAGAGCGGCACCACCGGCACGGTGCAGCTCATCACCACGGACCCCAACGGCCGTATCTCGGCGTGGGAGTACCGCACGCAGACGGGGCGCGGCGCGTGGTCGGCGTGGGCGGCGATGACCAATACGTCGCCAAACAACTACGAGGCCTCGGTCACGATCGGGGAGAAGGTGCCCAGCAAGATCGGCTGGCGCATCATCGGCACATCTCTGACCGGACAGATCGGCGTCGGCTTGTTTGAGAACGTCGTCACGTTCGCGATGGGGCCCGTGCCGATGGAGCCCGTCATCGAGGCTACGGTGCGCGAGGACGGCAAGGTCGACGTGGCCGTGATCGGAGACAGCGACACTGCCTCGCTGCAGGTCGGCTTCTCCACGGTCAGCCAGGCGGCCGCTGATGCGGCGCTCGGATCGACGGTCAACGCGCGGCAGACGGTCTTCTCATACGTCGGCACGCTCACACTGGGGCAGCAAGGCTACGTGTCAGTGAAAGCGTTCAGCGGCACGGGAGCGAGCGGGTCAGGCTCCATCGTGGCCCAGGCGCAGGTGTACGGCTACAACGGTGCGAAGAACGCGAAGCTGATGAACCTCAGCGCAGGGCACGCGCGCGGGTACGAAGACTCGAACGTCGTGCAGAGCAGCGGCTACTGCTACGCGAGTCGACTCGCGTCAGAGACCTTCAGCATGGCGGTGCTCGACTTCGAGCTGCCGGAAGGCTGCACGATCACCGCGGTCGAGACCAACCTCTATGACGACGGGTCGATGGGCACGCGCGCGAAGACGATTCTCTGGCGTCTCGATTCGGCCGGCGCGTACACCGACCTGACCCCAAGCCCGTTGACTGCCGGAACTTCGGGCTGGCAGCAGATCGGCGTCAGTGGCCTGTCGGAATCCACGACGGGGAATCGCTACATGCTCATCACCTACTTCTATCCGGCCACGAGCGGTACGCAGGACAGCCAACGCATGGCCGGCGGCAAGATCACCTACAACTCCCCCAACACCGGGCGCACGCTATGACGAACGAATCAAGAGCTTTCTTCGAAGCGGTGGCTCCGCCGGATGGGGAGCGCTGTTCTGCCCTCACCGATCGACTCTACGCGGACGTCTCCCCGCTGCATGAACTCGCCGCCGCGGCGCGGGTGCGGCTCGTACACCTGCGCTTAGCACTCGCCAAGGCCAATGCCACCGAGGAGGACGTGGGTGTCTACGGCAAGTTCGAAGCGTTCCGCCAGGCATTCGATGCCATGGAGCGCGAGCTGTCCACGCTCGTGACGGCCGCGCAACTGCTGGGGGATATCTCCTACCAGATCGATGGCATGGGCATCGACGTGCCAGCACAGCTCGCCGCCGCCCCTCCCGTCGCACCGTGAGCCGCCACCCGATGCGGGATTCGTGGCCACAACCGGTATGGTGCCACGGCACACCAAGCCATCTCCACCCGAAACGTTCTACGCCCTGCTCGAGCCCGAGGTCATTCAGATGAGTCGCACGCCCAAGCACACCGCCCCCCAAGGAACGCGCGCGCCGCGCAGCGCTGATGCGCAGTGGCTCACCACCGCGGAGGCAGCCCACTATCTGGGCTACGCCACGCAGACGCTGTATCGCAAGCGCTGTGAAGGGAGCGGCCCACCGTTCCGGCGGCCGTCCCCCGGCATGGTGAGATACCTGCGGTCGGAGCTCGATGCGTGGATGAACCTACCGTCGGCGAGTAGCGCGCCGGCGCCGGACATGGCGCCGGACGCGGCGCCAGCGCGCGTCGCCTGATGGCGTCGTGAGTCCCAACTCCCAACCCGGAAGTGTCTATGTCCCCACGCCTTCGCCGTCGATCGCTCCAGTCCATGCCACCGCGGACACCGGACGCGGTTTGGCTGACGGCCCAAGAGGCCGCCCATCATCTCGGGCTGCGCGTGCAGACCCTCGCCAACTGGCGGAAGGCAGGCGTCGGTCCACGGTCGTACCGACCCGCGCCGCGCGTCGTGCGCTATCGGCGCGACGAGTTGGACGCCTGGGTGGCAGAAGCAGCGGCCCGTCGCGTGCCCGCCGCCTGACGCTGCCTCCGCTCATGCGGCGCCCGCGACCTTAAGTGCGAACGCGCGGCCCCTTGCCCACCAAGAGGCCCGCGCGCGCGACCAGCCGCATTGGATCATCCCTCCAATGCTCACCGTGAAGAATACACCCGCCCACGTGGCCGCACCACCGAGCACCCGCACGCGCCGCCACGTGTGGCGCGCGCCGGCGCACCACGCGTCCTCGCTCAACGCGAGCAGATACAGCGATCGCCACTGGTGCCCGCAGGCGCGCCCCTTGGTCGCAGTCCACGACGCGCGGTGCGTCGGCGTTCCCATGCATCGCCTCGCCGGTCAGCGGGCGCGCGCATGAAGGGTTCCAAGCGAGGCCCGCGCTTCAGCATCACGTCCGCAGCGTGGCTGGCGATGGACTCGCCCCTGAGCTCCAGCGCGCGCCTGGTACTCGCTGTGCTCGGCATCTGGGTCAACCGGCACACGCGGCAGTGCTATCCATCCATCGCGAAGATCGTTGGCCATACCAGGCTGAGCGTGCCGACGGTCCGACGGGCCGTCGTGGAACTCGAGCGCGCCGGCGCCATCCGCGTGATGCGCGGCCGCCTCGATGCCGCGGGCGACGCAACGTCGCACCTCTACACCGTGCTTGAACGCAGCCACGGCGGCGCGTCACGCGCGGAAGGCGCACGAGGGGGGGTGGGGTCTAAAGTTGCCCACCCCCCCGGCAAATCTGCTACCGACGGTGGGGTCCAATCTTGCCCACCGGTGGGCAAATCCGAGCCCCCTAACGTAGTTGACTTGAACGAACGAAAAGAACGGAGTCTGCGCAGCATGTTGAAAAACGGGAACCACACGCCGACGGCGGAAGACCGGGCCGAACGCCGGCGACAGTGGGGGGGCGTATGAAGAAGCAATCGACGCCGCGCGTGTGCGTGAGCTGCCAGCGCACGTACCACGCGACCAAGGGGCGCACGTGCGGCACGTGCCGCCGGCGCCGCACGATCGCGTCGGGGCGCGAGCGGGTCATGTGCCGACAGTGCGGCGAACGCCCCGCGCACCACTGGCGGACCCGTTGCCACGTCTGCCGCGCCGGTGGCCATGCCGCATGGCTGGAGCAGAAGCGCCGCACGCGCCGGGTCGGCGCGGCGCGCGCGGGGCGGCCGTTCCGGGATCTCGCCACACAGCAGGCTCAGGTCGCCGCGAAGCGGGCGGCCACGGCACGTGATCGCGCACACCGGGAACAGGTCCACGCCCTCCGGGCGCTCATGCTGAAGGTCGCCATGGCGCACGGGCGGAGCCGCGCGGCCGCGAAGTACTGGATCCGCTACCAGTCAGACGCGGCATTCCGCGCAGCCGAGATCGCACGGGTGCGCGCGCGGAAGCACCTGCTCGCCGCGCGCCGTGCACGGCCGGGGTCGCTCAGCCTCCAGGACGAACGGCGCCTGCGCACCACGGCCACCACGTGCCGCTACTGCGGCGAGCCGCTCACCGCCGCGAACCGCACCCTCGACCACATCATCCCGCTGTCACGTGGGGGCAAGCACATCCGGCGCAACGTCGTGCCGTGCTGCCGGCGGTGCAACTCGCGCAAAGGCCAGCGACTGAAGTACGCGCGACGCGACGCCACCACACGGGCGCGCCGCGCATGATGCGCACCGCCTGGACGAAAGTTCCCATTTACGCGCGGGTTGGTATACACGAGAGTATCGTGGTCGCCGGCACCCTCAAGTGCGAACCTCTCAGAAGGACCCGTGAGGGGGTGGGGGGGGTGGGGCGTGGACCTGAGCCGGCGGCGGTGCGAACGGGCCGCCGGTGGCAGCAGATCACCTCGTTGCTCATGCAATACCGACACAACCTCTTCGACAGGAAGGCATCATGAGTACGTCCGTTGTTCCTGTAGGCGCCGCTGCAGCTTCGGGTCTGGTGTCTGAGCGGCCCTCGCTGCGCATCCTGCGCCCGCTGGCAGAACCAGCGGCGCTCATCGAGGCCCAGAACCGCGCGCGCGCCTTCGTGAAGGAAGTCCTGCGCGACGGGACGGACTATGGCACGATCCCCGGCACCGAGGGCAAGGCGCTGCTCAAGCCGGGAGCGGAGAAGATCACGGCCGGGTTCGGCTGCGTGGCCGTGCCGCGAATTCTCGAGCAGGAGGTCGATCACTTCCGCGACGTGCCCTGGCGAAAGCGGCGGAAGGAATGGACCACCGGCGAGGGCGGCCGGCGCGAGCAGGTCTGGGTTGAGCAGGAGGGGCGTTCACTTGGGCTCTACCGTTTCGTCGTCGCGGTTGACATCGTCGACCAGGACGGCACTGTGCGCGGCACGGGGCTCGGCTCGTGCAGTACCCTCGAGTCGAAGTACTGCGATCGCCCGAGGGAGTGCGAGAACACAACGCTCAAGATGGCCCGGAAGCGCGCGCATGTCGCGGCCGTGCTGGATGCGTTCGGGCTTAGCGACGAGTTCGATGACATCGCCGAGGAGGAGGCGACGGCCGCCGGCGCCGAGCCTGGCGCCGCGCCGGGGATGGCGCGCGGCTCTACCGAGCGGCTCTTTGTCATGCCGTTCGGGAGCAACAAAGGCATGGCGCTGTCAGACATCGAGACCAGGGATCTCAAGAGCGCACTCGAGTGGAACGTCAAGACGTGCCCGGGTAAGTACGCGGACTTCCAGCGGGAGGCCAAGGCAGAGATCACACGTCGCAGCGCCCGTGCGCCGGAACCCACGCCCGAGTCACAGTTCGAGGCGCCGCTCCCGCCACCACCCGCGGACGAGCTCCCCTTCTGATATGGCACGCGAACGCCGAGACCTCGATGCATTGCTGCGCCGAGTCGCGCTGCGCCTGCGTCGCTGTGACATGCCAGCAGAGGAGACGCTGCCGGTCTTCGCCGGCGCCGGGAAGGAGCTGCATGACCAGCCGTTCAGCAACATCGAACTGGCTGCGATCCTCGAGGGCATCGCTACTGAGCGCGAGGAGCAGATGCTGCTCGCGCTCAAGACCGCTCTCTCCAGCGGCGAACTCACCCCTCGCCAGATGGTGGAGACCGCGCGACTCCTGGGGAGGAACGAAACGAATGGCGACATCTCGGTGAACCCTGGGTTCCTGTTGGGGCTGGCAGAGATCGCCGAACGGGCACTCCCCCCTGATGAGACTACCGGCTTCGCACGACCGAGTGGAGCACCGAGATTCGGCCGTGCGGACCGCGCGTACCGCCGGTGACTATGTCAGAGTATGACGTTGAGGTTGCGATGGACTTGGCTTGGTCGTTTGTTTCGCGACTATGAGCACCGCCACCAAACCTGACGACATTCGCCTCGAGCTGAGTTACGACGGGCCGGCTCTGGCCACCGGACGCATGGACGTGCGTCTCTTGGCGGCGGCGATGGCATCAACAGCTCAGCTCATCGATGATTCGACCCATGAGATGTTCGGGCCGGACGCCGAGGTTCGCATCGAGGTCGGCGGGGATTTCCGAAAGGGCTCCTTCACCTATGCGATTCACGCTCTCGCTGTCGCCGGGATCGATGCCGAGGCGATTCGCCGCGTCTTGCAGGACATTGGACTCATCTCGGGAGCGACTGGTGCGACCGTAATCGGTGTGCTCAAGTGGCTTCGCGGTCGGAAGGCGAAGGTCAAGCGCACCGGCGAGAGCATCGAATTGCATGCCGGCCGCGACGTGCAGGTTGTCAACCTTCACGTCGCCCAGCTCGTCTATAGTCCCCGGGTGCGGTCAGGAATCGAGGGTCTTGTGGCGCCGCTGTCGCACGACGGCATCGAAGAAATGCGGATGGGCACTGGTATCGCAAGCGAGCCGATTGTCACCATCGACAGGAATGAGCGCTCCGCGTTCATTGCGCCTGAGCCGACGCCTGAGCGGGTCGGAGAGAACGTCGGGGAGGCACTACTGCAGGTTGTCTCCCCGGTGCTCTATGCGTCCGATCGTAAGTGGCAGTTTGCGTACCCCGGGGAGACGGCGTTCTTTGCGCCGGTTCTCGACACCGAGTTCATGAAGCGGTTCCGGCGTCGCGAGATCGATTTTCTTTTCGGTGACCTGGTCCGCGTAGAACTCAAGACCACGGTGACCCGAACGGAGGCAGGGACGCACCGCACAGAGCGCGAGATCTTGAAGGTGTACGAAAAGATCGAGCCGCCGAAACAGATCGATCTGTTCTCTGACGAGGAATAGCAGACGGGCCCGGCAATCACCGGGCCCGCATCGTTCACTTTGACGTCGCGCCTCAGCCGTGCGCGCGCATCGCAGCTTTCCATGCCTCAAAGACCTGCTCGCCAGTCCGAGTGTCCTGGTGGACCTTCCCGCCTACCATGGTTATGGTGGCGTGCTGCTGGCGGTCCTCGATGGAGCTCACCTGTGCTGGGTTGATCCACGTCGGCACGGCGTTCTGAATGACCTGTAGTTTCATCTGATGCTCACCGTCTCTTCGTCCCGTAGGGTGACTGGTTCGTTGGTTTGAGCGATACACCGAGCTCCGATGCCTTCGCCTGCACCGCGTTGGGCGTGCGCTGCAAGTGGATGCCGATCACGGGAGTCGGTGTGTTTCCTGCTGCTTCGCGACGCAACTGCTGCTCTTGCGCGGGCGTCCACGCCGTGCCGTGATTCACCGGTTTCTTCGCCATCGATGTCTCCGTTGAAGAGATTGTTCAACGCACGATTCTACGGAATGAGCTTTGAAGTCATACCACGCGAGGGGCCGAGATCCAATCCGTGCGCGACTCCGCAAGTGCCGAATCACGGCATCCGCGTTCGCCCAGGCCTTCGACTTAGACGAGGTGCCCGGCTCGGAATAGCCGCATTTGATCAGGCTATGCATCAAGTAGCTGCCGAACCCGCCGACGCGCCTCCCGCTCGACCGCCGCGTCCCACTCTCCCTCTTCAACGGCGGTATCATCGAACGGCCGGGCCGTGGTCCATGCATGCCCTGGACGGCGGAGCACGATGAAGTACAACGCCGCTGGCCCGGAGGCCGAAACGTGGCTTTCGTCGGCGCGCTGTAGCTGCCAGTCCACACCGTCTATGGATCCTTGCTTGACGATTTCCATGGAGCCCGTCCTCATGTCGTGATCAGGTCTAGCACCAGATACCCGATGGCACCGAGCGCGGTCAGCGCCCATCCCATCCAGCCCAGCCACTTGGGGTTCGTCGGCGAGTCCTCCGTGACCCTGACATGCGGCGCCCGCCACCGCTCGAGGAAGCCCAGCAACAGGCCGATCAACGTGGCGGCCGCAGCCGCACCCTTGATGCCAGCCATAAGTGTCAGCATTCGCTCCTCTTCAGGAACATCCGTGGTCCAACGTGCCGCGACGCATCCGCTAGCACCCCGGCTCTTCGGATCGCGCATACCCCTCTTTGTGCGCATACGCGGCATCGCGCAGGTAGGTGAGTCGCTGCTTCGGGATCCCGGCGGCGCAGGTCGAACCGGCCTTGAAGTAGTAGACCCCGTCGCGATCCGCGACGAACGGCCATTTCAACATCGCCGCATTCCGTGCGCGCGCCGTCGAGTCCGCGCGCGCGCCAGCGGCGAGGGCGATGGAATCCTGTTGCCACTTGGCCGCCAAGTCTCGGCGAAGTTGATCGGGCTCGATGGGTTCTGGCCATACCCCACACGCTTGGCCTGCGAGCGTCACGAGCCGGTCTCCACGGAGTGGCATGGTGACGTCGACCCTGCATCCCACCGGGAGCTGCGCAGACGGTTCAAGGACAAGGGCGAGACGCCCGCGGTACCGCCCGTTGATCGCGAGCACCCCGCCAACGCCGACGGTTCCACGGCCGAGCGCGCGGAATTCGCCTGTCCCATCTCGGCGCGGTGCACTGCGCACGGAATCGACGATGCGGATCGCTCGCTGCCCGCTGTCTGCCGCACGCTGGCTAAGGTCGATCGCCGCGAACAGCGGGCGGTCGTGCTCCTCAACCGATCGCACGTATTCGTCCGCCGCATCGGTTCTGTAGATCAGAACCGCCGTGCCAGCCGGCGCCGCCGCGGTACCCTGAATCTGCCCGCCACAAGCGGTGAGGCTGAACGCGATCGCAGCGCGCCAGACGCGCATTGGTCTTCGCTCCTCAGGAGGTCGATGCTCCCGAAACCGATGAGACACACTCCCGCCTCGGAGTCTCGTAGATACTGCAGCGGCACTCGGCCCCTGTCCAATCCACCAACACGCGTCGGGCAGACTTCGGCGGGCGTACCTCGACTCGCGCGTGAACAGTCGTCCGTCATGCATGGCGCTGGCCATGGGTGCGGCCGCCGCTGCTGGCGCAGCAGAAATTCCGCTGTGGTTGACCACTCAGCGGCGAGGGTGACGCGCGGGGCCGCGGAGCGCCCGCGTCACCGTGTATCTCCCTATGGCCGACGCGCGGCGTCCGGCATGCCGGTGGCGGGGCCGCTACCGGCGCCCCAGGTGAGAGTTCAGTACCGCGCGGCGTCAGCCGGCGCCGGCGCGCGCGGTGATCACGGCCGCGTCGATCGCGGTGATCGACATGGAGGTTCCGACGTCCGCCCTCCCGCGTCTGGCACATGGACCATATGTCCGCCGCATGCCCCACAGCGCGAGTTCACCGCACGATCCGGAGTGCCACGGCTCGGGCAGCGTCCCCCGACGACTGACGTGCCCTAGCGAGCCCCGAGCCGGCCAGCGTTATGTCCTTGAATGACGTAGACTTGCCGATACTCGTCTAGTAAGTGCGTCGAAGCGACAAACCCCCGACGATGGGGTATAGGAACATTCGTTCTGTCAATCGTGTTTGACATAGACCGTTGGGAGGACTACGATTTACCTCTCGACCCAGCCCCCCATTTGAGGAGACGCGATGAAAGCTCTGAGCCGCGAAGTCCTCCGCCTGGTGTCCCAGCCTGGCGCTGCTGACGCGATCCGAAATGTGGTCTCGCCTCCAGATCGCACCAAGTCAGGAGCACAGGGTGAACCGAAGACCACCTTCACGACGAAGACTGGGGAGTATCGGATTATCGAGCTGCGTCCGACTCGGTAAGGCGCCCCCATGAATCTGGCGCTCCCAGCAGTGATCGTGATCCTCGGCCTCCTGCCGGGGATCATTTTCTTTCACGGCTACTTCGCCAGCCGATTCTCAAAATCGATTGCAGGCGTCGGCGGACTCGGTGAGTTCGCTTTATACGTCGTCTTTGCCATGCCGCTGGACGCCATTTCTGTCGCGATTGTGTCGCGCTTCGGAGTAGCGCCGGACTTCGATCTAATAGCTCGTCTGATGGTGACGGCCGACGCGGCGACGCTCGGAGGAGACCTTGGCAGGGAGCTTCAGCGGCACTGGCTGCTCATCGCGTGCACCTATTCCGCTGTCTTGATTATCTGTTACGCGATAGCATCTCTTGCGCGACGCCTCGTCTGGGCGTCGCGTTTCGATGTCCGCATCCGCTTGCTTCGCATGCGGCATGAGTGGTACTACGTTCTACTCGGCCGAGTAGAGGGTATGCCGGACGGCTGCCTTCCGTATGCAGACGTGATGGTTGAGCAAGCGGGTGAAACCAAGCTGTACCAAGGCATGGTACATGAGTTCGAACCAAACGGCTCCGGCGAGCTCGGACGCCTCCATCTCGGCGACGCGCACCGAGGTGAAGGACGTTCGGGGGCGTTTGAGTGGAAACGCATTCCGGGACAGGTGCTAGTCATCGCGGGCCCGTGCATACGTTCTATCAACATGCGATACCTGGGGATCGAATCGTCTGAGCCCGCTTCCGATGCTGCGGTTCCTTGGTGGCAGCGTGGTTGGCGTGGCATCGTGAAGTGGACGAGGCGCTTCCTGTTCGAGGAGCCGTGATCGGCGAGAGCAGTGTCTAACGAGGGGCACCTCTGGTTGGCGTCTCCCCTAGCGCGACGACCTAGTCCCGATCAGAGAACCCCGCTGCGTCCGCGCCGGCCGCATCGATCGAAGAGGGTGCATAACTACTGAGCGCGCGATGACACCCTGAGGGTGATAGGGTGCATCGAGCTCTCCAATTGCCCCAAGAGGTGATCGGTCGCGGCGGCGCGCGCGCGACGGGTTTGCGCGCGTCACCCGACGCGGCGATGCAGCGCGTGCAGCGCGCCGCCTACCGCCAGATCGAGGAGGGATTGAGCGAGGCAGCGTGCGCCCTCATGGCGATCGCCGAGGCGCGCGAGGTGCGGCTGCCCCGGCGCCTGCGCGCCTTCGACTGGTAGCTGTTCATCCTGCCCGTCTGGCTGAGTGTGCTGGGCATCGTCTCCGCGGCAGTTGGTCGGCTACTGCTCGCGTAAGCGCCCATCACCGCCGGCGCGCGGGTGGGCCAGCCAACCACTCATGGCGTGGCGCGCGCGGCCAGGCGAGCCCGAGGAACCGCGCTGCGGCAGCCGGCGCCATCGCTCGCCGGGTGACCTCCGCCGCCTCCGTTGCCGTGATCGACACGAAGCACCCGAGGTCACCTGCGTCCGCCATATGCAGCACGTGACTCCCGCATTCCCAACAGCGCAGCACGGTCGGACGCGCCGCGTTAGCCGGCGCGCGCTCGAGCTCATGCCCCTCAGGGCACCGCAGTCGATCGGTCGTGTCCATCAGTGTGATGGCGCGCGCGAGATGGGTTTCCACGCGCTGAACCTGCGCCGCGCAGCGGGCGGGCGAAAGGGCCGCCGCGCGCGCGAAATCGCACCTATGGGAGTCTACAGGGAGTCTACGAGCAGGCCCCCGACGCTCTGGCGCCGGGGGCCTCTCACCATCTACTGACGATTCAACCACTTACCGAGTTGCCCCTCCAGGGCTCGAACCTGGACTCTTCTGATCCAGAGTCAGACGTGTTGCCAGTTACACCAAGGGGCAGAAACCGCGTTTCCGCGGAGACTCGAATTATACCCGGCTGAGGGGGGCAATCAACCCCTTTCCCCACGCCCCGGCCGCGCTCCCCTTATAGTTCAGTTTCCCCCTTCACCTTCCATGCCCTCCCTCGAATCCCATTTCGAGCCCTTCCGCCGCCTAACCATCGGCCACGACCAGCGCTTCACCTCGCCCTACGGCGACCAGCGCATCGTCTACGCCGACTGGACCGCCAGCGGCCGCCTGTACCGCCCCATCGAGGACCGGCTCCGCGACCAGTTCGGCCCGTTCGTGGGCAATACCCACAGCGAATCGTCCGTCACGGGCTCGGCGATGACCCTCGCCTACCACGAGGCGCACGACCTCCTCAAACGGCACGTCAACGCCTCCGCCGACGACCTGATTCTCACCGTCGGCGCCGGCATGACCGCCGCCGTCAACAAGCTGCAGCGCATCCTCGGCCTCAAAGCCCCCGAAGGGCTGCGCCGCTATGTCTCGCTCGCCGAGGCCGAGCGCCCGGTGGTCTTCGTCACCCACCTCGAACACCACTCCAACCACACGTCGTGGTACGAGACCATTGCCGACGTCGTGGTCGTGCCGCCCGATGAACACGGCGTCGTCTCGCTCGACGCGCTCGAGGCGCAGCTCCATGAGTACCGCGACCGCCCCGTGAAGATCGGCGCCTTCAGCGCCTGCTCCAATGTCACGGGAATCTTCACGCCGTATCACGCCATGGCGCGGCTGATGCATCGCGCCGGCGGCGTGGCGCTCATCGACTTCGCCGCCTCCGCGCCGTACGTCTCCATCGACATGCACCCCGCCGATGACGCCGAGTCCTTCCTCGACGCTATTCTCTTCTCGCCGCACAAGTTCCTCGGCGGCCCGGGCTCGGCGGGCGTCATCGTCTTCAACCGCGCGCTCTATAAGAACACCGTCCCCGACGAAGCCGGCGGCGGCACCGTGGCGTGGACCAATCCGTGGGGCGGCTACGCCTTTCTCGACAACGTCGAGGCCCGCGAGGACGGCGGCACCCCGGGGTTCCTGCAGGCCATCAAGGCCGCGCTCGCGGTGCAGCTCAAGGACGAGATGACGGTTGAAGCGATGCTCGCCCGCGAGCACGAGGTCGCGCCGTACGCGATGGACCGGCTGGCGGCGATTCGCGGCGTGCACGTACTCGGCCAGGGCGTGCGAGACCGGCTGGCGATGCTCTCGTTCTGGGTCGAGGGGGTGCACTACAACCTGATGGTGCGCCTGCTGAACGACCGGTTCGGCGTACAGGCGCGCGGCGGCTGCTCGTGCGCCGGCACCTACGGTCACTATCTGCTGCACGTCGATCCGTCGCGCTCCAAGCGCATCACCGACCGCATCGATCAAGGCGACCTGTCCGACAAGCCCGGCTGGGTGCGGCTCAGCTTTCACCCGAGCACGACGCTGGCCGACATCGACCACGCGATCAACGCCGTCGCCGAATGCGTCGCCAACGTCGATGCGTGGAGCAAGGATTACGTGTACTCGAACCTTACCAACGAGTACGCCCATAAGGACGGGGACACTGCACTTCGAGCGCGGGTGCGCGACTGGTTCGAGCTCTAGAACTCCCGTCCCTCGTCCCCACTCCCCTCACCCGTCCCTTAGTCCCTACCTCCTCCTCGTTCCGAGCCGTCCCCCAATGACTGACCTCCGCTTCCCCGTCGGCAAGTTCGACCCCTCCGCTCCAATCACCAAAGAATCCCGCACCGCCGCCCTCTGGGATCTCTCCCAACTCCCCGATAAGCTCCGCGCCGCCGTCAACGGACTCTCCGATGCGCAGCTCGATACGCCGTATCGCCCCGACGGCTGGACCGTGCGCCAGGTCGTGCATCATCTGGCCGACTCGCATCTCAACGCGGTGACTCGCGTGCGCCTGGCGCTCACCGAGGACAACCCGACCATCAAGCCGTACCTCGAAGCCAAGTGGGCCGAACTCCCCGACTGCACGTCGCTGGCCGTGGAGCCGTCGCTGCAGATCATCGACGGTGTGCACACGCGATGGGTGACGCTGCTGCGGTCGCTCGACGACGCGTTGTTCGCGCGCACCGTGGTGCATCCCGAGCATGGCCGCACGATGTCCATCGACGCGCTGACCGCGCTCTACGGCTGGCACTCGCGCCACCACGTGCGCCATATCACCGCGCTGCGCGATCGCGAAGGGTGGTAGCGCGCACGCCGCCACGCCACGCACGCCACGCACAACGCAAAAGGCCGCTCCTCTCGGAGCGGCCTTCGTATAAAGTGGCCACGCGCACCGTCATTGGAACTCTACGTCCTACCGAACGGTGGCGGGCACATCGATTGTCAATCCAACAAATGGAGCTGAGGGGGATCGAACCCCTGACCTCTGCAGTGCGATTGCAGCGCTCTCCCAGCTGAGCTACAGCCCCAAGACGCTCCAGGGCGACGCTCGTAACTACGTCCGGTCGCACCCGGGTCTGAAAACAGCGGCCCCACCAGAGGCGGGGCCCCACAGACATCGTGAATTGTAGTCCAAATTGAGGCAAAGTCAACCTCTGGGCGCCGAATTCACGGCTAAGTTGCGGCGCGCCAACGCACTGGCGTACGGCGATCAGGAACGCAAACCGCCCGTTCGACGTTTGTTCAAACGTGCCTCACCTCCTCACCTCCGCCTTCGTGCGCGACCAGCTCGCACTGCGCGCCCGCGCCGTGAATGCCCACCCGGAGCGGTCGGACGGCGAGTACGTGCTGTACTGGATGCAGTCGACGCATCGCCTTGAGGAAAACTGGGCGCTGCGCCTGGCCACACGCGAAGCGAACCGGCTTGGGCTGCCCGTCGTGATCCATCAGGGCCTCGATCCAACGTACGAACACGCCAACGACCGCATCCATTCGTTCATCCTGCACAACGCGCGTGAACTCGCCGCGCGCGCCGCGTCGCTCGGCTACCGCTACCAGTTCGTGCTGCGCCGGCGTCGCGACGACGACCGCCGCGTGGTGGATCGCCTCGCCGCGCGCGCCGCGCTCGTCGTCACCGACGACTTCCCCACGGCCGGCATCGCCGAGCGCACGCGGCGCTTCGCCGCGCGCTGCGACCGCCGCGTCGTCGCCGTGGAGTCGCACGCCATTGTCCCCGCCGCGCTGTTCGAGAAAGCCGAATATGCGGCACGCACCCTGCGTCCCAAGGTGATGGCGCACCTCGCCCACGCGTTGCAGCCGGTGATCGACGAGCCGCCACGCGCCGCCGTCGCTGACGCGCTCTGGAGTTCGCTCGAGGTGCACCGGCTCGACTTTACGACCGACCTCGCCGCCGAGATCGCGCGCTGCGAGATCGACCACACCGTGCCGCCCGCGCCGCTCCCCAGCGGGCGCGAGGCGGCGATGACCCGCCTGCGCGCGTTCTGCGAGGTCGCGCTGCCCGACTACGACACCCGTCGCGGCGAGCCGGCCGACGCCGACGGGTCGTCGCGGATGTCGCCCTACCTGCACTTCGGACAGGTGAGCGCCGCCGAAGTGGCACGCGCCGCGATCGGCGCGGTTGGCCGCGCGCGCGCCGAGCGGTTCCTCGACGAGCTGGTGACGTGGCGCGAACTCGCCCTCAACCTCTGTCTGCGCACGCCGAACTTTGGCACCCTCGCCGCGCTCCCCGACTGGGTGCATCGCACGATGGACGCACACGCCGGCGACGCGCGCGAGGCGGTGTATTCGCTCGAGCAGCTCGAGCGCGCCGAGACGCATCATCCGTTGTGGAATGCCGCGCAGAACGAACTGCGGGCGACCGGTGTCATTCACAACGTGATGCGGATGTACTGGGGCAAGTCGGTGCTCACCTGGTCGGCGACATACGCCGACGCGATGCGGTATCTGATCCACTTGAACGACAAGTGGGCGCTCGACGGGCGCGATCCGTCGAGCTATGCCGGCATTCAGTGGTGCTTCGGCAAGTTCGACCGGCCGTGGGGCGAGCGCCCCGTCTGGGGGACCATTCGCTCGATGTCGCTGGAGCGCGCCTACAAGAAGTTCGACGCCCGCGCGTACGAGCGGCGCTGGAACGGCGAAGAGCTGGGACTGTAGACGCAGGTGGCGCGACGGACGCATCTTCCTGTACCCCATATCCCGCGTCCGTTGTCCACTCTCCGACTTCTTCCCTCCGCCTCCGAGATCCGTGACGCCGCCGGCCGCCTGAATGGCGTCGCCGTGCGCACGACGCTCCGGCGGTCGGAAGCGCTCTCCGATCTCGCCGGCGGCGATGTCTATCTGAAGCTCGAATCCGAACAGCTCACGGGCTCGTTCAAGCTGCGCGGTGCGTTCAACGCGCTGTCGCTCCTCACGCCCGACGAACGCGCGCGCGGTATCGTGGCCTCCAGCGCGGGCAATCACGGGCTCGGCGTCGCCGAAGCGGCCCAGCGGTTGGGAATCGCGGCCACGATCTTTGTGCCGTCCAATGCGCCCACGGTCAAGAAAGAGGGCATCGCCCGGCGCGGCGCGCGCGTGCTCGACCACGCCAGCGACTATGACGACGCCATGGTGAAGGCGAGGGAGTTCGCCAAGGAGCAGAACAGCACTTTCGTGCATCCGTGCCTTGGCGTGCCCCTGCTCGCCGGCCAGGGGACGGTGGCCAGCGAAGCGCTCGAACAGCTCCCCGCCCTGCAGACAATGCTCGTGTGCGTTGGCGGCGGCGGCCTGCTCGGTGGCGTTGGCTCTTATCTGCTGAGCGAGGCGCCGCACGTGCGCGTAGTTGGCGTGCAGAGCGAACGCACCGACGCCATGTCGCGCGCTATCGAGGCCGGGCACGTGGTGGAGATCGAGAACCTCCCCACCCTCGCCGACGGCCTCGCCGGCCAGATCGACGACGACGCGCTCGCCATTGGGCAGGCGACACTGGAGTCGATCGTCACGGTCACCGAGGACGAGATCGCCAGCGCCATTGCCTGGCTCTGGCACGCCGAAGGGATCCGCGCCGAGGGCTCCGGGGCGGTGTGCGTGGCGGCCATTCGTTCGGGGCGTCTGCGGCATCTCACCCCGCCCATTGTCGCAATCGTGAGCGGCGCCAACATCGACGAAACGCGCCTGCAAGGAATCCTCGCCTCCAAGGCGTAGTCACACCGCGCGAACGCGCCGCCCCAGAGTCGATTACCTTTGCCGATGGCATCTACCATCTGCCACCTACCATCTACCTTCTGCCCTTCGTGAGCCTTTCTCTCACCTTCCTAGGCACTTCCGCCTCGCGCCCCACCGTGGAGCGCGGGGTGTCGTCGCTGGCGCTCGTGCGCGAGGGAGAGACGATGCTCATCGACTGCGGCGAAGGCACGCAGCGGCAGATGATGCGCTACGGCGTCGGCTTCAATTTCGGCGACCTGTTCTTCACGCACTTTCACAGCGACCACGTGATTGGCGCCGTGGGGCTGATGCGCACGCTCTCGCTGCAGGGGCGCACCGAACCGCTGCGCATCTGGGGACCGCGCGGGCTGACCGCGCTGATGAAGCGCGCCGACGCGTTCGGCGGCGAGCGCCTCACGTATCCGGTGCAGCTCACCGAGATCACGCCCGGTGAGCCGATCAAGCGCAAGGACTACAGCATCCTGCCGTTCGCCGTGGATCATCGCGGCGTCACCGCGGTGGGCTACGCGCTCATCGAGGACGTGCGGCGCGGGCGGTTCAATCCCGATCTCGCGCGCGAGCTGGGCATTCCCGAGGGGCCGCTGTGGGGGAAGATCCACAAGGGCGAGTCGATCACACTCGCCGACGGGCGCGTGGTGGAGCCGTCCACGCTGGTCGGTCCGACGCGCGAGGGGCGCCGCCTGGTGATCACCGGCGATACGCGCCCGTGCGCCGCCACGATTGATGCGTCACAGGGCGCCGACCTGCTGGTGCACGAAAGCACGTTTGGCGACGAAGAGGCGGCGCGCGCCGTCGAGACGGGACACAGCACCGCGCGCGAGGCGGCGCAGGTGGCACTGGCCGCTGGCGTCAAGCGCCTCGCGCTCACGCACTTCTCGGCGCGCTACTCACGCGACCCGTCGGATCTCGACCGCGAGGCACGGCAGGTCTTTCCGCAGGTGGCCATCGCGCGCGACGGCATGTGCATTGAGGTGCCGTTCGAGTCGAACGACTAAGCAGTTGACGACGAACTGCTACTGCCGTCAGCCATCCGCCATCAATCGTTAGCCGCGGATCGCAATCCCATCGAGCGGCAGCGGCTGGCGGCTGCTGAAGCCGGCATCGCGATCGTGCCAGTGCGACACCGCGCTCTCGCCGAGCATCCAGCAGAAATAGACATCGCGCCCGTCGAGTGTGCCCGGGAAGTCAACGAGTCCTACGTCGAGCGCGCGCGTCTCGACGCCCAGTTCCGCGAGTTCGCGCACGCACCCCTCAATTTCGGCGGCAAGCCGCTGCGCCTCACGCTGCCAGCGCTCTGACTCGGCGTTCTCGAGCACGTTGTCGTGGCTTGCAAGCTCCACTTGCCGCACGGCGTCCTCCCAGCGGCGCCCAAACTCCACGAGGTCGGTGACGATGCGCCGCACCAACGGGAGCGCGCGGTTGGCCTGCTCCGCGCTGTATGGCAGCGCGACTTTCAGCTCCGGCGGCCGGGTCATCGCACCTCCGAGCGAACGAGCGCCGCGTGCCGCACCGACGGTACCGTCGGCAGCGGCATCCGCGCGCGCGGGGCCTGCACGATGCGCGTCTGTTCCGAGTACAACGACGCCTCGTCGAAGGCACGCACCAGCGCCTGACGCGCCTCGCGCGATATGACCGGCGCATCGAGCCAGAACACACGGCGCAGGGGACCCTTCACCACACCCACCGCCCATTCGCGTTCGCCGTCGCGCAGCGCCAGCGTCGCCCGTTCGCCGCTCCCCGTGTCGCTCCGCGCAATGAGTTCAAAGCGTTCGCGCGGCCAGCGATTGAGCGCGGCATCACCGAGCGGCAGCTCGTCGCGCACGTCACTCCACCACTCTGGCGCGGCGACCGGCTGCGGCGGCAGGGGAATGGTGACACCGCCGGCGCCGCCCCCCGACCCGGGCACCGTGAACTGCACTTCGGGCACCCGGTCGCGCGCCGACAGGCTGAAGCTCCCGGCGTTGAACTCGAAGAACTGAATCGCCGACCGCGCCGAGGTCCCGCGTGAGCCGGCGGCGAGCAGCAGCGAGTCACGCGCGTCGCGCCACGCCGACTCGGCGGCGGGCACGATGCGCGCCTCCTCGACGGCGCCAAAGAGGTCGCGCACCGACTTCTCCTCTCCGGTGCGCAGGTCCACCACGCCGCCGTGCGCGGCATGCCGGCTGGACACGCCGCGGACATCGATGTCCGTCAGGTGTTCAAACGACACAAAGCGCCCGTGCAGGTCGAGCAGGCGCAGCTCGGCGACCGCCGAGGTGCGCGGACTTTCCGCTCCCTCTTCGTCCGGGCCGAGCGGCCGTTCGTTGGGATGTTCGCTGGCAAAGCGCTCAGCCATGCCCCCGACTTCGCCGTCGGAGAGCAGTTCGGTGGAATCGCCGGAGATCAGGTCGCGCCGAAAGAGCCGCTGCCCCACGAAGATCGCGTCGAAGAACGACCGGTCGTCGTCGGCCACGTACAGTTCGTGAAAGCGACCGCCATCGCGCGCCAGCACGAGCGGCGCGCCGCGCATGCGAATGCCGCGCGCATCCGACGTCACCCAGAAGGTCGAGTCGGCGTTGGCGACCAGAAACTCGGTGCGGGGCGCGGCGGCCGGCCGCTCACGGGTGCAGGCGGCCAGCAGCAGCAGCGGAACGAAGCGGCGGAACGGCACGCCGCAATATAGCAGGCCCCGGGGCTCGCTCGTCGATGGTGGGGCCGTTTAGCTTGCAGGCCATGCGAACCCGTCTCCCCACGCGACTCCTCGCCGCGCTCGCCCTCGGCTCGGCGATTGGCCCGGCGCTTGGCGCTCAGGCCCCCGCCGCGGCGCCCGCCGCGCCGCTCAAGCTGATCGAATCGCCCATCGTGCGCGGCCTCTACGTCAACCGGTTCGCCGCGCAAAGCCAGAAGCGCATGGGGCAGCTGGTCGCGCTGGCCGATGCGAGCGAGATCAACGCGTTCGTCATCGACATCAAGGACGAGTTCGGGCTGAACTACACCTCAGCGGATCCCGTCGTTCAGCGCAACGCCGGCAGCGCCGGCACCATTCGCAACTTGCGCGCGATGCTCGACACGTTGAAGGCGCACAAGATCCTTGCCATTGCGCGCATCGTCGTGTTCAAGGACTCCGTCACCGCGCGCGTGAACCCGCAGTGGACAATCCGCACCGCCAGCGGCGCCGCCTGGCGCGACAAGCAGGGGCTGACGTGGGTCAATCCGTACCACCGCGAGTTGTGGGACTACAACGTCCGCATCGCCGAAGAAGTGGTAAAGCTCGGTTTTGGCGAGGTGCAGTTTGACTACATACGTTTTCCAGAACCGTATAAATCGTTGCCACCACAGGTCTTTCCGGGATCGAACGGAACGGACAAGGCCACGGCACTTGCCCAGTTTCTGACATACGCCAAGGGTCGGATTTCCAAGCTCGGCGTGCGCACCACGGCCGATGTCTTTGGCTTGGTGACGTCGCTGGCCGCGCCGCTCGAGATCGGCCAGCAGTGGGAGGCGCTGTCGCCGCGCGTCGACGTGATGCTCCCGATGGTCTATCCGTCGCACTATCCGCGCGGCGCATTTGGCGTAGCACGCCCGAACGCCGATCCGTATCGCATCGTCTTCGCGGCCATCAAGCGCGCGCGTGAGCGCGACGAGAAGCTGGGCATCCGCAATGGCGAGCATGTGCGCGCGTGGCTGCAGGCCTTCTCTCTGGGACAGCCGCCGTACGGCGCGGCCGAGCTGCGCGCGCAGAAGCAGGCGGTGTACGACGCCGGCTACGACTCGTGGGTGCTGTGGCACCCCGGCTCCAAGTACGAGGCCTTTCTCGCGGGACTCGACAAGGAAATCGTGTCCCGCAAGAAAGCACCGGGCGCCAGGTAGGCGCGTCCTCCCTACTTGCCCAGCGTCGCGACGCCGGCCAGCAGGCGTTCCACCTCGTCCAGGTTGGTATAGCACGAGCAGCCCGCGCGAATCATGCCGTCGGGCTGCAGTCCAAGCCGTTCGACCACCGTGGACGCGTAGTAGTCGCCGTGCGAGACAAAGACGCCCTTGGTCGCCAGGGTGCGCGCGGCCTGTTCCGGCGTCACGCCCTTCACCGTAAACGAAACGGTCGGCGTGCGCGGACGGCCCGGCGGCGGTCCGTGGCGTGTGACGCCCGGGATCGCACCCAGCCCGTCCCAGAGGCGAGAGAAGAGCTGCTCGCCACGCCGGTGCAGCTCGGTCATCGCACTGACCAGCTTGGCGCGCGGCGTATCGCCCTGCCCGAGCGACGCGAGGAAGTCCACCGCCGCCCCGGCACCCACGATCCCCTCGTGGTTCTGCGTTCCCGTCTCGATGCGCTCGGGGACCGTGTCGGGGGCCGGTTGAAGCTTGGGCACGTCGAGCGCCGCCAACCGGGCGGCCTTGCCGTACAGCACGCCGATATGCGGCCCATAGTACTTGTACGCCGAGCAGGCCAGGAAATCGCAGTCGAAGGCGCGGACATCCACCACGCCGTGCGGCGTGTAGTGCACGGCGTCCACAAAGCAGAGCGCGCCGGCCGCGTGCGCCAGCCGCGCCGCAGCCGTGACGTCGGGCATCGTGCCCAGCGCGTTCGACCCGGCCCCGATGGCCAGCAGCTTGGTGCGCGGCGTGAACGCGCGCTCCAACGCCGTCCAGTCGAGCTCATACGTGGCGAGGTTGATGGGCACCACCTTGATGGTGATGCCGCGCTCGCGCTCGATGGCCCGCCACGGCGCCTGATTGGCGTGATGGTCGAGTTCGGTGATGATGACTTCGTCGCCCGGGCCCCAGCCGCGCCCGAGCGCGCGCGCCAGGTGAAACGTGAGCGTCGTCATGTTGGCGCCAAACGCCACTTCGTGCGCGTCGGCATTGAGCAGCGCCGCGAGCGACGCTCGCGCGCCGGCAATGGCCGCGTCGGTTTCCTCGCTCGTCGGGTACGCCCAGTGCGTGTTGGCGTTGTGATTCATCAGGTAGTCGGCCATGGCGTCCATGACCTGCCGCGGCACCTGCGTGCCGCCCGGACCGTCGAAATACGCCACCGGGTGTCCGCCGTGCACGCGCAGCAGCGCCGGAAACTGCGCGCGGATAGTGTCGACGTTCACTCCACCCTGCCCCTTACTCATTGGATCTCTCCTCCCGCCATTTGTTCGAGATACTTCACCGCTTCCACATGATCCGCCTCTTCGCCCAGCGCCAAGTGCGCCGCGCGGAACAGCTCGGCGGTGAGCTGGATCAGCGGCGACGGCACTTTCTCGTCGCGCGCCACCTGGGCGGCAATGCCAATGTCCTTGTCGAGCAGCGCCAGCCGGAACGTCCGCGGAAAGGCGCGCGTGAGCACGCGTTCCGGGAACAGGTTCATCGACGAATTGGAGCGTCCGCTCGACGCGTTGATCACGTCGAGCGCCACACTCGGCTTCACGCCGGCCCGCGACAGCGCCAACAGTCCTTCGGCCGCTGACCAGATGTGCACGGCGAGCATCGCGTTGTTCACCGCCTTCAGCGCGTCGCCGGCGCCGACGGCGCCGCAGTGCACGATCTTCTCGCCCATCGCCTTCAGCACGGGCATGGCGCGCTGGAGCAGCGCGTCGTCGCCGCCAACCATGATGGTGAGCTTGCCGTTCTCGGCGCCGATCACGCCGCCCGAGACGGGCGCGTCGATGAAGCCGATGCCGCGCTCGGCGAGCCGCGCCGCGATGCGCTGCGATGTGGCCGGGTCGCCGGAGGTGCAGTCAATGAGCAGCGTCCCCTTGGCCATGCCGGCCAGCAGGCCGTCCGGCCCTTCGAGCAGCGACTCGACGTCGCGCGAGATCGGGAGACAGGTGACGACGAACGCCGCGCCGCGCACGGCGTCGGCCGGCGTGGCGGCCGCGCGAGCCGGATGCGCGGCGGCAAAGGCCGCCGCCTTCGCGGGCGTGCGGTTCCAGACGGCGAGCGAGAACTCAGGGATCGCCAGATGGCGTGCCATCGGCGTGCCAATGGCGCCGAGGCCGAGGAAGGCGACTGAAGTGGGCATCTGATCGAGTGCAGGGGAAGAGGCAGAGAAAGCGAACGCAAGGGAATATCGCGCAGATTCGGCCAAAACGTAAACGCGATGATTGCCGGAAAACGAAAACGCCGCCCGTGAGAGCGACGTTTCCGTTCCTGTGGAGCCACGAACGGCCGACCGAGGGAGCCGGCCCCCCACCAGCGCCGGCTGACCCACCGACCGACCGTTCGTTGTCTATTAGTACACAGAGCAGTGTGGAAGGTTGCTCTGTTGTCTCTCTGTTGTTTGTCTGTTGTTTCTCTGTTGTTTCTCTGTTGTTTCTCTGTTCGCGCTAGAGCGCGAACCAATACGCCGCTTTGATCAACAGCGTATTATCCGGCCGCGCCCTAAACAGATCCCGCATGTCACGCCCCGCCTGAAACGATCCGGGGTTCAGCCCGTCCTGCTGCCGCCCCTGCGACCAGACGAAGAACAGCGTGGAGCCCGGCCGGTATTCCCAGCGCACCACCGTGTTGGAGCGGAACTCCTTGAAGTTGAATCCGGTCAGCGGCGCGCCGTCGCCATACGGCGCGTAGCGCCCCGCGTAGCTCGACGACGCGCCATCCTTGAGTTCGCGCAGGTTGGAGTACGAGCCCGTCGCCACAAACGGCGACGCATACAACTGCAGACTCAGCGTGCGCGTTGCCGTGATGTCGAGGCGCGTGGTCACCGCCGCCACGTGCTGGTCGAGGCGGGCAAAGGTGTAATGCGTCGCGCCCGCGGCGTCGGCCTGATTGCCATACCACTGCGCATCGTTGACGCTGCGCTGGAGCGACAACCCGACGCGCGCCTGCATCCGGCTCGCCACGCGGATCGCCACCTCGGGATCGAATCCGGAGTTCCAGCTCCCCGACGCGTCCTTCATCTGGCCGCGCATGAAGAACATTGGCTGCACCTTCCACCGGCGGTCGCCTTCCAGCCCGACCCAGCCCGACCGATTGAAGACCTGGCGCACCGCCGGACCGCCGCGCGCCACGCGGTCGTCAAACGAGTTGCCCACTGAATTCAGGTTCGCACCAATGTGTCCCCACCACTGGTTGGTAAACTCGGCGTGCGCGTTGATGTTGCCGCCGAGCTCGTTCATCTGGCCGCCGGTGTTCCACAGCGTCCACTGATTGAAGTTCACGGAGACACGGCGGTACCAGTTGGTCGGCTTCTGGAACGACACCTGGAACCAGTGCGACACCGACTGCTGATCGGCGCGGGCGAGGAAGCCGACGTCATTGACCTCGAAGCCGGGCGTCGTGCGCTGGTAGGCGGAGAAGAAGCGCGTCTTGCCGCCTCCCTGCTTCTCGAGGGCCAGTTGCATCGTGGCGCCGCCCATCGACGTCGCAGACGGATCGTAGCCGAGGTTGGCGTCGGTGCGCTGGTAGTTGTGCACGCCGTTGCGCTGCAGCGCATCGATCGCCGTCGCGCTTCCGCTCACGCGGCTCCCCGCGAGATAGCCGCTCACCTGATAGCGGTTCTTCGAGAAACGGTGCCGGAAGTCGACGCCGAGTGAGCGCGCGCTGCCGCGCAGGTAGTCCTCCGACCAGCGGTCGAGCTGCCGATCGGTGGAGGTCAGCATCAGGCCAAAGCCGGAGTTTCCCTTGCGCAGGTCCTGCTGCAGGCGCATGACGCCGTAGTTGGCCGCCGGCTCAATCGTGCGGCCGCCGGTGCCGACCTCGCGCTGGGTCATCGCGTCCATCACTCCGATCGACAATCCGTTGGCGAGCCGCCCAGTCACCTTGGCCGCGCCGAGGATCGTGGTGTTCAGCGGATTGCTGGCGTCGTAATACTGGCCGCCCAGTTGCGGCGACCGCCCGATGCGCCGCGAGTAGAACAGTCCGCTGCAGGTGCCGTCATTGCAGTTCAGATCGTAGCGGAAGATCCCCTGCCCCTCGAGGAAGAACGGGCGCCGCTCCTGATAGAACTGCTCGAACGCCGTGAGGTTGAGCACCGACGGATCGGCCTCGACCTGTCCGAAGTCGGGATTGATGGTCGCGTCGAGCGTGAGGTTGGACGTGAGTCCGTACTTGACGTCGGCGCCGATCGACGCCGCCTGCTGGCGTCCGAAGCGCCCGGCACCCTCGGGGTGCGACAAATCCTTCGCCACCGTGTACGGCGTCGCCTCGAGCCGCCGCGGCGACGCAATCTTGTCGAGCCCGCGCAGTTCACCGAACTGCGACACCATCCCCGGCTGGTTGCGGCGGTAGAGCGGCCACGACAGGCGCTCGTTCGTGCGCCCGACGTCGCGCCAGATCGCCAGGCCGAACGTGTGCGCGTCGCTCTGCGCGAAGCGGAGCTGGCTGAACGGAATGCGATACTCTGCGGTCCACGCGTCCTTCTCGAGGCGCGTCGCCACCGACCAGACGGCGTCCCACGACAGGTCCTCGTTGCCGTCGTTGCTCATGTACACGTCGCGCTGCACGCCCGCCGGGTTCACCGTGAAGCGATACCCCGTGCGGCGATCGTGATACGAGTCGATCATCAGGTGCAGCCAGTCCGACTGCGTGCGCACATCGCGCCGGGAGAGCAGCGCGAGCAGCGAATCGGGGCGCGGGTCGAAGGCGCGGACAAAGACGTACAGGTAGCGGTCGTCATACACAACCTTCGCCTCGGTGCGAAACCCGCGCGGATCGCCGTTCTCCACCGGATCGAACTGGCGGAACGAGTCGATGATCTGCGCGTCACGCCACGCTGCGTCGTCGTCACGGCCATCGACAACGACGGCGCGCTCGGCCCGCGACGCCTCGGCGACCGTCGGTGAGGCGCGGCGCGCAGGGGCGTCGGCAGGGCCACTCGCGACAGGCACGGCGGCGGAAGCGACGGCAACCTGCGCCGCGAGAATGAAAGCGGGAATCATCGAAAACGCCTCAGATGCTGGGGGGCAGGAGAGTCGTACGCGTCGGGAGAGTCAGAGTTTCGACATTCGAATCGCGCAAAGGGTTGCAGGGGATGCGGTAACGCCGGTACTTTGCCGCCACGTCGCCGCACACCCGCGATCTCGAGCCCGGACGGGTCCCATGACCCCAAAGCAGAAACCCGACCACAAGGATCTCGCGGCGCTGCTCGCCCCCGACATCCTTGAACTCCTCGACTCCGCCCCGGAGTCGATTCCCGCCGAGACCGCCGAACTCCACCCGGCCGACCTCGCCGACGTCGCGGAGCAGCTGCCGCGCAAGGCGCTGCCAGCCTTCCTCGCCGCGCTGCCATCCGATCGCGCGGCCGACGTGCTCGAGTACCTCGACGACGACCTGCGCGCCGAAGTCCTCGAGGGGATGACCACCGAGCAGGCCGCGCCGCTCGTCGCGGAGATGAACCCCGACGAACGCGCCGACGTGCTCGACGACGTCGACGAGGAGACGGCTGAGGACATTCTCGACGCCATCCCCGAGGAGACCCGCCTCGAGACGGAGCGCCTGCTCGAATACCCGGCCGACAGCGCCGGCGGCCTGATGACGACCGAGGTCGTCTCCGTCCTCGAGACCGAAACGGTGGAGGCCGCGCTGTCGCAGGTGCGCACCATCGCGCGCGGCGGTAAACGCGAGGCGATGAACACCATCTATGCCGTGAATGCCGCCGGATCGCTCACCGGCGTGCTGTCGCTGCGCGAACTGCTCGCCGCCCCCGAGGGGGCGCACATTCACGACGTCGCATGGACCGACGTACAGCGCGTCATCGGCAGCGCCGACCGCGAAGAGGTGGCCCGCGTCACCTCCGAGTACGACCTCGTGGCCGTCCCCGTCGTCGACGAACGCGGCCGCCTGCTCGGGGCGGTCACGGTGGACGACGTCATCGATGCCATTGAAGAAGAGCAGACCGAGGACGTCCAGAAGCTGGGCGGTATGGAGGCGCTGGACGACCCATACATGCAGACCGGCTTCTTCGCCCTGCTCAAGAAGCGCGCCGGCTGGCTGGCCGTGCTGTTCATCGGCGAGATGTTCACCGCCAGCGCCATGGGGTATTTCGAGACCGAACTGAAGCGCGCCACCGTCCTGATGCTGTTTGTGCCGCTCATCATCAGCTCGGGCGGCAACTCCGGCTCGCAGGCCACGTCGCTCATCATCCGCTCGCTGGCGCTGGGCGAGGCCAAGCTCTCCGACTGGTGGCGCGTCGCCATCCGCGAGCTGTCGTCGGGGCTCTCGCTCGGCGCGATACTCGGCGGGCTAGGCGCGCTGCGCGTGATCGCCTGGCAGATGTTGAAGGACGAGAACATCCACTTTGCGGGCCTGATGATCGGCAAAGAGTACGGCCCCAACTACATGCTCATCGCCATCACGGTCGGACTCACCCTCGTGGGCGTCGTGACGTTTGGCACGCTGGTGGGCTCGATGCTGCCGTTCATCCTGCGCCGAATCGGCTTCGACCCGGCCAGCGCGTCGGCGCCGTTTGTGGCCACGTTGGTCGACGTCACCGGACTCGTGATCTACTTCACCGTCGCGTTGCTCGTCCTCCGCGGCACCCTGCTGTAGCGCAGTGACAACGGCCGCCCTGCGCGCGGCGACGTGGCGCGCCACCCTGCTGGTGGCGCTCGCGGCGTGCGGCTTCGGCTCGATCACCACGTTGATGGTGCTCGGTCACCGCAATGGGCTGACGCTCGCCGGCGCCATGGCGTGGCGGTATCTGCTCGCCACGCCGTTTCTGGTGATCATCGCCGGCCCCGCCCTGCGCGGCGTCACGCGCGAACGCGCCCTGCTGCTGCTCGTGGCCGGGGGACTCGGCCAGGTGGCCATCAGCGGCATCTCGCTGTACGCGCTGCGCTGGCTCGACGTCGCCACCCTCGGCTTTCTGTTCTATACGTTCCCCGCGTGGGTCGCGGTCATCTCCGTGGCGCGCGGTCTCGAGCGGGTCGATGCGCGGCGCCTCATCGCGTTGCTGCTCGCCCTCAGCGGACTTGTCGTGCTTCTTGGCGCGCCGCGTGCGGCGGCGCTCCCGCTGGCGGGTGTGCTGTGCGCGCTGGGATCAGCGCTCATTTATGCCGCGTATATCCCGCTGCTCCACTGGATGCGCGGCCCGCTCTCGGCGTCGGCCGCCGCCGCGCTGGTGATTGGCGGCGCGGGGATCACCTACACCGTGGCCGCTCTTTGGCGCGGGGAGTTCCTCGGGGCCATGACGCCGGCCGCCTGGACCGTGATCGGGACGCTGAGCCTGGTGTCGACGGTCATGACGTTCATCGCCTTCCTTAATGGTTTGGCGGTGCTCGGTCCGGTGCGCACGGCGATCATCTCGACCCTTGAGCCCTTCTATACGGCCGTGCTTGGCGCCATTGTGCTTGGGCAGGCTATTGGCCCCGGCACCGGAGTCGGCGGCATGCTCATCGCATCAGCGGTCCTGCTCCTTCAGCGTCAACCGTCCCCGCAATGACTGGTCCCGCCTCACCCGCATTCGACCGCACCGCACGCATCGGCGCCGGGCTCACCCTGCTGGCCGCCAGCGGGTTCGCCGCAGTGTCGATTCTCACCAGCGTCGCGATGCGGTACGGCCTGTCGCTCACCAATGTGCTGACGTGGCGGTACGCGCTGTCGGCCCTGGTGCTCGTGGTGTGGGTCGTCGCCAGCGGCCAGGCGCGGAGGCTCCCCACGCGCGACATGCTGATGTGGCTCGTGGTCGGCGGCGGCGGGCAGGCGCTGATGATCTACCTCGCGCTGAGTTCACTGGCGTACATCAGCGCCGGAACGCTCGCCTTCCTGTTCTACACGTATCCCGTCTGGGTCACCATCGTGCAGGCGCTGCGCGGCGCCGAGCGGCTCGACGCCCGACGCGCCACGGCGCTGGCACTGTCGTTCGGGGGAACGGCGGTGATGGTCGGCGCGCCCGAGCTGGGCGGCACGGCCGCGCGCGGCGTGGCGCTCGCGCTCATTGCCGCCGTGATCTACGGCCTGATGATTCCCGCGCTGCAGTGGATGCAGAAAGACTGGCCCGTGCTCGTCACCAGCGCGTGGTCGAAGATCGGCGCCGCCGCCTGCTTTATAGTCGCGTCGGCGGGCGACCAGACCTTTCAGTTCGCCATGCCCAGTGCCGCATGGGGCGCAATCGTCGCGCTGACGCTGTGGAGCACCGTGCTGCCGTCGGTCTTCTTCCTGATGGGACTGATGCGGCTCGGCCCCGTGCGCACGGCGATCATCTCCACCATCGAGCCGTTCCTGACGGCCCTGCTCGGCGTGGTGGTGCTTAGTCAGCCACTGACGTCGCGCACGTTGATTGGAGGCGCCGCGATCGTGGCCGCGGTCATCGTGCTGCAGCTCAGGACGCGGCGCGCCGCTTAGCGAGTTCCTCGCGTACGAGCAGCGAGCCGCCAATCAGGCCAATCAGCGCGAACGAGAACCACTGGATGGCGTAGCTCTTGTGCGACCCCTCGTCGAGCGTCGGTTCACCGAGCCGCACGACGCGGTCGGGAGCCTGCGCGCTGTCCGATGTTTGGGCCACGAAATACGGAAGAACGGGTGCGCCGACGAGCTGGGCGACCGCCGCTGAGTCGAGCGTGCGCACGACGCGCCGCACGGGTTGCAGCGGCGCGCTTTCACGTCCCGTCCACGTTTCCGCGTAGCCCGTGACGGTGACGGTATCGCCCTCGCGTTCGCGCCATTTGGACTCGTCGATGGTCATCGCGTCGGGCGCATAGACCCAGCCGCGATTGACCATCACGACGCTGCCGTCGTCGAGGCGCAGGGGGGTCAAGACGTGCACGCCGGGCGAGCCCAGATTGCTGCGCGTAGCGAGGGCCACCTGCCCCGCGTACTCGAACCGTCCGTGGGCCGTCACGCGATGGTAATGTCCGCCCGCGGTATCGGGTGGAAGGGCGCGCACCGCAAGCGGGGCCCCGGCCAGCCGTTGCTGAAGACTCGCATTGAACGCGCGACGCTGGGCGAGGCGGTCCAGCTGCCAGACGCCGAGTCGCGCGCAGACGACCACGAAGAGGGCGGTGGCGACGATTGGGAGCAGAAGGGGGCGGTGGGCGGCCATGGACGGTTCCTGTGCCTGCAAGCTACACCGGGATACACGGCGATGCGGGGGTAATGCGGGGCACGGGGTCCCCCGTTTCGGCGGCGCCAGGTTCGTGGACGAACCACTCGCCGGACTGGCGTAGCTCGCCGGGCTGGCCCACTATAGAGTCACGGCGTGTGGCTCATCGCTCCCTTGGACGGATGATCCGTGGGTACGCCCCCCAACCCATGTCTTTGGGTTATTCAACCGATCCCTCCAGATGACCAGTAAACAGACGCTGCTGCGCGCGGCTCGTGTGGTGAGCGGAGCCGGGCGGTCTGTGACGCCCGTCACAGGCCGCCCGGTGCTTTTGCCCTCGCTTGCCGGCCCGGGCAACCATACTTTAGAGTCTCGTTTGCCAGCCACCAAAGCGCCAGCGAAGGCGTCAGGACTCCCTCCGTCGGTATGATGATGACTTCCGCCTCGCCATTGCGCCGGCTGACGATTGCCGCCGGCCTGTTGATCGCCGTGCTGGTCGCCTGCGGCCGCGAGATCACCGCCCCCGGATCGACACCGGTCGTTAACGCCTTCAAACGCGTCGCGCCATTTGCCTTTGCGCCGCAATACGAAACGGCCATACCGGCGTCCGCGCTGCACGCGGCACTCACGCAGGTCGCGTTTGAGCGCGTGCGCATCACGCTGCGCCGCGACGACGGTACCATCGCCCTCGACACCGTGGTGCTCTTCCCGGCGGGCGAAGAGACGCTGACGCTCAGTCTTAACGTCCCGCTCCACGCCAACACCCCGGCCTCGGGCGTCTCCCTCAGTCTCAACCTCGGCTACGTGAACGCCGCCGGCGACACCGTGTTCAAGGGCGGGCCCGTGCCGGTCATCGTCACGCCGACGGTCAGCGGCTCGGGCGGCACGCCGCCCACGCCGGTGCAGGTACCGGTGAGTTATACGGGTCCCGGCGCGACGGCGGCGGCGGTGGAGATTACGCCACGGACGGCCAACGGCACGCCGGGCCAGACGGTGACGTTCCGGGCCGTCGCGCGCAGCGCGACCGGCCAGACGCTCGCTGGCACGCCGATCGTCTTCGTGTCGTCGAATCCGAACGTGGTTACGGTCGACGCCACGTCCGGCGTCGCCACGTTCGTTGGGCGCGGCAGTGCGACGGTCTTTGCCGAATTGCTGACCGGCCCGGTCGATGGCGCGACCGTGACGGTGACGCTCCCCGCGGCGCGCTTGGACCTCACGAGCGGCGGCGGGCAGACCGCGCCGGCCGGCACAACGCTGGCCCAGCCGGTGGTGGCCAAGGTCACCGCGTCCGATGGCATAGGTGTCGGCGGCGTGAGCGTGACCTTCGCCGCGAGCGACGGCGGCACCGCCACGCCGGCGACCGCGGTGTCGGACGCCTCGGGCAATGTGAGCACGCAGTGGAAGCTCGGCGCCACGGTCGGCGCGCAGACGCTGACCGTCACCAGCGCCGGCCTCACCGGCTCGCCGCTGTCGGTGGGTGCAACGGCGCGTTCGGTTGTGCCGGTGAAGCTCGCAATCCAGGCCGGACCGGTGTCCGGCAAGGCTGGCATCGCGATCCCGGCCATCCAGGTCGTCGCGCAAGATGCCGCCGGATCGCTCGTCCCAACGTTCACGGGCGATGTCACGGTCGCACTCGGCGCGAACGCGGGCGCGGCCACGTTGAGCGGCACCACGACAGTCACGGCCGTTGCCGGTGTGGCGACGTTCACCGGGCTGACGCTCAACCGCGCCGGCACGGGATACACGTTTGCCTTCTCGAGCGCGACGCTGACCTCCGTCACGAGCGCGCCGTTCGACATGACCGCCGGTGATGCGTCGAAGCTCGTCTTCGGCGCCATGCCGGCCACCGTTGATGCCGGGATCGCCATCGCGCCGCCGGTGACCGTGACGGCGCAGGATGCGTCGGGGAATCCGGTGACGTCGTTTACTGGCGCGGTCACACTCGCCCTCGGGGTGAACCCCAGCGGCACGAGTCTCAATGGCACGGTCACGAGCAACGCCGTGGCCGGTGTGGCCACGTTCGACAACCTGACGATCAACCGCAGCGGGGCGGGCTACACGCTCACCGCAGCGTCGACGGGCATGACCAGCGGCACGAGCGCCGCGTTCAATGTCGCGCCGGGCGCGGCCACCGCGATCGCCGTTATCGCCGGCAGCGGTCAGACGGCGGCGGCGGGCTCGGCGCTCGGGACCATCACGCTGCAGGTGCGCGATGCGCTGGGCAACGGCATTCCGAACGTGGCAGTCACGATGGCGGTGACCAGCGGCGGCGGCTCGCTCACGCCGACGAGTGCCACGACCGATGAGACGGGCGCGGTGAACGTATCGTGGACCCTCGGCCCCGTCAGCGGCACGCAGACGTTCACGGCCTCGACGACCGGACTCTCTCCGCTGACGGTCTCCGCGACGGCGACGGGCGGGAGCAGCAATACGCTGGCCATCAGCGCGCCGCCCACGCCGACGCAGGTGGCGGGGGTCACCTTCTCGCCGGCCGTGGTGGTGCAGGCGAAGAACGCGCTGGGTGCGGTGCAGACCGGCTTCACCGGCGCGGTGACTGCCTCGGTCGCGACCGGGCCGGCGGGCGCGGTGGTGGGCGGCACAACGACGGTGAATGCCGTCGCCGGCGTCGCGTCGTTCAGCGCGTTGCGGTTGACGAAGGCCGGGACGTACACCCTGCAGTTCACCGCCACCGGATACGCCGCGGCGGTGACCACGAGCATCACGGTCAACCCGGCCCCGGCCAAGATGATTGTGGCGGACAGCGGCAACGCCCAGACGGGTGGAGCCGGCGCCGCGCTCTCGCAGAAGCTCGTGGCGCTCGTCACCGACTCGCTTGGCAACCCCGTCAGCGCGACGACTGTGAGTTGGGCCGTCGCGACCGGCGGCGGCTCGCTCTCGGGACAGACCACGGCCACCGATCCCTTCGGCCGCGTGCGCGCGGTCTGGACGCTCGGCATGACCCCTGGGGCCCAGAGCGTCACCGCCTCGAGCACGGGCCTCACCGGTTCGCCGGTGACATTCACGGCGACCGCGCAGGGGACGATTGCGGCCACCGTCGTCTCGCCGCAGGTCGATACGATCATCTCGTTCGGCGCCACCCGCGCGCTCACCGCGCAGGCCAAGGACGGCGCGGGCAGCAACATGACCGGCACGTACACGTGGGTCAGCCGCTCGCCAACGATCGCCACGGTCGACGCGTCGGGCGTGGTTACATCGGTGACGAACGGCGCCACGTACATCGTCGCCACCGAGTCCGGCGGCACCAAGGACTCGGCGCGCATCGTCGTGCAGCAGCGGTTGGCGACCATCAAGGTGACGCCGGGCGTGCGCAGCATCTACAAGACGCGAAATTATCCGTTCACCGCGACTGCGGTGGACGGGATGGACAACGTGGTGCCGGGCATCACGTCGTTTACGTGGAGCACGTTGACGCCGAGCGTGGCGACGGTTGATACCGCCGGCAAGGTCACCGCCGTGGCGCTCGGATCCACGCAGGTGCGTGCGACGTCGGGAGCGGTAACGGGCGTGGCCAACGTTACCGTCGTCACTCCGATTACGCGCATCATTGTCGGGCGCGATTCGTCAGGCGTGCTGGTGTCCGACTCGACGGCGCTCGCATCGCTCGGCATTGGGCGGGCCTTCAAGGCCGAGGCGCGCGACACGCTGGATGCGCCGATGACGGGCGTCACCTTCACGTGGGCAAGCACCAACGGTTCGGTGGCGCTGCTCGACAGCATGAGCGCCACGCGCGCCCATGCGCTATCCAACGCGAACGGGGTGACCTCCATTCAGGCGATGGCCGACAACGTCACCGGTTCGTCCGTGCTCAAGGTGCAGCAGGTGCTCGCGTCGATTGAGCTCGGGCCGACGCCAGACACCATCGGCGTCGCGGGCACGGTGCAGTTGACGGCGCGCGGCAAGGATGCCAACAACCGGTACATCTCGGGCGGCGCGTTCACGTATAGCAGCGCGAGCACCGGCATTGCGACGGTGAATGCGACAAGCGGCGTGGTCACCGGCGTGGCGCTCGGCACGACCACGGTGACTGCGACCTCGGGTGTGATCACGTCGAACACGGCGTCGATCGTGGTCAGCACGACCGTGCCGCCGATCATCTCGTTTGGTCGGGACACGCTGACCGTTGGCCGCGGGTCGAGCACCTCGATTCCCATTCTGCTGAGCCGCGCCAACGCGTCGGCGGTCACCATCAATCTGGCCGCGCGCGATACGAACGCGTACTTCTCGACGGCAAGCATCACGATTGCCGCCGGCAGCACCTCGGCGAACGCCACGCTCAACGGGCGCAACGCCGGCACGACGCAGATCTATGCGACCGATTCCGCCAGCGTGTACAAGGGCGATACGGCAGCCGTCGCGGTGCAGGCCAATGTTCGCATTGCACAGAGCGGCTGGTCGCTGAACGCCACCGACCAAGTGGCGACGCAGGTGCTGCTGAGCGATCCGTCGCCGGCAGGCGGTACGTACGTGACGTTCAACTACGGCACGGCCGGGCGCGCGCAGGTCTCGCCCGACCCCGCGTACATCCCCACCGGCCAGCTCGCCAGCAACGTGGTGATCACCGCGCTCGGCACGACCAACGGCTCGACCACCATCACGCCGGCGGCAACGGGCGTCAACGGTACGGCGTCCACGTTGACCGTCTACGCGCCGGTGCTCAGCATCAGTTCTTCCTCGGGACGACTCGGTGCCGGGCAGTATGAAGGAGGCTGGTATGTCTCGATTCCGGCGTACACCAAGGTGGCGGTCCCGCTGACGTTCAGCAGCACCGACACGAACATCGTGACCGTGGCAGGATCGGGCAGCAGCATTCCGGCGGGCTCGTACTATCAGTACTTCACCGTCTCGGGTAAGTCCACGGGGACGGCGAGCGTGATCGTCAGCGCGCTGGGGTGGAAGCCTGACACGTTGCCGATGACCGTGACGTCGCCGCGCACGACGATCAGCGCCACGACGAACCTCAACACCACCTCGCCGACGGCAACGGCGACGGTGTACGCCACGGATTCGCTTGGCAGCTGGCACTATCGCACGAGTGCGCTCGCGCTCACCATCAGCTCGAGCGACACCAACGTCATCAAGATCATCGACAAGACGCCGGTGCTCGCCGCCGGCTCCGGCTACTTGAGCGGCATCCGTTACATCCCGGGTGGCAAGGGCGGCACGGCGTACATCAAGGTCGTCGCCGGCGGCCACAAGCCGGATTCGGTGCTCGTGACAGTTGTTGGGCCTAAGCTTGGGTTCAACTGGAGCGGCACGCGCAATGTGGGCAAGGGGCAGTACGACGCCTCCGCCGGCTACGTGTATGCGCCGAACAGCGTGGTCTCGGCCCTCACGGTTACGCTCACGCGTTCCGACACGGCCAAGCTCGGCGTGCCGGCGACGGTGACGATTCCGGCCGGCTCGTACTACGCTTACTTCGACGTGGCGGGCAAGGACACCGCGAACTCGGTGCAGATTGTCGCCTCCGCCCCCGACTATCAGGGCGACACGGCATACTACCGCGTGACCAGTCCGCGCGTGTGGACCAACAGCGGCGGCACGTACAACAATTTCAGCGGCGGGAACTCGTTCTACGTCTATTCGACGGATTCCCTCAAGAACTCACACCCGCGCTCGACGCCGCTCACCGTCTCCATCACCGTGCGTGACACGAATGTCGTGCAGGTGGACTCGTCGTCGCTGACTATCGCGGCCGGCTCGTACTATAACGGCAGCGCGCACACCTCCATCCGCGGCGTTGGCAGTACGTGGGTGGTGGTAAGCGCCGCTGGCCACGCCAGCGATTCCACGCTGTACACGGTGAAGACACCGAAGCTGAGCTTCAATTTCACCACCGCGAACATCGGCCGCCGACAGTATTTCGGAGCGTCGGACCTCTACGTTACGACGCCCGATTACCGCCCGACGCCGCTGACCCTGACCATCACGCAGAAGCAGGCGGCCGTCGATTCACTGTCGGCCACGTCGCTCACCATTCCGACGTCGAGCTACTACCAGTACTTCGGGGCCGCGGCGCTGAACACGGGAACGGATACGCTCATTGTCTCGGCCGACAATTACCTCCCTGACACGGCGTTCATACGCATCACGTCACCGCGCTTCTATCCGCCGAGCATCGCCTCGACGGCGTTGACGACCACTCCGCAGGCGTCGGTCCTGCTCTACGCGGCCGACTCGCTCAATGGCACGCACCTGGCCCTGGACACGATCGTCGTGCGGGTGGCGTCGAGCGACAATTCGGTCATCAAGCCGGCGCAGCCGACGATCCGAATTCCGCGTGGTTCGTCGTACGTGTACTCGTACTACAACTACTTCGGCCCGGGGACGGCCAGTCTCACGTTCACCGATTCCGCGGGCATCTATCCAAGCATTACGACAAACAACGTCACCGTGACGGGCCCGTCGCTGCTGTTCAGTAGTTCATCGATGATGCTGGGCATGCGGCAGACCACCGGCAACTCGGCGTACTACGTGCACACGCAGAACAACGTAGCGTCCGCGGTGACGGTCAGTCTGACCAGCACCGATACACGCGTGGCATCGGTGCCGGCCACGGTCACGATTCCGGCTGGCTCGTATTACGCGTATTTCCCGGTGACGGCGCTCGACACGGTGGGCACGATCCAGATCCAGGCGACGGCCACAGGCTTTGGACCCGCCACACCGATGACGGCGCAGGTGACGCAGCCCAAGTTCTATCTCTCCACTAACAGCTCGACGAGGACGACGGGCGGAGCCCAGTCGATTTACGTCTACGCGCAGGACGCCAACGGGAATAACCATGCGACGACCGAGGCTGTCACGGTCACGCTGAGTTCATCGAGCGACGCCGTGGCACCGATTGACTCCGTCACGGTCACGATTCCCGCGGGTTCATCCTCCAGCAGCACGGCCAAGTGGAAGCCGCTGTCGGTGGGCAGCGCACAGTTGTCTGCGTCGGACTCCCGCGCCGCGATCTACAAGTACAACACGGCCACGCAGAACGTGACCGTCAACAATCCGAACGTGTCGCTGAGCTGGTCGAGTATCAAACTCGGCCTCGGTCAGTACACCGATCAGAACGCCTCCACGTCGGACTACATGGCGTCGGCCACCACGGTGACGCTCGGACACGTCGGGGCCGTGAAGGCGACGATCCCCGCCAGCATGACGATTCCGTCGGGCAGCTACTACTCCTACTTCCGCGCCAGCGGCAGTGCCATTGGCACCGATTCGGTAACTTCCAGCATCGCATCGCCGTACCATGTGCCCGACACGGCATATGTCGTCGTGGACTCCGGGCGCGTCGATCCACTCTCGGGGTGGCCGAGCACGCTGGTCGTCGGCGATTCGGTACCGGTGACGTTCTACGCCCGAGATACGGACGGCTATACGCACAATGTGCTGGCCGCCGAAACGTTCACGATCAGCGCTGCATCGGGCCTGGAGATCCGCCGGGGCAACGCGGCGGTGACGAGTGTGACCATTCCGGCTGACGCGAACTCTGTATCCTTCTACGTGAAGGGGACGAGCACCGGCAGTCCAACCGCGACGATTACCAATTCGAGATACCGAACCTTTATTACCCCGGCAGTCACGGTGACGCCATGATGACTTTGCGCAGTCTCTCCATCGTGTGCGCCGCGCTCGCGCTCGCCGCGCCCACTCTGCCACTCGGCGCGCAGGCCGCACCGCCGCCGCCGAGACGGGACAGCGCTCCGGCACTCTTGCCGCCTCCGCCATCGTCACCTAGGCCGGAGACGGTGGCGCCGCGCTCGCGCGCGGCCGCTCAGATTGCTCCGCGCACCGAGACGGAGGCGGCGCGCCTGCGACCCATCGAGCCACGACGCATCAGCGCTCCGGTCGACTCCGCTCGGCCGACACCCGCGCGCGTAACGGCTCCGCTCGCGCTCACGCCCGCCGATCCGCCACCGCCGCGCCCGGTCACGCCGCAGGCCACGGCGCGCAACGTTGTACCGATGGGCATCGCGGAGGGCCCGCCCCCCGCTGGTGCAACCGCGCGATGCCGGAATGGCGTGTATCTCTATGCGTCGGTCACGGATGAGTCGTGCGCCGAGAACGGTGGCCTTGCCGTGCGCTTCCCGTCCAAGCTCGCGCCTCCCCCGCCCCCGCGTCGTCCGTAGCATCCCAGCTGGAGACATCAGGCGGCCTGTGACCCACGTCACAGGCCGCCTGGTCGTTCTGCACTCGCGCCCTCACAGATGGGCGCGTACGTTAGGACGTCTGGCCCCCTGACTGTGACCGGCCGCCACAGTTGGCGGCTGCGGAACTCAATCTGGGTGTCACAATGCGTATTGCCTCTTCGGTTCGCCGTCTCAGCGTCGCCGCCGGCCTGTTGATCGCCATGCTGGTCGCTTGCGGCCGCGAGATCACCGCCCCCGGATCGACGCCGGTCGTCAACGCTTTCAAGCGCGTCGCACCGTTTGCCTTTGCGCCGCAGTACGAGACGGCCATCCCGGCGTCCGCGCTGCATGCGGCGCTCACGCAAGTCGCGTTTGAGCGCGTGCGCATCACGCTGCGCCGCGAGGACGGCTCCATCGCTCTCGACACGGTGGTGCTCTTCCCGGCGGGCGAAGGGACGCTGACGCTCAGTCTTAACGTCCCGCGCCCCGCCAACACCCCGGCCTCGGTCGTCTCACTCAGTCTCAACCTCGGCTACGTGAACGCCGCCGGCGACACCGTCTTCAAGGGCGGGCCCGTGCCGGTCAGCGTCACGCCGACGGTCAGCGGTTCGGGCGGCACGCCGCCCACGCCAGTACAGGTGCCGGTGAGTTACACTGGGCCCGGCGCGGCGGCGGCGACGGTGGAAATCTC
>JACPFW010000014.1 GCA_016182795.1 Gemmatimonadota bacterium
CATCGCGTTGAAGATGCCGAAGAACTCCTCCTGCGTGCGCTCCTTGCCGCCGAGGAACTGGATGTCGTCGACAATCAGCGCGCCGGCCGCGCGGTAGCGCGTCCGCCACCGATCGACGCTGCCGGCGTGCACCGCGTCAATGAGTTCGTCCACGAGCTGCTGGGCATTGATGCACGCCACGCTCGCGGTGCCGCCGCGCGCCATGAGCGCATTGCCAATGGCGTTGGCGAGGTGCGTCTTGCCAACACCGCTCGGGCCGTACAGCACCAGCGGGTTGTAGCGGTGCGCCGGCTCGGCGACCACCGCGTCGGCGGCATGGACGGCGAGCTGATTGGACGCGCCAACCTCGAACGCTTCGCGCGCAAACGCCGCGCTAGGCCCCTTGGCCGGCGTTTCGCCGCGCAGGGCGCGCTCGACGAGGTCTTCGGCCTCCTCCATCCGTTCTGGATCGCGGAAGACGGCATGCCCCACGAGCGAGGGCTCCACCTGGCGCGCCTGCCGCTCGAGGTTGCGCAGGTGCTCCACCGCCGCGGTGAACGTGGCGGTCAGGCCGGCGACGTCGGGGGCGCGCGGCAACTCGAGCGCGCGCTCGAGCACGCCGGTACGGAATCCCTCGGCCTGCCAGTAGGCGATAGACTCCTTGAGGCGGCCGCGCCACGACTCGACGTGCTGCTGCACCACGAGCTGCACATCGCCGAGGAAGCTCTCGAACTCGCCGGCATCAAGCCGCGGCGCTGGCTTCTGCTGGCCCGCCGCGATAGGGGCGAGCGCCGCGCGCAGTTCCTCGATGTCGCGGTAGTCGCGCGCCGCGAGATCCTGCACCACGTCGGGCGTCAGCTCCAGCCCTTCTTCGGTGGCCATGCGCTGGAGAATGGCGGCGCGCGTCTCGTAGTCGGGGGCCGCGACATCCACCAACAGCCCCTGCGAGAGCGTCTGCGACAGCGCCTCCTCGACTTCGGCGATCCCCGACGGGAGTCGGTCGGCGGCGAGCACGACCTGGCGCCCCGCGGCGACCAGCGCGTCGACGACGCGCGTGAGCGCGAGCTGAGCCGACGGATGCCCCTCGAGGGTGTGGACGTCGTCGAACAGCAGGATGCCGGCGCGTTCGTACGACGCCAGGAAGGCGTCGGCCGAGCCGGAGGCGACTGAGGCCGCGTAGCCAGCCACGAAGTGCGAGCCGTCGTCGCGCCGCACTTCGAGCTCCGGCCAGAGCGAGGCCGAGAGCGTTGCCACCGCGCCCAGCAGGTGCGACTTGCCCAGGCCGTGGGTGCCGTAGATGAAGAGCGGGTTGTACGTGGATCCCGGCGATTCGGCCACCGCGCGCGCGGCCGCTGCCGCGAGGCGGTTATTCGCCCCGACGACAAACCGGTCAAACGTCTCGCGCGGCTCCGTCACCTACTCACCCCTTGGACGCGCCCAGGCGGCGCAGCACCAGTTCAGAGATCGAGCGCAGCGTCTCGAAGACACCGGCGCCATGAAGGGCGTCGGCCTCGAACGACGGCACCGCGCGGAAATTAAGCGCATCCTCCAGCGTGGCCACCGGCAGCAGCAGCTCGGTGGGAAGGTCGCGCTTGTTGTACTGGAGCACCAGCGGAATGCTGCGGGCATCGACCCCGTGCTCGGCGAGATTGGCGTGCAGGTCCTGCAGGCTCTCGATGTTCTCGTCGAGCTGGCGCGACTGACTGTCGGCGACGAAGACGACGCCGTCAGCCCCCTGCAGCACCAGCTTGCGCGTGGTCTGGTAGTAGACCTGTCCGGGCACCGTGTAGAGCTGGAATCGCGTGGTAAAGCCAGAAATGGTGCCCAGATCGAGCGGGAGAAAGTCGAAGAAGAGCGTGCGATCCGTCTGCGTCGCCAGCGAGACCATCTGCCCTTTGCGGTCGGACGGCACCTGCCCGTAAATGTAATGCAGATTGGTCGTCTTTCCGGACCGCCCGGGTCCGTAGTAGACGATCTTGCACGTGATCTCTCGAGTGGCGTAGTTGACCAAGCTCATAGGGACGAGGCAGAGGCAGGGAGCATCGGATTACGCCCGCCCAAACAGCTGAGCGAGGTTGCGGTTGAGGTCGCGCTCAAAGTGCTCGGCCATCGGCGGCGAACCGTCGGAGACGAGCGGCGGCGCGGCGATAGCGATGCGCGCGCTGAATTCCTCGAGGAACAACTGCACCAGCCCCAGCGAGCTCTCACGGTCAAAGACGGCGAAGAGCAGCAGGGTTCCCGACGGCGACGGAATGGCGCCGAGAAAGATCTGCCGGTCGCGTCCGGTGTAGTGCAGCGCCGTGAACGGCTTGCCCTCGAGCATGCGCCCGAGTTCGCCGGCCGAGGCGTGAATGGCTGACGCGAGCGCGCACGCCGTCATCACGTCCACGGAGCGGGCAAATCCGTACTGCCCCAGCACCTGACCGCTGGGATGCAGCAGCACGGCGATCTCCACGCGGGCATCGTCCACGAACTGCTTGAGCGGGGTCTCGACCCAGCTGGCCACGACGGAGAATCTCATGGCAGGTGCTCCGCGGCGCGCAGCAGCTCCACGCGCAGGAGGCCGACGTTCACCCGCTGCTCGCAGACGACCACGACCACAAGCTCCTGCCCGCCCGCCGTGCAGACGCGTCCCTGCTCCGCCGTCAGCTCCAGGAACCCGGTCGCCCCAAAGCCCGCCGCGCCCGCCGAGCGCCGCGCCTTGCGATACAGCGACGCGGTAAGCGCCGCAAAGGCATTGCCGTTCACGCCGACCTGCAGCGTCGACTCCACGATCAGCCCGTCGTCGAGGCCGACGACCATCGCGCCCAGCACCCCGCGGTGCCGGATGAGCGATTCCGTGAGCGGCGCGAACGGGGAACTCATCGCGCGTCCCCCATCCACTCGGCGGCCCGCTCCAGCGCGCGCTCGAGCACGCGGCGCACGAAGCCGAGCGGAATGGGACGTGCCGCGGCGACGAGAAGCACCCCTTCCTGGCTGGGTGCCATCGCCACCGACGCCGCCTCGGTCTCGAAGACGATCTGGCGCCAGTTGCCGAGGCCGAGATGACGCATCGCGCGGCCGGCCTCGTCGCTCACGCCGGACAGTTGCGCGCCGATGATTGCCGCGAGATCGCGGCCGTCGGCCGACACATAGCGCCCGGCGAGCACGAGCCCGTCGGCGTCGAGCAGCATCGCGGCACTGCGCTGTCCCTCGAGCAGGTCATCGAACAGCGCGCCGGCGTCGGCGTCGGGACGCTGCATCTCGATGGGGAGCCCGAGCGTCGGGCGCGCCGGGCGGTCCGCCGTCTCCGCCAACGCGGCGCGCGCCGTCTGCAACGCCGCAGCGAGCGAGCCATCCTCCGGATTGGCGGCCAGCGCCGCGCCAAGGTGGGCCTCGGCGTCCTCAAGGCGCCCGAGCTGGAAGCAGATGAAGCCAAGTCCCTTGTGTGCCCCGGCGTGTCCATTGGTAAGGCGCAGAACCGCCTCCCATTCCGCCACGGCACGCTCGAGATCGCCGGCGTCCACGGCGATGCGCGCAATCAGGTCGTGGGCGTCGGGATTCGCGGGATGACGCTCCACGCCGCGCAGGGCGACGCGCAGGGCGACCTCGAGGTCGCCGCGGCGCCGCAACGCTTCACCGAGCGGCACAAAGACCAGGCTCGCCGGATCGGCGGCCAGGGCTTCGCTCAGCGCGCGAATGTCGTCGTTAGCCACGCAGCACCTCCAGCGTCCGCCTCAACCGCTCCACCGCCTCCGTCGCATCGCGCACCGCCGATGCGTCCTTGTCTGTCGAATGGGTCGCAAGGTACTGCCCCCACACGCGAATGGCGTCGTCGAGCCGACCCCCTGACGCCGCGGCCAGCCCCTGCAGCACCATGGCGCGCGCCGCCGCCTGCCGCTCCGCCTGTTCGTCGGAGTTCACGACGCCCATCTGCGAGCGCCGGTCCGCCTGCCGCAGCGACACCACCCCAGTGCTCACCAACCCATAGACGATCTTGGCCACGTCAAACTCACTTCGGGCCAAATCCACGGCCATACGCCGCAGGTCGCGCTGGCCGTCGATCATGGTCAGCACCTCCCATTCTCCGGGCAGGAGGTCGAGCTGACCGCTGTGGTCGGCGGCGGCGTCAGCGAACTGCGGCACGACCGAGAGGTTGGGCACGCGATCGGCGATCCGCGACCACTCATCGATGCGGCGGGCGGCCTCCATCAGCACCGACTCGGTGGAGACGGCCACCGACGGGTTGTCGGGCAGCTCGTCGTCGCGGGCCTCCTCGAACCGGAAGTGCCCCTCCCGCCAGCTCATCAGCTCGAAGACAACGGCCTCCGCCTGCCGGCGCACGAACTGTTCCACGTCGCGCGGCGTGATGGCGCTGATCTCGATCAGGATCTCGCCAATGCGCCGGCGGTCGCCGTGCTGCGTCTGCCGCTCGCGCGCGGCGGCCAACTCGGCGGCGGTGATCTTGTTCGCCTTGAGCAGCATCTCGCCAATCGGATGCGGATTGCTGCGGATCGACGCATACGCAATGCGCCCCGAGTGAAAGGCGACCACGCCTTCGTTGTCGCGCAGTTCGGAGACGACGCGGAGCACGCCCGACTTGCGGCTCAGGTCGAGCAGCTGGAAGACGTCGTGAATGCCGAGTTCGCGGAGTGGGCCTTCGATGGCCATTAGCCCTCCCCCCCGGCTCGCCCGCCAAAGACGCGCAGCAGATCCTGCGCGGTGCGCATCTCGCGCCGCGCGCGCCGCGCGAACTCGCCCGCCGGCTCGAGGTCGACGACCCGCTGCCACGCGACGATCGCGTCGCGGTAGCGCTTCTCACCCGCCGACAGCACGCCGTCGTAGAAGATGGCGCCGACATGCGTGGGATCGAAGCGGAGCACACGGGTGAACGCCGTGCGCGCGTCGTCCGCGCGTCCCATCGTGAGCAGGGTCTCGCCCAGCGCGATGAGCGCGTCGAAGCTGTACGGATCGCGCTGCAGCAGGTCGACGAGCAGGTCGACCGCGTCGCGCGCGCGCCCGGTCACGCGCTTGAGACTGGCGAGTTCGAGCGTCGCCTCCGCGTAGGTGGGCACCGTGTCGAGCGCGGCTACGAGCTCGCGTTCGGCGTCGTCCCACGCCGCCTTGCGCACCAGCAGGCGGGCGAGCTCAAACCGCACGGCGGCGAAATCGGCGTCGAGCGCCAGCGCGTGCCGATACGCCGAGATCGCGCCCTCGAGGTCGCCCACCGAGCGCGCAATGTTGCCGATCCAGCGCAGCACCTCCGCCCGCTGCGGCGCGAGGCGCCGCGCGAAGTCGAGCGCCTCGAGCGCGGCGGCCGGATCGCCGGCCTCAAAGCGCGCGGACGCCGCGAGCATCAGCGCATCCACATCCTCCGGCGCCGCCTCGAGAATCGTCTCCGCCACAATCCGCGCCTCGGCGCCGCGCCCGAGCATCATCAGCGCCTGCGCCTCGCCGCGCAGCGCGCGCACGTGGCCGGCGCGCGCCTGCCGCGCGGCGCGGAACCGCTCGAGCGCGTCGCCGTACGCGCCCTGCCGGTACAGCACGTCGCCAAGCAGCGCGTAGCCGTCGGCGAGGTCGGCGCCGCGCGCCATCGCGCGGCTCGTCTCGGCGGTGGCGCGGTCGTAGAGCCCCTTGGTGAGGTAGTCGGCCGCCATCGCGTACGGCTCCGCCTCGGGGACCAACGTTGGCTGCGGCACCGGTGGCGGCGCGAGCTCCTTAAAGAGCGAGTCGAGGAGCGTGGGGTCGAACGCGAACTGCCCCACTTCCCCGCTCATCCGCTGCTCGCCGCCGAGGTCGGGGACGACCGAGAGGTCGGGATCCTCGTACTCGAGGTCGATCGCCAAGGAGAACTTCTGCGGCACGTAGTACGGATCGAGTTCCAGCGCGCGGCGCGTCTCGCGCAGCGCGCCCTCGAAGTCGCCGAGGTTCGACAGCGCGAAGCTCAGGTTGTAGTGCGCCTCGGCGAAGTCGGGGCGCGACTGAATGGCGCGGGCAAAGGCGTTGCGCGCGTCCTCGAACTTTCGCAGGTCGGCGAGCACCAACCCCACCCCGTTCCACGCCACCGGATTTTCACCTTCGGTCACCAGCACCTGCCGATAGGCCTCGAGCGCCAACTGCGCCCGGCGCGCGCGCGCGAGCAGGAGCGCGAGGTTGAGCCGCGCCTTGGCGAAGCCCGGGTTGGCCGCCAGCGCGGTGCGAAACGCGCCGATGGCCGCGTCCCGGTCGCCGGCGTGAAAGAGCGCCACGCCGAGGTTGTTGGAGGCAATCGCGTAGCGGCTGTCGAGCGCCAGCGCGCGACGGTAATCGGTGGCCGCCTCGGCGTACCGCCCTTGCTGATGCAGGGCGACGCCGTGCTCGTTCCACAGCTTCGGGCTGTCCTGCCGGCCGGCGAGCAGACGATCGTAGATGTCGAGCGCCGCCGGCGGATCCTTGCGCAGCAGGTGCACCTCGCCCATCGCCTGCAGCACGAGTGGACGGTCCTCCCCGCGTTCCAGCGCCAGCTGGTACTCGCGCAGCGCCTCGGCGTAATACCCTTTCTGGCGAAAGGCGAGACCGAGATTGAAGTGCGCCAGCCCGTCGCCCTCGGCCACCGTCATGCGCTGCGCCGTGCGCGTGTGGCGCACGGCGCGCAGCACTTCCTGCGCGCCCGGATCGTACTTGTCGATGGCCAGGTTGGCCTGCTCGCGCGACAGCGCCGGGTTCAACTGCACGGCCCGCTTGCTCGCCGCGCGCGCCTCGTCGTGGCGCCCCATGTCGCCGTAGATGAAGCCCAGCAGGTAGTGGGCGTCGGGATTGTCGGGATTCAGCTGGATGGCGCGCTGCAGGCAGACGAGCGCGTCGTCAACCAGCCCCTGATTGTAGAGTGTCTCGCCGAGGTAGAACGACACCACGGAACTCGTGGGATCCATCTCCAGCGCGCGCACGAACCAGCGCTGCGCCTCGTCGAGCCGACCCACCGCCTTCTGCGCGAGGCCGAGCTGCACGATCGCGCCCAGATCGGTGTCGTTGTACCGCAGCAGTTCCTCGAACTCGCGAATCGCCTCTTCGCTCTCGCCGAGCTGGGCGTACGTGCGTCCCAACTCCCAGCGAGCGTCGCGGTCGTCGGCGCGCAGGCGCAGACGCTCCTTGAGCTCGGCGACGCGGCGGTCGTAGAAGCCGGTGTTGTAGTACGCGACCTCGAGATTGCGCTGGGCCACCTGCATCTTCGGGTCCAGCTCGAGCGCCTTGGTGAACGCCTGCACGGCGTCTTCGTACAGCCCCTTGTTGTAGAAGAGGACGCCGAGGTTGTTGTGCGCGCCCGCGTCCGATGGGTCGATGCGGCGCGCGAGCGCACGCAGGACCTCCCGGTCACGGGCGGACGACAGCGGCGGATTCATGCCAGGCGGACGGCCTTGAGGATTGACGCCAGCGACTCGGCGTCGGGAAGCAGGAAGAAGAAGCCATGCAGCGGCTCCTGCCGTTCCTTCAGGAAGAACTCCGTCTCGATGACAAACGCCGCCGCCGCCTCGCCCGCCGACGCGCGCGACGTTTCGGTCAGCACCGTGCCGGCGGAATCGACGGTGAGCTCCGGGGGCGTGGGCAGGAGCGTCATCCCCATGAACTCGGCCAGCGCGTTGAGATACGCCGATGCCAGGATGTTGCCGGCTTCCTTGATCGCCGACTGCTCAAACGCGCCCAGGGTCTCGAACGCACCCACCGGGCGTCCGGCCATCATCTCCGCCAAGCGCACCGCGCTGTCGTGCGGAAAGAGCAGCGCCGTGAGCCCCTGCAGGTCCCCCGCCATGCGCATGCGCACCGCGGCTACCGGCTCCTCGCGCACTGTAACGTGGTGCGGAATGTGCTCCACGTCCGACAGCGACAGCGCCGGTACGCTGATCATGATCGTCTGTCCCGTCATCTGCGACAGCGCCGTGGCGGCGTGCCCGGCGCCGATGTTGGCGACTTCACGCAGCGCGTCAAGCTGGCGGGTGCTGAGCGTCCGGAAGTTGTCCATGCGTGCCGTCCTCAGAAACGAAGGGTCACGGTGGTGCCCGCGCCGGGCGCCGTCTCGAGCCGAATCTCCCCGCCCAACTGCCGCACCCGCGCCTGCACGGCATCCATGCCGACGCCGCGTCCCGAGAGATCACTCACCGACGCGGCCAGCGTGAACCCGGGTGTCGCGAGCACGCGCAGCAGCGCCGCGTCATCGAGTTCGCCGACGCCCGCGTCCACCAGCCCGCGCTCGCGCGCGCGCGCCAGCACGCGGCCCGCGTCGATGCCGGCGCCGTCGTCGCGCACGCGCACCGCCATGCGGCCGGCGTCGCGCGCGACGCTGAGTACGATGCGACCGGCGCGCGGCTTGCCGGCCGCCTCGCGCACCTGCGGCGCCTCGATGCCGTGGTCCACCGCGTTGCGCAACAGGTGCACCACCGGCTCGCCGATCTCGTCGAGCACAAACCGGTCGACTTCGAGGTCGCGCCCGTCGATGGTGAACTCGATCTCCTTGTGCAGCTGCCGCGCCGCGTCGCGCACGAGGCGCGGAAAGCGGTCGAACAGGTGCCACGCCGGCACGAGCCGACTGGCCATCACCTCACCCTGCAGGTCGGCGATGAGACGCGACGTGCGCGCGATCGCCGCATCGAGCGCCGGCTCGCGCCGCCCGGCCGTGAGCTGCTCGAGTTCCGCGCGCTCGTGCGCCAGCTCGGCGATGAGATTCACGAGCCGGTCGAGCCGTGACACCTCGATGCGCACGTAGCGCGTGGCGTGCGGCAGGGAGAGCGGCTCGTCGGTTGGCGTCATGTACAGCGGCGCGCGCTGGCGGCCCGGCCCCTCGAGCACCATCACGTGGTCCACATCGCCGACCGCGCGCACCGCCGACTCGATGGCCGCCGGCGGCAGAGGCGTCACCAGCCGGAACGCGAACGCCTGCGAGATCTCGGCCGACTTGAGTTCCTCAATCGACGGCGAGACGGCCACCAGATCACCGAGCGCGCGCGCCTTCTGCAGCACCATGAACGCTCGCACGCCGGGGAAGATCGTCCCCGACCGCTGGCGCACGCGCACCAGCACGCCCGGTCCGTCGTCGAGGCGCGCGGCAGCCTCCGGCGTGTCGCTCAACGCCGCGTCCGCGGACGCCGCGGCCACCGCGGCGCCGGCCACCGCGCGCCGCACCCGCGCAAGCGCCTCGGCCGACGACGGCGGCTCGGCGGCGCCCGACGCGGCGCGTTCCACTCCGCCCTCCAGCGCATCGGCGGCGGCGAACAGCACGTCCATCACCTCGCCATCGATCGGCCGCGCGCCGGAGCGCACCCGCTCGAGCAGCGTCTCCACCTCGTGCGCGAACGCGGCCACGCCGTGGTACCCGAGCGACGCGCTCATCCCCTTGAGCGAGTGCACGGCGCGGAACAGCTCGTGCACCGCGGCGACCGCGTCGGGTCGCGCCTCCAGGTCGAGCAGCGCGCGATTGATCGTCGCGAGCTGTTCTCGGCTCTCGGCATCGAAGAGATGCGTGTACCGGTGGGAATCCACGCCGCGCTCGTCTGCGCTCGTCGCTCGTCAGCCCAGCACGCGCTGCACCGCCTCCAGCACGCGGCTCGGCTGGAACGGCTTGACCACGAAGTCCTTGGCCCCCGCCTGAATGGCCTCGACCACGAGCGCCTGCTGGCCCATCGCCGAGCACATCAGCACGTGGGCGTTGGGATCGAACGCCATGATCTCGCGCACGGCGTCGATGCCGCCCATGTCGGGCATCACGATGTCCATCGTGACCAGGTCGGGCTTCAACTGCTTGTACTGCACCACCGCCTGCGCGCCGGTGTCGGCTTCGCCGACCACCTCGAACCCGGCCCGCTGGAGGATGTCTCCCACCATCGTCCGCATGAAGATGGCGTCGTCGCAAATGAGAACCGTCGGCACTCGGCAACCCCCGCAGCGGATGTCGACCGTCGCCCGTCACGAACGATGGGCCGATCGCGTACACGAATCCCGCGGACGGGCCAGGGCGGCCCATCCGATCATAAACCCGTCACCGACACGCTAGGGAACTAGCGCTCGGCTCTATAGAAGTGAAGGTACTCCAGGGGATTCGGGGCGGCAATTAAGTCTGGCAGTTCGGCGACCGTTTCCAGGCAGGCGCGGAGCGCGTCAGGGAGCGGCGACCGAAAGTCGAGCAGTTCGCCAGACACGGGGTGGTTGAACACCAACCAGGCCGCGTGCAGAAAATGCCGCTGCGGCGGAAGACCCACCACCTTGCGCGCCCCACCACCCCCATACGTGTCATCGCCGACCACCGGATGGCCGATCGACGCCAAGTGCACGCGGATCTGATGCGTGCGTCCGCTGTGCAGGTGACAACGCAGCAGGTCCGTGGACGCGAAGCGCGCGAGCCGCACAAAATCGGTGCGCGCCGCGCGCCCGCTCTCCACCACGGCCATGCGCAGACGGTCGTTGGGATCGCGGCTGATCGGCCGGTCGACGCTCACGGTCTCCTCGGCGAGATGCCCCCAACACAACGCCGCGTAGCGCCGCATCACACGCCGTTCGGCAATCGCCTTGCTCAGCACACGCAGCGCCTGATCGGTCTTGGCTACGACCATCAGGCCCGAGGTGTCCTTGTCGAGCCGGTGCACCAGCCCCTGACGCTCCGTGGCATCGCCGTCGGCCAGCGCCATGCCCCGCCCCTTCAGCGCGTTAACCAGCGTCCCCGTCCAGTTGCCCGGCGCCGGATGCACCACCATGCCCGCCGCCTTGTCGACCACGATCAGGTGCTCGTCCTCGAACACCACCGACACCGGCAGGCTTTCGGGAATCACCTCGCGCCCGGGCGTGGGCGGCACCACCACCTCGATGCGCGCGCCCCGCGGCGCGCGGAACGAGGCGCGCTCGCGGGCCCCGTCCACGAGCACCCCACCCGTGGAAACGAGCGTCGCCGCGCGGCTGCGCGACACGCCTACGCGCGCGGAAACGAGCAGATCGAGCCGCGGCGCGTCGTCGACCTCAACAACGAATTCGTGCCGCGTACCGGCGGTGTCCGGCGTTGCCACGCGGCCCCTAACCCGCCAGCTCGCCGGAGGCGCGGTCCGCCGCCTTGCCCGCTGGTGCGGCCGCCACCGCGTCCTCGGAGCGCCAGAGCAGCAGCCCCAGCAGCACCGCGCCGCTGGTGACCGCGATGTCCGCCACGTTGAACGTCGGCCAGCGCCACGCGCCAACGCCGAGATCAATGAAATCGACCACGCCGCGCGACGACTTCAGGCGGTCGAGCAGATTGCCCAGCGCGCCGCCGGTCACCAGCGCAATGGCGAGCAGGCGCGCCCGGTGCGCGAGCGGCGTCTCGAGATACAGCTTGCCGAGCACGCCGAGCGCGGCGAACGTCAGCGTCACGAAGATCCAGCGCGATTGCGCGCCAAAGTGCATGCCGAACGCCGCGCCGGGATTGTAGACCAGCGTGAAGCGCACGCCGTCGCCGAGGAGCGGGTGCGGCAGGTAGGCCGGCACGAGCCGGTCGACGGCGACGGTTTTGGTGAAGGCGTCGGCCAGCAGCACCCCCGCCGCGACGCCCCAGAAGAGCGCGGGCTTACTTCTTGGCATCTTCCTCGCGCTGCTTGCAGTCCTTGCAGTAGCGCGCATGCGGCAGCGCCTCGAGCCGCTCGAGGGCGATCTCTCCGCCACAGTACTGGCACTGGCCAAAGGTCTCCGGGCTCTTGTACAGCCGGCGGAGCGCCTGATTCACGTGCCACAGGTAGCGGCCTTCCTTGGACGCGAACAGAAACGCCTTCTCGCGCTCCATCGCATCGGTCCCCTGATCGGCCATGTGGAACGAGTAGCTCGACAGATCGCCGTCGGCGCCTTGCTCGGTGTTGCTCAGCGTCTCGTCCCACTGCCCGAGTTCCTTGAGCACGCGCTTGCGCTCGTCGAGCAGGAGTTTGAGGAAGAACTGCTGCTGCTTCTTGGTGAGCGGCTTGTACTTCTGCTCACCGCCAGTCTGAGGCGCCATCGTCAGGATACCTTCTGGAGGGCAAGGGTAACGGGCACGCCATCGAGATCGGCGGTCGTGCCGAGGGGAGCATCGGGCTGTACGGTGGCCCCGATGTGCAACTGCAGCGTCAATGTCTCGTCACAGATCCATCCGCGGTACGCCTCCACCGCGTCCAACAACGCCGGCGGACCGGCGACCCACAGCGTAATGCGGTCGCTCACCTGCAGCGCCGATTCCTTGCGGAACCGCTGGACGCGGCTCACCAGTTCGCGCGCCAACCCCTCGCGCTTGAGCGCGTCGGTCAGCGTCGGATCCACGGCCGCAAAGCGCATCCCGTCCTGCGCGACCACCAGCGCGCCGCTGGCCTTGCGCACGACGGTCAGGTCGTCGGCCTCCAGCGGATGCGAATGCCCGCCCACCGAGATGTGCACGGCCTCGCCGCGCTCGAACGCGAGCAGCGTGGCGCTGTGCAACGCGTTCACCGCCTTGGCCGCTTGCGGCGTCTCCTTGCCCCACTTCTTGCCGAGCGACCGGAAGTTCGCCTTGGCTTCGAGTCCGACGAGCGAGTCGGCCGAGCCGAGGAACTCCACGGCCTTCACGTTCAGCTCGGTCGTGAGCAGGGGGACCAGTTCGTCGAGCAGTGCCTGCGGCGCCGCACCCGCCACGCACACCAGGCGCGAGAGCGGCTGGCGCACCTTGATGCCGGCCTCCTCGCGCGCGGCGCGTCCGAGCGTCGCCAGCGCGCGCACTTCGGCCATCGCCGCCTCGAGCGCGGCGTCGCGCGCCGGCGCCGCGGCGCGCGTGTAGTCGACCAGATGCACCGATCCGCCGGTGAGCGAGCGATGCAGCCAGTCGCTCACGAACGGCGCGAACGGCGCCAGCAGGCGCGACACCACCGTCAGCACCTCGTGCAGCGTGGCGAACGCGGCGCGGTTGTCGGCGCTGTCCACCTCGTAAAAGCGCGCGCGCGACAGCCGCACGTACCAGTTGGCCACGTCCTCGGTGACGAACTCCATGAGCGCGCGCGACGCCGCCGTCGCGTCGAAGCGCTCAAGCTCGCCGTCCACCTCGGTCTCCACCGCGGCCAGCCGCGAGAGAATCCAGCGGTCGAGCAGCGGACGATCAGCCGGCGCCGGGTCGGCCGCCGACGGCGACCACCCGAAGTTGGCGTACTGCGCGAAGATGCCGTTGTAGACGTTCTTGAGCGTCACGAGGAAGCGCCCCGCCGTTTCGCGGATCACCTGCTCGTCAAAGCGGCGCGGCACCCAGATCTGGCTCGACGCCACGAGGAACAGGCGCACCGCGTCGGCGCCATGGCGCTCGATCACGGCCCACGGATCCACCGTGTTGCCGCGCGTCTTCGACATCTTCTGCCCGTTGGCGTCGAGCACGAGGTCGTTCACCACCACGGCCTTGTACGGCTCGGCGACACCCTTGGGCAGGAAGTGCCCGCCCGACCCGTGCGCGTCGGTGGCGTACGCGCCGTCGCCGTGCGGCTTGGACGCACCCTTCTGGTGCTCCGTCCCCGGATGCAGCGCATCGCCCAGCCCGGTGGCGATGGCGAGCAGCGAGTAGAACCAGCCGCGCGTCTGGTCGACGCCCTCGGCGATGAAATCGCCCGGATACTGCCGCGCGAACTCCTCGCGATGCTCGAACGGGAAATGCCACTGCGCAAAGGGCATCGAGCCCGAGTCGAACCACGTGTCGATGACCTCGGGGACGCGGCGCATCGTGCCGTCGCACTCGCTGCAGCCCCACGTGTAGCCGTCGATGTGCGGCTTGTGGGGGTCGAAGTCGGCGCCCAGCGTGTGGCCGGTCTGCACGGCGAGATGCGCAAAGCTGCCGATCACCTCACGGTGCGTCGGATCGGCGTCGCAGACCCAGACCGGCAGCGGCGTACCCCAGAACCGGTCGCGCGAAATCGCCCAGTCGATGTTGTTCTCGAGCCACGAGCCAAACCGCCCGGCCCCGACTTCGGCGGGGTTCCAGTTCACGCCCCGGTTGCGCTCGAGCATCGCGTCCTTGACAGCCGTCGTGCGCACGAACCACGACGAGCGCGCGTAGTACAGCAGCGGCGTCTTGCAGCGCCAGCAGTGGGGATAGCTGTGCGTCAACCGCCCGTCCTTGAACAGCACGCCGCGGCGCTTGAGCTCCTCGATGATCACCGGGTCGGCGGTCTTGACGAACATCCCGCCCACCAGCGGCATCCCATCGGGGAACTCGCCGCGCGCATTCACCGGCTGCAGGAACGCGAGGTCGTACTGCTGGCCTGCCTGGTAATCGTCGGCGCCGAACGCCGGTGCCAGGTGCACCACGCCCGTGCCGTCGTCGGCCGACACAAAGCCCGTCGTCACGATGATCTCGCGCGCGCCCTCACCGTACGGCAGCCAGTCGAGCGGTCGCCGATAGTGCGCGCCGGCAAGCGCCGTGCCGGCGAACGTGGTCACCACGTCCCAGCGATCAGCCCAGTCGGCGCCGAGCACGGCCGGCACGCGCGCCTCGGCGAGAATCACCGTGTGCGTTGCCCCCTTCTTGCGCTTCAGCTCGGTGTACGTGAGGTCGGGGCTCACCGCCAGCGCCGCGTTGGACACCAGCGTCCACGGCGTCGTCGTCCACACCAGGATGCGCCGCTCGCCGTCCGGACCGGCGTCGCGCAGCGGCAGCTGGAGATAGACCGACGGATCCTCGACGTCCTCGTACCCCTGCGCCACTTCGTGGCTGCTCAGCGCCGTGCCGCAGCGCGGGCAGTACGGGAGGATCTTGTGCCCCTGATACAGCAGCCCCTTGGCGTGCAGCATCGAGAGCGCCCACCAGACGCTTTCGATGTAGGAGTTGTGGTACGTGACGTAGGCGTTGTCGTAGTCCAGCCAGAACGCGATGCGGCTGGAGAGCTTCTCCCAGTCGTCCTTGTACTTGAACACGCTCTCGCGGCAGAGGCGGTTGAACTCGGCCACCCCCACGCGCTCGATGTCCTGCTTGCCGCTGATGCCCAGCGCCTTCTCGACCTCGATCTCCACCGGGAGGCCGTGCGTGTCCCATCCCGCCTTGCGGTCGACGCGGTACCCCTTCATGTGCCGGTGGCGGCAGAACAGGTCCTTGATGGTGCGCGCGAAAACGTGGTGAATGCCGGGCTTGCCGTTGGCGGTCGGCGGCCCCTCGAAGAAGACCCAGTGCGGCGCCGACGCGCGCGCCGCGAGCGACGCTTCAAAGAGTTTCTCGTCGCGCCACCGCGCGAGCAGTTCACGCTCCACGTCGTCCGCCGGACGGTCCGGCGGCAGCGGCGCAAAGCGCGGCAGGTTGACGTCAGCCACGGTCACAGCCTCTCCATCACGCCGCGGACGAGCGACTCGAGCTTCGGCTCGGCCGTCCCGGCGATTGCAAGAATCTTCTCGAGGTTCGCGGGTTCCAGCGCGTCGGGCAGGCACTGATCGGTGATGATCGAGATGCCCAGCACGCGCATGCCCGCCTGCACGGCGACAATCACCTCGGGCACCGTGCTCATGCCCACCACGTCGGCGCCGAGCGAGCGCAGCATCCGGTACTCGGCGCGCGTCTCCAGGTTCGGCCCCGCCACCGCCACGTACACGCCCTCACGCAGGGTGATGCCGCGCTCGGCGGCCACGGCGCGCGCCACGGCGCGCAGCGACGCGTCGTACGGCGTGCTCATGTCGGGGAACCGGTCGCCGAACGCCGCGTTGTGCGGCCCGATCAGCGGGTTGTCCCCGAGCAGGTTGATGTGATCGGCGATCAGCATCAGATCGCCCGCCGCCCACAACGGATGCATGCCGCCGCACGCATTGGAGACGATGAGCGTCGTCGCGCCCAGCGCGCGCAGCACGCGCACCGGGAACGTCACCTGCTGCAGTGCGTAGCCTTCGTAGCGGTGAAAGCGCCCCTGCATGGCCATCACGCGCCGACCCGCCAGCGTGCCCACCAGCAGGCGGCCGGCGTGCGACTCAACCGTCGACAGCGGGAAGCCGGGGATCTCCCCGTACGGGATCGCGCGCTCCACGTCGATCGCCTTGCCCACCGCGCCCAGCCCCGTGCCAAGGACGATCGCCACCTCGGGCACCAGCGCGGTGCGCGCACGCACCGCCGCCACCGCGGCGTCGACCGCCGCGGTGGTGTGTGCATGCTCGGAGCCCGGGAAGCGTGCGGCCATGGCGCGCCCTACTTGGCCTCGTCCTCGTCGTGCCCGCCCTCGTCGAGCCAGCTCGGCGCCTTCTCGCGCGCGACGCCCGCATCTTCGCTCGGCGCCGGACGCTCCGGCGGCGGGCTTTCCTCGGCGGCGCGCAGCTCGGCGATCTGCCGCTCGGTGAATGAGCGCCAGTGCGCCAGATACGCCTTGCGCGCGCGCTCGAGCGCGTCGACCTGCGCCTCGAGCCGGCGCACCGTGCGGCGCGCCTCCTCGACGACCTTCTCGCCCTCGGCGCGCGCTTCGCGCAGGATCAGCTGCGCCTCGCGCTCCGCCTGCTCGCGCGTTTCGGCGCGGAGCTGCTGGGCGGTGATGAGGGCGTCATTGAGCGCCTTGTCCCGCTCGCGGAAGGCGCGGAGCTGTTCGTGAAAGCCCTTGGCCTTCGCCTCGAGCTCCGCATTGGCGCGCGTCAGCCGCTCGAGCTCCTCGGCGACCTGGTCGCGGAACTCGTCCACGCGCGCCTTGTCGTAGCCGCGCAGCGCCGACCCGAAGTCGAAGCGCCGCACGTCCACCGGCGTGAGATGAAAGACATCGTCGCTCATCAGTGCCTCTCCCCGAACAGGACCGTTCCCACCCGCACCATCGTCGCGCCTTCTTCCACCGCGATCTCGTAGTCGCCCGACATCCCCATCGACAACTCGGTCGCCGGATGGCCGGCGGCCCGCAGCAGCCCGCGCGCCTCGCGCGCGCCGGCAAAGACCCGCCGCAGCGTCGCGTCGTCGGCATCGAGCGGCGCCATGGTCATGGCGCCGACGATCCGAATTCCCGCGCACTTCATCAACCGCTCTCCCTCATGGGCCACGTCGGCCAGCGCGAAGCCGCCCTTGGAGGCGCTGCAGGTGCCCAATGAGATGCCAACGCACCGGCACCGTCACCGCCGCCTGCTTGTCCAGCGCCTCCTGCACCCGGTTCTCGCCCACGTCCTGCACGCCGCACGCCTGCACGGCGACCACGGCGTCGGGGCCCTGCGTTTTGGTGACAGCCACGAGCCGCACCGCCTGCCCATGCCCGCCCCGCCGCACGGCCTCCGCGATGCGTTCCCTGACCTCAGTGACGCGCTGTGCCAAGTCCTGCATAGCCTTGAAAAATAGACGGTTGGCGGGGAATAGCGATAGGCGGGGGAGATTGAGGATTTGGACTTAGGATTGCGATTGAGGATATCGACTGGAACGGCGATGGACGATCTGGATACGGAGATGGCCCGGCTATCCAAGCCGAGCCATCGCCAATCGCCAATCGCCAATCCTAAATCGCAATCCTGAATCGCAATCCTAAGTCCAAATCCTGAATCGTCGTTACGCTGGGGCAATCTCCGGCCCGCCCATCATTGGCGGCGCAACCTTCGTCTCCGTCGCGATCACAACCGGCGCGGCCGGCGGGCTGGCCTGCCCCGGCGGGATGCGCGGCGGCAGCGGCACGCCGTCCACCAGCATCTTGATGTCCTCGCGCGACAGCGTCTCTCGGTCGAGCAGTGCGCCGGCCAGCGAATCGAGCAGGGCGCGGTTCTCGGTGAGCACCACGCGCGCCCTCTCGTACGATTCGTGGATGATGCGCGCCACTTCCTCGTCCACGAGCTGGGCCGTGCGCTCCGACACCTCGCGACGGCTCATCAGCTGCGCGCCAAGGAAGAGTTCCTGCTCGTTGTCGCCCACGAGGATGGGTCCGATCTTGTCGCTCAGCCCCCACTGCGACACGTAGCGGCGCGCCAGGCCCGTCGCCATCTGGATGTCGCTCGCCGCGCCCGTTGTGACGCGCTCGCGTCCAAAAACGAGCTCTTCGGCCACGCGGCCCCCGTACGCCATCACCAGACGCGCGTCGAGCTGCTGCCGGCTGATGGAGACGCGATCATCCTCGGGAAGCGTGTACGCCACGCCCAGCGTCCGGCCGCGCGGCACAATGGTCACCTTGTGCAGCGGATCGGTCCCCTTGACCTTGATCGCGCACACGGCGTGCCCGGCCTCGTGGTACGCGGTCTGCTTGCGCTCCTCGTCCTTCATCACGAGCGACTTGCGCTCGGCGCCCAGCATCACGCGATCCTTCGCTTCCTCAAGGTCCGACATATAGACCTTGTCGTGGTTGCGACGGGCCGCGAGCAGCGCCCCTTCATTGACGAGGTTCGCGAGATCGGCGCCCGCCATCCCCGGCGTGCTGCGCGCGAGGGCCGTGACGTCCACGTCGTCGGCCATCGGCTTGTTGCGCATGTGCACGCGCAAAATCCCCTCGCGGCCGCGCAGGTCCGGCGCGTCGACCACGATCTGCCGGTCGAACCGCCCCGGGCGCAGCAGCGCCGGGTCGAGCACGTCGGGCCGGTTGGTCGCGGCGACGAGAATGACGCCCTCGTTGCTCTCAAAGCCGTCCATCTCGACGAGCAGCTGGTTGAGCGTCTGCTCGCGTTCGTCGTGTCCGCCGCCAAGGCCGGCGCCGCGATGGCGCCCCACGGCGTCGATTTCGTCGATGAAGATGATGCACGGCGCGTTCGTCTTGCCCTGCTCAAAGAGGTCGCGCACGCGGCTCGCGCCGACGCCGACGAACATCTCCACAAAGTCGGAGCCTGACATCGAGAAGAACGGACGCCCCGCCTCGCCGGCCACGGCGCGCGCCAGCAGCGTCTTGCCGGTGCCCGGCGGGCCGACAAGGAGCGCGCCCTTGGGCAGGCGGCCGCCCAGCTTGGTGAATTTCTGCGGATCCTTGAGGAACTCGATGATCTCCTGCAGTTCCACCTTCGCTTCATCGCAGCCGGCCACGTCGGCGAACGTCACCTTGGGGGTGTCGCCGGTGAGCAGCTTCGCCTTGGACTTGCCGAACGAGAACGCCTTGTTCGGACCCTGCTGCATCTGCCGCAGGAAGAAGATCCAGAAGCCGAAGATCACGATCCACGGCAGCAGATTCACGAGCAGCGCGCCCATGGACGGGCTCGGCTGCTGCGCCTTGACCTCGACGCCCTGCGCGCGCAGCTGCTCGTCGAGCTTGTCGCCGTACTCGCCGGGGAGCAGCGTCTCGAACTTGCGCACCTGCCGCCCGTCGACCATCACCGGCGACTTGTACTCGCCCTGCAATGTCTTGCCGCCGATCACCGTGACGGTCTTCACATTGCCGGCCGCGAGCTGGCGCCCGAACTCACTGGAGTTCACTTCGCTGGCGCCGTCGCTCTTGCCGCCGGCGTACTGGATAATGAACACCGGGACGAGGATGATCATCAGCCAAAACGCGATGGTCTTGGACAGTCGGCCAAAATTCGAAGGCGGCGTCGGGGGGGTTGGGTTCTGTGGCATGTCGGGAGTGAAAGACGACGGCCGGCGCGCCTCACGGCGCCCCAGCCATGCCGGTCCTCAGGCGAGACTGGCGATATAAGGAACGTGACGGAAGTTCTCGGCGTGATCGAGCCCGTAGCCCACCAGGAACTCGTTCGGCGCGTCGAACCCCACGAACTTCACGGGGTGGTCCAGATGCTCCGCGATGTTCTTGTGCAGCAGCGCACAGATATGCAGCGAGGCCGGTCGCCGGGTCTGGAGCAGCTCCACCAGCTTTTGCATGGTGCGCCCCGAATCGACGATGTCCTCAACGAGGAGAACGTGCTTCCCCTCCAGATTGGTTTCCGGGTCGTACAGCAGACGCACGTTGCCCGACGACACCGTGCCGGCGCCGTATGAGCCGGCAACGATGAAATCCACCTGCAGCGGGCGCGGGATGTGCCGCACCAGGTCCGCGGTGAACATGAAGCTCCCCTTGAGCAGGCCAAGGGCGAGCAATTCACCATCCGGATACGCAGCCGCGATATCGCGCCCCAGCGCGGCCACGCGGTCGGCGATCTGCCGTTCGGAAAACACGATGCGCTTGACCTCGCGCCCCATCAGGCGCGGGTCGGCGGTGACGTTGGTCATGGAGATGAAATATAGTAGGGTTACCGCCCAGACGTTCCATCCAGACTGGCGCGATGCAGCACGAAGGTGCGCGCCGTGCGCTCCACCCACGCGCCGCCGGACAGGGGAATGCGCTGCGCGGGCAGGGCGCGCGGTGACCAGGCGGCGAGCCGCGCCACGCCACGGCGGTCAAGCACGACGCCCGCCCGCGACGCCACTTCGGGCCAAATGACGGCCAGCCCCTCGAGCGAGAGCGGTAGAATGACGTCCGCGGCCACCACCACCGCCGTCCCCACCCGATGCACGCCCAGCGCGTCGACAAACGACGTGAGACGCGCCCGCCAGGCCGCGGCCCGCTCGCCCACGGCGATCAATTCTCCGGCGAACCCGGGGTGCGCCGCTTCGGCGGCCTGCAACAGATCGGCGCGGAGCCGGTTGCGCAGATAGGCCGGATCGGTGTTGGAGGGATCGTCAATGAATGCGATTTCCACCTGCTCCACGTACCGCGCGACGTCGCCACGCGTAACCGTGAGAAGCGGACGCACCACCCCCGCCCTTGGCGCGGCCATGCCGGCGAGCCCGCGCGCTGACGCGTCGCGCAGGATGCGCATGGCCACGGTTTCGGCCTGGTCGTCGCGCGTGTGCGCGGTCACGATCGTCGCGCCGCGCTCTTCGGCGACGGCGCGCAGGAACGCCCAGCGCGCCGACCGGAGCAGCGCCTCCGGTGGTCGCGCGGCCGAAACGCGCTCGGGGGCCCGGCCGGCCACGACGGAGACGCCGAGGCGCAGGCATTCGCGCACCACGAGCTCCACGGCCTGCGCGGCCACGACTCCCGTCCCGTGGTCGAACGTGGCGACGGCGGCAAGATCGGACGGGCGGAGCTCCACGAAGGCGTGGAGCAGGGCCATGGAGTCCCGGCCGCCCGAGACGGCGAGGACGTAGCTCCCGTTGGGGAGTGCGGTCAGCGCTTTCGCGATTGCGTGCACCTTGCTAAGATATCCTCGCGGCAACGACTTGCCGCATCGCGCTGACCCTCTTGCTTGAGACGATCCCGTGGAAACGACGTTCGGCGGACCCCTCGGCACCCTCATCGCCGGCCTCGGCATGTGCGCTTTCTATGTGGCGCTGCTGTGGATCAACGCGCTGCTTGCGACGTTTCTGACCCCGCTCTTCATCGTGCCGCTGACCTGGATTCAGGACTGGTGGATGGAGCGCCGGAAGCTGGCGGCGTAGGTCGTCGCGGGGCGAAGCAGAGAGCGCGGGCCGGCAGATGCCGGCCCGTTTTGCTTGTTCGCGCCGACATGCGTTGGCGTCCAGGCTGGCGGCGGCAATTGCATCATTCGGGGTGAGCTTGAGGTATCATCAAGTGTCCAACCGCATGATCTCGCCGCGACCGCCGACGGTCCGCGCGACACTCCCCGCCCGCGCCCCCCTCCGGAGTTTCGCATGAGCGCGCATCGCATTGAATCCGACACCATGGGCGAGATCGCCGTCGCCGCCGACAAGCTCTGGGGAAGCCAGACCCAGCGCTCCATCGAGCACTTCGCCATCGGTACCGCGCGCTTCACGCGTCCCATGATCCGGGCCTTCGGCCTCCTCAAAAAGGCGGCCGCGCTTGCCAACGTTGAACTCGGCACGCTCCCCGCTGATCAGGGCGAGCTGATTGTCCGTGTCTGCGACGAGGTGATCGCCGGAGATCACGACGCGCACTTCCCCCTCGTTGTCTTCCAGACGGGGTCGGGGACGCAGACGAACATGAACGTCAACGAGGTCATCGCCAACCGGGCGATCCAGCTCGCGGGCGGCGTGCTCGGCTCCAAGAAGCCCATACACCCCAACGACCACGTGAACCGGTCGCAATCGTCCAACGACACCTTCCCGACGGCCATGCACATCGCCGCCGCCGAGGAGATCGTGCATCAGCTCATCCCGGCGGTGTCGGCGCTCCGAGACGTGCTGGCGCAGAAGTCGGCGGCCTTCGATGACGTGGTCAAGATCGGGCGCACCCACCTGCAGGACGCTACGCCGTTGACCGTGGGGCAGGAGATCTCGGGGTGGGTGGCCCAGCTCGATCACGGCAGCGAGCGCCTGAATGCCGCCCTGCCCGGTCTTTTCCGGTTGGCCCTCGGCGGAACCGCCGTCGGCACGGGATTGAACGCGCCGGCGGCGTTCGGGGATCGAGCGGCGGCCCGGATTGCGGCGCTTACCGGGCTGCCGTTCATGTCGGCCCCCAACAAGTTCGAGGCGCTGGCCGCCCACGACGCGGCGAGCTTCGCGTCGGGCGCCCTGCGGACCCTGGCCGGTGGCCTGATGAAGATCGCCAACGACGTCCGCTGGCTCGCTTCGGGCCCCCGCGCCGGACTCGGCGAACTGCACATCCCGGAAAACGAGCCGGGGTCGTCCATCATGCCCGGCAAGGTCAATCCGACCCAGGCCGAGGCCATGACGATGGTGGTATGTCAGGTCTATGGAAACGACGCTGCCATCGCCTTTGCAGCCTCTCAGGGCAACTTCGAGCTGAACGTTTTCAAGCCTGTCATCATCCAGAACCTGCTCGAATCGGTGCGGTTGCTGACCGACGCATGTGTCTCATTTAGAGTACACTGTGCTGCCGGCATCGAGCCCAACCGGGAGCGGATCCGACAGCTCGTGGACAACTCCCTGATGCTGGTGACGGCCCTCAATCCGCACATCGGCTACGACAAGGCCGCCAAGATTGCGAAGAAGGCGCAAGCCGAGGGGACCAGCTTGAGGGAAGCGGCTATGGCCCTCGGCTTCCTGACCGCTGAGCAGTTCGACTTGTGGGTGGACGCCGGGTCGATGACCACGCCGACCGACTGAGTGGGCCACGCCGAGTGACCGCCCTAATGACAGATGAAGACAATTACAGTTCAAAATTTTTGTGATGTGCCAGTCGATACCGTGTATGTTGCCGAAGTGCCGACTGGATCGTGTCAGCAGAGAACGGGGCAGCATGATCCGCCCGCAGCAGACCGACGAGTTTCGTCCAGCGGAAAAGTAGATAGATAAGAAATGTGATGTTCTTGCTGGATGAAGGCGGTATGCAGCGACATGCAAGCGGTGAATGCATAAAATCGCAGAGAAATGCATATAGATTTCACGCGAACTTACAATCGTAAGTTCGCATTTTTATTTCTATTATAGTGCGTCATATTACGTACAACTTGAGATAATCAGCCTTCTGTTCGTCGACGACCTCATTTCGAGGGTGTTTATGCTCGAGCGAACACGCCGTGCGGTCAGGCTAGGCTCGCGACCTGCTGCCAGGCTGGCTTCCCTGCCCCGCAGGTCGCCTGGACTCCGCCCGCCTCGGCTCCCTAACGCCGGCGCCCCGCCGGTCTCCACGTACCCGATCCGCGTACAATCGGGAGCTCAGAAAGCGACGATGGGCGCAGCCAGAATGACTGAGCCCATCGAGATCCACATGAACTCGACCGAGCGATCCCCTGCCTCGGCGAGCCCCAAC
>JACPFW010000015.1 GCA_016182795.1 Gemmatimonadota bacterium
GCTCCAACTGCTTGAGCCGCTCGCGCTCTTCGGTGGTCAGCCCCGGCCGCTGGCCCGTATCCCGCTCGGTCTGCCGCACCCAGGACCGCAGGGTCTCGGGATTACACCCGATCTTCGCCGCGATGGACGTGATCGTGGCCCCCTGGGAGGTATGCTCCGCGGTGTGCTCGAACACCATCCGGACGGCCCGATCCTGCACTTCGGGGGAGTACTTTGATGATCGTCGCATGACTCCAAATCTCCCAAGGATCGGAGCCTCCGGGAATCCCGGGGCGATTCAGAGAGGTGTTCCCCGGCGATCGTGGTCTCGTTGGTAGCGGCACCTCGCACACGCCCTCAGAGCGCCACTTCTACCTCATTCCGTGAGCTCGCTCTCGCCATGACCTTTGTCCGCAGGATCTTGCCTCATTTGCTCGATGTTGCCACCGGGGCGCTTCTTCTCATTGCCGTCCTGCTTCTCGCACGTCCCGGCTCCGGCGTGCGTGCATGGATCGACGACTGGCGAACCACGCGTCAACAGCGACGCGAAGTGCAGGCGGCATGGAGTGTGATGGTGCAGTCCGCGATGCCGCTCTATGAGGCGGTCGAGCCTCCGCGCGTCTTTCTCTTCACTGACTATCAGTGTCCATTCTGCCGTGAAGTTGAAGCTGCCGTTGCAAGTGCTGTGAGTGCTGGCGCTCGCATCGCCGTCATTCAGATGCCGATCAAGTCGATCCACCCTCTGGCCTCCGCCGCCGCGAGGGCAACGTTGTGTGCGAGGCATCAAGGCAGGGGACAGCGCATGCATTCAACACTGATGACCGCAACCGGTTGGCAACGCGACTCGTCGTGGGTGCGACAAGCAGTTGAGGCAGGTGTGCGCGACACGGTTGCGTTCGAGAAGTGTATGAAGGCCGCCGAGACGGCAAAGGTACTTGAGGCGCAGATGGCATTGGCAGCACGCCTTCGCATCTCGAACACACCCACGTTCGTCAGCGTATCTCATCGAAAGGTGGGCGTGCTCACCTCGACAGCCTTACTCGCTCTCGATTCCAACTGAGCGCTCCGTAGGCCCTCGTGCGGACGCGTCGCGCGTTGCACGGCGGACACGTCCGCTCGGGAGCACGCGGCCATCGCGTTGAGGGGGTGACGGTGAGTGATGAGCACATGAGCGGCCATTGCGTATTCGCGATATACGGGAAGCGTACCCTGATGAAGCGTTCGTCGGGCATAGGGGAACGATGAGAGACTCTCGAACAACATTCAAACGCTCAGTTCTGGGAGTGGTGCTTCTGGCGGGACTGGCGACTGCGATCGCAGGTGTTCGCACGCACGCGAGGGTGCCGACGCCGCCGCCACCGCCGCGACTTCCGCGCGAACTCATCGGCGAGTGGATTCAGGTCTATCCGGCAGAAGGGGCGCTCTCACGCGTGTACCTGCGGTCCGATAGCACGCTCAGAATCGCTGGTTCAACAACGGTATTCGAGTCACGTGCCGAGTTTCCCGACGGCCTAAAGCCGGACCATTGGTATGTTGACGCTCGGATCAGCTTGGGAGAGTTGTGTGTGGGCGAGAAGGCAAAGCGTCGAGGAGACTGCTATTTCGTACGCTTGATCGCGGATACTCTTTGGTTCCTCGAACGCCGCTGGCCAGTTCTTGTACGAGCGCGTGAGGGGGCGCCATCACTGCAGGCTCCCTGGAGCGACACGCGTCTCCCAGCACGAGTCACACCGAACAGCAATTCGTTTCGGCCGCCTGTGTCAGTGCGCGTATTTGGTAGGCTCCCCTCAATCCCTGACAGCATGAGGTGAACCTGGCGGGCGCGTGCCGGCCGATTCGTCGCCCTGCGTTCTCCACGCGCCGTGAATGCTCCTGGCCGTCTCGATGAACTGAGTCCGGTGATACTGCCCTTCACAAACTCGGCCGAGGGCGAGAGGCGCGGTTCCACCGAGCGCTTCTCGTTGGACCACGACCCATCGGGTAGACACTTCGGTCGAGAAACGTTCACGCCCACGTGCTCTCGCCAGACGCCGATCCTTGACTCCCTGCAAAATCCCACGGGTAACTACACATGCACTGTCACAGACACGGTCGGGACTTGGGAAGAGCCGAACTACGTTCCTACAAATGTCGCGCACGCTATTGACCCACAGGGGCGATTCGCTATCGCCTACATTGGCGTGTGGAACATGGTTCGAAGCCTGGCGACGACTTGGTCGACCTGCCCGGATTCTGGTTCAAACCCCCACCCCGATCAGTGCAAGCTCAGGACCGCCGATAGCGTTCTCACATCGCGCGTCGTCGCATGGACGGTGACGCGGGGTGGGGCGTGGTCTGCGCTATCGCTTCCGTCCGTTGCAGCCTCAACGGCTGAACTCTGGGGTATGGCAATAGGTGAATCCGGCCGCGAACTGATGGTCCAAGTCGGTCGATTCGTCTGGGATAGGCGTAATGGAGGAAGTGCCTGCACGGCGACGCGACACGAATGGATCGACCTGCAGACTTCGCCCGGAAGCATGCTGTATACCCGGCCGGTAGCCGACGAACAGCTCTGCGACGGCGGCTACTCTTCGGAGGCAATGGGTGCGGCGCTGCGCAACCAGCCGGCAGGAAAGAACTCACTCAGGAAACCGCCTGGACGATGACGGACCTCTCAATCAGGAGGAACCATGAGTATCACTCGCGGTGTACTTGGTACTGCCCTCTGTGCGGTCGCAGCTACGTCAAGCCTTTCGGTCGCCCACACCGTATCGGCGGCACCTCAGTCTAACTCCCCTCACGATTCCATTGTCGTGCTGCACAAATCGTTTCAGAACAATGTGACTACCCGAGTGAGGCGGATTGTGCGAACCCAAAAGACCCTTGATAGTCTTTGGCGACTGGCGGCTCCGGGGGAAGGCGCCGCGCCGCGCGTCGCGTTTGATCGGCATGATGTGATCGTCGCGGCGCTGGGCGATAAGCCAACAACGCACTATGAAGTCCGAGTAGTGAACGTCGAGGTGTTAGCGTCGGAAGAGGTTGTTTTTATTGAAACGACTGCGCCGCCGGTGCAGTGCATTACGGGTGACATGGTCACGCAGCCACTTACGATCGTGCGATTTCCCAGGCCGGCAACTGGTGCCACTCGAAACAATGTCAGATTCGTCGACCTACCGGTGCGCAAGGTGTGCGTGAGGCCGTAACGCCGCAGTGGTGCTAAAGGAGGGGGTGGTAGTTCGCCGGAGACGTCGGGTCGCGGAACGCAGCGACGCCGAGAGCAGTCAATGCAGCGCCAATCAGAGCCTATGGTGTCTGTTCATGATGGGGCCTCCGAGAGAATCCGAAATGCCTCGCTCGGGAGTGCGGCGCGCTCGATAGGCGGCGGGCCCGGACGCAAGATCCCGACTAGTGCCCGCGCCGGCGTCTCAAGGCAAAGCGTCGCAGCGTATCGCCGATCGTCGACATGCTTCCTGGCGACGCAGCTCCGCCCTCGGTTCACGATGACCCATCGCTTCCGGAATCGGAGCCAGTCGATTCGATGCGCGGCCGGATCGATCGCTGCATGGCCGGAGTGAGCGAATCGAAGAGCCCGCGCGCGACCTGTCGCTTGGTCCGGCGTTCTGACTCGCTCATCTCACCGGACTTGAGGTCCTCGACGAGTGGGAGAAGCGTCAGGTAGCGAGCGTGCGGGTTCGCGAGGGGCGGGATGAAGAGTCGGTGGCGGGGGACGCGCGACGGGCGGAACATGGTAGGACTCCCTTGTTGTGGGGCCGGCATGGTGCCGGTTACGGAGTCCTGCGCGTGCGCCGAGGGACGTACGAATCGGGCGTCCAAGAAGGCCCGCGCCCCGACAGAGACGCTGTCGGGGCGCGAGCTTCGTTACCCGGCGGTCGGGTCCGCTGCGAAGCGCTGATGGAGGGGCAGCGGCGTCGCCCGAGGGCTGATGCCGATCAGTTCGTTCAGCCAACGCCGCTCCGCGTCGACTTGGTCCGTGACCACGTCTCGGTACCAGACGCGGCGCTCCGGACTCCACCGATACCCGCGCTCCTTGAGGGCATGGCGGTCGTCGAAGGGCGCTCGCTCCGCCCACAGACGGATCACGGGGGTGCGCGCCGCCTCAATGAGGCAAGAGAGCACGGAACGCGCTGAGACGGGCAGCTTGGCCGCCAGGAGGTCGGCGAGCACCTCCGTGTCCTCCGTCGCATCATGCGCGCGGTAGAACTTCCCGCACATCTCCTGCACCAGCCAGTCGAGCTTCTGATTGGCGAATCCCTCGTCCATCCACGCCACGTCCCGCCACGTGCACGCCCAAAGCCTGTCACGGAACACCGGCAGTCGCTTCTCCAGAAACGGTCGGTCGAAGCCGGCATTGTGGGCGATCACGAGCGACGCTTGGTCTGCGATGGCGCTCGCCTCGGCGTCGTCGATGCGCTGGCCCTGGAGGTCAGCGTCGCGGAGTCCGGTGAGCGCCGTAATGACGGGCTCGGGCGGCCGGCCGGGATCTTCAAGCCATGTGCGGCACGGTTCGGCACGTATAATGGTGCCGTCCGGCAGGAAGTCGACCGCGACCATCGCAAGCTGAATGATGCGATCGCGCTCGTGGTTCATGCCGGTCGTCTCGACATCGACGAGCAGCGCGCGCTCGGCGCCCGCGAGCGGATGTTCGGGCCAGTCCCGACGCGGGGTGAAGCGCTCGACGACCTTGTAGTCGCCGCACGCTCGCAGGGCCTTCGCCATCGTGTGGTACGTCGAACGATGGACATGCATGATAGCCTCCTTCGGGGGAAGTGTTGCCGGCAGCGAGGCCGGTGGCCGTGCGGGCCCCGCTCCAGGCGAGCCCGCGCGGCCCAGCGGGTGTCAGCGATGCTGGTGCCGGAGCTGATGACTGCGGGCGGCGGGATACCGTTCGTGCAGGTGCCGCGCGTACGTCGTCCGTGAGGCATCCGACAGGGAGCGGTACAGGCCGCGAGCGACGCGCTGGAGGGCACGGCGCTGCTTGGCGGGCAGCTGGTCTCGACCCAGGATCAGCTGGTCGGAGACGAGAGCGAGCGCGAGGAGGCGCGCGCCGCGCTTGCTGGGGGCGCCGTCAGGCGCCTTGGAAACGGTGGTGCGATGCATGGGCACTCCGAATCGAGGAACGCCGCCCACCGGGGAGTCCGGGAGCGGCGTTACGGGGTGCACCTGCGCCGGAGCGTCACCGTTCGCTTTTCCAGCGGCAGCCACCTTGCGATCCTGAGGCTCGCCGCAGGCGTCGGCGTGGGTTCGCTGAGAGGCAGTCTTGCGAGCAACGTCATTAGTGCCTAATATTCTAGTCACTGTCAAGCACCAAACATCCTTATTTAGTCTTTATGCGCCTGTCCGCTGCTGCTCGCCTTTCCCCGTCGGTCCGCCGCTCGCTGACAAAGTTTGGGCGGGATATCCGTGCGGCCCGCATCCGGCGGCGTCTGACCGCGCGCATGATGGCCGAGCGGGTCGGAGTCGCCCTCGAGACCTACCGTCGGGTCGAACGCGGCGATCCCGGCACGAGCGTGGCCACCTACGCGAGCGTGCTCTTCGTGCTGGGCTTCGGCACGCCGCTCGCCGTCATGGCAGATGTCGCCCACGACCAGCAGGGGCAGATGCTGGACGACGCACGGCTGCCGCAGCGCGTGCGCGCGCGCCGCGAGGCGAAGCCGCTGTGAAGCGTGCCCTCGACGTCTGCCTCGGCAACGCCGGCGTCCGCATCGGCATGCTGCGCTACGAGCAGGACGGCTCGCGGGAACATGCGTCGTTCGCGTACGACGAGGCGTGGCGCACGTCGGCCGACGCGTTCCCGCTCGATCCCACCCTCCCGCTCGTCGCCGGTCCGCAGTTCCATCGGAAGGAACGCGGCGGGTCACTCTTTCACCTCGCCATCGCCGACACGGAACCGGACGGCTGGGGCCGAACGGTGATCCGGCGGGACGCCGCCAAGCGCCGCGCCGCCGCACGGGCGGCGGGGCAGGCGGTGCCTGCTATCGAGGGCGAACTCGACTATCTGCTAGGCGTGGATGACTTGTGCCGAGTGGGGGCGTTGCGCTTCCGCGATGAACGCGGCGTCTTCTGGCGTCCGAGTGCGGACGGCCATCGCACGACACCGCCCCTCATCGAATTGGCCGATCTCTACGCGGCCTCGCGCGCCGTTGAACAGGAGACGGAGACATCGGCCGACCTCGCGTACCTGCTCGGGCGGGGCACGTCGCTGGGCGGACTGCGTCCAAAGTGCAACGTCATCGATGACCAGGGCCTCCTGAGCCTCGCGAAGTTCCCCAGCGTGCAGGACACGCGAGCAGTCACCAGGGGCGAGGTCTTGGCGTTGCACTTGGCGGCGGCGGCGGGGATTGACGCGTCCGAGGCGTGCCTCGTGATGGCCAGCGATGTCCCAGTGACCGTCGTGCGGCGCTTCGACCGGACCGCCGATGGGGCGCGCTTCATGTACGTCTCGGCAGCGACCATGCTCGGCGTGGAACATGGCGCCAGCGGCGACCACAGCTACCTCGAGTTGGTGGATGTCATCCGCCGGTACGGGGCCGACGCGAAGCGTGATTGCGCGGAGCTGTTCCGGCGCATCGCCTTCACGGTGCTCATCAACAACGTCGACGATCACCTGCGGAACCACGGCTTCCTGTACGCCGGACATGGCAACTGGCGCCTCGCGCCGGCGTTCGACATCAACCCATTCCCCGAGCGGGTACGGGAACTGAAGACGTGGATTTCAGAGGAGGCGGGACCGGTCGCCTCGATCACGGCGCTGCTTCGAGCCGCCCCATACTTCGGCCTCACATCGGCACGCGCGGCCGAGATCGTGCGCCAGGTGGAGGCGGTGGTAGGCACGTGGCGCGTGGTTGGCGCGCGCCTGGGGATGAGTGATCGCGATCTCGAGCAGGTCGAGGCGGCGTTCGAGCATTCCGACCGCGAGGTCGCACGGACGGCGTGACCGCACTCTTGCCACCTCTTGGCTCGACCCGCAGCGTCGCGAGATGGCCCCGACCGCCACGCTTGACGTCCCATGCCCGGCCTTCGCCGGTTACACAACCCCAACGCCGTACGCCCAGTGGCACCGACCGGGCCGCGATATTACGCTCAGCGTGTAATACGCATAATGTCGCCTAATATTTTCCAATATCGACCGGTCGATCCGCGCAAAACCCGATGGTATCCAAGCAAGGGCGGTGCGACCGAGCGGTCGGGCACAACACAGTCCTGAAGACGGCGCCGAGTTCCTCACGAGAGAACCGAAGCTGTGAGAACGGCACAAGGCGACAATCTCCGTGGTGTAACCACGAGGGCGTCATCGGTGATCATCGCCACGCGGAGCCTCAGTCGCGCGTGACCAAGAAATGGAGCGCGTGTCATCCGAATCGTTCCTCGGACTCCTCGCTTTCAGCACTGGCTAGCTGCGCTTCGATATCTGGGACGAGCCCGGCGCCGAAGGAACGCACAGTGGGGTCGTCGTCCCCCGCCCAGGCCTTTGCTTGGTGTAGCTTCCCGCGCAACCATGTTGATTGGTGGCCGCGGATCATGCCCGACAGGAAACAGGACCCGAAGACTCCGGTAACACCGTACTCGTGATAACGGCGGAGCATTTCCGCGTGCAACTGACCAACGCGCGGTAGAGGCGCACCGATGACGCGAGCGAACCTCAGTGAGCGCGTTTTCGGCGCCTCGTCAATCCACGCCAGTAGATAGTCCACGGGAAGAATGTGAAGCGGAAGCTGGCTTAGAGCCTGTTGCTGCCACCAGGCAGCGGAGCCTCTCGCATCGATGACCGGGCCGACAATCTCTTCGAAGAAACGACGAGTATGGGACTTATCCCAAGCCGTGCGCAGCACCTCGAGGAGACCCATGTCGTGTGAGACCTCGAGTGCGCCAATCCGCTCCAATGCAAGCCGACCAACAGTCATCGGTTCGGCCTCGACCACACGTTTGGCCAGAGAGTCCCAATCGTAGACAGTGCCGCTATTTCGTCGGGCCGATTCTTCCAGCTGGAGCAGCTGAAGGACTTCTGGGCGGAGCTCATCAACATCCGCCGCGTGATGCTGCAAATACGCGCTCATCAAAGTGCGCCTGGCTGCAACCGAAGCTGTGCCGATCAGCGCGAGGAGTTCGCGCAGGTCCGGAACGGCCAGGCCCACGACCCACGCGCTGTGCGCAAGCTGTGCTGGCAAGTCTGCATCTACGGCCCCCGTGCGCAAAATGGAACTCAAAACCTCAAAAGCATCGCGTGAATACTCTCCGCGTCGAAGCAGGTCGAACGCCTGCACCACCTCTCCAAGGCGCACCAGCTCTGCCGCGCGCCGAACCGTCCAAGACGCGTCGTCGAGAGCCCTTCCGTACGACATCTCGTAAAGCGATCGCCAACCGACAGCGCGCACATCCTGCTGCGCAAGTCGACCGAGCGCACCATCGAGCACTCTTCCTCTATCCGCTTCGCCTAGAAACTCGATCCAGCGCTCAGCCCTCGACCACTCCTTGTCTTGCACAAGCCAGCCCCACTGCGAATCCATAAGGGCAGGGTGATCGGCCACCTGTTGCGCGAGCGCGCGCAGCTCCCCTCGCACGGTGTCGTTTCGAGGAGTCTCAGTGTACACCTCAGTGCGCAGTAGCTCATTGAGGAGTGATCTGAGCCTAGTGCCGAATCCTCCGTCACCCTGCACTGCTGCAGCGATCGCGCTCAGAGTGTCGAGTCGATCACGGATCATCTTGCGCTCAACGTCTCGCCCCTCGGGCCACTGACCATCGCCCTGGTCGTTTCGCTCAGTCGCCTGCTCAGCGCGAGCCCAGAGTTCCCAGCGACGGATGGCCGCATCCAACGCGGTGCCGAACGCCAGGCGAGTGGAAGCGTCTTGAGGAAGCGCGCGCGCAATCTCACACCATCGGTCAAAGACGCGGTCGCCCGACTTCACGGTCTCCATCGCAAGCTCACCGAGCGTTGCGGATGCTGCCGAGGCTACTGTCTGGTCTCTGTCCGCAATCAACACGCCCAGCACGGAAAGGTACTCGAGGAGCGAATCGAACCACTCGCCGTAGGTTTCTGGCCGCCACTCGGCCTCCGGCATGCCGGTGACGTCCGTGGGGATGACACCCATTCGCGAGATGTGCCCGCTGTTGAACGCAGCTTCGATCGCCTGGAGCGTGATGCACCTCGCGGCAGGATCGTCATGGCTTGCCGCCCGGCGTACGGCCGCGGTCCGAGCTGTGCCGTCCGCTGCCGTCCGGCCGAGGTAGGTCTGAAACGTCTCGACCCACACGCCGGTCGCGTTATTCCCCCACGATTCGTTCTCGGCAACCGCGAGCATAAAGAGGAGGTCACTGGCACCACCGAACGTGTCTCTCCTCCAGAGGAGGTCCTGCAAGGCGTTCACCAGGTCACGCCTGCTGTGTCGCGCCTCACGCAATTCGAGAGTGGTCGCTCCGCCGACTGTGCGGCGAAGCATGGCGAGAGTTCTGACCGGATAGGCGCCTGCGAGGTGCGCAATGATGAAGGAACGGCCCCCGTTCTCTACATCGTCGAACGTGCGAAAGAGGCCCTGCTTTCCGAGAATGACGTCCTCGACACTCCCCGGGTTGCCGATGATACCCGACAGCCGGCGCGCACGTCGTGCGAAGCTGTCAGTCATCGTCGGTGTCAAAGCCGCAAGAAAGTCGGTGAGCTTCTCCCGTGTCCACGCTCCGATCTGTCTCGCAGCGAGGTGATCAGCCAAGATCGCTGGACTAACGTATCGATACCGCCCAGCTACCGGTGCCACACCGAATTGTCGGTGCATTTGGTCGACGTATCGACGGGAGTCACTCGGTTCGAGGCCAAGCGTGCTGAACAAGACAGCAGACTCGACTTCCTGGGCGTCGCTCCAGCCAACGCGCATGAGGAGTGAAGCACACGACAACGCTGTCCACTTGGGTTCATTTATCGAAAGCCCGAGGTATCGATCGAGGGCGCTCTGCACCTCGCCGTCCCCAAGGACGGTCGGAAGCCCCAACGCCGGATCCTCCTGAATGCGTCGGGCGATGAGGACGGCTAACTTCGGCGACCCCTCGCAAGCTTCAGCTATCGCCCGAGCGGCGACGTCATCGATTCCGGGAACGATCGATTTGATCGTCGCAACAAGCAGATCGAGGCTCAATCCCGGCGCTAGGAACACGTCGGGGCCGGTCCTTGGAGACGCGTCCACGCCGATGAGAACCAGCCGAACGCCGGGTGGGCGGGTTGCAAGTCGATCAGTCAGTTCTTGGGCCCCCTGGTCGTCCACTTCGTCGACGACCAGGGTACAGCGCACGTTGGTGGTTCGGCGCAGATAGGCGATAAGCGAGGGGCTAACGTCGTCTGCCTGCGAGGCGTACAGGACCGAATCTGCAAAGGCGGACCGTCGGATCGCCTCGAGCACCAAGCGAGTCTTGCCATTCCCGGCGGCCCCGAACACCCTGACAGTCGACCGCTCTGCGGCAAGTCGATGCGTAAGATCTTCAACCTGCGCGTCGACGTTCCAATCAAGCTGAAACGGATTGGCAAGCGTTGGCGAGGCGGCCCAGAGGTTGATATCGAGCAGCGCGGAGTCATCGACTCCGAGGTACCGGGCTACAACGCCAGGATGTCGCAACAGTTCGTTGACGAGCATTTCGCGGCCGATGAACCGGATTTGTCCGTCGACGACAGGTAGCCCTCCTTCGCGCACTCCCTTCGTCAACAACTCGTCGATAGAGTCGGCCCGGTCCCACGCGGCGACATAGACCAAGGAGTGGCCGGCTTTGAGTGCCTCGACTACACGCGGCTTCTCGAGGATGTCGTCCTTCACGATCCTCGGCACGGAGCGCGGATTCTGTCCGCCCTTGAACTGATACACGGTGTTGCTCGCCGGGATGAGGGCGCCGCAAGCCGTAGGAGCGTCAATGCACGCCGCATCAATACCCCCGTCAGGCTCCTTTGTGTTCAGGGTCAGCCGCAGACAGGTCGGAGGTATTCCGTCCGCGGCAGCCGCATTCCGAAGCAAGTCATTGCCGAGTCGGACAAAGGGTACGTCGTCGAGCAACGCGACCGCCCTTGAGAGCCCACTTGGATCCGCCCACGACATCGCGTTCTCCCTAGCCCAGGCGCAGCGCACGCTGCAGTTCGGTCGCAACCTCCGTCATCGTACCAAGGCGTGACTCCCTCCGGTTCTGCGTCATCGAGCGGATCAACTCGTTGAACGCAATCGCACCGGCCGAAGTGTTTGCGACGGTATGGACGGCGATGCCAGCCCCGACAGAGGCCAGGGGCAGCTGGCGTCCCGTCACCCATTCATTCAGCGTCATGCCCAAGGCGTACACGTCGCCTCGGCAATCGCATTTGCCCGTGGCCCACTGCTCCTGCGAACAGTAGTACTCGGTTCCCATGCCGCCTCGGGTCAGCTGTTGGAGGACGACAGATGCCTGGTGGACGAAGTAGCCGATGCCCCAGTCGGCGATCATGAGCGGGCCGGCTGGGTCAAACAGAATGTTGTCGGGCTTGATGTCCCGGTGCACGTAGTTCTTGTCGTGCGCATACTGGAGCGCGCCGGCAAGGACTGCTCCCCAGCCCGCCACCTGCTGCCAGGTGGGGCGATGAGCCTCTGCGATGTGACGACGGACGCTGGTAGCATAGAGCTTCATCATGTAAAATCGGCGCTGCGCAAGAGACTGTGGAAACAGTGTTAGTTGAGCGGCCCTTTCAGCGCCTTCGCGAATGTGGAAAGTAGCGTGCCAATCGCCTCCGACACGTCCGCCGGCGACAACCCAATCAACAGCAGATTCGGCCGATAGCCGACGAACCTTCACTCAAGGTTCAGTCTGAGTAGGCGTCGGCGGTTGAACCTGCAATGGGCGAAAGGCGCCCTGATCCGAACGGCGTCGAAGGAGTAGCACCGGCCCGCCCTGTCGATATGTCGGAGTGCTCGGTCGACGGCCTCGTCTGAACGCCGGTGCGGCTCCTCTCGTGGAGTTCCACTCGGCGCGTGCAAGTTCGTTCCTTCACTGAACGTAGCACCCGAATCGCCCCGGACCTCCGAAAGCCGTTGATTCGTGTGCCAGTCAACCGCGGACTGAAGAAGTTGCTTCGTCGGAGGAAGTCAGTCATTCGGTAAAGCCAAGCGGACGACGCGGATCCTCCAGCGGGCCTTGGCTTTTCATCAACTTCGGGGACGGTACCTCAAGTGCACCTGCGCCAGACCGTACACGAAGAACTGGGGCGAGAGTATCGACGCATCGCCCCATCCCTTCAAGGTCTGGTGATACAGCACGCGAGGAATGGTGATGATTTCCGATGCCTCGTCACGGGCAACGAGGAGTTGCGCAGAAGTGGCGAGAGGGCCTGCGCCTAATTCGCCCCACCCTGCAAATCCGCTCCACCCTCGCCGCGACGGGCGCACCCGTTCAAAGTTCGCGGCCGCCAAGCAAGACAATACACAGTATCTTTCGATGTAACCAGTCTGCTACCGCCCTATCAGCTCGGACCAATTCCAAAGCCTATTACTAAGCCCGTACTACAGTCGGCGTCCTTGTTCAATGATTCGCCGGCGCAAGCCTACCTCAGGCGGAATGGCGGTGTGCGCACCCGTTGCGCGCCGTCGGTGTCATATCCCGGCTTCGGCAGCATGAGCAGGGTGATCCGGAAGGTTTCTTGTTCGAGGCCGGAAGCGATTATGGCGTATCGAGGCAGCACGAATGAGCGTGTCACGGAACTGCCTGCGTCCAGGCGCTCCGTGTGGAGCGCGGCACATCCTACGGCCAGGGCCCGATCCTGCACCCACTCGCCGCCGGACTGTCGTTCGATAGAGTGGCACCCCTCCGCCCAGAAGACGGCGGCCGTGCCGTGATTCGCGATGCGGACCTCCGCGATGTAGTTCGCGTCAGCAGGCAACACGTTCACCACGCTCGTCTCCACCTTGAGGCGCGGCGCCACGGGGGCGTTCGCGGAACAAGCGATGATGGCGAAGAACGACGCACTCACGACCGACCTGAGAAGGAGAGACTGCATGTGAACTCCTTTCAATGTTGCGGAGAGGTCCGTTTCCTCTCAACCGACGAAAAAGGGAACAAGACACCGCTTCTGGGACACGGCGTGCACGCCAGCGTTCTACGTTGGATCGCGCCGACCGTGGCCGACAGCGGAGACGCGCCGCGCGACCACGGCCGGCACCGGCGTATCTAGAGCGAGTAGACACCCCCAAGCGCATACAGGATATACCCAACTGTTGAGAAATACCACGTATTATTGCCGGGAAGGAGCGAGTGGAACACGCCCGACGGCCACGGGGAACCGCTATACTGGCTGACGTAGGGCGTATAAACGGGCCCACCGCTGTCCCCTCCAGCGCTGTAGCCGCTTACCTCGGCTGAGCAGAGAATGTAGCCGTCCGCTCTGACCACGTCGACACAAGTACGCGTAATGGTGCCATCCCGTTGACCGCTCGTCTTCCCCACGCGGCGGACTGGCTGTCCCTGCACCGCGCTCCAGATCGACGTGTTCAAGCTCAGTTGCCCTAAGTAACTCGGAGGACTGGACGCGTTCGAAAGCGCGACTCGCTGCCAAGTGGACCCGACGGAGTCCGCCATGCGCAGCACGGCTACGTCCGCATACTGGCAGCCGGCCGCGCCGTAGGGACAACGGGCATCCGTGAAGTACTCGGCGTTGTCCACTTCCGTTGCGTGCACCCCGTAGCCGACGTGGGGCTGCCCGAATTGCACCCCAGTGACGGTCCCCTGCGGGGGTGCGCAGTGATTCGCCGTCAAGACATACCGGCCGAGCGACGGATCCGGATAGCCGTTCGCGTCGTTCTTCCAGACCTGCAGGCCAACCGAACACGAACTGTCATCGCGGGCGAGCATGCCGATCTGTACGCCGCCAGTGACCGGGCGCACGACGTCTCGCAGCGTGGTCGCCGGCACAGCGTAGGGGGCCTCGATGAGGGTGAATGCCGTCGCCGGGATGCCTGCCGCCCTCAACGCCCGGGCAGCCCGCGACAAGTCGGCGCCAGTGGCGCGCAGGTCGAGCCTGCCCGTCGCGACGTCGATGCCAACGCCGAGCAGGACGCCGGACTCCCGGATCATGGCGCGCACCCGAGTGCGTAACGCATCAAGCTCACGGAAGCTGTACGGCACCTGATGGACCGCAGACGGGCCGAACGCTGAGAATGTCCCATTCCGCTGCGCGACGCGGGCCAAAATTCTTCCACGCGAGATCTCAGATACCTGGCCACCCTTCATCGTGATCACCGGCGTTCCGTCCGGCGCAAGGTACAGCCCACCGAACTCCGGCTCCTCCTCGCTAATGGCGCGGAACTCATTCTCGATGGAGAGAGGTCCCTGCTGCGTCGCCGCGGCGCTCACGGCTGGCGTGGTCTTCTTGGTTGGCACCGCAAGTTCCTTCGTGGCCTGCACGGGGGCATCATGCGAGCACGCCGTGGTGCCGAGCAGCGCTAGCAGTGCGAGAAGGGCCTTTGACTGAAGGTTCATGGAAGCTCCATTGACGGACGTGCAGTTCGGAGGTAGCGCACGCGCAGCACGTCTCGAGCGTTCGCCTCGTACCATACGGCGAGAACTCGCCGCGTTGGGCCTCTCGCACGACTGACGCAAGTCGAGCGGTCTCCGCGGTGACGCGAGTCCGTCGAGCAGTCTCGGAGGGGCTGACAGGATGATCGCCTGCAGCGAGATGCAGAACGGCCGCGAGGAGAAGAATCGCGAGCAGCGGTCAAACTCAGCCGTTAGTCTGAAGGGTACCTGACATACCTCGGTTCTCCGGCTAGGAGAGTGAACACGACTGACCATCAGACGCTCGGCACGGAGGTCGGAACTGACGTCCTCCTTCCACATCGCGCGAGCACTGCACCGGGGAACCTCAACTGCAATATGCACGTTACGTCGCGTAATGCAAGAGTGCGCTCGCTCAGCTGATGCTGCCAGTGGGGCGGGGGCCGTAAAATCGCTCGCCGCTTGGGATGTTCTCGCCCCAGCAGCGGATGATATTCGGATGGTCCATCGATTGGAGTGCCGCAATCTCCCGATCGAACCGCGCGCGAGCCTCCGGGTGCGACTTCCACTTGGCATTCAGTTTCTTGATGGCCCACTCGGACCCAACGTTGATCGCCGGAGCCTGGCTGGCGGTGATCACGATCTTCGCAACCTGGCCAAGGCCACCCTCCCCGATGATCATGACCTGGTTGAACGTGAACTTCCCCGGCGCGAGTGGCTGTGAGATGCGTGGCGCTGCCATGTCCGACCTCTCCGAAAGTGGCCGCGGGCGATATCACCCCAGTGCAGGAAATACGCCCATCAGCAGTTACGCGGATTAGCGTAATACAAAACTGACGCACACGCAAGGGTCACCTCGCCTGGGGCAAATTGCGGCTACTCGAAGACCGAGCGCTCGACCCGCTTCGTCACGGCAAGGCCGAGCACCTGGAGGCGCACGCGGGCTGCCTCGGCGGACACAAAGAACCGTTGAGCCACTTCGGCTACGAGCGCCCGGCCCAGCTCGGACCCGATCTCGAGCTCGTCGATCTGTCCGGCCTTACGCATTGCGGCGTGAACGATTCCGCGGAGCTCCTTCCGTGGCATCAGGAGCGCCCCGCAGACGTACCCCGCCTGCCACTCCATCCAGTCCGTATCCCGCGCGCCAACAATCGTCTCTCGTTTGCACCTAGCGAGCGATTCCTGCGTCGCGACCGACTTCGGGGATTGGCGCGCCCCCACCGTTCGATCACCAAAGAGGTCCGGCGCGGATACGTGGGCCTGAAACAGGGCGTCGTGCAGGTGTACGTGCCCGAACTCATGGCCGAGCGTCGTGCGAAGCCGCACTTCTCGGCGTACGTCGTTGGACAGATCGCTGCTGATTCGCACTCGGGGCTTCTGGCCCTTGAGGAAGTCGGTCACCCCCTCCACGTCGTCTCCCTCGCCGGAAAGGTCGGCGAACAGATCGAGCTTCCCTGCGTGTGCCTCGATCAGGGTCTGCAGGAGCTCCGTCGAGACCGGATACTCGAGACGTGTGTCGCACTCACTGAGATGGTCAATCAAGGCCCGCTCGCAAATCGCGTCGAGCTCTTCGCGCTCGAACAACGGGCGCTGGTGAAACCGCCCGGTAAGGTCCCGGACGTATTTCATTATTTCCTGAGACTCCGTCGGAATGCCTTATAGGCTTCCTCAATCGTCTTCGCCGTCAGGTCCTCGGTCGGGATGTCAGGCGGAAACTTCCGGGCGAGATGAAAGAGGACGTCCTTCTGGATATCGAGAGCTTTCGCGAGACCCTCGATGACGATGTCAGCCGGAATACGGCGTCCGTGCTCGATGTCATTCAAGTACTGGGGCGTAACCGGCGTGCCCTTTTCACTCCGAACACGATCGGCAAGTTCGCGCAGGCTCCACTTCCGGCGCTTGCGCTCGGCTGCTATCACGTCACCGAAGCTGGTAACCGTTTCGCTCGACATACTGCGAACTCCTAGAACAACGTGCGTGAGCAAGCGGCAATGCGAAATACTTGCGTCTGCTTATCTGCGGAAGTATGTAATAGAGTCTCGCGGCATACGTCAAGCGCTTCGTGGGAGAACCGTGTGATCGGAGATGTCGTCGTTCAACGCCTGTTGGCCGAGTTTGAACCTCGAACAGCTGCAATGCGATTCGATTCCGCGCAGGTTGGAGCAATCCGTCGGTCACTCAGGCGATCACGTGGAAACGAGATCTTCTTCTCCTCTGGTGCGAAAGCGCGTTGGGATTTTCTTGAGGCCGCTCGACGCCACCTTTGCTCACTCAGGGATCGCGAAGAACTTCTCGTGGCCTTTGGGACGAAAGGCGGCCCCTCTCGTCGCGCTCGCTCGTATCTAACTTCATTCATGCGAAGTGTCGGCACGGAGCGGCAGGTTGCCCTTGAGCCGCAACTTCTGTGCCGACTCATGGACGTCGCGAAATCCGCGAACGAGGAGGCGCTGATCATTCACAACCACCCGCCACACTGGATGAGAGGCATCGCGTCAGCCCTCGGACTGTGGAGGCCGACGCCTTCGGATCAGGACCGTGCTTTGATGACGGCGTTCGAGACTGCGAGAGCTGCGGCGTGGTTCACTCACGCCGGGTGCGGAAGACTCCGCTGGTACCTTGTGGACGAGGAAGAGATTTCCGAGTTCCGGTTGCCGACGTGGGGCACGATCGGTGCGGTCCTTCAGCGACTCGGCTGGGCGGCGGCAACGCCCCAATCGGCTCCGAGCTCTCAGTGAACTCACAAGCCGAATCCAGGGTGCCGAGGTGCGACTGCGAGATCGGCGCCGACGCGGGCCATGACACTCCGGACTCGGTGTTGTCACCGGACTCGGCAGGAATCAGGAAGCAGTTCTCCAACTTCCCCGCTTGAAACGCGAATTCCCACGGAGTCGGCCACGTAATCAGGGCTTTGTCAATCGCGAGACGACCACGAGACTTCAAGTCGATGCCGTGCCTCGCTTTCGCTCGCTTCCCCCTCGAATGTTCACCGTGTCGAGTGCAATTGCATCCGGTACAAGAGTGAGGTCGCGCGGGTCAACAAACGTACCTGTCCAGGGCGCATGTCGTCCAACGTAGTCGCATCGCCGCTCAACAATCGCGCAGACCGACGGAAGAACAGTCCGGTAGGCCTGCTGGCGCTTGCACCCAACATCACTCGCGCGCTCGCCGCTCGTGACACGCGGGCGGACGGCCATCACGACAATCGCGTCAGCAGAGGTCACCGAAATCGTCGTCGCCTCGCCATTGACGGCGATCGTCCCTCCTTACAGTTTTATCCTACATAAAATCAGGGAATGTACGGCTTGGAGGCGGTGGTTGGACGACACAATCTTCTTCGCGAGACGCCCCGGCACCCGTCGGAGCGCACCCGTACTCGATACCACCTGGAGGCTCCGAGCATGAGACACACGGCCGTTGCGGGATACGCCATCGCCGTGCTGACGGCAATCGCCGTCAGCGCCAGTCAGGCTTCCGCCCAGGGGCAGATGGGCACCAGTGGCATGGCCGCCCATCAGGGCATGATGGCACAGCAGGGCATGTCGGGCGCGACAATGGCGCAAATGCAGGCGATGATGACGCGAACCGACGGGATGGTGCAGCGCACACAGCAGATGGCACAGCATGCCCAGGCGATGCCCATGGCAATGGCCGGCGGGCACGCGATGCAGCTGATGACCGATCACCTGGCCGCGATGTCGGTGCAGGCGAAGGGACTAACCACGCAGATGCACACGCTCATGCAGGACCAGAAGGTGATGAGCGACGGGACGATGCAGCGCGAAATGGGTACGATGCAGAAGTCCCTTGGGGACATGCTCGGCACGATGGATCGCATGGTGCAGGCGATGGAGAAGATGCAACACGGCGCCGCGGCGCCCGCTCGTCCATAGTGGAAGCTGTCGTGCGCCGCTCGCTGCTCACGCTCCTGTTGGCGGTCGTCGGTCCGACTGTCGCGTCGGCGCAGGACTCCTTCGTCCTGTTCGGCAACGCCCAGTTCTCCGCCGGTCGGTACGGGGGCGACCGCGCGGTCAGCACGGCGTATCTGTCCGTCGGCACGCTCGGCAATCGCGGCCGTTGGCGCTGGTGGGCGTCGCTCCCGTTCGTGTTTCAGGATGCCGCTACCGTCCGCACGGTGGGCGCGGGCATGGTGCCCGTGGGCGGAAGTCCGCACGGCACGATGTCCGGCACGGCCGGTGGCATGATGGGAGGCGGCACATCCAACACGGCGGGGATGGATCGCGGCGGCAGCGGCATGATCGGTCACGCGGGCGTTGGCGATCCCATCCTTCGTCTCGACGTATCGCCATGGGCTGCTCCCGGAGCCCCGCAATCCGGCACCATCTACGCTGCCGTCAAGGCCCCGGTGGCATCGGCGGCGGAGGGGTTCGGGACGGGTCGCTGGGACGAGGGGATCGGCGCGACATACTCGCGTCATGCGGCCGCCTTTTCGGTGCTGCTCGATGGCGCGTACTGGCACGTCGGCCGCGCGACCACCGACCCGTTCCGTGACGTGGCCAGCGGCAGCCTCACGCTCACGCGCCCCCTGGCCTCGGCGGACCAACACGTGTACGCGAGCGCCCTCGCGACGACGCCGTTCGCGCGTGGCTGGCAGGCGCCGGTACAACTCGCGATCGGCTGGAGTCGCGTGGGCGCCGATCGCCGGGTGCTCGCGGTAACGGCCGGTGCTGGCCTGACGGCGACCGCTCCCGCGCTCACGATGTCCGCGTCGTGGCAGTGGAGCGTTCGGTGACCGACAGGCGCCCTCGCTCGCGCGCGTCCGCGGCGCTGACGGCACTCGCCGTGACGCTGCTGATGGCCGCGTCGGCTCATGCTCAGACGTGCGACCACACGTCGCGCACGGCTTCCGTCGCGACGTCGCGTCATGATGACCGACGAATGGCGAAGCCGACGATGTCGATGATGTCCATTACGTCTGCGATGTCTGCGATGTCTACGATGCCCTCCGCACTCGAGTCCGACGTGCAAGTCGGGGTCGTCCCGCCCATGCATCACGCCATGCGCGCGCACGTTGGCGGAGCGCGACCAGACGTTCGCTCGGCATCGCCCTCAACGCCGAGCGTGCGAGCGCAGCTCTCGGCGCGGGGAACGGACTGCTGTGCGAATCCGGAGGGCAACGCCCCAGGGTGTCCGTCCTGTCCGGTCGGCATGGGTTGCGCGAACTCTGTTCCTCCGAGTGCACTCGCGTCCGTCACGCTGGCATCGGCGGCACGCGTCACCGGCGGCGTAGCGCATGGAGGCAGCTCGATCTCGCCCGCGACCTGGTCGCGCGCGCTTGACACGCCCCCTCCGAGAGGCTGAGTCTCGTTCATCGGCGCATCGCGCCGATAACCGACTGTGTGTTCGTGCCGCCCCGCTGGCGAACGATTCGCCACGTGGCATCCTCTCTGCGCTTCGAGGTCGCTCGTGTTCCTACCATCCGTGCCCATGCCGCGCGTCGGCAGGGCAATCCGTCGATCGCCGTCCGTAAATGGTGGCGCGCATCGCGCCGGCCCGCTGCACTCAACGTTGGCTTTGGTCGCATGGAGTCTGCTCGCCGCGACCACTCCCCTCCAGGCGCAGCGCGTTGCCGCCTCGCCGGACGGATTGCGACTCGGAACGCTCTATTCCGCCGCCGAGCGCGCGAATCCGCGCATAGCTGCGGCGAACGCGCTGGTGGTCGCTGCGGAGGCGCGGGTGCCTGGCACCCGACGGCCCCCCGATCCGCAGGTGCAGCTTGGCCTCATGAACCGCTCGCTTCCAGGGCTCGGTCCGATGGACCCGCTCGGCATGACGCAGTTGCAGGTCATGCAGATGCTGCCGACGGCGGGCAAGCTGGGGCTCGCGGGGGCCGCGGCCGACGCGCGCGTGGGTGGTGCGCGCGCACGGGCCACCGACCTCCGATGGGAGGTGCGGAGCCAGGTGGCGGCTGCCTTCTACGAGGTGTACCGCACCGAACGCAGCATCAGCATCGCAAGGCAGACGCGGCAGCTGATGCAGGATGTCGCATCGACGAGTGAAGCGATGTTTCGCGTCGGCGAGACGGTGCAGGCGGACGTCCTGAAGGCGCAGGTTGAAGTCGCACGGATGACAGAGGACATCACCGCTATGCAGGCCATGCGCGCCGTCAACCTCGCCCGGCTCTCCGGGCTCCTCGATCAGCCCATCGACTCGACGGCCGGCGATGCCGTGTTGCCGGCCTTTCCGAGGCAGTTGCCGACACCCGACAGCTTGATGGTGCGGGCCGCCGCTCGGCGTCCGATGGTGCAAGCCGGTGAGGCCGACGTGCGCGCGGCCGAGGCCGAAGCGCGGCTCGCCACGCGCGAGATCTGGCCGGACCTCCAGGTTGGCGTTCAGTACGGACAGCGCGGCGGCATGAATGGTCAGGAGCGGATGGGCAGCCTCATGATCGGGGCCAGTGTGCCCATTTGGGCGCGCAGCAGGCAATACCGGATGCGTGACGAGACCGAGGCGATGCGCGCGATGGCGGCGGCAGATCTGGCGGCGATGCGCGCCGACACGCGCGCGCGGGTCGGCGTGGCGTACGCCGAATGGTCGCGTGCGCGGAACTTGAGGTCCCTCTATGAGACTGCGGTACTCCCGCAGGCACGCGCTGCCGTCGCCGCGGCGATGGCGGCATACCGCGTCGGGCGCGTCAACCTGATGACCGTGCTCGACAACCAGGCCACCGTGAACCGCTACGAACAGGAACTCGCCGCGCTCGATGCGGCCGAAGGCATGACGCTTGCCGACATGGAAATGCTGCTTGGCCAGGAACTCTTTGACTCCAATGCCGGCCGGACGACGCCGGGAGGAAAGTGATAATGCCAGAAGCCATGGACAAGACCGGCGCGTCGGCTCCCGACAAGGGGATCTTTGGTACCAAGCCGCGCAATCACGCTGCACGGCTGCGTGCCGTCGTACTGGGGATCGCGGTGATTGCTGGGGCCGTCGGCGTCGCGTTCTACGCCGGACGCGGCAAGGCGCCGCCCGCGGAGGGCGCCGGGCATCAGCACGGTGCGGCTGCCGGCGCCGACGCGGCGCAGCCCGTGATGTTGACATCCGAGCAGGCGCGGCGGATCGGAGTCACGTATGCGGCAGTCGAGCGCAGCGCGCTCGCCCAGGAGATCCGCACAGTGGCCCAGGTCACGTTCGACGAGACGCGCGTGCGCGCCGTCACGCTGAAGTTCGACGGCTGGATCGACCGCCTCTTCGTGGACTACACCGGTCGCGACGTGCGAGCGGGAGAACCCCTGGTGTCCACGTATGCCCCGATGCTGTTGAGTGCCGAAGAAGAACTGGCGATTGCGTCCAGGCTCGCGCGGGATGTGGCGGGCACGGACGCGGCCGCCGCTGCCAATGCGCGGTCGCTCCTGACGGCCGCGCGGCAACGGCTGCTGAACTGGGATGTCCCAGCCGCGGAGGTCGAACGGGTGGAGCGCACCGGCGAGGCGCAGAAGTCGCTCATGATCCGCGCCCCGTATTCGGGCGTGGTCGTGGACAAGCTGGTCCTGCAGGGACAGCGCGTCATGGCTGGCGACCCGCTCTTCCGCATCGCCGATCTCTCCGTGGTGTGGGTGGAGGGCGAGGTGTTCGAACGGGATCTGGCGCTGGTGCATGTCGGGGAGGCTGTCGATGTCGAACTGCAGGCCCTTCCAGGGGTGACGCGGCGCGGGCGCATCGTCTTCCTGCAGCCGACCGTCAACAACGAGACACGCACGGTACGCGTCCGCGTGGAACTCGAGAACGCGAGTGGTGCGCTCAAGCCGGGCATGTACGCCACAATTCACATTCGCTCTGCGGGGGGAGCGCCAGTCCTCCACGTCCCACGGTCAGCCATGCTGTCCACGGGACGCCGCGATCTGGTCTTCGTCCAGCGTCCGGACGGCATGCTCGAGCCGCGCGACGTCGTGCGCGGCATCGCCACCGACGAGCGGGTCGAGGTGAAGTCAGGACTTCGGATGGGCGAGACGGTCGTTGCCTCGGCCACCTTCCTCGTCGATGCCGAATCCAACCTCGGCTCGATGCTCGGGGGTATGGCCGGCATGCCGGGCATGGATATGTCCGCGCCGGGCGGGGGCGCTGCGGGTACGCCGCCGCCGAGTGCGGCCGAGGATCACTCCAAGCATGACATGCCAGGAATGGACATGTCCGGCGCGAAGGCGGTGACGCCACAGACGCCAGCCACGAAATCACCGGCCAAGAGGCCGTCGCCCAAGCCGCCGACGTCGGCGCCGGCGATGGATCACGCGATGCACGATATGCCGGGCATGGAAATGCCGCCGACAGCCTCGACTCCGACCAAGGCGTCAGGCAAGGCGAAGACGACGTCGCCGGTGAAGCCGAAGGCGAAGCCCGATACCATGCCGGCGATGCCCGGCATGAAGCACCCCAACGGCTGAGGAATTCCCCGATGCTCAAACGGATCATCGCCTGGTCGGCGGGCAACAAGTTCCTCGTCGTGCTCTTCACGGTGGCGGCGGTTTTGGCGGGGGTCATCGCGGTCCGCCGCACGCCGCTGGAGGCGCTGCCCGACCTCAGCGACGTGCAAGTCATCGTCCAGACCGAATACAACGAACAGGCACCGCGCATCGTGGAGGATCAGGTCACGTACCCGATTGCCGCCGAGATGCTCAAGGTCCCGGGCGCGCGCACGGTGCGTGGATACTCGTATTTCGGCGTGTCGTTCGTCTATATCATCTTTGACGACGGCACCGATCTGTACTGGGCGCGCAGTCGCGTGCTCGAATATCTGAATGGCCTGAAAGGGCGCCTGCCAGAGACGGTCTCCCCGACCCTCGGTCCCGACGCCACCGGGCTTGGCTGGGTGTACCAATACGCGCTCGAGGATACAACGGGGCGCATGAGCCTCGCCGATCTGCGTTCGCTGCAGGACTGGTACTTGCGCTATCAGTTGACCTCGGTCCCCGGCGTCTCCGAAGTCGCCACCATCGGCGGCTTTGAGAAGCAGTATCAGGTCGATCTGGATCCGGCGAAGCTGCTTGCGTATCGCATCCCGGTGACACGGGTGATGCAGGCAATCCAGGGCGCGAATGCGGATGTGGGTGCGATGGTCGTCGAGCTGTCTGAGCGGGAGTACATGGTCCGCGGCCTCGGCTACCTGAAGTCGATCACCGACATCGAGAATGTGGTCGTCGGCGCGACCGCCGCCGGCACGCCGATTCGCGTGGCTGAGTTGGGGCAGGTGAACGTGGGTCCGGCGGTGCGCCGCGGCGTGGCCGAGCTCGACGGCCGCGGCGATGCGGTGGGCGCCATCGTGGTGATGCGGTTCGGGCAGAACGCGTTGACCACGATCGAACGCGTGAAGGACCGCCTCAAGGAGATTGCGCCGGGACTGCCCCCGGGCGTCGTCGTGCGCCCGGTCTATGATCGCAGCGACCTCATTGAACGCGCCATCGAGACGCTGCGCGGCAAGCTGCTGGAGGAGAGCCTGGTCGTCGCGCTGGTGTGCATCGTGTTCCTGCTGCACGCGCGGTCGGCGTTGGTGGCCATTCTGACGCTCCCGATCGGCATTCTGATGGCGTTCGTCGCCATGCGGGGCGTGAAGGTCGGCGCGGACATCATGTCGCTTGGTGGCATCGCCATCGCCATCGGCGCCATGATCGACGCTGCCATTGTGATGATCGAGAACCTGCACAAGCACCTTGAGCGCCGCATCGCCGCGAAGGAGCGAGCGGCGACCGGCGCCGAAGGGACGTCGCGCTGGCTCGACACCGGCGTGCTGACCATTGGCGAACGCTGGCAGGTGGTGGTGGAGGCCGCACAGGAGGTCGGCCCAGCGCTCTTCTTCTCGCTGCTCATCATCACGGTATCGTTCCTCCCCGTCTTCGCGCTCGAAGGGCAGGAGGGACGTCTCTTCCATCCGCTGGCGTTCACCAAGACGTTCGCGATGGCGGCGTCGAGCCTGCTCTCGGTGACGCTCGTCCCGGTGACGATGGGGCTCTTTGTCACGGGGCGGATCTTCCGCGAGTCGGCCAATCCCGTGAATCGCGTGCTCATCCGATGGTATCGGCCCATGATCACCTTCGTCCTGCGTCATCGCTGGCCGGTGGTGGCGGCGTCGGTGGTGGTGGTCATTCTCACCTGGGTGCCGTGGACCCGTATCGGCAGCGAGTTCATGCCGCCACTGGGCGAGGGAAGCATTCTCTACATGCCCACGACACTGCCCGGCGTCAGCGTGGCGCGCGCTCGCGAGATTCTGCGCATCCAGGACGAGATTCTCAAGAAGTTCCCCGAAGTGGATCACGTCTGGGGCAAGGGGGGGCGCGCCAACACGGCAACCGATCCCGCAGGGCTCGACATGTTCGAGACGACGATCACGCTCAAGCCGCAGAGCGAATGGCGCCCTGGCATGACGTACGACGGGCTCGTGGCCGAAATGGACTCGGCGGTACGCATGCCGGGCGTCACGAACGCGTGGACGATGCCGATCAAGGGGCGCATCGACATGCTCGCGACCGGAATCCGCACGCCAGTCGGCATCAAGGTGTTCGGGCCCGACCTCGCGGAGTTGGAGCGCATCGGTCGCGAGGTCGAGCGGGCGGTGCAGATGGTGCCGGGCACACGCAGCGCGTTCGCCGAGCGCGCGGTCAGTGGCTATTACCTCGACATCGACATCGACCGGCAGGCCGCGGCGCGCCATGGCCTCAACGTCGGCGACGTGCAGGCGGTCATTGCCACCGCGATCGGCGGCATGACGATCACGCAGACGGTCGAAGGTCGACAGCGCTTCGGGGTGCGCGTGCGCTACCCGCAGGAACTGCGCGACACCCCCGAGCGGCTTGCCGCTGTGCTCGTGCCCGTGAGTCATTCAACTGCGGGCGGCGCCTCGTCCGCCGGCATGGGGAGCATGGGTGGCGGAGCTTCTGCGCTCAGCGGCAATGCGGCACAGGTGCCGCTGGGCCAGATCGCCACCATCCGGTCCGTCGCGGGGCCGATGGTCGTGCGCACGGAGGGCGCCATGCCGACGGCGTGGGTCTACGTGGACGTCGCGGGTCGGGACATTGGCGGCTACGTGGCGGACGCGCAGCGGGAAGTGGCCGCTCGCGTGACGATGCCTCCGGGGTATTCGCTCGTGTGGAGCGGGCAGTACGAATACATGCAGCGGGCCAAGGAGACCATGAAGCTGGTGATCCCGGCCACGCTCGCGCTGATCTTCCTGCTGCTCTACTTCAACTTCAACAGCGTCGGCGAGACCCTGATCGTCATGCTCTCGCTCCCCTTCGCGTTGGTCGGGGGCATCTGGTTCCTCTGGGCACTCAGCTTCAATTGGTCCGTGGCGGTGGCCATTGGCTTCATTGCCTTGGCGGGCGTTGCGGCCGAGACGGGCGTGGTGATGCTCATTTACCTGGATCACGCCTGGGCCGCCCGTTGTGCGGACGGGCGGACGCCGACACTTCGCGACCTGTATGACGCCGTCATGGAAGGGGCGGTCGAACGCGTACGCCCCAAGATGATGACTGTGACGGCCATCATGGCGGGCCTCCTGCCGATTCTCTGGGGCAATGGCGCGGGCGCCAGCGTGATGCGCCGCATCGCCGCGCCCATGATCGGCGGCATGATCTCGAGCACCGTGCTCACGCTGCTGGTCATTCCGGCGATCTACTCTCTGTGGAAGGAGCGGTCGTTGCAGATGGCGGAGCCGGCGCCAAGCGCCGCCGCGTCCATTGCACCTCTCACCGATTAGCGAACGATCGGCACGGGCCGATAAGGAGCTGGAATGTTACGCTACTGGAGGATAGACCAATGATGTCTCGGAAGCTCATGGCCGGCATCGCGGTGGTCCTCTTCTCGAGCGGCTGCACCGCCACCAGTGGTACTAGTTTCGGCATGATGATGGGAGGGGGGCGCGCACTCGGCATGTCGCCGGTTCACGCGCCAGCGGCGCCGATGGATCCTGCTGCGAAGGCTCAGGCAGTGCCCTCACTTGCCCAGATGCTGCAGCGGGCTGATTCGCTCGTGATGCGCGCCGAGCGCCTCGTGTCGGCTGCGCACACCGACACCACCGGACATGCCATGATGATGTCGCATGGCGCGGCGGGCTCCGCTCCTGCTGGGGCCAACAGCGTCTTGGAGATGGCGATGGGACTGCGTGGGTTGCTTCGACACCTGGACGCCATGCATCGCGCGGGAATGCCGATGGAAGGCGCGGCGGCGACGGCCATGCACGAGTTGCATCAACGCAGCGCGACGTTGCTGAGCGAGGTGGAGCAGACGATGCAGGCGATGGAACGGATGCACGCGATGCACGGGAAGACCACGAGGTAGCGGCGAATCCCAGGAGCGCTCGAACACGCGATCAGGAGGGCGACATGTCGCCACACGCAGGACGGGATCCGAACGGCAAACCACCGCGGAGGCGGCCAAGCATTCTCGATGATCCCGAGAAGGGTCTCACGCGTGGCCAGTGGCTCTCGCTGGTCGGCGGTGGAATCGTGCTTGTCGCGTCGGTGATGCTGCTTGGGCGTGTGGGCCGCGGATGGCGACCCGGGGTCACGCCGATGGTGATGTACGCCTCGGAGAACTGCGAGTGCTGTCGCCTGTGGGTCGCGCATCTCGAGGCCAACGGGTATCGCGTCCGCATCAAGTACACGTCGAACCTGGCGAGACGGAAGGACGCACTGGGTGTGCCGCCGACCCTGCGCGCCTGTCATACCGCCGAAGTACAGGGCGTGGTAGTCGAAGGGCACGTGCCCGCGGACGTCCTGACACGCTTCCTCTCGCAGAGGTCCGGGGAACGCGGCCTCGCGGTGCCCGACATGCCGGGGGGATCTCCCGGCATGGAGGTGATCCGGAAGGAACCGTACGACGTCTTCGCGTTTCAGCGCGACGGGACCTCACGCGTGTACGCTCACATTTGAGCTGGAGACGATGTCCCGATGCGATGGCGGCGCGCGATCGTCGGCGGACTGACAGGCATACCGCTGGTGATGCTCTTTGCCTGGGGGATGGGACGTGATCCGAAGGACATCCCGTCCCCATTGCCCGGCCAACCGGCTCCCGATTTCACGTTGCCCGTCTTCACGAACGGACTGGGCGGCGCGTCGCAGGACAGCGTGCGCCTCACGGACTGGCTGGGCGACCCCATCGTGCTCAATGTGTGGGCCTCGTGGTGCCTCGCCTGCCGGGACGAGCATCCCGTGCTGCTCGAGGTCGGTCGGCGCGAGGCCGGCACCGACGTGCATTTTGTCGGCCTGCTCTACAACGACACGCCAGACGCGGGTCGCGCGTGGATCAAGAAGATGGGCGGTCAGTCGTACCCGTCCGTACTCGATCCCAGTGGACGCACGGCCATCGCGTACGGCGTCTACGGAGTTCCCGAAACGTACTTCATCGGGCGGGATGGACGCGTGGCGTACAAGCACACCGGGCCGGTCACCGAGCCGGTGCTCACCGCATGGATTGCGCGGCTGCGCGCGCAGGCGGTTCCCGCTCGCGCGGACGTGCCGCGAGGAAGGCGCCCATGATTCACGGGGCTCGCGGCCATACCGCCACGGACGCACGTCACCGGAGCACGCTGGTGCTCGTGACCGTGCTGATTGCCCTGATTCACTTTGGCCTGCCCACGACCACGCACAGCCTGCACTCGCTGCACATCGTCCTGCGCAAGCTGTATTTCCTGCCGCCAGTGCTCGCCGCCATCTGGTTTGGGCGTCGCGGTGCCTTCTGGGCGACGCTCGTCGTGAGCGGGCTGTTCCTTGCCCATGCTGCCACGGACTGGCCGAATGATCGGATGGAGCAGGCCAATCAGCTTGGCGAGCTACTTGGCTTCTGGGTGCTCGGCATGCTGGCTGGGCATCTGTTCGACCGTCAGCACTCGCTCATGGTGCGAATCGCCACGGCGCACGCTGAGACCATCGACGGTCTCGTCTCGGCGCTCGACCTGCGGGAGCACCACACCGGCATGCACTCGCAGCGCGTGCGCGAGTACACGCTGCTTATGGCCGACCGTTGGGGCATCGATGATGCGCAGCGCCAGCACATCTCCTATGGTGCGCTGCTGCACGACATCGGCAAGATCGCGGTGCCCGACCACATCCTGCTCAAACCGGGTCGCCTGACCGAGGACGAGTGGGCCGAGATTCGCCGGCACCCCGCCGTGGGTTACCGGATCCTCCGGCGCATCGCCTGGCTGCGAGAGGCCGCACGGATGGTGCATGCACATCACGAGCGATTCGATGGCGGCGGATATCCGCGCGGGCTGGCGGGACCGGCGATTCCTCTCGGGGCGCGACTGTTCGCGGTAGCGGATGCCTACGATGCGCTCACTTCGGAGCGTCCGTATCGCGCGCCGCTCCCGTATGCAGAGGCTGTGGAGGAAATCGGCAAAGGCGAGGGGACGCAGTTTGATCCCGAGGCCATCGCCTGCTTCCTTCAGATTCCTCAGGGGCAGCTCGCACGGGTCGCGGCGCGATGGCGGGACGTCGCGGCGGCGGCACCGGACCCTCACACGCTGGCCAATGTCGCCCAGGCGTCGTAACGCGCCGTCTGGCGCCGGATGGCGCGCATCAACCGCCGAACCAGCGGTGATCGTCCGACGCCGCGCCGGGGAACCCGCCGGTACCGTGGCAGTCGTCGGCCACGTCCGCGTCGGTACGCAGTGCTGCCTCTGCAGCTTGAGGAAACTCCTTCCAGGAATACGGGTGTTTCCTGACAGTTTCGATTTTATGGCGCATCAATTTTATGCCGTGTAAAGTCGTGTGTTCGTCGCTTCGGCTGCCAATCCCGGGTGGTATTGGCTCGGGGTGTCCGGGAACCGCATCTCACTCCGCCCGTGAGGAATTCGTTCAATGACGTCCGTTCATCGTCTGCTGACGCTTGGCCTTCTGGCCCTGTCGCTTCCCGCGACTGCGCGCGCGCTACCCTCGTGGGCGCGGCGGTACAACATGAACTGCTCGGGGTGCCACAGCCCGGCGGTTCCGCGGCTCAACGCCACGGGGATCGCCTTCAAATGGGCCGGCTACCGCATGCCCGATGACATCGGTACGGCCGTGGCGGTCAAGAAAGCCGAGGAGTATCTCGCCGCTCGGGTCATCGCCGCGTACGACTATGTGACGCGACGGGGTGGGGAGACCGAGGCCGACGGATTCTCCGTGCCATCCGCGAGTCTCTTCGCGGCGGGTCCGCTCGGAAAGAACTACGCCGCCTATCTGGAGTTCGAACGCGAGTCCGAGGGGACCGTCGACCTCATCGGGTCCCTGTCGAGCGTGTGGGGTCGGGAGAACCTGTACGGGGGATTTCGTGTGGGCCAAGGCCATCTCCTGATGGCCAGCGGAGGCGTCGCCGGCTTTGATCGGCCGACGGCGATTTCCATGCCGTTGGCCTACGCGGAGTCCTTGACGGACGGCATTCCGCTTGCGCTCGGCGGTGATCAGAGCGGGGCCGAGGCATTCCTTGTCCTCGGTGGTCGTAATCGGACCGCGCTGCAGGTGCTGAATGGTGTAGTGGTCGGTGCTGGAGAGTCCGGCGCAACCGTCAGCCGACGCGACGTGGTGCTGACGAACCAACTGATGTGGGATGACGCAGGCAGCGGCATCGGCGTGGCCGCGTACTTCGGCCGTGCCCTTGGACTGGTGAGCGACGCGCCGACCGAGAGCCGCCGATTCTACCGTCTGGCCGTCACGGCGAACAAGATCGTGAATCGGGTCGAGGTACTGGGCGGGTATGCCTTCGCGTCTGATCGCGACCTGCCAGGCAGCTCCGGTACCCTGTTGGAGACGCGCTCACCCACCGGGGACTCGTACTGGCTGCAAGGGCAGTACACGACGCGACGGCGACCACTGACGCTCTTCGGCCGCTACGAGGCGCTCAACCCGGACCGCGACGTGGCGTCCGCCTCGCGGACACGGACGGTCGCCGGCCTCGTGCTCCCGTTCAGCCTGCCCGAGTACTTCCGCTGGAGTGTCGAGCTGTTCCGCGACACCTACCGCTCGGCGGCGTCGCCGCGCCGCGACGGGCTGGCCACGCGGCTGCAAGTCGCGTTCTGAGTCCCGCTACGCACCATTCCTTGCCCGCGGAGAAACCCCGATGACCATGCACACCGTCCATCGCACGTTCCTTGTCATCCCGCTCGGCCTTCTCGCGGCGATCGGTGGGGCGCCCTCCGCGCGCGGGGCGTCCGCGGTGCGCCTCCGCCCGCTGACCATCTACGCCAGCAACGCGTCCGGACTCCGCCAGGATGCCCCAGGCCAGACGCTCTATCTGCGGCACTGTAAAATCTGCCACGGCGCGACGGGGAAGCCGGCGAACCTGATGCGAAAGAAGTTCGAGAAGATCCCCGATCTCTCCGATCCGGCGTTCTTCGCGACGCGCTCCGAGGACTCCGTCGTGACGGTGCTGACGAAGGGAGTCGGCCCCGACATGAAACCGTTCGCCGAACGCCTCTCGGTCGAGGAGATGCGCGCCGTGGCCACGTACATCCGGTCCCTGAGCCATGCGCATTGAACGACGACATCCCTCGATGTCGCTAGCGCGCCGTTGTCGTCACGACTCCCGAGCCGGGGAGCCTCTATGACACGGACCGCACTCTTCGCTCTCCTGGCGCCTTTGGCGCTGACGGGCTGCATGATGGCGGGCATGGCCTCGATGGCGGGCATGGGCCACGCAGGAGACAGCGCGACGCACGTTGAATCCGCGCTCCGGCCCGACGAATCCGCGATGTCGAAAGAAGCGGTCGCTCACGGTCTTCGCGTCAGCGCGGCCTTCTTCCTCGCGCCCGCAGGCGACGCGGCGCGCGTGGTCGTCAACGTGCGCCGACTCGACGGATCGAGCCCGGTGGCAGATGCGTCGGTCTTCCTTGATGTGTCACCCACTGCCGTCGGCGCCAACACCTCCCACAACGACGCATCGCACAACCGACCGCGAGAGCACGAGCTCGGAGCCACGCGGGCAGGCCACGTCAGCACCCGATTTGCGCCCGTCGAACAAGGCGACGGCCAGTACGTCTTTCAGCCGCCGCTGGCGCGCGACGGGGCCTATCGGTTGACCGTCGTCGTCGGAGGCACGAGCCAAGTCGTGCTCGATCCGCCGATCCGCTTTGACCATGTCATGGAGCGCTCGCCTCGATCGAGTCCGATTGGTCTTGGGCAGGAGAGGCCGGGCGCCAGATCAACGCCCCTCCTCCTGATGCTGGGCGGGGGCCTCATGACCGTCATGATGCTCTGGACGGTCAGATGAGCGCTGTTCGTTCCGGTTCGTGCAACGTCTCCAGTGGAGCCTCGATGCTCGTGCGCTCCCGCCTCCGCACACCGCGCGGCCCGAACATGGCGCTCGGGCCACAACGGCACCCCTATCACCGCCAACTCGCTCGTCGAGTCGACGAGCGCGCCACTCAGAGGAACCGATCATGAGCTGCCATCAAATGCGACCCACGACGCCCTACCCGCCGCGCAAGCAGAAGCCGGCGCCCACCAGTGAACCCGCGAAGCGGATCTCTCGCCGCGCTTGGATCGGTCTCGCGACGGGCGGCACCGTGATTTCGCTCGTCGGCGCGCGGTGGGCGCAGGGGCGTTTTCCCTGGGAGCCTGATCCCGCCGCGACGCCCGTTGACGTCTTCGCCTCACCGACTTGCGACTGCTGCCGCGAATGGATGCGACACATGGGCAAGAATGGTTTCGCCGTGACGAAGCACCTGATGGACGACGTCACCGTGAAGAAGTCCGAGCTTCACATTCCGCAGGACTTGTGGTCGTGCCACACGGCCGTCGTTGGCGGCTATGCGATCGAAGGTCACGTGCCGGCAGACCTGATTCAGCGAGTTCTGACCGAACGGCCCGCGATCGTCGGCCTGGCGGCACCTGGCATGCCAAACGGCGCGCCAGGGATGGAGGGACCGACGCAGGACCGGTACGAGATCATCGCCTTCACACGGACCGGCGCGACCGAAGTGTACGCCGTGCGGGGGCTCGTCTGATGTGTCAGTGTCATCGCCTGCCCGCCGTGCGCGATCAGAAGCGCACACCTCAGTACGCGCCTCCGCCCCGTGTGCTCAAGGCGCGACCGCATCACATACCAGAGACAATCCCCATGTCGAAGTGGACGCGATGGAGACGTCTGATACTGGGCGCGCTGAGCAGTATCGTGATCGGGTGTGGTGGCTCGTCCTCGGCGACCGGTGCGCATGCCACCGAGATGGCATCGCTGGAAATTATGCCCCCCGCCGTACGCCGGTCAGCCGCCGTGACCCAGCAGGCGTATCAGTTCGCGGTCGCCAATCCGGAGATCGTGAAGGAGATCCCCTGCTACTGTGGCTGCGGAGGCATGGGGCATACCTCGAACTACTCGTGCTATGTCCAGGGCGTCAGCAGCTCCGGCGCGATCACCTTCGACACCCACGCGCTCGGTTGCTCGATTTGCGTGGACATCACGCAGGACGCGATGCGGCTCACGCGACAGGGCAAGCCGCTCCACGAAATCCGGGCGTACGTCGACAAGACGTATCGTCAGTTCGGTCCCTCAAACATGGAGTAGTTCGTCGCGGCCAGGATCCGCGGTCTCGGTGCGTGCGCCGAGCGCTCGCGACTCCGGTCGGTTCGACAATCGGTCAGATGCAGCTTCTTCGTCGGCGTCGCTCGTTGATCGCTCTCGCGTTCGTCGCGGGCACCATCGCAATGGCGCCTTTCCCTCAGCGCCGCGAGCGCCCCGCCGCCCGCCTGGTGCGCATCGAGGCGAGCCAATTTGCGTATTCGCCTGGCACGATCGCCGTGAACCTCGGCGACACGGTCACGCTCGAACTCGTGTCGAAAGACGTCGTGCACGGGCTGTTCGTCGATGGGTACGAGCAGCGGATCTCTGCTGACCCCGGGCAGACGGCCGCAATGTCCTTCGTCGCGAACCGGCCGGGGATGTTCCGGTTGCGATGCTCGGTCACCTGCGGTGCGCTGCATCCGTTCATGGTCGGCCAGTTGCATGTGGGACGGAACGCACTGGGTTGGCGGGCGATGAGCCTCGCGCTCCTCGCGGCGCTCTGCGGTCTCTGGCTCCTGCCGCTGGGAGGGCGACCGACATGACGCCTCGTGATCGCCGGAACCTTCTCGGGATACCGGTCGTCAAGGCCCTGCTGCACAGTCGTTGGCCACAGTTAGTGGCCCGTCTTCTCGCGCTTGCGGGGCTACTGGTCGCGATTCTCGCCGCCGTGGTCGGTTCCCCGGTTGGCAGCCACAACATCGGCATCGTGCTGGTATGGATTGCGTGGTGGGCGCTGTTGATCCTGCTCATCCTCCCAGTCTTCGGCCGCGGGTGGTGCGCGGTGTGTCCCATTCCCATGCCCGCCGAGTGGCTGCAGCATGGCGCCGTGCTCGGACCGGGAGGCCCTGGCATCGGACTCAAGCGACGCATGCCGGCGGCGCTGCGGAACATCTGGCTCCAGAACGTCGCCTTCACCGGACTCGCGCTGTGCAGCGCCGTCGTGCTGACGCAACCGCGCGTGACGGGATGGGTCCTTCTCCTCTGCCTGCTCGTCGCGCTCGGGATGGGGCTGGTGTACGAACGGCGGTCGTTCTGCCGCTACGTGTGTCCGGTGGGCGGCTTCATCGGCCTCTACGCGCAACTGGCGCCCGTCGGACTTCGCGTGCGGGACACGTCGCGGTGTGCCTCGCATACGGAGAAGACGTGCTTCGTCGGCAGCGCCGATGGCTTCGGGTGTCCGTGGATGCTGTTTCCTGGCGCCGTCGTGAAGAACACGTATTGCGGTCTGTGCATGGAATGCGTGCGCACGTGCCCGCATGACAACATCGTCCTCAACCTGCGCCCCGTTGGCGCGGATCTCTGCCAACCCCGGGGTCGTCGACTGGACGAGGCGTTCAAGGCGTTCATCATGCTGGGCGCCGCGATGGTCTACTCTGCCGTCATGCTCGGTCCGTGGGGTGCGCTCAAGGCGGCCGCTTACGAGATCGGCTCACAGGCCTGGCTCCAATACGCGGTGAGTTTCGTGAGTCTCGTGTATGGTGTTCTGCCGGCTCTCTTTCTGCTGTCGGTGGCGGTCGGCAAGCGGCTGGCCGGCTCCACGGTGCCGCTGCGAGCCTTGTTCGTCGCCCTCTCGTACGCGCTGGTGCCCCTGGGTCTCGCCGCGTGGATCGCGTTCAGTCTGTCGTTTGTCTTCGCCAGCATTTCGTACCTGTGGGCGACGGTGAGCGATCCGTTGGGTGCGGGGTGGAACCTGTTCGGGACCGCGCACCTCGGTTGGCAGCCTTACGTGAGCGGTGGCGTGCCGTATCTGCAGGCGGCGGTCCTGCTCGTCGGGCTGACATGGGCAAGCGTCACCGCGCGTCGCATCTCCGCTGAGCAGCATGCGCCGCGAGTCGCGCCGCGCCTGGCCCTGCCCGTGGCGGGTTTCTGTCTCGTTGTCACGGTGGCCCTCATGAAACTGCTGATTATATGAACCGCGAACTTGCTGCGCGCCTTCTGGCCTCGCTCGTCCTGCTCGGGGTCCCCGTAGGCGTGCTGCTCGCGCGAAAAGTCACTACCCAGCACGTGGCCATCCACGGCGTGATGGCCGACAACGGCGGCTGGACGCCGGGCACCATCGAGGCGAGAGTCGGAGAGCCGCTCACGTTGCATCTGACGTCAGATGACGTGATCCATGGATTTGCCATCGGACAGAGCGAGCACCCGGCGGTTGACGTGATGCCGGGCGCGTGGACGAAGACGAAGCTCGTCTTTGCGCGACCGGGCAGGTACACGTTCTATTGCACCCGCTGGTGCGGTTCGAACCACTGGCGGATGCGCGGCACTATCGAGGTCAGCGGGCCGGGTGCGGAGGTGGCGACCGATTCGGCTCCGCTCTTCGTACGGCTCAAATTAGATCTCGATGCCCCCCATCCCAGTGGTGTCGTGCCCACGCGAATGCCCGTTGCGGCGCGTGGCACGGAGGCTGCGATGCCGTTTGCGTGGTCGCTCGACGAATACCGATCCCGTAGTCCGGTCGCGCTCTTTCGGACCATGCGCGAGCGCGCTCCCAAGTCCGTCACAGATTCCCGAGTATGGGACGTCGTGGCCACCGTATGGCGTGACAAGACCACCGCCGAGCGTCTCGCAGTAGGTCGAAAGCTCTATCGCGAGAACTGCGCAGCCTGCCATGGCGAGTCAGGGCGCGGGAATGGGGTCATGGCGGCCGCGCTCGCTGCGTCAGCAGGGACCGCGATGGCGGGCATGACAGGCCATACCACCGCCTCGCCGACCGACTTCACCGATGCTGCGACCATGCTTGGCGCAAGTCCCGCCTTCCTGCACGGGAAGATCATCCGTGGCGGTATGGGGACCGGGATGCCGTACTGGGGGCCGATCTTCAATGACACCCAAGTGTGGGCGCTGGTGGACTACCTGTGGACGTTTCAGTTCGCCTACGAGTGGACCGCGCCGCCCTCGTCCGCATCACCCTGAGGAGTTGCCCACATGAACGTACTCCTATCGTCGGAGCCTACCCCGCCGCGCCCTCGTCGGAGGCGAACTTTGCAACTGATCGGCGCACTCCTGCTGCTGACGCTCGGCGGATTGGTGGCGATACGTGCCCATCGCTCCGCTGCGTCCCCGGTGACCGCTACGAAGCATGAAGGTGCGCCCGAGCTGGTGACGGACAAGGCGAAGGTCGACTTCGGCGTGGTCCCCTTCGGCAAATGGATTGAGGCAACGTTCGAGGTCCAGAACGCCGGCCGGGAGACACTGGAGTTCACGGAATCGCCGTACATCGAGGTCGTGAAGGGGTGTTGCCCGCCGTCCCCTCAACTCGGCAAGCGGTCCTTGAAGTCCGGAGAGCGCACCAGCCTTTCGGTGAAGTTCATGATGTACCGGGGCATGGGTGGCGTGCACGACTTCCGCGTGCATCTGCGCACCAATGATCCCGCTCGTCCTGACCAGACGGTGCAGATCCTGTCGGACTGGAGATAGTCGTGGCCCCGACCGACCTCGACGGAGTGCGCCGACACAGCGTGCCGAACGGTCATCGCGCACCCTCCGCGCGCGTGCCGACGACACGGTCGTGCGGTGCCGACACTATACGCGCAGCGAGTCGCGTTCAAGCGAGCTCGCCTTTGAATGCCGAGAGACGTTGGTGGTCGCGCTGTACGAAGCTGCGTCAACGTGCGGTCCTCGCCAGGGCGGACACGCGATGAGCGACCGAATCGTGCCCCCGCGTCGAGGATGGGGCCTCGGATTGCGGCTCGGGCTACTCACCACCCTGGTGGTCACCGGGGTGATGGGCGTCGTATCCGGCACGCAGCTCGCGGGGGAGTTGCGCGCTGAGTTGCGCGAACGGCGGGCGCGACTCGGCGAGTCCTTGGCGCCCCTCGTGTCGGATCTGCAGAGCGCCGTCACGCGCGAGGATGTCCGTGTCGCCGTCGAGCGATTCCACGCGTCGTATGTGGCCCAAGGGCACGCCTACCATAACCTCGTCGTCGTCGACTCCTCCGGTCGTATCGCCATCGATACGCGCGACGAAGGCCGGCATGGCGCGCGGGACCTGTTGACGGCCGCGGTGCCGCTCGTCTCGCCCGCGTTTGGTCCTCAGCTGGTAGAGCTGCACATCACAGAAGACAGTTTTGACTTCTCCGCAGAGCGTGCACGACGGTGGAGGGACTGGGCGATTCACGTGGGCGTTACGGCGTTGTTGATCCTCGTCCTGTTGTTCTTCGTGATCCGTCGCGAAGTGACGGGGCCGATCGAGCGTCTCCTCGGAGGCGTCCGGAAGATGGAGCTGGGATACTGGGACGACATGCCAAGTCCTGGTGGCGCCTGGGAGGTTCGCTGGCTCGGCTGGCGCTTCGGGGCCCTCGGCCTGGAGTTGAGCCGGACGGTGGAACACCTCGTCGCCGCGCAACGCCGTGCGTATGCCGCGGAGCGCGACACGCACACCGAGTCGGCGACACCCGAGCCGGGAGACTCACCGAGGCCCCAGTCGCCGGATTCTCAGCGTTCGGCTGAAGCCATCGCGTGGCTCCGGGCGCAATTGGAGCGTCTCCGTTCCGCCGACCCCGGAGACTCGGCGACCCGCGCCTTGGCGGAGAGCATCCTGGATCGACACGCGACGGCGGCGGAGCGACTCGGCCTGTCTGAACTGCGCGTGAGTCTCGAAGACGCGGCCCTACGCGTGCTCGACCCCGACGAGTTCCTCGCCATCTCCCGGCGCATCGAGGCGGAGCGCCCACGACTCGATGCACTCGCCCAAGCACGCGAAACTCAGATCCGGCGCGCCTTGGCACTCCAAGGGGTCCCTGTTGTCGAAATCTCCCACCGGGTAAAGCATCCCGCGGGCACCTTGAAGAAGATGCACGCCAAGAACCTGACGTTCGAGCAAGTCCACGACCTCGTCGCCCTGCGAATTCTTGTGCCCACCGAGACGGACTGCTACCACGCGCTTCGCGTGGTTCACGATCTCCACGTCCCCATCGCTGGTCGTTTCAAGGACTACATCGCCCAGCCCAAGACCAACGGCTATCGCGGCCTCCACGCCAATGTGCGTGACACGAGCGGCGCGCCCTTCGAAGTGCAGATCCGCTCGCTCGCCATGCATCGGCACGCCGAGCAGGGGCCTGCGGCCTATGCGGACTACAAGCATGCCACCCGCATCGAGGCGAACCAGTGGCGCGTGGAACCGTGGAAGCGCGTCTTGGCGCTGTTCGGCCACAGCCGGCGGCACCGCGCGAACGAAGGAGACGCCAGCTAAGGGACAGCGCGTCCAGCTGAACACGAAGGCGTCAATCTGCCGCCGATTCGCTTGGCCACTCGAATCGCATCATTGCGCCGCGCCTGGGAGCTTACCAAGGAGCGTGTTCTGCCTCGCCCCAACCACGGGACCGACGATCCGTGCGGGGCAAACAGGGTGACGCTTGGGCTGTCAACACCGAAACGCCACCCCGCGAACCTCCACGGTGCCAGACGGTGTGGTGCACTTGATAAGAGCGAGAACAGTCCGGGCAGGCGAGCGCTCAACCACTTAACACGGAGGTAAGCGACTCCGTCCGCTGCGCCTGCGCTCGAGTAGGAGATGACTTGGCCAGTGTAGGCGTGACATGGCGTATTGCTATGGCGCCACGCAACGCCCATTATTCTAACACGTGCTCCCCCGAGTGGAGATGCATTTCGCGACGTCGGTGCGCTCGTCAAGGTGGCGCGAAGACGACGCTCGCGGATCCGAGCAACGGCTCTTCTCGACGCGAACTCGCGTCCGCATTCCCAAGAACCGACGGACGGGCGCCATCCTCACATGTCTCGGGAGAACCAACATGACGCTGTCCCAGCGCTTTCATGTCTCACGAACCTCGCTTCTCGCTTCCACTCTGCTTGCTTCCGTTGTTCTCTTGGTCGCCTGCGACCGCCAGCCCACACCACCCGAACGTGTCACGGCGAAACGAACAGGCGCGGAGACATTCCAGATGGCCCCGGCAGTGCAGAGCGCGCAACGCGGCGAGTTCCTACCGTACGGACGGCCCACCGCGGCCGACCAGGTCGTAGACCGACTGCCAGAACCATTCGACCCGATCAGGCATCCCGTTGCACGGGTCGATGAAATTCCCGGCGTGGTGCCGGCGACGGGCATAAAGTACCCAGCGCGCGCCGAGTTTCGGACTCGGAGTTCAGGAGCTGCCTTGCCGACTACAGCTCTTTCCACGGACGCGTGGGCGGGTATCTTCCTCGATAGCAGCAGCCGAGGCATCGAGGGGCTGATGGATCTCCGCGATGACGTGGTCATTCCAGCAGGTTGGTTTCAGGCGCTGGTGTACGCGCCGACTTTGCTCCCTGGTGGCGGCTCCTGCATCGAGTTGACAACGATTCACTGGAATCGCCACGACTGGGGTTCGCAGATGAACCACGGATTGGGAGCATGGGACTGGTGTCATGGCGGGCAGTTCGTGAAGACCGCGCCTTTCGACCAGTGGTTCAAGGACCGTTACGCGCGCATCTACTACGACGAGTGGATGCAGCCGCGCCTGAAATACTACGCTGTCGTCGTGGCGGATAATCCAGCCGGATCGCCTAGCTCGGAAGACACCTGGCGTGTATACCTATACAATTTCAGTGCCGGCATCTATCAGCAGTGGGTGTCGCTAACAGGAGTTGGCGAGAAGCCGAATGGCTGGTCCATGCACGAGTCCATGCGAATGCAAGGGTACTACAACGGTGGCGGCTGTACCACGCTACCGACGATTCGCACGCTCGCCCAGAACGTACTCCGACCGGACGGAACGTGGGTGCCACCGACGGCGGCTGTCAGGACGTCGGCCGGTATTCTGGGCGGTAACTGCTTCATCAATGGCAGCTATACGCTTTTCCTTGATCAGGTAACCGACGGTGATTGGTGGGCGTGGACTCCGTCGAACTCCAACTAACAGGCGCCGTACCTACACATCCGGGGAGGTCCCATGTTCCGTGCCAGCAAACCACCGACCTTTGCCTTGAGCCTCGCCCTGGCGGCGAGTGCGTGCGCGGCTACAGCCACGTCGCTCTCTCCGAATGAGATCGCGGGCACGTACCGGCTCGTGTCGATCTATGGCATGCCACTACCGGCGCAGTCGGTTCCCGGGCGTGTCACTGTGGACTCCGGGAGCATCGAGGTCGGGGCCGGTGGCGACATGCGACGAGACGAGTTCGGCACCTCCTGCTCGCTCGGAACTTGCACCGCGTTTCACGAGCAGTTCCTCGCGCAATGGACGCTCGCGCGTGGGAACCGGCTCCTGCTCTCGTACTCGACCGGCGGCGTCGACTCCAGTTACGTCGCCTCGCCCGGAAACATCATTAGCACCTATGTTTCCGGATCGAAGACAGCGGAGGCAAAGCGCTGGGAGAAGCGCTGATCGACGAAGCGTCCCATGCGCGCTGGAGTCGAGGCGTAGGACACCCCCTCGACTCCAGCGTCTTCTTTCGACTGCGACGCCATCATTCCGTGACCGGCAATGTCGAGCTTCGATTTCGGCGAGACTGCGCGCCTATTGTGCCTCGCTGGTCGAACGCCGCTGTTACCGGCGTGTGTGTGGTCCAGGGTGGCACGACGGACGGCTGCTTGCTCCTGCCGGACAGAGCCTGCGCTCCGAAGCGGAACTTCGTGTCTGTCAAGGCTCTCGCGGGAGTGGCCACGCCGGTCAACCGCTTGCGTGCAGTGGCGTTGGCTGGCCTGAATTTGTACAGTGGCGCCGGCGACACGCCGCTCGGCGTTCAGCGGCGACTTGAGTTCAACGAGCCGATGTCGACGCAGCTCGGGCTAGGCGTGATGCCACGTGCGACGGTGCTGTCATCGTACGGTGGCGAGCGACTTACGCTGTGGGCGGTGGGCGGTAGTCTCACGCTCCGTCAGCCCTGGTATCCCTCGATGCGACCGAGAACTGTATCGCCCCGGGTTTCCCGGAGTCTCGAGCTCGCCAATGAGAGCGAGTCCTGTGTGTTTCCGGGGCGGTTCCGCCTTCTTCCATTCGCACAGGCTCGCGCGTGACCGCACGCGGCTGCCGCTTGGCGTTGGTCGTGCGCGTGGCCGAGTCCTGCACCTGAAGTGTTCGCTGCGACGTCTTCCAACGGCGATCCGCTGGCCGAGAGCGCCGCGTTCGCGCGCTCGAGTTTGCACGCGAAGTTACTTTGGCAGACAATCCAGCTGGCGTGATCTGATACTTCCTAACATCTCAGTTGGGGCGGTTCGGACAGAACGCGTGGTACAGAACAGATCGCGCAGGCGGTCACGCGGTCACTCGGAGGCATTGTCCTCGTGAGCGAGGGTGCGCGCTGGAACGTCGTCGGCCCATTCGCATGAGCTGGCGATGACCGTAGCTCCAACACTACAGCGTCTTCGCGACCGCCTCGATCGCCTTCAAGCCGGTGCCGAACCGCGCCATCTGTTCCCGATTGGCGGCGAGCACTCCGTAGGGAACGAACCGGACCCCGAGTTCGCCGACGCGAGAGAACGCGGGACGCGCGAGTTGGGCGCGCACGTCGGCCTCACGTTCATCGGGGGCGACCAGAAAAAGTCCATGTGCCGTCCCGGCCCCCGCACCAAGCGCCAGGTCCAGCAGTCGGACGATGCCACTGTAGATCGAGGTCGTGTGCTCCACTTCGAAGGCGGCGCGCACGTGCTGCGTCGTGCGGTCGAGCCACAGCACGTCGATCAACCGGATGGCATCGGCACCGGCGCCATCACGCAGCGCTGGCGGCAGCTCCGCGAGGCACCCGTCGCCGAGCAGGCCATCGCCGAGTGCGCGTCGCTGATCGTTGCTGGCGATCCAGACACCGAAGCCGAGGGCCGATCCCAGGTCGCGCAGCCAGCCCTGTATCTGCGTATGCGTCAGTTCGTCGGCTCCGTCGTCGGCAGTCTCGGCGCTCATCGACGCTTGCAGCGCCTGCGCCAGCGCGTCGCGCCACGCGCGGCGCGCGTCAGTCGTCGCGTCCGGCGCGAGCGGCGGCGCCGGATACCGACCGCTGCCGACATCAAACAGGAATCCGGCGATCGCGCCCAGATCGTTGGACAGCACGCGTCGGTGTCGCGCGGTCAAGTCGAGCATGCCCTTGCGCATGGCCAGATACGCGGTCCACCGGCCGAGTGGCACGCGAACGCCGGTGACGCGTTCGTAGCCCTTCGCGATGGCGGTGTTCGTGGGCGGCGCGATCGTGGGATGCAAGAAGTAGAGCAGGTTCGCCGCGGCGGGTCCCAAGCCCTTGATGCCAAGTGCGTCCAGCCGGTGGATCGCATCAAGCACCTCCGCCTCGGTGTCGCAGCACGCGCATTGGTCCAGGAACGCCGCGAACGCGAGCTGATTCTGCCGGTTCTCGTAGATGTCCGGAATGCGGAGCTTTGGCTTCCAGAGAAAGGCGTGATCGGCGCCGCGAAAGAGCGGCCGTTGCTCCGCCACGCATTTCACCACCGTCTCCAGGGAGGTGCCGCGATACTGGCGTCCGAAGGAGTCCGCCCGGATCTCGTCCACGACGACGGCCAAGCCTCTACGGATGCTTCGGAAGTTCTTGAGTCGTTCGTCCCAGAGAAACCAGCGATGATAGGAGCCGCCAACGTCGTCGCGCCAGCGTTCCAGCAGAGTGGCGAGCAAGTCCATGAGGCAAATGGTCGGTGTCAGTGGCGTGGAGGCTTTACGAGCGATAAAACTTCGCATAGATTTCAGCAGATCGGCAAGGCAAGCACGCCGCTCCAACGCAGAGGCGCACGCATGGCATCGTCGAAATCCGCCGGTCGGCCACGGCCCGAACCCAAACTCCAGGACACGGTTCGGCTTTCGGCCGATGGACTGGCGAAGGTGCTTGGCGATCTTGAGGCGCGCATCCTCCGCGCCGTTTGGGACCTCGGTCGCCCTGCCACGGCTCGCGAGATCCACGACCGGGTCGTGCGGTCGCACCGGGTCTCCCCGTTGACTACCATCACGGTCCTGAACCGACTTGCGTCCAAGCGGATCTTGGAGCGCACACACACGGACGACCGGTACCACTACGCGGCGCGGCTCGAGGAGGCCGCGTTCATGGCGCATGCATCGCGGCGAGTCGTCGAGGGCATCCTCTCGTTCGGACCCGATGCCGTGGCCGCCTCGCTGGTGGATGTGCTGGCGGAACGTGATCCGGCGCAGTTGGCGGACTTGGCGCGACTTGTGCGCCGGAAACTGCGGGAGCGCGACGACAGGTGAGAACGATGGCCGCGGACGCACCGGCCGTGTTGCCACCACTGGTTCGGCGCGAACAGCGCCATCGACGGTGGCTGCTAGTCTCGCTCGCCGTGCTGCTCCTGCTGAGCATCAGTCCGGTGGTCGGCCACCATCTCGTGTCGGCGGTGCCCTGGCTCCCTGCGTCCCGCCAGCACCTCGGCATCTTCTGTCTGGTGGCCCTGCATCATCTATTGGCCCCCGTGCACACGGCCTTCCACGCGATGTTGTATCTGGGCATCGCGTATATGGTCGTGGATCGCGCGCGAGCCGCGAGGCGCCACGCGCGCGTGCTGCGCAGCCTGCCCGCACCGAGCCTTCCAGTTGACGCGGCCCTGCAGGCCGCGGTCGTTCGCGCCGGGCTCGACGCCTCGCGCGTGCGGGTCATCGACGGCCTTCCCAACCCCGCCTTCACCACGGGCTGGTGGCGCCCTCGCGTCTACGTCGCCGGCGATCTCTCGCAGCGACTTTCGCCCGATGAACTGGCGGCCGTGCTGGCGCATGAGGCGGAGCACGTGCGCCGCCGCGATCCACTCCGTCTCTTTGCGCTGCGGAGCCTGGCGGGCGTGCTCTTCTGGCTGCCTGCAATGCGTCGGCTGGCCGAAGACCTCGCGGACGAGGCCGAGATCACCGCCGATGACGCGGCGGCCGAGCGGTTCGCGTTGCCGCTCGCCAGCGCCATCCTTCGGCTGGCGGGCGCGCCCGTTGACGGAGTCGAACCGGCCGTCGGCTTTCAGCGCGGTGACCTGCTGCCGCGACGGATCAAGCGTCTCGCCGGTGTGGACGTGGCCGCGAGCACGCATGTCTCTAGGGGCTCGCTCGGCGTCGCGGGAACCGCGCTCGTGCTGGCGTGGGCCTCCGGGCTCATGGTGCTTCATCCACTGGTCCCGTCAACTGACCCGAGCGCCCATTGCGAGCATCGCGGTGCGTGGGCGATTACGCACCTCATTTGCGTCGGCCGACAGGTGAGTGGCGGCGCGACGTTGTGCGCCCATTCCTCGGTCTTGCGTCCTTCCACCTCCTCGTGAGCCCCCCGATGCGAAGCTGCCGAAGAAATCTCGTTCTCGTCGCCATCTCCCTGCTCGGAGGCGCACCGCTGGCCGCACAGGCGTCGCGCCTGTCTGCGACCGATGACGCCTCGCGCGTTGCGTCGGTGCTCCGCGCCGTTTTCGACGCGCAGGAGCAGGGCAATCTGGCCGCCCTCGACACGCTCTATGCCGGCGACAGCCTGATCATCATCGAAGGCACTGGAGTGAATCGCGGTTGGGCCGACTACCGCGATCATCATCTGGCCCCAGAGCTCCGCGAGATGAAGAACCTCGCGTATCGACCGGCCGACCTCGAGGTTCACGTCGCGGGGAACATCGCCTGGGTGAGCTTTCGCTACAGTCTGCATGCAAACCTGAACGATCGCGCCGTCGATTCGGTCGGGCGCGGCACCGCCATCCTCGAGCGCCAAGCGACGCGGTGGGTGGTCCGCCATGTGCAAACGGCGGGCCGCGCGCGCCGGGTGTCGGACCCGCCGGCGATCTAGGACCTCCACGTACGTCGTGACCCCTTGCGCGCGCATTTTACACAGTGTAAAATCATCTGTCCGTGCCCCCTTGCCGATGGAGTTCTCCCCAATGCGCTTCGCTCTCGTGCTAATGCTGCTCGCCACGACCGTCCAGCCGCTCTGGGCGCACCCTCGCCTGGTGCGCTCCGCACCGGTGGCCGATGGCCGTCTCTCCGCGGCTCCCGTGGCGGTATCGCTCACCTTCAATGAACCAGTCAACGCTGCGCTGAGCCGTGTCACCCTGCTCGATGCGCAGCAGCGTCCCGTGCTCCTCGCACCTCTGGCGGTAGACCCGAAGGATCCGGCGACCGTCGTCGCCCGCGTCACCGGGGCGCTGCGGCCGGGGCGCTATACGGTACAATGGCAGGCGGCTGGCGATGACGGGCATCCCGTGCGCGGCACCTTTGCATTTACCATCACGGCGAGTCCCGACAAGCCGGGCGACGCGGCGCCCGGCCCTCGGCAGTGAGTCTCGTTGCGGAGACGACATTCGGCGTGGAGTCGCCGGCATACGTCGCCATTCGCTGGGCGCAGTCAGTCGGCGTGTCGCTGCTGGTCGGCACGGCAATCGTACGATGGCTGATTCTACCGCGCGCCAAACGCGCGCTGGCGCAGCGTTCACGAGAATCCGCTGCGGCGGGAGTCGAGATTCCAGCAATTCCGGACGATGACCTGATGCGCCGGGTGGAGCGACTCGCAGCACCCCTCGCGCTGGCGCTGTTCGTGGTGGAAGTCGCTCGATTGGCCGCGCAGTATCATGCGGTTGCGGGGGGCGACGCCTTTGAGGTGGCGATCCTTCGTGCCCTAGTCTTCTCGTCACATTGGGGCGGGGCGTGGATCGCCACACTGCTCGGCGCGGCGCTCATACTCGCGGCGACACGTCTGCGCGTGCGCGATGCGCGGTGGGTCGAAGCCGTGTTTTGGTCGGCGCTCGTCGTAACCGCTGCCGGCGTCGCGTCAGGCGGACATGCGGCCACCGGTGGTTGGCAAGCCGAGGCCCTTCAGACGTTGCACGTTCTCGCGGCGGGTGCGTGGATTGGCAGCTTGGCTGTCGTGGTGCTGGTCGTCATACCACCGCTCGCGCGCTTGGGAACCGCGACGGCGCATGCCACGGTTGCCGCCGTGATCGCCGCGTTCAGCCCCGTCGCGCTCGTCGCGGGCGCGCTGCTGCTCGCGACCGGAGTCAGCGCGGCCGCGCGTGCGCTCGGGAGTTTCGACGCGCTCTGGCTGAGCACCTATGGTCGTACGCTCATCGTGAAGCTGGCGCTTCTGGGTGTGACTGCCGGAACGGGCGCCTACAACTGGCGACGCGTCCTTCCGACGCTGGGGACTGCTGCGGGGAGCACAGCGCGCCTGCGCCGGTCAAGCGCGGTGGAACTGGTGGCCGCGCTGGCCATTCTGGTCGTGACGGCGGTGCTGGTTGCTACGCCGTTGCCCGCCGAGCTGTCCGGCGCCGTGCACCCGTAGCCGGACGACGCATCCATGTCTTGGCCGATGGCGCTCATCTACGACCATTGGATGCACCCGGCCGAGTCGGCAGGTCTCAGGGAATGGCGCGCTGAGCTGGTGCGCGACCTCGCGGGCGTCGTACTGGAGATCGGCGCCGGGACGGGCGCGATGCTCCCGCACTATCCCTTGGCAATTCGGCGACTGGTCCTCGCCGAGCCTGACCGCCACATGCGACGCCGGCTGGCGGCGAAATGCACGCGACTCGTCCTGCCCCCCATTGAGCTGTGCGAGGCGTCAGCGGAACGCCTTCCGTTTCCTGACGCCTCCTGCGATGCTGTCGTCTCGACACTGGTGCTCTGTTCCGTACGCTCTCCGCCGGCCGCGCTCGCCGAGGTGGTCCGAGTGCTGCGGCCTGGGGGCCGGTTCCTCTTCCTCGAGCACGTCGTCGCCGATGCGCGATCCACGCGATTCCTCTGGCAGCGAGGGCTCGAGCCGATATGGCGGCAATGCGCCGGGAACTGTCACCTGACAAGGGACACCGAGCGCGAGATCGCGCGGGCCGGTCTCGCGGTGGAGGCGATTGAGCGTCAGAGTCTCCGGAAGGTCATGCCGTTCCTGCGGCCGAGCATTCGCGGATTGGCGCGGAAGCCGCTCGCCTGACCCGCACTGGCCGCCGCACGCGACGTCGGGTTTCGCGCGCAGAGTGGCCTCGCTCGAGCGGTCGTAACGGTGTACGTCATGCCGAACGTCGCATACCGTGTGCACAATGGCGCTGTAGCCCCCACCGCGCCGCCGGCAGGGAGGCAGTCGCCGGCAGTCGGCCGAAATTGACTGACCAGCGATGCGCTCACGGGTCGCTAGCTCTCTTTTGAGGAGGACGTCAGTAGGGCGCGAGAAAATACCATCCAACGGGTGGCGTTGGTCCACGGTCCACCGCGCGCTCATGTGCTCTGGGCCCGTATGGCGCGGCCGACGTGGCGCGCGTACGGTTCATCAAGGCAGCGCAAGGCCTGGGTTTCAGCCTCGACGAAGTCGCCGAACTGCTGCACCTGGACGATGGCGCGCACTGCGATGACGCTCGGGTGGCGGCCGAGACAAAACTGCACGAGGTCGGTGCGAAACTTGCCAGCTTGCGACGCATCGAGCGCGCACTCGCGCGCTTGGTCACGAGATGTCAGGCGAGCATCGGGCGCGTGCATTGTCCGTTGATTGAAGCATGTGTTGTATGCGTTCCCCAGCGCGCGCACCGCGCCGATGATTGGCGCATTGTCCCTGAGAAGACCGGAAAGACTGATGTGGTGGCCTTGCGCACCGTTGGAAACGAGAAGCCACGCGCCTGCACCTGCCATTCGACCGCTGGTCCTAAGTGCCGTCCCTTGAAGTCCGGCCGCGTAACGATCTGCAAAGTATGTAGCTCCTGCGCGGGCAAGCACCGTAGCAGCTCGAGCACCTCGTGTACCGTAGACCGCAACTAGTCCCGCGCCTGTCAGTGCAAACGCATCCGATCCTAGCGCCATCCCTGCATCGACTGCCGCCGCAGAACAAGCCGTTCCGTTCCCGAGAAGGTCGCGCTCGGGTGGCAAGGCACCTGAGCTGCTCCGTCTACGGACGGCACGCTCGTTTCGCTCACAGTCCTCACGTTCTATGGCGGGCAGATCCTTGCTGCATCCCAACAAGACGTAAGGGTCCTGCTGATTGAGATGATCACCCTGCGGGCTAGACGTCTCTCATGACGTTACGTAGTGTAAGAGCAAAGAGTAGTGACGTGGCGTGAGAGAGAAACAACGTCAAAGGATCGACGTTAGCGCGTGTTTGGACGCTGGAGTCAAAGCGCGTTCAGACGAGTGACTACCGGGCTGGCGCAGTAGGGTCGTGACCCGACTGGTCTCGAGCAGCGCAAACAGAAACCGGCCCCCCGAAACACTATTCCGAAGACTGCGAATGTTTCGATCACTGCGTGTGGCACAATTGGCTGTACCGGCGCTCATCATTCTATCGGCGAGCTCTGGCTGCGATGCGCCGCCGGGCCTCGATTCTACGAACGACGCGGAGCCGACTGCGTCGCGAGGCGCGGTCGCGCATGCATACGCAACGGCCGGGCGCGACTTGAGCATTGAGGAGATGCAGTCCGTGCGGATCACCGGAAGCGGTAGTTTCGTACCAGGCGATCCTGTGACGATTCGGGCGATGGTTGATGGTCGCCTTCCGAGTGCTCGTACTAAGATCGACATCACGGTACTCGACGTTGCGCTAGACGAAGACCCATCGGGTCAACGAAAGGTAGAATCGTGGCAAGGCGCGGTGGCAACAGGAGCGCGTCGAGAACACCAGATGTCGTTTATCTTCGCGCGGCCGGGTTACTATCGAGTTGTTGCGAGCGCGAGAGGAGAGCGGGAGGGGAGCGTGAGCGGTCGGCACGGCCTCGTTGCCGAACTCACCTTCGCAACACTTTGGATTCTCGTCGATGAAACAGGCGGGAGGATCACGGAGGGGTACGACCCATCTGCGGCGAATGGGCGTGCGCTCATGTTCGGTGCGTACGGTCCTTTCGTGTCCACTGCACTGCCCATTCGAGAGCGAAGCGGTCGCCGCGGTGGGCCGAGTGCGGATGCGTCAGTTCCGTCAACGCTTCTCGAGGGGTACGTCAAGTACTACGACCCATCACTTTCGGCATATACGGGAGTCACGGGCCGCATTAGCGGCACGTGCTACGGGCGTTCGGAATACGCGATCGACTACGATCTATTTACGAACGTGATTGTGTACGTGATGGAGAGCGGCTACTTCCAGGCCGAGTGCCCCGATGGCTATGAGTATTTCTCGGGAGTGCATTATCTTACGGGAACCTACAGCGACGCGTACGGTAAGAACGGTGCCCAGGCAGGTACCACTGTAAGCGGGTACCTAGGTGGTTCAGCAGCGTTAGCGTACGTTACGAATGACGCGGCAGCCAGCGCCTTCAATAAGGCTGAGCACTACGCTCCGATTGCGAACAGTAGGTTCGGGCAATCGCGCAGCAGCAAGATCACGTACTGGGTATCCAACGACGTTGCCGACAGCACAAGCTATTACTGGAGATTCTGTTACGGCGGCTCCTGTGGCGACGGGATGATTTACGGAAATCCTCAAGGAGCATTCGGCGAGCTAGGCTATTTCACAGTGATTCACGAATACGGTCACGCGTTTCATCGAGGCGCGCTTGGCGCGACCTACTCGTCAGCAGCGTGTGGCAGCGAGCATTACATCGACGATGAGAGCACGCTCCAATGCGCATATCGAGAGGGTTTTGCCGACTTCTTTGCTGTGTGGATCGCTGGAGACCAGCTTACTGGGACGCCAACGGGGATCATAACGGACTACCGGATTGAGGGAAACGTCTACCTTTTAACTGGCCAGAATGGTTCGATCACAGAGGGTGCCGTCGCGGCATTCCTCTATGACCTTGTCGACACGTCGTCAGACCCCAACAGCGCCAACAATCAGTCTGGATCAACTGACGACAGCATAGGGTATCCAGGTTCGTACATCTCGGACGTCATCATGAACTGTTCGCTAGCGAAGTCGGGTGGAGGAACGGTCACGATTCTGGACGGCATCGATCAGTTCGTCTATTGCGCGGAAAGATCGCTTGACGATCAGTCGCTGGTCAACTCTGCGACGGGCAACCCGTACTTTGCAGAACGAACGCAGGCATACACCAGCGTATCGGGACCCTCGAACACGCCATCTGGGTGGAGCGTCAGCAACATTCGAGCAGCGTGGAAGTATGACCTCTTCAAGCATGGGAGCCTGCCGTAGTTGGTCGGGGCGCACTTCGGGGTCGTCAGTCAGAAAAGGAAGCCGACCCCGAAGTGCACGATGCGCGGCGCCCATCGTTTGTGTTTGTGAGATTGCTCGAGTGGTTGGTGTATTGAGGCGGCCTGAGGCAATAGCGAGTGTCGTCGAGTTTTCGGAGGCAATATGAGCAGAGGAAGCAAGGTAGGCCTAATCTTGTTGAGCGCGTCGATCTTCGGATGTGGCGCGGGCTCGGGACCCACAGAAGCACCAGGGGAGCCGGTGTGTCCACGTACTGTTGGTGAATTCGGCTCCTATGGATGCGCAGTTGTGAAGGGAACCGTCCGGGACGCCAAGTCGAACGGATTACCGGGCGTCACTGTGTCTATTCATGCCGGAGCGAATTTTGGGGACTTCTTGGGATCCGCCGTCGTCGACGATTCCGGTACGTTCAGGGCGACCTTGAACCTGATGTCTCCTCTCGATCGCCTGCCTGACACGGTTGAAGTTCGCGTGCTTGCGCGTGCCACAGGTCCGTATCCCAGGCCCTCTCCGGAGACGATGTATTCAGATAGTGTCGTCAAGAACGTGATCTTCGTTGCCGCGGGGAGTCCCTCGCACGCTACTGAGGTCGCACTCACGATTCGGTTTCCGTGAGGCACGCGCAAGGTGGGCGGCGGCCGGCCGAGTATTCGCGGATTGGCGCGGAAGCCGCTCGCCTGACGCGCACTCGCCGCCGCATGCGAATCCGGGGTTTCGCGTGTGGAGTGGCCGCGCTCAAGCGGTCGTGACGGTGCTCATCGTGCCGAACGTCCCATACCGTGTGCACAACGGCGCAGTAGCCCGCCACCGCACCGTCGGCAAGGATCCAGTGGCTGGAAGTCGGCCGAAACTGAGGGCCCTTTGGAATCTGACAGTTCACAGGAGCGCGGGACTTTCGAAGCACCGGTGGGGGGTCGACCTGCGCGAATCGAATTAAGCGCCCTGAACGCGCGTAGCCATGATGGCGAGAGGCCGAGCTGGACGACTCGGTCCATGGCAGTGTGCCCGAACGGCCTCGCAGTGCGAATTTGGCGCGCGCGTGACACGCGATTACTTTTCAACGTACCTCTTTCGATGGTGGACCCCTCCCGATGCACCGTCTACTCGGGCTCGTGCTTCTTGGCGCGACGATCTTTTCGTCGGCCGAGTCGGCGCTTGCCCTCAGCAGTGATGGTCGCGTCCACCATGAGAGTGCCGCGGCCGCCGCGGCGCATCGGGATTCTGGCGTGACGGCTGGGCATGGTCACGAGGATGATGCTCCCTCGGGCCACCCGAACAGCGACGGCGGACATCGGCATGGCACGGCCGCCGATCACTGCTCGCACAGCCATACCGTGGCGCCGACGGTATCGCCGCAGCGATGCGCGGTCGTTCCCGAGCACCAGCGTTCGATACCCGCGCCAGCCGCGTTGCACGCCGACGCCGAGCGGAGCCGCCTCTTGCGGCCACCCAGCGCGTAGCTGATCGCCGGCGCCAAGGGCGCCGGCCTACCGCCACCTCCGTGGGCGGCAACGACCGTAGTCGTACCGACTCGCCGGTCCAGTCCACATCCTGACTTCCCCCAAGACGCGCTCTCTTTCGGCGCGTCGGAGACCTCGTACATGATGTTCCCGTTGCTGGGCGTCGTGACCCTGCTACAGATGCAGGACACGCTCGCCCTCACACTCGATCAGGCCGCGGCGCGTGCCGGCGCCGTCAGTCCGCGCATACTGGCCGCGGAAGGCGCGATACGCGCGCCCCGTGGCCTGCGCGAAGAATCGCGCTGGCCGTTTCCCAGTAACCCCACGCTCTCGCTCGGACGCACCGCCCGACGGTCACCGCCTGCCACGACACAAGACCGCGCGTGGGAAGTCAGTCAGGAGGTTGACGTCGCCGGGGCGTGGGTCTACCGCACGCGAGCGGCGACGTCGCTCATCCAGGCATTCGAGGCGCGCGCGGACGATGCGCGACGGCTGGTGGCCCTCGAAGCGCGTCTCGCGTATCTCGATGTGGCCATCGCGGAACGCCGCGCCGCACTGACCGACTCGGCGGCCGCGTTCGCCGAACACCTGTCCGAGCAGGCCAGCCGACAGCTCGCCGCTGGCGAGATCAATCGGCTCGAACGCAACGCCGCCGCACTGGAAGCGGCTCGTGCGCGCAGCGCGGCCGATCGGTTCGGCGCGGAGGCAACCGCGGCACGCGCTGAGTTGGCCCGCGTGCTGGGACTGCCGCGCGACACGGTGCCGCGCACGACGGAGCTCCCGGCCATGCCCTCGCTGGTGTGGCCTGGCGATTCGGTGCTGTTGCAGCTCGCGCGCTCACGCCGCCCGGACCTGCGCGCCGGCGAACTGCTCCGTCGAAGCGCCGATCGCTCGGTCACGGCGGCCGCGGTGGCGCGCGCACCGAGTCTTGTCGCCGCAGCCTTCGGTGGGCGCGAGTCGGGCACCGATCGTCTGCGCGGCGTGCAGCTCGGGGTCAGCATTCCGCTCTTCCGCCGTCAGCAAGCCGCGCTCGGCGAAGCGGAGGCGGCGCGCGTGGCCGCCGATGCCGACCTGACGGCGACCGATCGGGCGGTCATGGCCGAAGTGCTCGCGGCGAGTGCGCGCTTTCGCCGCGCGGTGATCTCCGAACGCCGTTTTGCAAGCGAGGTGCTTCGCGCGGCGACGGAGAACGTGACGCTTACCGAGCGTGCGCTGACTGAGGGCGAGGCGAGCCTCACCGACGTGCTCGTGCTGCGCGGCACGGCGGTGGCCGCGCAGTTGGAGTACCTCGAGGTCCTGCGCGAGGCCGCCACGGCGTGGTTCGATCTCGCCGCGGCGCTGGCCAGCGAGCCAGCGGCGCTCGCCCAACTACTCAACCGAGGTCGCTGAAATGCAAGGATATCGTGTGGTTCTTCTCACCCTAGGCCTCCTTGCGGGCGCCGCCTGCGGATCGCCCGAGGCGAGCAGCGAGCAGCGGCCCGCCGCGGCATCAGACGTTGTCGTGTTGGACACCGCACAGATGCGCTCGGCGGCGATCGCGGTGCAACCCGTCGGCGCGTTGCCCGCCGACACCATCTCGCTGACGGGCACCGTGGGCTTCGATGGCGCGCGCGTGAGTCATGTGGCATCGCGCATTCAGGGACGGATCCGCAGGGTCTACGCGGACATCGGCACGCATGTGTCGCGCGGTGACACGCTGGCCGTGCTGGACAGCCCGGAGCTGGGCGCGGCGCAAGCCCGCTGGGCACAGGCGCGCGTATCGCGCGACGTCGCCCGGCGCAACTTCGACCGGGCCGAACGCCTGTATCGCGACGGCATCGTGTCGGAGCGACGACGCCTCGAAGCCGAGGCGACGTTGCGCGAGCAGGACGCTAGCCTCACGGCCGCGCTCCAGACCCTTTCCGCGCTGGGGGCGTCGCCTGACTCCGGGGGCTCCGGGCTCTTCGTGATCCGCGCTCCGCTCGACGGCGAGGTGGTGGAGAAGCACGCGACCGAAGGCGAAGTGGTCGGACCGGAGGAGAACCTTTTCATCGTCGGTGAGCTCAACCGGGTCTGGCTGCTGCTGGATCTGTACGAAACCGACCTGCGTCGTCTGCGCGTCGGCGTTCCCGCACGAGTGGTTGCGGATGCGTATCCGCAGACGCCGTTCTTCGCGCGGGTCGGGCTGATAAGTTCGGTCATCGACACGGTCAGCCGGACCGTCAAGGTGCGCGTGGAAATCTCCAATGAGCAGCACCTGCTCAAACCCGGCATGTTCGCGCGGGCGGGACTCGCACTGGCCGCGCCCTCCGGTGCGCTCGGGGTGCCGCATGCCGCGGTGCAATCGCTTGGCGGCCGCGACGTCGTCTTCGTGCCGGCGGGTGCGGGACGGTACCGCGCGACGCCGGTGGAACTTGGACCGCCGCGCGCCGGCGGATGGCTCGAGGTGCGCTCGGGGCTGCAGGTCGGCGATTCCGTGGTCGTCAGCGGCGCGTTCGCGCTCAAGACGCACCTGCTGCAGTCAGCCAACGAGGGCTCCGACCGATGATCCGCCGCATTGTAGACTGGGCGCTCGGTCAGCGGTTGCTGGTGCTGCTCGGCACGCTCGGCGTGGTGGCCGGCGGCTACGCATCCATGCGGCGACTCCCCGTGGACGCCTTTCCGGACGTGTCGCCCGTACTCGTGCAGGTGACGACGGAATCGCCGGGGCTCGCACCGCAGGAGGTCGAGGCGCTGGTCACGAATCCCGTGGAAGTGGCGATGAATGGCCTGCCCGGCGTCACACGGGTGCAATCGATTTCGGCGTTCGGCCTCTCACAGGTGAGCGTGTACTTCGCCGACAACGTGGACATCTACTTCGCACGCCAACTGGTCTTCGAGCGTGTGCAGGCGGCGCGGAACAACATTCCGCCCGGCTTGGGCGAACCTGGCTTGGGACCGATCACCACCGGGCTCGGCCAGGTCTACCAGTATCTGGTCACCGGCGATGGCGTCTCCGCCGATTCTCTACGAACGCTGCAGGACTGGATCGTCAAGTACCGGCTTCGCACGGTCGCCGGGGTCACCGACGTGCTCTCCTTCGGCGGCAACGTCAAGCAGTTCCAGGTGCGGCTCGACCCGGGCAAGCTCATTCAATACCGCGTGACGATTCCGCAAGTCGTCGAGGCGCTGGAGCGCAACAACTCCAACGCCGGCGGCAGCTACATCGTCGTTGGAGCCGAGGAATACCTCGTGCGCGGCATCGGGCTCGTGCGCACCCTCGAGGACATTGGCAACGTCATCGCCGCCGAGCGCGAGTCGACCCCCATCTACGTGCGCAACCTGGGCACGGTGGCGTTTGGCGCCGAGATACGCCGTGGGGCCGTCACGGTGAACGGCGACGGCGAGCGCGTGGCTGGCATCGTGCTAAAGCGCATCTACGAGAACACATCGGCCGTCATCGACGGCGTGCGCCAGGAAGTGGCGGCGATCAACCGCGCGTTGCCGGCCGGCATCAAGGTCACGCCATTCTACGATCAGGCCGACCTCGTCGAGCGCGCCGTCGCGACGGTGCGCGACGCGCTGCTCGAAGGGGGCGTGCTCATCATCCTGGTGCTCTTGCTCTTTCTCGGCAACATCCGCAGCGCGGCGATCGTGACCGCCATGCTTCCCGTGTCCGCCTTGCTGGCCTTCATCCTCATGCACGCGGCCGGCCTGTCGGCCAACCTGATGTCGCTGGGCGGACTTGCCATCGGCATCGGCATGCTCGTCGATGGCGGCGTCGTCATGGTGGAGAACATCTATCGCCACCTCTGGGAAGAGCGCAACGCCGAAACGCCGCGCCTCGTGGTCATCCGCCGAGCGGCGCACGAGGTGGCGCGCCCCATCCTGTTCGCCATCGCGATCATCATCCTGGTTTTCGTGCCGCTCTTCACGCTCGAGGGCGTGGAAGGCAAGCTGTTCAAGCCCATGGCGCTGACGATCACGTTTGCCATGCTCGGCTCGTTGATCTTTTCGCTCACGCTCGTGCCCGTGCTGTGTGCAGCCGGCCTCAAGGTGGGCGCCGAAGAGGAGACGCGTCTCGTGCATTGGCTCAAGGCGAGATATGAGCCGCTGCTGCGCTGGGCGTTGGCCCACGGGCGGCGCGTGGTCGTGACGGCGGTCGCCGCGCTGGCCATGAGCCTCGCGTTGGTCCCGTTACTGGGCACGGAGTTCGTGCCCGCCCTCGAGGAGGGGTCCATTCTCTATCGGGCCACCTTGGCGCCGAGCGCCGGGCTCGACGAGGCCATACGCGTCTCCGCGCAGTTGGAGCGGATCGCCAAGGAGTTCCCGGAAGTCATTGACGTGGTCTCGAAGATCGGGCGCGCCGAGATCGGTGGCGACCCGGAGCCCGTCAATAACGTCGAGGCGACCGTCACGTTGCATCCGCCGGAGTCGGCGCAGAGCGCGCGCCCGAAGGCAGACCTCGTCGATGCCATGCGGCAGCGGATGGCCGACGTGCCCGGCATCGAACTCAACTTCTCGCAGCCCATCGCAACGCGGGTCGACGAGCTGATCTCGGGTGTGCGGGCGCAGTTGGCGATCAAGGTCTTCGGTGACGATCTCGATTCGCTGTCGCGGGTGGCCAACGACATCGCGCGGATCGTCGAGCCCATGCGCGGCGCCAAGGATGTGCAGACCGAGCAGGTACTGGGACAACCGCAGCTCCTCGTGAAGATCGACCGCACCGCGGTGGCACGCTTGGGGCTGAACGTCGAGGATGTGCAGAACGTCATTCGCACGGCCATCGGCGGCGCGGGAGCCGGGCAGGTCTTCGAGGGGCAGCGTCGGTTCGACATCGGGGTCCGTTACGCCGAGCCGTTCCGGGCGACCGCGCAAGACATCGCGCGGGCGCAGGTGGCGACCCCGGAGGGCGCACACGTTCCGTTGAGTCAGGTGGCGTCCATCGAGGAGATCGTCGGTCCCAAGCAGATCAGCCGCGAGGCCAACCAGCGGCGCATCGTCATCCAGGCCAACGTCGAGGGACGCGACCTCGGCGGCTTCGTCGCTGAGGCGCAGCGCACCGTGACGCGCGAGGTGCGCCTACCGCCCGGCTATTTCGTGACCTGGGGCGGGCAGTTCGAGAACCAGCGGCGCGCGATGGCGCGGCTGGCCGTCATCGTGCCCGTGACCATCGCACTGATCTTCCTCCTGCTCTTCGGCTCCTTCAACTCCGTACGGCAGGCGGGACTGATCATCCTCAATGTGCCGTTCGCGTTGATCGGCGGCATCGTCGCCCTTTTCGTGACCCGACAGTACCTGAGCGTGCCCGCGTCGGTGGGCTTTATTGCGCTGTTCGGTGTGGCCGTGCTCAATGGCGTGGTGCTCGTCACGTACATCAACCAGGTGCGCGCCGAAGGCCTGCCGTTGCATGAAGCGGTGGTGCGCGGCACGCTGCTTCGGTTGCGTCCGGTCCTCATGACCGCGCTCGTCGCCAGTCTCGGGCTCGTCCCGCTGTTGATCGCGTCCGGTGCGGGATCTGAAATCCAGCGTCCTCTCGCCACCGTCGTGGTGGGCGGACTCGTCACGTCCACCTTGCTCACACTGCTCGTGCTCCCATTGCTCTATGTCGTCTTCGAGCGATCGCAGCCCGCCCGTGTGGAGGAAACATGAAGCTGATCGTAGCCATCGTTCGTCCGTTCAAGCTGCCGGCCCTCGTGGACGCCATGGCGGCCGAGCCCGCCTTCCCCGGCATCACCGTGCTGCCGTGCCGAGGGTTCGGCCGCGAGAAGGCGGCGCCGCATGTGCACACGGCGGACGAAGACCTGCACGACTTCTCTCCCGGCGTCGTGCTGTTGGTCGCGGCGCCAGACGACGTCGCGCACCTCGTGGAGGAGACCATCACCCGGTGCGCGCACACGGGGCGCGCCGGCGACGGAAAGATCTTCATTCTTCCTATGGAAGACGCATTGCGTATCGCGTCCGGCGAGCGTCTTGATGAGGCCCTCCGATGACGGGCGCCGATCGCCCGTCGCCGTGGCGCACGCGCTTCGCTGTTCGGACGTACGTCGCCGGGGCGCTGCTCGCCCTTGGCGGCCTGACAAGTCTCACCTTGCACGCACCGGACGAGGCCGGCTGGCTCGCGCTTCGTCTCGACGCCGCGGGGCTGCTGTACACCGCCGCATCGCTGATCGGTGGCACCAACTTCTTCGCGGCCGGCGTGCGGGCGGCGCGCACGCTGCGGCTCGACATGAACTTCCTCATGTCGGTGGCCATCGTCGGGGCCATCCTCATTGGCGAACCATTCGAGGCGGCGTCGCTGGCCTTCCTCTTCTCGGTGGCCGAACTGCTTGAGCGTTTCGCGGTGGACCGCGGGCGACGGGCGATTGCGCGTCTGGTGGAGCTCGCACCGGAGGAAGCGAGTGTCCTTCTCGCCGACGGCACGGTGCAGCGACTGCCCGTGGCCCGGTTGGGCGTGGGCGACCGGATCCGCATCCGGCCGGGCGACCGGATTCCGGCCGACGGTCGGGTGGTGGCTGGTCGGACCGACGTCAATGAAGCCACCATCACGGGCGAGTCGGTGCCGCAGCCCAAGGTGGTCGGCAATGTCGTCTTTGCGGGGACAACCAACGCAGCAGGTGCCATTGATGTCGAGGTCACGGCGGACGCGGCGCACTCGACGCTCTCGCGCATTGTGGAGCTGGTGCGCGCAGCGGAGGGGCGCCGCGCGCCCATCGAGCAGTTCGTGGCGCGTTTCGCCCGCGTCTACACGCCGGTGGTCACGGCGCTGGCGTTCCTGCTCATGACGGTGCCCGCGCTGGCCTTTGGCGCCAGTGGACTCGAATGGTTTGTGCGCGGCCTCACCCTGCTGGTCATCGCCTGTCCGTGCGCGCTCGTTATCGCCACGCCGGTAACCGTCGTCAGCGCCCTGACGAGTGCGGCGCGGCACGGCGTGCTCATCAAGGGAGGCGAGCACCTCGAGCGGCTTGGCGCCATCCAGGCTTTCGCGTTTGACAAGACCGGCACGTTGACCACGGGGCGATTGCAGGTGCAGGCCCTGCTCGTGGCCGACGGCACCGACGAGCGCGAACTGCTGCGCCGCCTCGCGGCGGCGGAAGCCCGGTCGGAACATCCGATCGCGACGGCGATCGCGCGATATGCCGAAGAGCGCGGCGTCGATGCGCGCTCCAGCGTCGTAGAGGAGTTCGAGGCAACGCCCGGACGCGGCCTTCACGCTACGGTGGACGGACGCCGGGTGTGGGTCGGCACAGACGACTTCGTCGGTCGCACGCGACCGTTACCGACGGCGGCGGCGCAATCGACAACGACGGTCGCGGTGCGCACCGAGGACGGGCTCGAGGGTGAGGTGCAGCTCGGCGACGAACTACGCGAGCAGGCGCCCCTGGTGGTGGCGCGCTTGAGGCGCCTTGGCGTCGCCCACATTGCGATTCTCACCGGCGATGCGTCGGCGCCCGCCGAGCGGGTCCGGCGCGCCACGGGCGCAGACGCCGTGGCCGCGCGGCTCCTGCCGGCAGAGAAGGTCGCGGAAGTCGAGCGATTGCGTCAGCGCTTCGGGTCGGTGGCCATGCTCGGCGATGGCGTGAACGATGCGCCGGCCCTGGCCACGGCGACCGTCGGGATCGCCATGGGCGGGGCCGGATCGCCTGCCACGATCGAGACCGCCGATGTGGCGCTGATGGCAGATGATCTCTCTCGATTGCCGTACGCGATCGCGCTGGCGCGTCGCTCACGGCGCGTCATCCGCATGAATATCGCGGTCGCACTCGGGCTGAAGGCCGTGCTCGCGGTGGGGGCCATCGCAGGCGTCGTGAGCCTGGCGGTCGCGGTGCTCGTGGGCGACCTCGGCGCCTCGGTTGCGGTCACGCTGTCCGCGTTGCGGCTGGCGCGGTTCAAGTGAGTCGCGCGGTCCAACCTTCGCAGATCGCGCGCAACGGATCAGCCGCCCGACGCGTCGTGGTGCGCCGCCGCCGGTCACCGTCCTGAGGGGGGTTGAATTAAGTAGTAACCTCAACAAAGTTAAGAGGCCTTGACACTTTCCAGTACTCTTAATCCAGACAGTTCTTATCCCATATGCCATTGTCCCGGTCCCTCTCGATCGGCGCGGCCGTAGCGCTTCTCCCCGCGCTCGCCCTCAGCCAGCGCTCCCTTCCAAAAGACACCTCGTCGCGCCTCGATACCGTGCGAGTTCGTTCAGAACGGTCGAATCCGTATGCCACCGCAGCGACTCGAAGCGCCACCCGTACGCCGGTCCGGCTCGTCGACCTTCCGGTGTCGCTCTCGGTGGTTTCGCGCAGCCTGCTACAGGACCAGGCGATGCGTTCCATGTCCGACGTGGTGCGCTATCTCCCGGGGATCACCATGGGGCAGGGCGAAGGGCATCGCGACCAGCCAACCACGCGCGGAATCGCCTCGACCGCGGATCTCTTCGTGGACGGGGTCCGCGACGACGTGCAGTACCTGCGTGACCTGTACAACGTGGAGCGCGTGGAGGCGCTGCGCGGCCCGAACGCGCTCGCGTTCGGCCGTGGCGGCGGCGGTGGTGTGCTGAACCGTGTGCTTCGTCAGGCCGACTTCGGTGTGCACCGCGAACTCGTGCTGGCCGGCGGGAGCTTCGATCAGCGCCGAGGGACGTTCGACGCGGGACGGGCATTTGGTCCCGCCGCGGCGGGGCGACTGAACGCCATGGCGGAGAACAGCAGTGCATTCCGCGGCATCGCGCTGTCGCGATCGGGCATCAACCCGACCGCCACGTTCGTCATTGGCGGCGGCACGCTGCGAGCGAACTACGAGCACTTCGAGGATCGTCGCATCGTGGATCGCGGGATTCCCTCCTTCCGCGGCGCCCCGGCGCCGATCGATCAGACCATCTTCTTCGGTGATCGTGCCGTGAACCGCGCGCGGGCCGCCGTCGACCACGGACGAATGGAGTTCGAGCGTGGGGCCGGGCAGGCAGTGCAACTGCGCACGGTGCTGTCCTGGTCGGCGTACGACAAGATGTACCAGAACTTCGTGCCGGGCGCGATGAACCCCACGGGGACTACGGTCACCGTCAGCGCCTACCGCAATCAGACCGAACGGCGAAACCTCTTCAGCCAGACCGACCTCGTCTGGAAGGCGCGCACGGGCGTGGTCGAGCACGAGATCCTCACCGGCGCCGAGTTCGGGCGGCAGACGACCGCGAACTTCCGGGAGACGGGGTACTTCACCGGTAACGCGACGAGCACGACGGTACCGGCCTCGGGACTTGCGGTGTGGCCCGCTACAAGCTTCCGGCAGTCGGCCACGGATGCGGACAATGGCACGCAGGCCAACATCGCGGCGGCCTACGCGCAGCATCGGGGCAGTCTTGGGCGCGCCTGGCAGACGACGCTGGGCGTACGCGTGGAGCGGATGGCGATCGACTTCGAGAATCACCGGACCGGAGAGGTCCTGCACCGCGCGGACGTGATGGTGACTCCACGGGCGGGACTGGTGTACAAGCTGCGTCCGTCGGCGTCGCTGTACGCCAGCGTCGCCACGTCTGCGCTGCCGAGCGCGGGCGACCAGTTCGGGTCGCTTACGGCGACGACCACCACGCTGAAACCAGAGCGCTTCGAGACGCGCGAAGCCGGTGCGAAATGGGAGCCGCATGCGAACCTGCGTCTGAGCGGCGCGTTCTACGTGCTCACGCGCAGTCGGTCGAGCGCGCCTGATCCTCTGCGTCCCGGCATCGTGGTGCAGACCGGGCGGCAGGAATCGCGCGGCGTTGAACTCGAGGGACAGGGACAAGTCACGGCGGGGTGGCTGCTCTCCGCGGCCTACACCACACAGCGTGCGCGCATCGCGAGCCGCACCACGGCCGCGTCGGCCGGTGCGACGATTCCGCTCGTCCCGGCGCAGTCGCTGGCGCTCTGGAATCGCGTGCAGGTCGCGCGGCCGGTCTCGCTGGCGCTCGGCGTGGTACGACAGGCGCGCATGTACGCGGCGATCGACAATACCGTCACGCTGCCGGCGTTCACCAGGCTCGATGCCGCACTGTATGTCACGCCCGGGAGGCACGTGCTCCTGCAGGCGAACGTCGAGAACCTGGCAAACGTCCGGTACGTCGCTTCAGCCAACGGGAACAACAATCTGCAGCCTGGCACACCGCGTCTGCTTCGACTCTCGGTGACCGTGCGCTGACAGTCGGTGCCATGTCTCTCCCAGTGGTGTGACGGGTCCGGGTGGCGTACTCTAGAACCAGAACTGCTCAAGCGTTCGGCACGTCGTGGTGCTCCGCCGCTGCCGAGCGCCGCCGTTCCAGCCACGCATAGAAGGTTGGAAGCGCGATGAGCGTGAGCAGCGTTGAGGTCACGAGCCCGCCGATGACGACGGTGGCGAGCGGGCGCTGCACCTCGGCGCCGACGCCGTGCGAGAGGGCCACGGGAATGAAACCGATGGACGCCACGAGCGCGGTCATCAGCACGGGCCGGAGTCGCTCGCGCGCGCCGTCGCGCGCGGAGCGCTCGGCGCTCGCGCCCGCGGCGCGCAGCCGCTGCACGGTCGAGAGGAGCACCAGCCCGTTCAGCACGGCCACGCCAAAGAGGGCGATGAAGCCGACGGCCGCCGAGATGCTCAGGTGCAGGCCGCGCGCCCAGAGGGCCACGACGCCACCGACGGCCGCCATCGGCAGGTTCACGAGGACGAGCCCGGCGAGACGCCAGCTCCGCAACGATGTGTACAGCAATAGTGCGATCAGCAGAATCGACACCGGCAGCACGATACGCAGCCGGCGCATGGCACGCTGCTGATTCTCGAACTGGCCTCCGTAGGTCAGGAAGACCCCCGCGGGGAGCGTGACCTGTCGGCCGATCGCGCGCTGCACGTCCGCCACATAGCCGCCCAAGTCCCGACCTCGCACATTCGCTTGCACCACGACGAGTCGCTGCGCTCGCTCGCGGCTGACTTGCACCGGTCCAGCGGCCATGCGGATACGGGCCAGCTCCGCCAGCGCGACGCGCGCACCGCGCGCCGTACGCAGCGTGATACTGCCGATCCCCTCGGGGCCGTTGCGAAACTCCAAGGGCACCTGCACGACCGCGTTCAGCGTCCACGTGCCGTCGGCGCCATCCGTGACGCTGGCCACGGGCTGACCGCCAACGGCGACCGCCAGCACGTTCTTGACCTCTTCCACCGGAATGCCGTGCCGCGCGAGCGCGGCGCGGTCTACGCGCACCTCGAGGTACGATTGCCCCGTCGTCGCCTCAACAAATACTTCCGCCGTGCCCGGCACGGCGCGGATGGCCGCCGCCACGGCGTTCGCCGTCGTGCGGTTCACGTCGGCGTCGTCACCGAAGACCTTGACCGCGAGGTCGCTGCGTACGCCGGAAATCAATTCGTCGAGCCGCATCTTCACGGGCTGTGTGAACCCGAACGCGCTGCCGGGAATGCGGGCGTTGAGCCGCTGCTCGAGTTCGGCGACCAGGCTATCCTTGTCGACCCCCGGACGCCACGCCGCACGCGGCTTGAGCATCACGAAGACATCGCTCTGGTTCATCCCCATAGGGTCGCTGCCCACTTCCGCGCGCCCCATGCGACTGACGACCGTCGTCACCTCCGGTGTCTCGCGGATTGCGCGCTCGATCGCCGCATGCAACGCACCCGCGGCGGTCAGCGAGATGCCCGGATCCTTGGTCGCTTGCAGAAGGATAGACCCTTCGTCCAGCACCGGCAGAAACTCCGTGCCCAGCCTGGGGACGAGGAGCAGGCTCGCTCCCCACACGGCCACGGAGGCTCCGGCCACGAGCGCAGGGCGCCGCAACGTGGCGTCGAGCACGCGCCGGTACTTGCTGTCGAGCCAACGCGCTAGCCAGGTCGAGTAGCCGGCCTCGCGCGCCCCTCGCCGGAACACCCAGGTGGCGAGCGCGGGAACCACGAACAACGCGAGCGCGAGGCTCCCCAACAGCGCGATGACGACGGTCATCGCCATCGGGCGGAACATGCGCCCTTCCAGTCCTTCGAGCGCCATCACCGGCACGTAGACGAGCACGATGATGAGCACGCCAAAGAGGATCGGGCGTCCGACCTCGCGCGCTGCGAGACCGATGTGCCGCGCCGTGTCGTCGGACGTGCGCACGCTGGTGACGTCAGCCGGCGTGCCGGGCTGATGATGAAGGCGGCGCACCAGGTTCTCGACCATCACGACGGCTCCATCGACAATCATGCCGAAGTCGATGGCACCGAGACTCATCAGGTTGGCCGAGAGGCCGAGCCAGCGCATGCCGAGAAACGCGCAGAGCAGCGAGAGGGGAATGGTGGCGGCGACCAGCAGGGCCGCTCGCAGATTGCCGAGGAAGAAGAGCAGGATGGCGATCACGAGAAAACCGCCCGCCAGCAGGTTGTGCTCCACGGTCGCGAGCGTGCCGTCCACCAGTTCCGTCTGGTCGTAGTAGGGCGCGAGGACGATGCCGGGCGGGAGCGAGCGATTGATCTCGGCGACCCGCTGCTGCACGCGATGCACGACGTCGCGCGCATTGGCGCCGCGCAACATCATCACGATACCGCTCATGACTTCGCCCTCGCCGTCGCGCGACACGGCTCCCTGCCGCAGTTCCGGCCCATAGCGCACTTCGGCGACGTCCCCGACCAGCACCGGCACGACGCCCGTCGTGCGCACGACCGAGCGCTTCATGTCGTCGAGATTCGTGGCCTGTCCCAGCCCGCGGAGGATGTACTGCTCGCTTCCGTGTTCCAGATACGCGCCGGCCGGCACTGGACTGTTCGCTTCGACGGCGCGGATGACATCGCCGATGGAGAGGTCGTGTGCGGCGAGCTTGGCCGGCGACACGACGACCTGCACTTGGCGCACAAAGCCGCCGAAGGTATTGACCTCTACCACACCTGGCACGCCGCGCAACTGCGGCCGCACGAGGCGGTCGTGCAGCGTCCGCAGGGCCATGAGGGCGCTGTCGCTGCGTCCCACCGCGCCATGCAAGGTGTCCTCGAGGGTGTACAGGTAGATCTCGCTCGTCGCGCCCGCGAGCGGTCCTAGCGATGCGCGCGCGCCAGCGGGCAGCTTGTCGCGAATGTCCTGTAGCCGTTCGTTCACCAGCGTTCGGGCGCGGAAGATGTCGGTGCCGTCGGCGAAAACCACGGTGACCTGCGAGAATCCGTATTTCGACACCGAGCGTACCTGCTCCACGGCGTCTGTTCCACTGACGGCCACTTCAATGGGATACGTGACGAGTCGCTCAATCTCGACCGGCGACAGCCCGGGCGCCTCGACCAGTACCGTCACCTGCACATTCGTGAGGTCGGGGAAGGCGTCGACGCGTAGGGTGCGGAACGCCCAGATGCCGGCGCCGATGAGGCCGAGCAGAGCCACCAGCATCGCCGCACGCGCCCGGATGACCCGGCCGACGAGAGAATCAAGCATCGCCGCGCTCCTCAGTCGGGGTCGGCGAGCATGAATTTCGCGAGCTCCGACTTGAGCGTGAACGCTCCGCGGGTCACGACGCGGTCACGGGTACTGAGTCCGCTGACGATGGTCAACCGCCCGCCGGCGGGTCCGCCGCCAGCATAGGGTGACGGAGCGACCTCGACCGCCCGCCGCTCGAACGTGCGCGCTCCTACTTCGACAAACACGTAGCGCGCGGTGCCATCGGCCATGACCGCATCCTCCGGCACCGTGAGGCCCGGTGCGCCGGCAGCGGCGCGATCGCGCAGTCGAACGTTGGCGAACATGCCGGGTTTGAGCGCGCGCGCCGGATTGGCGACTTCTACATACGCCTTCGCGGTGCGCTTCTCGGGGTCGACCACGTCGCTCACGCGCGCCACACGTCCCGTGAACACGACCTCACCGGTGCCGAGCGCCCGCACCACGGCCCGGTCGCCGACGCGCACCAGTTGGAGCGCGCGCTCGGGCACTTCCGCGGCCACGAGAACGACGGACAGGTCCGCCAAGCGGTACAGCGGTGTTCCTGCCTCGACGGCCTGACCGGGAAGGCTTAGCGACTCGATGACGCTCCCCGAGAACGGCGCTGTCACCGACATCAGGGCGCTGCCCGCGACTCCCGTCGCCAACTGGTCGATGGCACCGCCAGCTACGCCGAGGAGTTCCAGTCGGCGACGCGCGGCGTCAAGTACCGCTTTCGCACCCGCTTCATCGGGCGTTCCGACGAGATGTTGCAGGCGCCGCCCGGCCTGCAGGTAGTCATTAACCGCCACCGCAAAGGCCGCGCTCTGAACCTCGGCGACCACCTGATCGCGCGCGACGCGGTCTCCCGGGACCGCCAACATGCGTTCGAGGCGGCCCGCGGCACGCGGCGAGACCACGGCCACGCGCGCGGGATCGAACTCCACTTGCGCCGGCACGTCAACGCTGGCTTCGCTCGACCCGCCGGCGTCTGGCCGCGGCGATTCGACCAGCAGTCGAGCGGTCTGAAACGCCTCCTCGCTCAGTGTGACCCGGCCAGTTGCGGGGGGCGATTCCGGCGCGGGCCGTTCACCGTTCGACTTCGTACTGGGTGCCGTCTCGCCGACGCTCCTGTCCCCCGACGCTGGCCCGCGAGTGCACGCCGTGACGCCGGAGACGGCGATGATCACGCCAACGAGGAGCGACGTCAGGTGACGCGAGCCCTGCGCGCGTATGTCTGTAAGGAGAGGGCCGCCGCGAAGCAGCTCCGCGTGCGCACCTGTTTGCGGCGACTCCGCGACGGAACGAGAGTGGTTCATCGAGGATCTCCAAGGATGGTTCGTGGCGTCCGCGATCTCGTCACGAGAGAGGCCGGCGCCGCCAGTCCCTCGATCAGGTCCGCCAGCGCGTCGAGGGCGTCCACGGTGGCCTGTATCCGGCTGCTTTCGGCCTCCACCAGGGCGCGCTCGAAGTCCAGAAACTCGACGAGCGAGAGTTGCGCGTTTCGGTACGCCGCGAGGGCGCCCTCGCGTTCGTCACGAGCCGCACGCAGCAGCGCGCGGTCGAACGACGTCAGGCGAACCCGCGCGGCGTCATAGCGCGTGCGCGCGCTCGACAGCCCGGCGCGCACGGTGACGATGCTCGCCCGCTCTGCGGCCTCGCTTGCCACCACGTCCTCCGCGGCGGCGGCCGACGCTGCGCGGTTTGCTGGGGCCGCGGTGAAGGGAAGCGTCAGGCCAAACGCGAGCGCGGGGCCGAAGGCCGGTGCTCGTTCGACATCGGCACCGATGCGCTGAAGGCCAAGCCCGATCGTGGGTGCGGGCCGCTGTTGTGCTCGCGTCAGCTGCTGTGCCGTGATCGCGCGACGCCGTTGCGCCGAGGCGAGCTGCAGCTGAGGAGACGCGGCGAGCAGCGCATCGAGGGCCGGCACGGCCGGAAGGCGCGAGCCCTCGAGCCTCGTGGTATCAGACGCGTCCAACACACCCTCCGCGCTCGAAAACGATGCGGCGGCCTGCTCAACAGCTGCCGAATCACTGCCGAGTAGCGCGGCGAGTGCGGTCGCCGCGGCGTCGGCGCCCGCGGTTGCCTGCACCCGATTGCCCTGGACGCGGAGCCGCTCGGTGCGCAAGCGCAACACGTCGACGTATCGGGCATCGCCACTCGCGAAGCGGACAGCCAACGACGACTCCGCATCGGCAAGCAGCGTATCCTGCATTGCGAGGCGACGCGCAACGATACGCGCGCCCGCGCCGCCATACAGCGCGCGCACCGCGTCAGCCAGTGCCTGCAGGTGGGCGCCGTCGAGGACGGCGCGCGCGGCCAGCACGTCGGCCTCACCGACGGCGCGCGCGCCCTGTCGCCGTCCGGCCGAGAGCAGGTCCCAGGAGATGTCGAGTCGTGTCGTGCCGCGATCCGCACGGCCACCGCGCGCGTCCTCGGTCGCTACCGTCGCTGTCGCGGGCGGAGCGAAGCCGAGCGCGTCACGACGGCGCTCGGCGGCGGTCACCTCCGCCCGGAGCGTCGTCACCTCCGGTGCGCGGGCGAGGACGCCCGCACGGAGTCCGACGGGGAGCACCGTCGCCAACAGCGAATCGACCACACCGACGATCGGCTCACGCGGTGAGACCTGCTGGGTGCGAACCGGTGACGCGGCAAGCACGGCCACTCCCAGGGCGAAGACGGTTGACCGCGTGCGCAGTATGCGCGCGTCGCGCCGCGCACTGGACCATCGCGTCGCCTCACAGGGGGAGTGCGCTTGAACTGAGCGGGTCGTGAACATCGGGCTCTCGTCAGTGCGTCACGCGCGCAACAGTCGCGTCGCAATGGCGCTTGCGGGGCGGGGCGAAATCTGTCATATTATATGAACGTCTATTCAGGTATTCATGAAAATATGGAGACCACGATTTCGCCGCAACCCCAGCGTCGGCCGCCACCGACGACGAAGGCGCCGTCCGCGAGGGCGGAAGCCCCCGTGCCAGCGCGCACCTCCCGAGCACGAGCGCGTGACGACCGCGCTGCCCGCTGCGAGGTGAAATGCATCAACGCGCAGGCGGTTACGCGCGCGCGACGCGCGTTGCCCGCTGCGGCGGTATTGTCGAATCTCGCCGAGCGCCTCCGAGCGCTTGGCGATCGCACGCGCTTGCAAATCGTATGGGCGCTCGGCGCGCCTGGCGCCCGTGAGCTCTGTGTGTGCGACCTGGCGAGCCTGATTGGCGTCTCGGACTCGGCGGTGTCGCATTCGCTCAGAACGCTGCGGCAGCTCGGTGTCGTCCAGTACCGCAAGGCCGGCAAGATTGCCTACTACTCCCTCGCCAACGGCGAGGTGGGCGCGTTCGTCCGTGCGGGTGTGCGCGCCTTGGCGCCTTCGGCTGGATAACGCCGCACAGGAACGGCGCGGTGAACGCCGGGACGACGAGCCCGCTGCGCGCAGTGCAGCGTCGTCTCGGGCACGTTGTCAGCGCGGTGAGCGAGGCGGCCCCGCACTCAACGCCCACGTGCGAAGTCGTTCGAGCCGCTCGTGCGGGATGGGAAGCTGGCCAATGTGCCGCGCGAGGACGGCGGCCGCGTCGAATGGTCGCTCCCATGGTTGCTTGCTTGGGCGCACGGAAACTGTGGATCGGAAGTGGCCCCAGCAGCGCCGCGAGGACGCCCAAGGTACAGAAACGCAACCTCTTGTACTACAAGAGGTTGCGTTGAGTCGGGGCGAGAGGACTTGAACCTCCTACCTCCTGCTCCCGAAGGGGGACATCTCCCCTCTCTCAACGAAAGGTGCGTCGATGGCAACGGGTTAACGAGGGAACAACGTGATCACCGTCGCTCTGAATGCCTGCCATTTCGCTCGGATCGGGCTGAATGTGGAACCAACTCTCCGCCAGCAGGCACGGGGTGGAAGGATCAGTTTCAGTATTCTGCGAACCTCACAGATTCCCGGCTGAGTGGTTCCGTGCTGGGGAGGATATCAAGAGTCTCGCACGCATTTGCTACAGCCTGCCGCGTGTCTCGTGATTCCCACACATCAACGAAAGTGAGTCCGGCAGAGGTCGCCACATTGCCCAGTCGCTGTTGACGCCAGAATGGTTACGTAGCATAATAGCACCGCGTGCCTTGCTCCCCGACGAGTGGACAAGATGGTCGAATGTCGTCGCTGAGCCGGCGATTGGCGGGCCCTAAAGGAGTGTGGAACACTGATGCGCGCAGAATCTCGAAGGCTCCGGACTTTGGCGATTGTTGCGGCTGGCAGTTCGCTGGCCTTGCAGGCGTGCAGCCGAGATCTGATCGGGCCAGGGGCGCCGACTGCCATTTCGCGTTCACACTCGCGCGCAGCTCTGTTCGATCCAACTATTAGCGTCGCTGCGGTACTCGACTCATTTGCCGTCGGCGGCGTCTACACGGTTCTCCCCGTCAGCGGCTATCCGCGGAACGCACAGACGATTCCCTTTGCGCCGGCCCTCTTTGTCTACACGCGATCACCGGAAGGCGATGTCTACGCAAATCCCATCTCGCGCCATCCCACTGGCATTGCGTTGCCCGCCGGGCTTCCTGTGCGAGTGCTCGCAGAGGGTCGTGTCGAATCGTCGCCTACGCCGATCTTCCTCGGTGGGTATTGCTTGCGCCCCGGGGTGACCGACCCGTACTGCGGCATCGGCAGCTTCGCCTATTCGATTCACGGTTTGGAGCCGGGCCCGGGAGTGCTTACGCCCTTCTTCCCAGGCTCGGGACTCAGACTGCACTGGTCGCGGCTCGGGGTCCAGTCGTTTGGCAGCTATCCTATGCCGGAGTTCTTCCACGGCGCCGTGCCCTCCTCTGCGACGAACGCGCCCACCGAACTTTACTTCACACGCGCCGCAGGGTGCTGCTATCGAGTTCCGTTCGGGGATGCTGAATACAAGGCGTGGGAGACATACTCTGGACGGTGGAGATTCGGCGCGATCGTCGACGACGGTGGTCGCGTCGAGTTTGGGGAGCCGCCGCTGCTCCGCATGGACGGCCCCCGCACCGATGCCCCGATGGTTGCGTCCGATGTCTTCACGCTGAGGGTTGTGGATGGGACCTCCGTCACCGACACCAAGTGGTGGTTCATCGAGCCAGCAAGCAACGTCTTCGATGGAGTGTTGCCCGACTCAAGCGTGGTCGATTCAGCATTCAACGTGATACTGCCCGCCTACGGTGCGGCTCGTCGATCGATGTTTTCCGAGATCGAGACGTGTGCCGGACTCGTCGCATGCCGCTATCAAGCACTTCGCGCCGGTGCCGTGGTCGCGCGAGGAACGTTGCAGTCAGGCGCCAAGCTTGCGGCTACCAACCGCGGCAACAGTCCGCTCGAGCCGCCTCCCACGATTCGAATCAGCAGTGCTGGCGGACCGAATCCGAATGGCTCATTCCTTGTACGTTCGCCGGAAGATCGCATCCGACTGGAGGCGGAGGTAACGCCTGCGTCGCTGGCGCCGCTGGTGATGTGGGAGGTGGTTGATGACCCGGGTGACCAGGTCTCGTCGATTCCACCAGGCGCCGTCGCAAACGGGGCGAGGTCCGAGTTTGATGTGCCCGCTGCGAACATCAAGCGTTCTCGATGGCCCAGCAAACTGACGGACGCGTTGCCTCTAAGCGACAAGCTCGCACTCAAGTCGCTTGCGTTTCGCATCACGGCCAAGGTCTCCTATCGAGGGAGCGAGATTCGCTCGACCCCGGTAGTGGTGAAACAAGACGAAATAGATACGATTCGCGAGGAGTACGTTGAATTCGGCCAGCGCTCCGTCATCTCACGGGCGGAACTCGGCCAGCGGGGCGACGCTCGCCGCAACTCGGGCGCGGACTATTCGTCGTGGGCCGCGACCGACCGCCTCCTCAGCAAGATGCCCACCATGCAGGCGTTGGCGCTCCAACAGCTCAGGCAGGAGATCGTCGTCACCAGCGGCTACCGCAACCCGGTGCATCAGCTAGTTCATATTGAGGCAACTGCGGTGAACAGCCCACATCTTTCGGGCGCCGCCACGGACTGGCGCATTCTTACCGGGCGACCGCAGGGCTTTTCGGCTCAACAGTACTTCGACGCGATAAAACGTCTCACGTTCGACCCACGAGTGAACGGATGCTTCGAACCGGCCGGGACCATCATCGCTCAGAGTCACACCCACTCGCTCGATCACGCACACACAGATTGGCCTGCTCGATGCTCGCCCGGTTGGGGGCCACCGTGATCCTCCGAATCGTGCCTCTTCGAAATCTCATCATTGGTGCCGCTTGTCTTGTCGTCGCCGTCGGCATGGGCGCGCCGGTCGCGTCGGCGCAGCAGCCGCAAGACTCTGTCGCGGTCTGGGCTCAGCGCATTCGAACCGGCACACCGACCGAAAAGGCGCTGGCCGTAGACGCGCTGCTTGAAGTGCCCGCAGCGGCGCTGTCTGCCGACGTTGGCCGCGCCCTCGTTGATGAACTAAATCGTGTCGCGGTCGCAATCCGGACGGGAATCGCGGGCGCCACGCCGGATTCCGCTGATGACCACGGCAACTATTTTGCGAGCGTGGCGACGCTCGTCGCTCGGCTCGACACCCCTGAGGCAAGTCTCGCGCTCGTGCCCGCCATCGGCATCTCGCGTGGCATTCAACGGCGTGTCGCTCGTCGTGGTGATCTCGTCGTCGCCCCGTTGGTAGCGGCGACTCGGGTGCCAACAGACCAGGTGGATGCTCTGGAGACACTTGGGCTCGTATGGTTCTGGGCGGACAGTACAAACGCCCCGCTGTCGGTGGTGTCGCGGTCACAGATCCTCACTACTTGGCTGGCTGCCGTACAGCAGGACACCGGATCGGCACTGCTGGGCGTGGCGGGGGCCGTCGAAATGGCTGGCGATCCGAGCCTGACGCCACTGCTCGTTGTGGGTACGATCACCGCGAGTCGCGCAGGGGCGTTCGGCCAGTACGTCTTATCGACCGTCATTCAGCCTGCACTTGACACCTTGCAGGATCGGCAGGCAACGCAATCCGGACTCGACCTCCTCCGCGATACTCAACGATTGGCTGAGGCGCTGTGCGCCGGCGCCGAAGGGAATCGCAGGGGATTGTGCGAATCGGTGAGCAACGAGCTGGAAGTTGGTGCTCGACACCTCCGAGAAGGGCGTCCTGGGCCAGCTCGGAATGTGCTTGGGGACGTGTTCGAGGCGTGCCGGCGGGCGCGAGAGAAGGATGTCATCTCCGACACCGAGTTCGCGTTGCTCACCGGTAGCCTCGGTGCACTCTTGGCGCGGCCGTGGTAGGTTTGACCGTCTTTTACCCATCCTCGATGCGAATACACCTGCCCAGAGTACTCATCGCCGGTGCGTTAGCGTCGATGCATGGCTGCAGCGGTGCGGGCCATGATCAAACTGATGGCCGGGAGCGCGTGCCCATGGTCGCCTCCTCCGCTGCCAGTCACGACTCCTCTCAAGCGACATCGGGACGGATTCTCGTGATCGGGGATGTTCCCGAGGCAGCGCTTGACGTTGTACGGGCCCGCTGGCCCGGATTCACTGCGTTCTCGCCTGCGAACTACCTGGCTGCGGACACCGCCGGCGCCATCATTTCCCGAGACGAAGGACTCGTGATCGTCCGTGGGAACTTCGAAGGTGCGGGAAACGAAGACCTGATCATCGCCGGTTCCGACGGTACACGAGGCCTCTTGATTGCACTCTTCATCTCTCCGCGTGGAGAGATTGACGCGCACCTCGTGAGCTACCTTGCGAAGCATGGACCGTCCGGAGAGGGCTCTCCCAGCGTTACGCTCGCTCGCACGTTGTGCGAGTTCTCCTGCGCCAATCGCGCTCAACTCGCGGTGAGCGTGACAACCCTCGACGTCTCGGGGAAGACCGTGCGACACCTGTATTGGGATCCCACGCGTCGGGAGTTCAGCTCGGATGAGCCGCGCGGAGATTAGCGCGACCGAAGCGATCCAGCGAGTGACGCAACGAGGTTGAGACGCCCGAGCAAACTTCTGCGAGCAGCCCGCCATGATCGTCGCGCACAGCTTGGCAGTGGAGACTGATCGGAAGTTGCGGCGCTCTCCTCGACACGAAGCTGTCGGACGAGACGGCCTTCGGAGCCGAGGGCACCGTAACTCGTCTTCGCTCAGCACTGAGTCGGGTATGCGATCTACGCCGCCATGCTCGCAGTGAATCGTCCCGGCTCTTCTGGAGGCACCCGCGATTGCGAGCCCTTCTGAGCCCGGCGATGTGAGCCACGTGGTCGTTGGTGCGCGGCCCCGTCGTTACGCAGCTTCCGCCTGCTCGCAACAGGGAGGTACGGCCCCAGAGTGGCCCCACCCTCATGAGGGCACGACCTCCCAAAGACAAACGCAACCTCTTGCTTCGCAAGAGGTTGCGTTCAGTCGGGGCGAGAGGATTTGAACCTCCGACCTCCTGCTCCCGAAGCAGGCGCTCTACCGGGCTAAGCTACGCCCCGAATCGGTAAAGTCTGTGTTACTCCGTCTTACTCCGTACCACTCTGTCGTACTCTCCATGCGCCCGGCAGGACTCGAACCTGCAACCTTCTGATCCGTAGTCAGATGCTCTATCCAATTGAGCTACGAGCGCCAACCGACCGCCTCTGCTTCTTCTCGGTTTTCTCTCTCAAACCACAACCGAGCCTCACAATATATCCAGCTCTTCGTCGTGGGTCAATCAGGCATTCAGCAGTGTCGTCACGTGCTGCAGCAGTTCCTCGCGGCCAAACGGTTTCGCCAAAATCGCGTCGGCCCCCAGCGTCCGCGCCGAGTTGAGGTACGCGTCCGGCCCCACGCGTCCACCGCCGGAAATGGCCATCACCTTGACGGGCAGCCCCGTCTGCCTGAGCTGCATCAGCGTCTCGAGCCCCTCCTGCTCGGGCATCAGCACATCAGTGATGACCAGAGCAGAAGGCCGCTCGTGAAAGCACTTCATCCCCGCGCGCCCGTCTTCCGCCGAGTCGACGTCGTACCCCTCGCGTTGCAGCATCTCCACCAGCATGCCGCGCACGACAGGATCGTCGTCGATCACCAGAATCCGGGCGCCCATCAGGGACTCGGTTCCTCGCCTACTTCAGCGTGTAGCGCCAGGCGGCGATCTTCGGTTTGTCCGACTTGATCTCGAACGGCATCGTCGCGTTGGGCGCGGCGTTCTCGACCTTCGCCACCTGCGTGTCCACCACCGCGCCGGTCAGGTCGAGCAGTTCGAAGGTGATCTCAAACGTCTTTGCCGCCTTCGTGCGATTCTCGATCTCGCCCTTCAGCACGGCGCGATCGGCGTAGCGCACGAACTCGACAATCACGAGCCGCTGCGGCATCTCGTCGGCGATCTTCATGTACCGGGCCACGGAGTCGGCGTACGGGCTCGGCGGCGCCGGCGGCGGGGCGGCCGGCTTGGCCCCCGGCTTGGCCGGTGTCGGAGCGGGCGCGGGCGCCGGCGTGGCCGGCTTCCACTGCTCGTTCAGCACGTTGTATGCGTAGGCGTACAGCGACGTGTTGTCGGGGTTGCCCGGATCGATCGAGACGAGCTTGTGCACCAGCGGAATCATCTCGGTGCCCTTGCGCAGCTCGTACATCAGGGCCGCGGCGTTGTACAGCGCGTCGCGCGAGTTGGGGTTCTTGGCCAGCGTGGCCTCGAACAGCTTCACCGCCTCGGCGGTCTTGCCCATCCGGTTGGCGCAGATCGCCGCCTGCAGCACCGACATGTCGCTGTACTTGTCGAGCGACTTGTCCACCACCTGGAAGCACTTTTCGTAGAGCGTCGAGTCCTTGAGCGACGTCGCCGCCATGCCGATGCCCGACAGCGCGTACGGCGTCGACTCGGCGCCCGGCGCCTCGGTGGCCAGCGTCAGCAGCACCTCGGCCGCGCGCTTCAAGGTCTGCGTGCGTTGCGGCTCCGGCTGGATCTCGGCGTACTCCAGCCCCACCTGCCCAATCTGGAACTGCACGGCACGGCGGTCATCGAGGTACGTCGTGTCGTTCTCGGTGAGCCTCAGCGCCTCTTCGAGGTGCTTCATCATGTCCGCCTGCGAACCGCGCACCTGCGCGATGGCGGCGTAGACGCGCGGCGCATACGGCGAGCTGCGGTCGAGCTGCTGCGACGCTTTGGCGTAGACTTCGGCCGAGTCCGCCTCGTTGGCGGCCATGAACTTGAAGGCCGCGTTGATGCGGTCCTGCCACGGCTTCGCCTGCCGGAACGGCTTGGTCTCGGCGAAGCAGGCCGGGCTCGTGGCCTCGACCGCCGTGAACAGCGAGTCGACCGTCTTGGCGAGGTCGATCACCTGGTCTTCGGGCTTGCCCCAGTTCAGCTGGCCGCGCGTGGCGGTGGCGCCGATGTTGGGCTGCATCATGTAGATGACGAGCGTCTGCCCAGCGGCAAGGTTCACGGCCATCGGATTGGCGGCAATGACCTTGGGGTTGGCCAGCGTCTTCATCATGTCGCGCACGAGCTTGACGCGCTCGTCACCCGGGGCCAGCTGCAGCGCGCGCATGCGGGTGATGTTGTATAAGGTGACCAGTTCCTTCGGCTGGTTAAAGTCGACGGGGCAGGTCGCGGCCGCCGGCTCCTGCGCGGCCAATGGGGCCGCCACGAGGACGGCCATCAGGGAAAGACGGGGAAGAAGCGTCATCGGTTCACTCGGATGGTGCCGGCGGTCCCGGCAGGTGACGCGGAGAAGATAACAAAATGCCTCACGAGGCGCTCTCGTGAGGCAATGGGCGGTACAAGACTCGAACTTGTGACCTCCACGATGTCAACGTGGCGCTCTAACCAACTGAGCTAACCGCCCGGACTCCTGGGGGGCGACACCGGGAAGCGCACAAGACCCATTCCAGCGGTTGCGCTGCCTTCCCTACGTACCCCTCAGCCGAACCGCTGTGCCGCCGAGGTGGTGTCTGCTGTTTTTCTGTTGTCTTTCTGCTGTCTTTCTGTTGCTTCTCTTCAGAGCGGGAAACGGGACTCGAACCCGCGACCCCAACCTTGGCAAGGTTGTGCTCTACCAACTGAGCTATTCCCGCGTGTCCCGGCTTGGGTGCCGGAACCGGATGATCCGCAACTGGCCGGATTCCCAGTGGAGGCGAGCGGGATCGAACCGCTGACCTCTTGAATGCCATTCAAGCGCTCTCCCAACTGAGCTACGCCCCCGGGGTCCCGACGGGCGCTCACGTTCGAGCGTTCCGTCAGGAACCAAAAAAGCTATCCGGACGTAACAGGGAGGTCAAGCGGTCTCTCTGGCGTAAACCGTGAAATTCGCTACTTTTACTGGCCTTGCATTTGCAGTCAGCACTGGCAGCGCCGTTCACGTAGTTCCTAATGCGAGCGCGCCGCGTTGTACCGGGCGGACCCAGGTCGGGTCTCCTCGTCTTCACGATTCACGCTCGAGCCCCCTGGCTCGTCGAGGCATAGTCCATGGCCACCGAAGTCAAGCGCCGCCGTCGCCGCGCCGCCCCCGCGGGCATCGCGCCCAGCGAACCCGAACGCGACATCCTTGACCAGTACCTGTATGAAGTCAGCACCTACGCGCTCCTCAAGGGCAACGAGGAGATCGAGGTCGCGCGCAAGATCCGCGCGGGCGACCAGGACGCGCTGCAGGAACTGGTCAAGCGCAACCTGCGCTTCGTCATCTCCGTTGCCAAGAAGTACCAGAACCGCGGTCTCCCCCTCATCGACCTGATCGGCGAGGGCAACGTCGGTCTCCTCACCGCGGCGCGGAAGTTCGACCCCGATCAGGGCGTCAAGTTCATCTCGTACGCGGTGTGGTGGATCCGGCAGGCGATCCTGTCGTCGCTCGCCCGCCAGGGGCGCACCGTGCGCGTGCCGCTCAACCGCACGGCCGACCTGTCGCGCATCATCAAGGCGTCGGAGATCCTGCGCCAGAAAATGCGCCGCGAACCAACCCCGGAAGAGCTGGCCAAGGTCACCGGCCTCTCGGTGGACGTCGTCTCGTCGCTCGCGGCGCTCAACAGCGGCGACGTGCGCCTCGATGCCCCCATGGATCCCGACGGCGACCGCTCGCTGATCGAGCGCTTTGTGGCCGACGAGATGCCCGACACCGAGGAGGAGGCGATGAACCGCTTCCTCACCGACGAGATCGAGCAGGCGCTCGGCACGCTGCCGCCGCGCGACGCCAAGGTGCTGCGCCTCTACTTCGGCCTCGAAGGCGGGCGCGAACACACCCTCGAGGAAATCGGCTCGATGCTCGGCGTCACCCGCGAGCGCGTGCGTCAGCTGCGCGATCGCGCGCTCAAGCGGCTGCGTGAGGGGGATGTGGGAAGGGCGCTGCAGTCGTTTAGCGCTTAGCGCGAAACGACTGCAGAGAAACAACAGAGAGAAAACAGAAAGACAACAGAAAGACAACAGAGAGACAACAGAGACGGCCGCGGGAGCAACCATCCCGCGGCCGTTTTGTGTTCGTGCAAGCCGGTCTCGCCGTCCCCGCGACGGCCATCCATATTCACCCTGCACCCCGCACCCTGCACCACACCCTGCCCCCGCACCCTGCACCACACCCTGCCCCTGCACCCGACTCTTGATCTCCCTCCGCGACCTTCATAAGGCCTTTGGCCCCAAGCAAGTCCTCAAGGGCTTCACCCTCGACGTGACCGAGGGGGAGACGGTCGCCATCATCGGCTACTCGGGGACGGGGAAGTCGGTCGCCATCAAGCACATCGTCGGTCTGCTCGAACCCGATCAGGGCACCGTGATCGTCGACGGCCTCGACGTGCCCACGCTCGACCGCCACGCGCTGTATCGCCTGCGCGCCAAGATCGGCTACGTCTTCCAGTTTTCGGCGCTGTTCGATTCTCTCACCGTCGGTGAGAACGTGGCGATGGGGCTGCGGCGCCAGGCGGCCATGGACGACGGTGGCATCTCCGTGGGTGAGATCGACGAACGCGTGCGCGAGGCGCTGACGCTCGTCGACCTCCCCGACGCCGCGGCGCTGATGCCGAGCGAACTCTCCGGCGGCATGCGCAAGCGGGTGGGGATCGCCCGCGCCATCGCCCTGCGCCCCAAGTACCTGCTCTACGACGAGCCGACCACCGGTCTCGATCCGGTGACCAGCGCCGTGATCAACGAGCTGATGCTGCGCATGCAGCGCACGTTGGGCGTCACTTCCATCGTCATCACGCACGACATGAAGTCGGCCAGCACCGTGGCGACCCGCATCGCGATGCTGCACGACGGGCGCGTGCGGCAGGTGGGCACCGTCGCGGAGATCCACGGCACCGACGATCAGGTGGTGCGCGACTTTATCGAGGGGCGGCCGAACTTCGACGCCGGGCGGGCGGCGTGACGCACCACTCGCGCGCCCCACGCGAAGAAGTCTCCGCCGGCGGCATTGTCTTTCGTCGCACCGCCGAGGGCGTGCGCTATCTGCTGATTCGCGACAGCTACAAGAACTGGGGCTTCCCCAAGGGCCACCTCGAGGCCGACGAGTCGCCCGACGCGGCCGCGGTGCGGGAGGTGCACGAGGAGACGGGCCTGCGCCACCTCGACATGAAAGGTCCCATCGAGATCATCGACTGGAACTTCCGCTTCCGGGGCCGTCTCGTGCACAAGATCTGTCACTTCTTCCTGATCGAAGCCGCCAGCGGCCAGCCGCGCCCGCTGCGCCGCGAGGGGATCACGGCGTGCAAGTGGCTGGCGTTCGACGAGGCGGTGGCGCTGGTCTCGTACGAGAACGCGCGCACGGTACTCGCGCGCGCCCAGGCCCTGCTCGACGGCGAGTCGCCCGCATGACGCCGGTCGAGGTGGCGCCGCCGCTGCCGTCGGTGCTCGCGTTCAGCACGCGCGACAAAGGGCGCGACCTGCTGCGGCGCTCGTTTACGCGGCGGCGCGCGCGCCTGCAGGTCGTGCGCACGGCAGCGGCAGCCGACGCCGCGCTGCGCGCGTCGCTGGTGGACGTGGTGGTTGTGGATGTTTGCGCCGGCGTCAGCGGCGCCGCGGCCGCCGACGACGCGTGGAGCGTGGCCGCGATGGCGCGCGAGCTGCCGAGCATTCCGTTCTTCGCGCTGGCCGCCCCGCGGCTAGCCGATACCGGCGTGCTCGGCCGCTGTGCCGCGCTCGAGATGGCCGATGTGCTTATTGACGGAGTGGACGACGGCGCGCTGCGCGAGTTGGTGCTGCCGCTGGCGTTCACGACGCGGTTTGCCGCCGCGCTGCAGGGCGCGCATGGCGCGCTCGGCCTTGATGCGCCGCTGCAGCGGCGCGCGTGGGAGGTGGTGATCGCCGCCGGGGGGCGCCCCGTGCGCACTGATGCCATTGCCAGTGCGCTGGAGGTGACGCGCGAGCATCTCAGCCGCGCCTTCGCCGCCTCGGGCGCTCCGAACCTCAAGCGCGTGATCGATCTGGTGCGACTCATCGCCGCGGCGGAGCTCGCCAAGAACCCCGGCTATGATTTGGCCGATGTCGCCGCGGTGCTGGCCTTCGCGTCACCGTCACATCTCGCCAACACGGCGCAGCGTGTGGCGGGGATCCGCGCGGCCTCGCTCACGAGACTGCGAACGCAGGATTTGGTGGCTCGATTCCGCCAAGGACGTTCGCACAGCCGGGACTAGCGCCGTCAGGGACACCCTTACAGAATAGGTGTGAGTACCCTGATGTCACAGTTTGAGGAGCGGTTCGCAGACTTATAGCCTATGATCCGCTGGCAAATCGCGGCGGCGCATCCGTTTCATTACCCGGTGACGCCGTGGCGACTCGCGGGGTTCTTTTATGTAGTGGTGATTCGACGGTGTCGGTTGTTATCTGTAGTCGTACGCACAAGCTCGTTAGTTAGTTGGGTCCTTTATTTCCCGCCCCTCTTCCAGGAGGATACAGAATGATTATCCGACAGGTCCGCGCATGGTTCGCGGGCGTGGTCGGTCTGGCTTTGCTCGCCGGTGTCAGCACCGTCGCGCACGCCCAGGCACCCACCATCATCAAGGGTCGCGTCGTGTCCGAGTCGGGCGCGCCACTGCCCGGCACGAGCGTCTTCATTGACGCGATCAAGGCCGGCGCCCAGACCGGCGACGATGGCCGCTATACGATCACGGTCGCTGGCCGCAATCGCGGTCCAGCCACGCTGATCGCGCGGCGCATCGGCTACAAGCGCGCGCAGAACAACGTGAACATGGACGGCACGACGCAGACGGTGGATTTCACCCTCCAGGCGCAGGCCGTGCAGCTCACGGGCATGATGGTGACGGCGCTCAGCGTGCAGCGCGAGAAGTCGACGCTCGGCACCTCGCAGCAGGCGCTCGACAACACCAGCCTGACGGCGACGCGCGAAGCCAACCTGATCAACGCGATGTCGGGCAAGGCGTCGGGCCTGAACATTCAGGCCAGCGGCGCGATGGGTGGCTCGACCCGTATCGTGATCCGCGGCGCCGGGTCGATCACCGGCAACAACCAGCCGCTGTTCATCGTTGACGGCGTGCCGATCTCCAACGCCGGCTTCTCGACGGCGTCTGCGGGCGGCGGCCGTGACTACGGCAACGGCATTTCGGACATGAACCCCGACGACATCGCCAGCATCACGGTGCTCAAGGGCCCCAACGCCGCGGCGCTGTACGGCTCGCGCGCGTCGAACGGCGCCGTCGTCATCACGACGAAGACCGGCCGCAGCTCGGCCGAGGGCGTCAAGGTTCAGATCCGCAGCTACGCCACCGCTGACGTCTTCTCGGTGATGCCCAAGTACCAGGACAACTACGGCCAGGGCTTTGGCGGTGAGTTCTCGTACGTGGACGGCGCCTGGGGCGGCGTCAACGACGGTGCGGACGAATCGTGGGGGCCGAAGCTCGACGGCCGCCTGATCGACCAGTTCACGGGCAAGCAGCAGCCGTGGATTGCGCACCCGAACAACGTGAAGGACTTCTTCAACGTCGGCCACACGGTGTCGAACAGCATCGCCGTGACGGCCAACGGCGCCAAGACCGCGGCGCGCCTGTCGCTGACCAAGGACAACGTGCTCGGCATCGTGCCGAACTCGAAGCTGGCCAAGCTGGCAGCGACGCTGTCGGCGACGGCGGCGATCAACGACAAGTGGAGCGCCAGCGGCTCGCTGCAGGTGATCCAGAATCAGGGCATCAACCGCACGGAAGTCGGCTACACTGAAGGCAACCCGTTCATGGGCTTCACGTGGTTCGGCCGCCAGGTTGATGTGTCCGCCCTCAAGAACAAGTACTACAACGAGGACGGCAGCCTGTTCAACTGGAACACGAACTACCACACGAACCCGTACTGGGTCCAGTACGAGAACAGTGAAGGCGACACGCGCGACCGCGTGATCGGCCAGGCGACCGTCAACTATCAGATGACGAGCTGGCTGAAGGGCATGGTCCGCGCCGGCCAGGACTTCTACCGTTTCACGACGGTTGAGCAGTTCGCCAAGGGCAACATCGACTGGGCGCCGGCGACCAACGGTGCGTTCCGCGTGAACAACCAGCGCGCCTCCGAGTCCAACGTCGAAGGCATCGTGACGGCGACCCACACGTTCGGCCAGTTCGACTTGACCGGCAACGTGGGCGGCAACATCCGCCGCAACGACTCGTACGCGAACGCCTTCAGCACCTCGGCGATCGTGGTGCCGAAGATCTACAACCTGTCGAACTCGGCCATCACCCCGACGGTCTCGAACAGCGAAGCGCACTCCGGTGTGAACTCGGTGTACGGATCGGCGGTCGTGACGTGGAACCGCATGGCGACCGTGGAAGTCACGGGCCGCAACGACTACTCGTCGACGCTGCCGAAGGAAAACAGCTCGTACTTCTATCCGTCGATCAACGGCTCGATCGTCCTCTCGGATCTGTTCCCGGCGATGACGAACGGCGGCTGGATCACGTTCGCCAAGGTGCGCGGCGGCTTCGCGCAGGTGGGTTCGGACGCCGGCGCCTACTCGCTGGCGACGACGTACTCCGGTTCGACCGCGAAGTTCGGCGGCCGCACGCTGTTCACGCTGCCGGACGCGGCCAACAACGCGAACCTGAAGCCTGAGCGCACGTACGGCACCGAGGGCGGCCTCGAAATCTCGCTGTTCGACGACAAGTTGACGGTGGACGCCACGTACTACACGAAGATCACCAAGGACCAGATCTTCGCGCTGGCGATGGCCCCGGCCATCGGCTTCAGCTCGGCGTACATCAATGCCGGCCAGATGAGCAACCGCGGCGTTGAGGCCCTGCTGACGCTCAAGACGCTGGACCTCGCCAACGGCTTCTCGTGGCGCACGACGTTCAACTACACGCGCAACCGCAACAAGGTTGACGACCTGGCGCCAGGGCTCACCACCATCGTGCTCGGGCCCACGAACTGGGGCGCCCGCATCGAAGCGCGCAAGGGCGAACCGTACGGCACCATCTACGGACGCGGCTACCAGAAGGACTCGGTCACGGGCAAGGTCATCACGCGCAACGGCCTGCCGTACTCGCCGTCGACGCTGGTCAAGCTCGGCAACGTGAACCCCGATTGGACGGGCGGCGTGAACAACGAGTTCCGCTACAAGAACTACACGTTCAGCTTCCTGGTCGACATCCGTCAGGGCGGCCAGAACTTCTCGTCTGGCAACTGGTGGGGCAACTATGCCGGCATCCTGTCGTCGACGCTCCGCGGTCGCACGGAAGATTGGGACAAGCCAGGCATCAAGGTGGACGGCATCGACCGCACGACGGGTCAGCCGAACACGGTCACCGTCACGGCGGAAGACTACTTCCACAACTACTACCCGGTCGTCGAGGCCGGCATCTACAACACGGGCTTCGTGAAGCTGCGCGATGCGCGCATCAGCTGGGACGTGCCCGCCAAGTACCTGACGAACCTGAAGCTCTCGGCGCTCAACGTGTCGCTCATCGGCCGCAACCTGTACACGTGGACCGATTTCCCGAACTACGATCCAGAGAACGCGACGAACTCGGGCAACACGGGCCAGGGCTTCGACATGGGCGCCTTGCCGACAACTAAGTCGGTTGGCATCAACTTTACCATCACTCCGTGACCGCCAACCGGGAGATTGGAATAATGAAAACCACTCGGCTTTCGGTCGCCCTGCTCGCCTCCACGGTGTTCGTGGCGGCGGCATGCCAGACCGACCTTACTGGGCTGAACGTCAATCCGAACAGCCCGTCACTCGACACGCCGCCCCCTCCAGGGACGATCTTCACGCGCGCGACCTCGTCCATGATGGGTCGCCTCGGCGGCGTCTTCTATCAGCTGTCGGGGACCGAACTGCTCGCGCAGCACGTGGCGCAGACGCAGTATCCCGACGAGGACAAGTACAACTTCCGCGTCTTGACCATCGATGGGTTCTTCACCACGCCGTACACTAGCGAGTTGATGGACTACCAGCAGGTGATCAACGTTGGCAAGGGGCTCAAGGACCCGAATACGTGGGGTCCGGCGGCCGTGCTGCAGGCGTATTCGTACCAGGCTCTGACCGACATGTTTGGTGACGTGCCGTACAGCGAAGCGCTGCAGGGCACGACCGGCACGACGCTCAAGCCGAAGTATGATGCCCAGAAGGACATCTACTACGGGTTGCTGAAGGCGCTGACCGACGCCACGGCCGCCATGGGTTCTGGCGCCGGGCTCGGCTCCGGCGACCCGATCTACAACGGTGACGCCGCGAAGTGGAAGAAGCTGTCCAACGGCCTGCGCCTGCGGCTTGCCATGCGCATGCAGAAGGCCGACCTCGCGAAGGCGAACACCGAGTTGGCCGCGGCCATTGCGGCGTCAGGCGGTCTGCTGACGTCGAACGCGGACAACGCGGCGTTGGCGTGGCCGGGCGATCAGGTGTTCGACAACCCGTGGGCGGCCAACTACGCCACGCGAGACGACCACCGTATGAGCAAGACGCTCGTTGACGCGATGCTTGCGAACAACGATCCGCGCCTGCCGATCTATGCGCAGCCGGTGGCTGGGACGTCGACGTATGCTGGCGAGCCGAACGGCCTCGATGTTGCGGCCGCCGGCAGCTACGGCAACAAGGCGTCGCGCCTTGGTACGATCTTCTACCCGGGCAAGACGGCGTACGGGACGTTCGGCACGGAGGCTGGTCGCGCCACTTCGACGTACATGTACACCTTCGCCGAGCAGAACTTCATCCTGGCGGAAGCGGCCAACCGCGGCATGGGCGGCCTGAACGCCGGTCAGGCGGCGGCGTACTACAACGCCGGTGTCACGGCCTCGATCACCCAGTGGGGTGGTTCGGCCGCCGACGCCGCGGCGTATCTGGCGCAGCCGGCCGTTGCCTATCAGGGCGGCGCGGCGGGCTTGACGCAGATTCTGACCGAGAAGTGGATCGCGCTCTTCACGCAGGGCGAAGAGGCGTGGAGCGACTGGCGTCGCACCGGCGTGCCGGCCAACATCGTGTCCGGCCCGTCGGCAATCGTCAACTACGTCCCGCGCCGCATGCTCTATGCGTCGTCGGAACAGTCGGTCAACAAGGACATGCTCGACGCGGCAATCGCCCGTCAGGGTGCCGACGCGATGAACACCCGGATGTGGTGGGATAAGTAGGGCTGACGGCTAGTTGCTGTCGCTTGCGGGGCATCCATCTGGGTGCCCCGCGAGTGCGTTAAGGGGGATGGAGATGGTAGGTGGTAGGTGGTAGGTGGTATATGGTAGTAGCTGGGCCCGGCCGCTCGGCCGTCTACCATCTACCAGCTACCGCCTACCATCTGCCGTTAAGGCCCCCGACGCCTTGAATCCGACGCCCCCATGTGACTAATTTCACAAGCTGTACCAAAACGGCTCGCGGTCGCCCGACCACGACGCTACGCTGAGCAGTTCCCCGTACTCCGCACCCTGCACCCCGCTCCGCCATGTCTACGACGCTGCGCCCCGGTGAGATCAAGGACATTCTGCTTCGCGAGATCGAAGCGGCCGACCTGAACAAGCTCAATGTCGAGGAAGTCGGCACGGTGCTTGAAGTGAAGGACGGCATCGCCCGCATCTACGGCCTCCAGAAGGCGATGTCCGGCGAGATGCTCGAAGTGACCCCCGCCTCTGGCGAGCGGATCACGGCGCTCGCCCTGAACCTCGAAGAGGACAACATCGGCGCCGTCATTCTCGGCGACTACCTGCAGATCAAGGAAGGCGACGAGGTGCGGCGCACCGGTCGCGTCTTTGAGGTGCCGGTGGGGCACGAGCTGGTCGGCCGCGTCGTCGACGCGCTCGGCCGCCCGATCGACGGCCTCGGCCCGATCAACGCCAAGCACTCGCGCAAGGTGGAGTCGGAGGCCCCGGGCATCATCGTCCGTCAGGGCGTCAAGGAGCCGCTGCAGACGGGCATCAAGGCGGTGGACTCGATGATTCCGATCGGCCGCGGCCAGCGCGAGCTGATCATCGGCGACCGCGGCACGGGCAAGACGGCCGTGGCGGTGGACACGATCATCAATCAGAAGGGGCAGGGCGTCATCTGCGTCTACGTGGCCATCGGCCAGAAGGCGTCGACGATTGCCGCGGTGTTGGAGAAGCTGAAGGAAGCGGGCGCGATGGAGTTCACGATCATCGTGGCCGCCTCTGCCTCTGACCCTGCGCCGATGCAATACATCGCCCCGTACACGGGTGCGGCGATGGCCGAGTACTTCATGTACAACGAGGGCAAGGCGACGCTGGCCGTGTATGACGACCTGTCAAAGCAGGCCGCCGCGTACCGCCAGATCTCGCTCGTGCTGCGCCGCCCGCCGGGCCGCGAAGCCTACCCCGGCGACGTCTTCTATCTGCATTCGCGCCTGCTCGAGCGCGCGGCCAAGATTTCCAACGATCCCAAGGTCGTGGACGGCGTGCACATTCTCGCCCCGGGCGGTTCGATGACGGCGCTGCCGATCATCGAGACGCAGGCGGGCGACGTGTCGGCCTACATCCCGACGAACGTCATCTCGATCACCGACGGCCAGATCTTCCTTGAGTCCGACCTGTTCTTCTCGGGCGTGCGTCCGGCCATCAACGTCGGCATCTCGGTGTCGCGCGTGGGCGGGTCGGCGCAGATCAAGGCGATGCGCTCGGTGGCGGGGCGTCTGCGCCTCGACCTGGCGCAGTACCGTGAACTCGAGGCCTTTGCCGCCTTCGCGTCGGACCTCGACGCGGCCACCAAGCGCCAGCTCGACCGCGGCGCGCGGACGGTGGAGATCCTGAAGCAGGGGCAGTACCGGCCGATGGCCGCCGAGCAGCAGGTGATCAGCATCTTCGCGGTGACCAACGGGTTCATTGACGACGTGCCGGTGGCCAAGGTGCGCAGCTGGGAAGAGGGGCTGCACTCGTACATGGCCGCCAAGTTCCCGCAGGTGGGCGACACGATCCGCAAGGAGAAGGCGCTGTCGAAGGAGACGGAAGCGACGCTGAAGCAGGCGATCGACGCGTACAAGAAGTCGCTGGCCTAGCCGTTCGTCTACCGTCTACCGTCTACCGTCAACCGTCACTAGCCGATGGCGAAAGGTCGCGAGTTAGTAGGTCGCATCAAGACCACCGAGAACATGCGCAAGATCACGCGCACGATGGAAATGGTGGCGACGTCCAAGATGAAGCGCGCGTCGGACCGCGTCGCCGCGGCGCGTCCGTATGCGACGGCGCTGGGCGACGTGATTTCGAGCCTGTTCAACGCCGATCTCGCTGAGCGCTTCCCGCTGCTTCGGCAGCCGGCGACGGAGCAGCGCGCGGCGGTGCTGCTGATCACGGCGAACCGCGGGCTGTGCGGCGGATTCAACGCCAACCTCATCAAGGAAGCGCGCCACACGCTGGCCGCGCTCGCCGACAAGGATGTGCAGGTGGACCTGCACGTCGTCGGCCGCAAGGGAATCGGGTTCTTCCGCTACACCGGACACGATCTGACGAGCGCGCGGACGGACATCTCCGACCGGCCGACGGCGGAGGACGCCGCGTCGCTGGTGGACGGGCTGATGGCGCAGTTCACGTCGGGCGCGATCGACTCGCTGTATGTGATCCACTCGAAGTTCAACTCGGTGCTGTCGACGCCGCCGCACACCGACCGGGTGCTCCCGGTGGCGGCGCCGACGCGCGCGGGGGCCGGCCGCGACTACCTGCTGTATCCGTCGGCGGACGCGATCCTCACCGAGCTGCTGCCCTCGTACGTGCGCAATGCGGTGTACCGCGCGCTCGTCGAGACGGCGGCCGCCGAACAGGCGGCCCGGCGCACTGCCATGAAGAGCGCCACTGACAACGCGGGCGAGATGCTGAACCTCCTCCGCCGCACCTACAACCGCGCCCGCCAGGCCAACATCACGCAGGAGATCGCCGAGATTGTCGGCGGCGCTGCGGCTCTCCAGGGTTGACCATCACAATGACGACTGCCACAGACACCCACGTCGGAAAGATTGTCCAGATCATCGGTCCGGTGATCGACGTCGAGTTTGCGTCGGGACACCTCCCGGAGCTCTACAACGCCCTCGAAGTGAAGGGGACCACGGACAGCGGCACGCCGATTCGCGTCGTCGCCGAGGTGCAGCAGCACATCGGGCGCAATCAGGTGCGCGCGGTGGGCATGAGCACGACCGACGGCTGCGTGCGCGGCATGGACGCCGTGGACCTCGGGCGCGCCATCGCCGTGCCGGTGGGATCGGCGGCGCTCGGCCGCATCCTCAACGTGCTGGGCGAGCCGGTGGACAACGGCGGGGCGATCGGGCCGGAGGTTGAGCGCTGGCCGATCCACCGCAAGCGTCCGGACTGCGTGAACCTCGAGCCGAAGACCGAGATCTTCGAGACGGGCATCAAGGTCATCGACCTGATCGCGCCGTTCGTGAAGGGCGGCAAGATTGGCCTGTTCGGCGGCGCCGGCGTGGGCAAGACGGTCGTGATCATGGAGCTCATCAACAACGTGGCCAAGGGACACGGCGGCAAGTCGGTGTTCTGCGGTGTGGGTGAGCGGACGCGCGAAGGGAACGACCTGTACGTCGAAATGCAGGAGTCGGGCGTCATCAAGAGCACGGCGCTGATTTACGGCCAGATGAACGAGCCGCCTGGCGCGCGTCTCCGCGTCGGGCTCGCCGGCCTGACGGTCGCCGAGTACTTCCGCGACCGCGAGAACGCCGACGTGCTGGTGTTCATCGACAACATCTTCCGCTTCACGCAGGCGGGCTCGGAAGTTTCCGCGCTCCTCGGCCGTATGCCGAGCGCCGTGGGCTACCAGCCGACGCTGGCGACGGAGATGGGCGACCTGCAGGAGCGCATCACGTCGACGCGCAACGGCTCGATCACGTCGGTGCAGGCCATTTACGTGCCGGCCGACGACATCACCGATCCGGCGCCGGCGACGGCGTTTGCGCACCTCGACGCGACGGTCGTGCTGTCGCGCGCCATCACCGAGCTGGGCATCTACCCGGCCGTGGACCCGCTGGCGTCGGGCTCGCGCATCCTGGACCCGCAGTTCATCGGCGAGCGCCACTACAAGGCGGCCACCGAAGTGCAGCGCATTCTGCAGCGCTACAAGGAACTGCAGGACATCATCGCCATCCTGGGCATGGACGAGCTCTCGGAAGACGACAAGAAGGTCGTCGGCCGCGCGCGCCGCATCCAGCGCTTCATGTCGCAGCCGTTCTCGGTGGCCGAGCAGTTCACGGGCATCACCGGCAAGTACGTGAAGATCGAGGAGACCATCTCGTCGTTCGAGCGCCTGTGCGCGGGCGAGTTCGACCATCTGCCGGAGCAGGCCTTCTTCATGGCCGGCGGCATCGACGACGTGGTGGAAAACGCCAAGAAGCTGCAGGCGTAAGCGATGCTTAAAGTCTCGGTGGTTTCGCCGGAAGCGACGCTGTACGAAGGGGAGGCCACGTCGGTGGTGGCCCCCGCCTTCGACGGTGAGGTGGGCATCCTGCCGAGCCACGCGCCGATGATCACGGTGCTGGGGCGGGGGACGCTGCGCGTGGACGGCGCGGCGCCGGCGCGCTTTGCGGTGTCGGGCGGTTTTGTGCAGGTGGTGGACGACGTGGTGCGTGTGGTGACGGAGCACGCGACGAAGGCGTAGGCGTCGTCAGGATGGAGTGCATGGGCCGCCCAGTTCCGGGGCGGCCTTTGTATTCGTGGGGAGGAGCGAGGGGGAACTGAATACACGGAGCTCACGGAGAACGGCACTTCTTAATGGGAGCACCGAGCGCCACGCGGGCATCTGCGTGGCGCTCGGTCTTTACAAAGAATTTGTAGTTCTCTGTGTCCTCCGTGAATTCCGTTGGTTTTGACAAGGCTCGGCACCCCACGCTGAAATCAGCCTCGCGGATAGCTAAATTGCTCCGATGCGATCCCGTATCCTGATTCTCTGCGCCGCGACTGGCGCCGCTTTCGCCTCTGGCGCCTCCGTCGCCGTTGCGCAGGAGACCTCGCGTCCGACGGTCGCCATTCCGCGGCTCGACGCGCGTGTCACGGTGGATGGCGTGCTCGACGAGCCGGTGTGGGCGCAAGCCGCCGTGCTCGACGGCTTCCGCCAGTACCAGCCGGTCGACAGTCGGCCGGCGCAGGAGCGGACGGAGGTGCGCATCTGGTACGCCCCCGACGCACTGATGGTGGGGATCCGGGCCTTCACCGCGGACGTCGCGTCGCTGCGCGCTACGCGCGCCGACCGCGACAAGATTGGCAACGACGACCGGGTGATCCTGTATCTCGACACGTTCAACGACCAGCGGCGGGCGTTCATGTTCGGGGTGAATGCTCTCGGCGTCCAGCTGGATGGCGTTCGCACCGAAGGCGGATACAGCGCCACCTCGATGATGGGCGGCAGTCTCGACTACAACCCGGACTTCTACTATGAGTCGCGCGGCCGTCTGACGCCGCAGGGCTATGAGGTGGAGCTGCGGATTCCGTTCAAGAGCCTGCGTCTCCCGGGGACGGGCGCGCAGACGTGGGGCTTCAACGTGCACCGCTTCTCGCCGTCGTCGGGCTACGAGGACACGTGGAGCGATGTGCGCCGCGCCGGGGCGTCATTTCTGGCGCAGGGCGGCACGCTCACCGGACTGCACGACCTCGAGCGCGGCGTGGTGACGGAGGTGCAGCCGTTTGTCACGTCGTCGGCCGCGGGACAGCGGCAGGCCGACGGGACGTTCGCCCGAGGCGACGCCATCACCACTGCGGGCGCCAACCTGCGCCTCGGCTTCACGCAGCTTTCGCTCGACGCGACGTTCAACCCCGACTTCAGCCAGGTGGAGAGCGACGCCGGGCTGGTGACGATCAACGAGCGCTTCGCCCTCTTCATTCCCGAGAAGCGGCCGTTCTTCCTCGAGGGGATCGAGCTGTTCGCCACGCCCAACCAGCTCGTGTACACCCGGCAGCTCAAGGACCCGTCGGTCGGGGGCAAGGTGACGGGCAAGCTCGGCCGGTACAGCGTGGCACTGCTCAGCGCGCAGGACCATCAGGGGGCGGGCAACGCGCAGTTCCAGATTGGCCGACTGCGCCGCGATCTCGGCGCGGGGTCGAATGCGGGAGTCACCGTCACCGACAAGGAGCAGGGTGGGGCGTACAATCGCGTGGCGGCGGCCGACGTGCGCTTGGTGTACCGCAAGCTGTACTTCTTCGAGGCCCAACTCGGAACGGCGGCGACGCGCGCCGACGGCCTGCCCGGTAAGCAGGGGGCGATCTGGAAAGTCGAGAACGACCGCACGGGACGCCACTGGGGGTACAACATCCAGTGGATCGACATCGGCCGTGACTTCGAGAGCCAGTCGGGCTTCGTGCCGCGCACCAACATCACAAGCTTCCACTGGTTCAACCGCCTCTCGTGGTACGGCGAGAAGGGAGCGCTGGTCGAGAGCTTCACGACGTTCTTCAACCCGACGCGCATCTGGCGGTCGGGCGGCGCGTTCGCCAGCGCGCCGCTCGAGGGGAAGGACAACGTCAACTTCATGATCCGGCTGCGCGGCGGATGGAACGTCAACACCTCGGTGGGGCGGCAGTTCTTCTACGTCGATCCGGCGGCGTACGCCGGGTACACCGTTGGCTCCGGGTCGACGGCGCTGCTGTACAGCCCGGCGACATGGCAATCAGGCCTCGCGGACCTCAGCGCGTCCGTGACCTCACCGGTGCTCCAGCGCGTCAACGCGTCACTCTCGGTGCAGCGCACGACGTCGCCGATCTTCGCGGAGGGATCGCGCGGCACCGACCTGCGCCTGTCGGGATCGCTGACACTGCGTCCCACGAGCGCGGCCCGCGTGGAGGCGACACTCGCCTCGTCGCGCATCACGCGGCGTCTCGACGGCTCCGAATATGCCCGCACCCTCATTCCGCGCGTGAAAGCCGAGTACCAACTCACACGCGCGATGTTCGTGCGCGTCGTGGGCGAGTACCGCTCGGAGCGGCGCGACGCCCTGCGCTCCGCCGACGATGGCCAGACCCTCTGGGTGCGGCAGTCGCTGTCGGTGCCGACCGCGGCCAGTCGCCTGCGCGTGGACTGGCTGGCGAGCTACCAGCCGGTGCCGGGGACGGTGGCGTTCTTCGGCTACGGCACCGGACTCGATGCCCCGCGCGCCGACGAGTTCTCGGCGCTGCGGCGGGTGGATGACGCGTTTTTCGTGAAGCTCGCGTATCAGTTTAGACGGTAGGCGGTAGACGGTGGACGGTAGACGGTGGATGACGTGACCGGACACTTCGGCGTTCGTCTGGGGTAAGAAGTCCCTGTCCCCTGACGGAGTCTCGATAGTGAAGCGTTTGTTCTTCAGTCTGTGTCTGATTCCCGCCCTCGCGTACGGGCAGTCATATACCTATCCATCGTTCCAGCTCCCCACGCTCGTCGAGCGCGAGTACAACTTTGTGGCCGCCGACGGCGGGCGCGCGGGCGCCACGCTGCTGTTCCAATGGCGCGAGGCGGTGTCGCCGTTGTGGCAGGTTGGTGTGGACGCCGGCCTTGCCGACCCCGATGGCAACGCGTCGTCGCGGCTGGTGCTTGGCGGCCACGTCGCGCGCCAGCTTACGCGGGCGACCGCGGACTTTCCCTTCGATGTGGCGCTGACCGGCGGACTCGGCTTCTCTGGCGTCGACGGGCACAACGTCTGGCGCATTCCGCTCGGCGCCTCGGTGGGGCACCGCTTTGCGCTCGACGGCGCGATGAGCGTGACGCCGTTTGTGCATCCGCGCCTCTCGATCGATCGCTGCAACGACTGCCGGGCGGGCGACAGCGGCGGCAAGCTGAACGTCGCGATCGATCTTGGCGGCAGTCTGCAGGTCACCGACCAGGTGGCGCTTCGCATCGCCGCGACGGCGGCCGGCAGCGACTACCTGGGGTCGGGGAACGGGTTGGGGTTGAGTGTGGCGTGGACGCCGAAGGGACTGAGGAAATGATCTAGGATTTGGACCTAGGATTGCGATTTAGGATTGCGATTTAGGATTGCGATGATGATTGAGCAAGAGGCCGAGGGAACTGTTCCCTCGGCCTTTGTCTTGGACCGCCTTTCGTTGTTGCGTTGGGTGCGCGTCGCTAGAGCAATCCTTCCAGCAGCGCGACGCTGCGCTCGGCGGCGCCTCGGCCACGGTTCACCATGGCGCGCGCGTTCTCGCCGGCGGCGGCGCGCGCGGAGCGGTCGGTGAGCCAAATCGAAACCGCGTTGCCCAGCTCGGCGGCGTCGGCGACGGTACGCCCGCCGTGCGCGGCGATGAGCAGGGCGGCGTCCCGTCCGTTCTTGGCGAATCGCGGACCGAACAGCACCGGCGCACCGAAGGCCGCGGGCTCGAGCACCGAATGCAGGCCGGCGTCGTGGAAGCCGCCGCCGACATACGCGACGTCGGCCAGCGCGTACAACTCGCCGAGCACACCCACGCGGTCGACGAGCACCACGTCGGCGCGGCCGGCATCGTGCGCGCCGAGTCGGGCGCAGTGCAGCGCATCGCGCGCGGCCCACGCGGTGACGGCCGCGAGGTGCGGCGCGGTGGGCTCATGCGGGGCGACGATGATCCGTGCATCGGGCACGCGTACGCGCACCCCACGCCAGGCCAGCTCGAGCGCCGCTTCGTCGCCCGGCCACGTGGAGCCGGCGACCAGCGTCGGGCGTGGCGAGACGAGCGGGGCCAGCAGCGCCGAGTCGCGGTCCACCGACTCGGCGCGCGCCCACACCTGGTCGTAGCGCGTGTCGCCGGTGACGCGCACGTGCGCGCGATTCACTCCCAACGCAACCAGACGCTCGGCGTCCGCGGTGTCGATGGCGCCCACCGCGCCGAGGGCGGCGTACGCGTCGCGCAGCAGCGCGCGGGCCCACAGGCCGCTGCGCGCGGAGCTCTCGCCGAGTGTCGCGGAGATCATGGCGACATGGACGCCGTCGCGCGCCGCCTCGTCGACGAGCACGGGCCAGACATCGAGCTTGCTGAACACCAGCGCCGTCGGCCGCAGCGTGGCGAGGAGCGTGCGGGCCGCGCGCGCGGTGTCGAACGGCAGGTAGTCCCAGTAGTCGGCGCCGACGCGCGACGCAAACGAGGCGGCGCTGCTGGAGAAATGCGTGTAGACCAGCTGCACGTCAGGGCGTCGGGCGCGCAGCAGTTCCAGCACCGGGCGCGCCTGTAGGCCTTCGCCGACGGAAGGGGCGTGCATCCAGAGCAGGGGGCGCGACACGTCGCGATGCGCCGCGGCCCAGCGGGAGAAGCGGTCGAGCACCCCGCGCCGCCCGGCCAGTGAGCGCAGGGCCTTGCTCTCGCCGTCGCGGGCGGCCGCGGCCGCCCATTCCGCCAGGGTGCCGGCGGTCGCGTAGGCGGCGCGCAGTGCGGCGTTCACACCCGGGGCGGATTACTTGCCGGCGGGCTTGGCGGCGAGGGCCGCCTCGATGGCCGCGCGGAACGCCGAGAGCGGCTGGGCGCCGACGAGCGGTGTGCTGCCAACGAAGAACGTCGGAGTCGACTGCGCGCCGGCCCGCGTGACGCGCTGCTCATCGGCCTGCAGGATCGGGCCCATCGCGTTGGACTGGACGCACGCGCGCAGCGAGTCAACGTTGGCGCCGGCCGCGGCGGCGAGTTGCTCGAAGAACGGCGCGGCGTTGGGCAGCTTCGCCCACTCCTGCTGCGTGTTGAAGAGCGCGTCCTGCACCGGCCAGAACTTGCCCTGCACGGCGGCGCACATGGCGGCCTGCGCCGCCGGCGCGGCGTTGGGGTGGATGGAGAGCGGCAGGTTCATGTAGGCGACGCGCAGCTTGCCCGTCTCCACGTACTCCTTGCGGATCGGCCCCCACGCCTCGTCGTGCCACTGCTTGCAGAACGGGCACTGGAAGTCGCTGATGATGATCATCCAGACGCGGGCTTTTTCGCTGCCGATGATGCGTCCCGCATCGGCCTTCGCCAGCACGGCTGAGGTGCTGTCGCCGCTCGCGACGTTCGCGCCGCTCGCGGCGCTCCCCGCAACGGGGGTGAGCGTGGCGGCGTCGGCGTCGCGCGCGGCAGCGCCGCGATCGTTGGATGCGCATCCTGCGAGGGCGAGCGCGAGGAGGATGGAAGAGAGGCGGCGCGGCATCGGCGGATAAGAAAATTTGAGCGGGTGCGAGGCACGGCGGACGCCGTGCGGCAGAGTACATAAGTGTAGTCGCCGAGCTTTCGGCTCGCGACAGCACCGCAAATGGCGTGAGGGACAGTGCGCGGCGTCGCGAAGTAAGACGCCTTACGCGCTCAGTCGGGGGACAACGCAGAAATCGGGATACCTTAGTCAGGCGAGATCGCGGAAAATGGCGTTACCTGACGGTGACACTCGGCGTGTCGGTCTCGCTAACTTCTGTCGCCGTGCGGGGATGTGATCGGCACCGGCGTGTAGGGGAATCCCTGAAATTTCAATTTGCGCAAAACTTTCCCAGCGAATAGCATTTGCGGCTGTGACGGAAGTTACACGTCGCAGGTATGGGAGTGTGCAACCCGTGGGCCGAGAGGCTCAAGGGCGTTGTGAAGTGGTGTGGCACGCGCGTCAGGACTCCGCTGCGCGGCCCAACTGGACTTGGTGTTTTTTGCTGGACCCGCTGGGGGATGTACCCAGCGATCCGGCTGAAGTTCCGCTCCGTTCTTTCGGGGCAGCAGTGCGAAGCACCTGATGGCAGTAGTTCCAGTTCCCCACCTTTTGTTAAGGGAGTCCGAAGACCATGAGTACTCGGTTCCGCTGGATTACGACCGCAGTACTGGCTCTCCTGTTTGGCGGCTCGGCCTCTGCGCTCGCGCAGAACGCCACCATCACCGGCAAGATTTTGTCGGATGCTGGCCAGCCGCTGTACGGAGCCAACGTTGTGATCGAAGCTCTGCAGATCTCGGTCGGTACCAGCGCCAGTGGCGTGTACACGATCGTGGTGCCGGGCGCTCGGGCACGCGGCCAGTCGGTTGTGATGCGCGTTCGCGCGATCGGCTATCAGCCGGTGGTGCAGAACGTCGTGTTGAATGCGGGCACGCAGACGTTCAACTTCGAGATGAAGATTGACGTCAATCGCCTGAACCAGGTGGTGATTACCGGCGTGACCGGCGCGACGGAAGTGAAGAAGCTGGCATTCACCGTGGCGCAGGTATCGGCGGCTGATGCTCCGGTGGCCGGGTCGAATCCGCTGTCGCAGCTGCAGGGCAAGGTCGCGGGTGCGAACATCGTGTCGGCGAGCGGCCGGCCGGGCTCGGCGCCTTCGATCATCCTGCGAGGTCCACAGTCGATCAACGCCTCTGGCCGTGGCCAGGAGCCGCTCTACATCATCGACGGCGTCGTGTCCCAGGGTGGCCTGCAGGACATCAACCCGCAGGACATCGAAAACGTCGAAGTGGTGAAGGGTGCCGCGGCGTCGTCGATGTACGGGTCGCGCGCCGGCAACGGCGTGATTCAGATTACGACGCGCTCCGGCAAGAACTCGCAGGACGGCATCAAGTTCCGTGTGAACGCGGAATACGGCACGTCGGACATCGAGAACATTCTCGACATTCCGAAGTCGCACGTGATGCTGATGAACGAGGACATGACGCGATTCTGCGTGATCACGAGCGGTGCTCCGGACTGCACCCGCACGGCGGATATCTACGCCGAGGCATACCGCATCAATGATCAGGGCACGGATTTCTCGCTTCCGCCGCTCAACTTCGTCAACGACGGTGGCATCTCGCGCAACCCGGGGCCGGTCAAGCTCCGCGCGCTCTACCTCTCCAACCCCTGGCCGAAGGCGGGAACACCGATTCGGCAGATGCTCACGAAGGGGCAGACGTACAACAACACGCTGGATGCCACGGGACGTGTGGGACGCACCAACTTTTTCGCCTCGGCGAACATGTTCCGCCAGCAGGGGTCGCTTCGATTCATGGACGGGTACTTCCGCAATTCCATCCGTCTCAACCTCGACCAGCAAATGGCGGGGAACTGGAACTTCGGCGTGCGCACGGCGTTCACGGAAGCAATCGACAACGACGCCGCACCCCAGTGGCTGTACTTGTCGCGTCAGGCGGGGAACAGCGAACTGCTGCGTCGCGATTCGAAGGGGCGCTTGTTCGTCCGCTCGGTGCCGCAGGCACAGGGAGCCCAGAACTACAACCCGGCGTACTACGCCGAGGCGTTCCGTCCCCGGAACCGCATCGGCCGTTTTGTCGGCGCGCTGAACGCCAAGTGGCAGCCGTTGACCTGGCTGGACGCATCGGCTGAGCTGGGTTACGACTCGAGGGCCAACCACCGCGAAGGGCAGCGCGACCGCGGCTTCCGCACGACGGCGTCGAGCTCGGCCAATCAGGGCAACCTCGACTGGAGCGAAGGCAAGTCCTACGCGCTTAACACCGCGGCGATGGTCACCGCCCGCCGGTCGTGGCTGGACAACACGCTTGACTCGCGGCTTACGCTGCGCACCTCGTACGAGGCATCGGATGATCGTACCTCGAGCATGGGCGGCGTGAATTTGGCGGTGCCTGGCCTCGAGGATCCGGATGCCATCATCAGCGGACAGTACATTGGTGGTACTAGCGAGCAGGTCCGCGCGCTGGGCATGTTCGCGAATATCGATCTCGACTACAAGGGGCGGTACATCGTCGGCGGGCTGGTTCGTCGCGACGCGGCCTCGCTCTTCGGTGCGGCGCAGCGCTGGCAGACTTACGGTCGCGCCTCGTTCGCGTGGCGTGTCAGCGAAGAGCCGTGGTTCAAGGTCTCCAAGATCTCGGACCTCAAGATCCGCGCCTCTGAAGGAACGGCGGGCAACCGCCCGCGCTACAGCGCCCAGTACGAAACGTTCTCGATTGGCGCAGGTGGCGCGCTGAATCCGAACACCTTGGGCAACAAGGATCTGCGGCCGGAAGTGTCGCGTGAGATCGAAGTCGGCGTCGACCTCGAACTGATGAACAAGTACGGCCTGACGATCACGCACGCCAACAACGTCATCAACGACCAGCTCCTCCCCGTGACGCCACCGGCCGCGGCCGGTTTCGGCACGCAGTGGCAGAACGCGGGCGAGCTGACCAACAAGACGTGGGAAGTGTCGTTGAACATCCCGATCATACAGAAGCGCGACCTCGGCTACTCGGTGCGTTTCAACTATGACGCGACAACGTCCGTGATCACGCGCCTGGATATGCCGGAGGTCTTCTACACGGCCAATGACCAGCAGGGCACGGACAACATGTTCAAGATCAAGCAGGGCGAGAACTTCGGCTCGATCTGGGGCCGCAAGTTTGTCAAGAAGTGCTCGGAGTTGCCGACCAGCTTCCAATCGCAGTGCGGCGCTGGTCTCGACTACCAGAAGAACCAGGACGGCTTCATCGTCTACATCGGCGCCGGCAACACGCCGAAGGACGGCATCACGAAGAACCTGTGGTTCACCCGCCTGCCGGCGGCGCAGGCGCCGTGGGGTGTCGAGAGCCTCCAGTGGGGCGGCCCGATTCTGCAGCGCGATTCCACCGGAACTGTGCCGCAGTTCAACATCGGGTCAGCGCTGCCGGATTTCCACTGGTCGTTCAGCCAGAACTTCAACTACAAGAAGTTCACGGTGTACGCCCTGCTCGACGCGACAGTGGGCAAGTCGGTGTGGAACGAGGCGCGCCAGTGGTCGCTGGGCGACTTCCAGATGTCTGAAGTCGATCAGAACGGCAAGAGCATCGGCGACGTGAAGCCGCTGGGCTACTACTTCCGCGCCGCCTCGACGAATGGCATCGGCGGTCTGTACGACTTGCTGCAGCCGAACAACAACACGGTGGAAGACGCCAGCTTCGTGAAGCTCCGCGAGCTGTCGATCGGGTACCGCATCGGGAAGCTCCCCGGCCTCGGCGGCGACTGGAACGTCTCGTTCATCGGGCGCAACCTGAAGACTTGGACCGACTATCGGGGCTATGACCCAGAAGTTGGACTCGGCGGCGGTAACCTGGGCTCCGGGGCGCTCAACGCGGTGGACCTGTACCAGTTCCCGAACCTGCGCCAGATCACCTTCTCGATCAGCACCAGCTTCTAATGACCCGGGTCGCCGGGGGGCCGCCGAATGGCGGCCCACCCGGGGGACCACACTGAGGACTTTCAATGCGCAAGCATTTTCTCTGGATCGGGGCATCGCTGGTGGCGCTGACCGCCTGCGGTGACAGCCTCGACGTAGTCAACCACAACAACCCTGACGTCGCTCGCGCGTACGCCACGCCTGCGGGCGTGGAGGGCGTCGTGGGCGGGCTCGGCGTGCAGCTCAACAACACGCAGCGCGCCAGCGAGTCCATCAACACGCAGGCGAAAATCTTCGCCGGCGAACAGTTCGCAACGGTGGCGAACTTCGGCATGGCGTCGCGTACAATCATTCCGCGTAACCCCATATCGAATGACTTGGGCAACGACAGCCAGATCGGAAACGTCGCCAACTGGAACACCTTTTCCAGGACGGGACGGTCGGCGGCGACGGCAGTCTCGGCTATAAAGGCGTATCAAGAGTTGGGGCGGACGATGGGGAGCAAGGCGCAGGATGCGCGCGCCAAGGCGTTCGCATACATGATCCTTGGGAACGCGCTGGGGTATCTCTCGCTGGGATATGACTCCGCGGCGATCGTCACTCCTTTGACTGCCAGCGACGAGATTCCCCCGTTGTCGGCCGCAGGTGAGGTCAACAAGGTAGCGCTGGCGATGCTCGATTCGGCCATTGCCGTGGCAAACTCGCCGGATGCCGCGACCGGATCAAATGGTTTCCCGCTACCCAGCACATGGATCAGCGGCCAAGCCAACCTGACCAAAGACAACTTCATCCGGCTCGTTCGCTCGTACAAGGCGCGCCTCCGTGCTGGCGTCGCGCGTACCCCAGCCGAGCGGGCGGCTGTGGATTGGGCTGCGGTGATCAGCGACGCGACCAACGGCATCACCGCCGATTTCACCATTAGCATCGGCGGTAGCACCGGGTGGACGGCGACGTTCGATGAGAACCAGTCGTACGTGGTTGGTGGCTGGCACTCGCTGCCGATGTTCTATATGGGCATGGCGGACACGTCGGGTGCGTACGACGCCTGGCTCAAGATTGGACTGGACAGCCGCAAGGCGTTCCTTGTTCAGACGCCCGACAAGCGCTGGCCGGCAGGTGCGACGCGCACCGCGCAGGGGGCCAACACGCCGACCGTGGCGTTGCCGGCGGGGCAGTACATCCGCAATCGGCCGCCCGGTGAAGACGTGCCGGTGACCGGCTGGGGCGACTCGTTCTATGACCACCGCCGGTATGGCGTCGTCAACCAGTCCAACCACACTGGACCGTATGTCGAGATGTCGGCGACCGAAGTCGACATGTTGGCAGCGGAAGGGTACATCCGTACCGGCAACCTGGCTGCCGCGTCGGTGCTGATCGACAAGACCCGCATCAAGAACGGTCTGGGCTCGGTCGGCGTGCCGGCGAGCGCAAGCGCGCCGTACTCGACCGCGACGAGTTGTGTGCCGCAAGTGCCGGTCGGCCCATCGTTCACGTCGACGGCGTGCGGAAGCATCATGGAAGCGATGAAGTACGAGAAGCGCATGGAGACGGCGTTCACGGGTTACCTGGTGTGGTACGCCGACGGCCGCGGATGGGGCGATCTCGTGACGGGAACGATCGTGGAATGGCCGGTGCCCTTCCAGGAAATGCAGGCTCGCTACTCCCCGTTCCATAACGGGACGCGAGCTTCGGTGAAGGGAACGTACGGCTTCTGAGGCTGACGAGATGTTGATCCTATCGGTTCGCGGACAGTATCGCTTCGGCCGCCGGCTGGTCGGCGCGATCGCCGTCGTCGCGCTGGCGTTGCAGATGGGGTGCTACAGCTATCACCCTCTGCAACTCAGCGTGCCGACGGCCGGACAGCGCATCGCGGTGCTCTTGAACGACCGCGGGCGCGCCTTGGTGAGCGACCGACTGGGCTCGGCAATCGACAAGGTCGATGGCCTGTTGGTGGCCAGCGGCGGGCAGGCAATCACGCTCGAGGTGTATCGAACGCTCGATCTGCGGGGCAGCGCTGCCTCGTGGACGGGAGAGAGGGTGGAGGTGCCGCGGGATGGCATCGCCGGGTACCAGGAGCGCGAATTCAGCAAGCGTCGCACCATCATTCTTACTGCCGTCGTCGTTGGCGTAATCGCCGTCTCGATTCTCAGCGTGAATCTCAACCTGTTCAGCCGCTTCACCCGGTCTGATGCCGGGGGAGGCGGTCCGAGCAGCGATTCCAGGTAGGGGCTGTCTGACCTGCCGGTCAACAAGAACGCTTTTCAACGGAGTTCCTCATTCATGCGGATCACTAAGGTTCCAATGCTGGTCGCCGTGTTCGCCATTGCGGCCGTCGGATGCTCGACGGACGATGGTGCGCTGACGGCCACCGCTGCCAAGCCGCCGCTTGCGTACGTGCGGTACGTTAACGCACTGCCCGATACGCAGAACACGACGGTGCGGTGGATCGATTATCTCGAGTTCACGCCGCAGTCCTTTGCTGACGTGCCTTATCGCGGCGTCGGCCAGGGGCTGTATCAGGGGTTGAAGGCTGGCTCACGGCAGTTCCGAATCTTCAACTCCGATGCTGTCGATTTCAGCACAGCCGGCAACACGGCGGTGCTGAGCGAACAGACGCTCACCTTTGAGGCAAACAAGTACTACACCATTCTCTTCACCGGGTACGCCCGCAACGGATCGAAGAAGGTGGTCCTCCTCGAAGACGCGGTCCCGTCACCGGGGAGCAACATTGCAGTTCGCGTGCTGAACGCGAACACCGGCCTCGGGTCGATTGACGCCTACAAGACAGCGGGCGTCGGTGATGCGATTACCGGATCGCCGGCCTTTGCGGCGGTGGCGGAGCAGAAGTACTCGGCGTACATCACCGCGGCGCCCGCTGCCTTCGCGATTCGTGCAACGGCGGCTGGCAATGCAGCCAACATCCTGGCGAGCGGTGCAGCGCCGGCCGGGAAGACTGGATCGACCTCGGAGGACCCGATCGGCGGCGCTGGGGTTGCTGGCACGGTGATGACGGCGATGGTGTTCCCGGCTTCCGTTTCGGGCTCCAAGGCCGCCTCGTCCACGACGCCGACCGTCGTGTACGTGGTGGACAAGCAGCCGCCGCGCACAACCTCGCCGTAAAACGCTAGATTCAGTATAGGCAGGACGGCACGACCGCCGGCGCTCCCGCCGGCGGTCGTGTCGGTTTACCGGAGCTCGTGATGAGACTGTCCCCCCGACTCGTCGTCATCGTGGTCGGAATCGTCGCAGTCGCCGTAGCGTCGCCGTTGAATGCGCAGGTCATTCGCGGAACGCTGCGATCGCAGACCAGTGCGCGAGCGATCGAACGGGCACGCGTCACGGCGCAGGCGCGGGACGGCCGAGTGATTGGCGAGGTGCTGGCCAACGACTCGGGAGCCTTCACGCTGCGCGTGGCGGCCAATGGCGCGCCCTTCACGCTGACCGTGCGCCGCATCGGCATCGAGCCATCAACGACGTCCGAACTGCTGCTCGCGGCAACCGACACCGTGGAGTTCGAGTTGACGCTGCCGGAGACGCCCGTGCTGGGCGACACGGTGCGCGTCACCGGACGGCCGAGCATCAATGAAGAGCGGTATCAGGAAGCGAAACGGCACGGGTGGACGGTCTTCTCGCCGGCGGAGGTGGAGAAGCACCGCGAGCGCGTGAACAACGTGTACGACCTGCTGCGCTGGGCGGGAGCGAACAGCCTGGTGATCCCCACCCGCCACACCGAGTGTGTGCGCTCGGCGCGCTATCTGCCGGGAGACCGCCGCAACGACCGGTGCATGGTGTGGGTGGTGGACGGCCAGGTGCTGGGTCCGCTGCCCGTGCTGAATCCCCGCGACACGTATTTCATGGCGGTGCTCACCGCCTCGCAGTCGCTGATGCAGTACGGGGAGAAGGCGCCGTGGGGGGCGATCGTGCTGTACACGCGGATGAACGGGGATCAAATCCATAAGTGATGTGGTGCAGGGTGCAGAGGCAGAGTGTGGTGCCGGGGGCGGGGGCAGGGCGTGTTTCTTGGACCGCTCTATAGTTGGATGGTGGGAGCCGCCGGTTTGGACGGCGTTCTCCTTTGAGGTGGCGGGCACGTAACTTTCAGGTCGCGCGTTACGTAATACGACCTACGGCGCTGTGGTCGGGCGCCATCCCCCACCGGAGAAGTCACGATGCTCATGGCGGTGCAAGCCGCCCTGCTGATGTCGGCGCTGATGGTGCAGGATCCCCAGATCCCTGCGCCTCGCGGTTATGTGAACGACTTCGCGGGTGTCGTGGGCGCTGATCGCGCCGCACGCATAGAACGCATCATCAACGACGTGCACACCAAGTCGGGTGGCGAGATAGCGGTGGTCACGCTCGCCGACCTCGCTGGGCGCGACGTCGGCGAGGTGGCGCTGCAGATCGGCCGGCAGTGGAAAGTCGGTGCAGCCGCCGAGGTCGGTGACCAGCGGCGCAACGCCGGGGTGGTGATTCTGGTGGTGCCCAAGGAGACGAGCTCCGACGGGCGCGGGTACATCAGCATCCAGACCGGCAACGGGGTGGAGGGGTTCATCACCGACGCGCGGGCCGGCGACATCCGGCGCGACGCGATGCCGTTCCTGCGACAGGCTGACTACGGCGCCGCGCTCGAGATGATGACGCTGCGCGTGGCCGAGTCATTCGCGCGCGAGTTTGGTTTTGCGCTCGACACCTCGTTGGCCGCGCCGCGGGCGCCGCCGCAACGTCAGACGCAGGGATTTCCGCCGGGACTGTTCGTTCTCGGATTCATTATCCTGTTCCTCCTGCTGGGCGGGCGACGCGGCGGCAACGGGCTGTTCTGGTTCCTGCTCGGACAGGCCATGAGCAACGGACGGCACCGCGGCGGCGGATTTGGCGGCGGTGGCTTTGGCGGTGGCGGGTTTGGCGGAGGCGGCTTTGGCGGGTTCGGTGGCGGCGGTGGGTTCTCAGGCGGCGGCTCAAGCGGGAGCTGGTAACATGGCCAAGATGACGCTCGACACATTGGTGGAGCAGCTGCGCGCGGCGCACGGTGACGCGCTGGAGGCCGTGGTGCTGTACGGCTCGGCCGCGCGGCACGCCGGTCCGCCGGCGGGGACAATCGACGTGCTGGTGATCGTGCGCGCGCTGCAGGACAGCGCGCTGCACGCCGCCGGTGAGGCGACGCGCGCGTGGATGAAGGCCGGCCACCCGGCGCCGCTGACGCTCACGTCGGCGGAGTGGCGCACGAGCGCCGATGTCTTTGCCATGGAGTACGCCGACATCCTGGCGGTGCACCGCGTGCTGTACGGCGCGCTGCACACAGAGGGGATTGCGGTGTCACCCGGCGATTTGCGCCTGCAGCTCGAGCGCGAGGTGATGGGCAAGCTCATCCAGCTGCGGCGCGAGATGCAGGCGCGTTACGGCGACGGCGCGGCGCAGCGCGCGCTGCTCGAGGCGGCGCACGGCACGGTGTTCGCCATCTTCCGGGCGGCCCTGCGCCTGACGGACGGTTTGGCGGCGCCGTATCACGATTCGGAGGCGGTGGCGCGCGACGTGGCGGCGAAGGCCGGGTTTGATGCGGCACCGTTTTTGGCGCTAATCGGGCATCGGCGCGGTACGGCGAAGATCACGGACAAGGACGCGGCACGTGTGCTGCGGGGATGCCATGACGGACTGGAGCGGATGGCGGGGTGGCTGGACTCGATAGACGGTAGAAGGTAGAAGGCAGGGCCAAGCAGTTTCCCTTTTCCTCACGGAGTGAATGACAGATGCTACGTCGCGGTTTGCTCCTCCTGCTCCCGTTGTTCCTTGCGGGATGCGGGTACAACACGATTCAGAGCTACGACGAAGCGGCCGCGAAGGCCAAGCAGAACGTCGAAGTGCAGTTGCAGCGTAGGGCTGACCTGGTGCCGAACCTGGTGAACACGGTGAAGGGCTTCGCCCAGCAGGAGCAGGACGTGTTCGTGAAGGTGACCGAGGCCCGCGCCGGGCTGGCGGGCGCCATCAAGGGCGGCAACATGGGTGAGATGGCGAACGCGAACCAGGAACTGTCGGGCGCGCTGAGCCGGCTGATGGTGACGGTCGAGGCGTATCCGCAACTCAAGTCGGACCAGAACTTCCTGCAGCTGCAGGATGAGCTGACCGGCACTGAGAACCGCATTGCCGTAGCCCGCAAGGACTACAACGACGCGGTGGGGACGTACAACGCGTACATCCGCAAGTTCCCGCAGGTGCTGACGGCCAAGGTGACGGGCGCGAAGGCGCGCGATTACTTCGAGGTGACGAATGCGGCGGCGCGTGAAGCGCCGACGGTGGACTTTACCAAGAAGCCGTAGGGAACAGAGAGAAAGCAGAGAGAAAGCAGAGAAGAAGCAGAGCAAGCCGCGTCCGTGAGGACGCGGCTTGTTGCTTCGCTCGGCAATGCCTAATTCGGGATTTGTACGGCAGTCGGTTTGCCGCTCGGCGTTGGTGGGCTAAATTGGCCGGATGCCTCGCCGCTGGACCATTCTGATCGTGCCGCACGGCACCGACTCGCCCAAGAGCTACGAGGTGGGCGAGCGGCGCGTGCGCGCGCTGGTGGGCCTGGCGGTGGTCCTGACGCTGCTGGTCGTCGCGGCCGTGGCGGTGCTCTTCACGCCGTGGGCGACGCCGTCGGCGCGGATGGCGGCGCGCGAGAATGCGAGGCTGGAGGGCGAACTCGCGGCTATTGATCGGCGTTTGCAGGCACTGGTCGATACGATCGCGATGATCGAGCAGCAGGACCAGCGCATCCGCACGCTGGCGGGCATCGACCCGGATTCGACGGGTGAGGTGGCCGAGAAGGAGCTGGCGACCGTTGGCGGCGGGGCAGCCGATGCGGCTCGTGCTCAGGGCGCCGGCATCGTGGGCCCCGTGTTGACGTCGATCGGCACGGCGGAGGCCACGCCGCGACGCTTCGCCAGCAAGCCGTTCCTTGGTCGCCTGGGCTTTGGCGGCAGTCGGCCCGATCTGGAACGCATGCTGCAGCGGGCGACGGAACTGTCGGCGAGCTTCCGCGCGGTGAGCGACACCCTGGTGCTGCACGCGGAGCGGATGGCGAACCTGCCGTCGATCATGCCGACCGCCGGGTGGCTCACGAGCCAGTTCTCGCGCAGTCGCTTCCATCCGATCCTGCACTTGTCGCGCGCGCACGAGGGCGTGGATGTGGTGGCCCCAATGGGCTCGCCGATCGTCGCGCCAGCCGCGGGACGCGTGATCAAGGCGCAGCGGGAACAGGGCTACGGTCTGATGGTGCAGATCGACCACGGCAACGGACTGGTGACTATCTACGCGCACGCGTCCAAGCTGCTGGTGTCGGTGGGGCAGCGCGTGGTACGCGGCCAGATGATCGCCAAGGTGGGCAACTCCGGGCTGAGCACGGGGCCGCACCTACACTACGAGATTCTGCGCAACGGCAAGCCGATGGATCCGCTGACGTATGTGATGCCGGCGGGAAAAATTACCGACTAGCGTCGGAGAGAGACAACAGAGAAACAACAGAGAAACAACAGAGAAACAACAGAGAAACAACAGAGAAACAACAGAGAAACAACAGAGGGGTGCGGCGTTGGCGCGGCACCCCTCGGTCGTATCTGCTTATTGTGCGGCTTTCGCGGGTGGCTCGGGTTTGGGGAACAACGGATCGCCCTTCGTCACCTTCCAGCCGCCGACATCGATTGGTGAGTCGAGGCGTACCGCCGCGACGTCGCCGGCGCCGCCGAGCTGCTGCCAGAGCGCCTGCATCTTGTGCGGCATGATGGGGGCGAGCCAGGCGGCACAGTGCGCGATGGACGACGCCAGCGTGGCGAGCACGACATCGAGCGCCGCCGCGTTGGCCGGGTCCTTGGCCAGTGCCCACGGCTGCGTGCGCTGGATGTACTCGTTGGTGCGGCGCGCGTTGTCCATCAGCGCGGCGATCGCCTCGTGGGGACGATGACGCCGGTCGCCGTCGACGGCCGCGCGCGCCTGGGCGAGTGCCGCCTGATGCGCGGTGGACAGCTCGGGCTCTGGCGTGACACTGGGCACGACACCGGCGCGGTACTTCTCGATCATCGCGATCGACCGGCTGGCGAGATTGCCGAGCGTGTTGGCGAGGTCGCTGTTGTACACCTCCTCGAAGCGCTCCCACGAGAATGAGCCGTCACCGTCGTACGGCACGTCGCGCAGCAGGTAATAGCGGAAGGCATCGACGCCGTAGCGGTCGATCGCCTCGTCGAGCGTGAGCTTGACGCCGGCTGACTTGGAAAAGCGTTCACCGCCGAGTGAGATGAAGCCGTGGGCCCAGACCTGCGCGGGGAGGGGCTCGCCGGCGGCCATCAGCATGGCGGGCCAGATGACGGTGTGGAAGCGGGTGATGTCCTTGCCAATCACGTGCAGGTTGGCCGGCCACGCCGCCTTCTGCTCGAAGCCGGGGAAGAAGCGCGCCGTCCAGTAGTTGGGGAGCGCGTCAAACCAGACGTACGTGGTTTGCGTGTCGCCGCCGGACAGCGGGCGAGGGAAGGGAACGCCCCAGTCGAAGCGCGAGCGGCTGGCGGAGATGTCGTCGAGCCCCTGCTCGAGGAGCTGGAGGATCTCGTTGCGGCGGCTGTCGGGCTGCAGGAACGACGGCTGGTCGGCGAAGAGCTGCTTGAGGCGGTCGGTGTACGCGGACAACCGGAAGAACCAGTTGTGCTCGGTCACTTCCTCGAGCGTGCGGGTGGGATGCACGGCGCACTTGCCGTCGACGATGTCGGCCGGCTGCTTGAAGCTCTCGCATCCCACGCAATACAGGCCGGTGTACGAGCGCTCATAGAAATTGCGCTGGGCCTCGGGGAGCTTGGCGTCGGCGGCGAAGATCTGCTCGATGAGCCGACGCACGGCATCCTTGTGCTCGGGCGACGTGGTGCGGATGAACTGGTCATACGACACGCCGAGTCGTTTCCACATCGCCTGGAAGATGGCGGCGATGTTGTCGACGAACTGCTGCGGCGGCATCCCCTGCTTTTCCGCCGTCTGCGCCACCTTCTGGCCGTGCTCGTCCATGCCGATGAGCAAGTGCACATCGTAGCCGAGCTGGCGATGAAAGCGGGCGATCGCGTCGGCGCCGACCTTCTCGAGGGCGTGGCCGAGGTGTGGCTCGCCGTTGGCGTAGTCAATGGCGGTGGTCAGGAAGAAACGAGGCACAGGTCAGTCGTCAGAGTTCGAGGAGGGCGCGTCGCCGTTCTGGCCGCCCGGCGGCCGATCGCCGCGATGCCGCCGCCCGCCGCGACGGCCGCGGCGCCGGCGTCCGCGGCGCTCATCGCCATCGGCGGAGCCCGACGGCGCGCCGTTTGCCGAATGGTCGTTGGCGGGCGGCGCGTCAGTCGAAGCGACGGGCGGCGCGACGATGGGCGCCTGTTGATCGCGCGGATGCTCCGGGCGCGACGCGGGGCGCGCGTCGGACCGGGAGTGCTGGCGGTCGTCGGGGCGTCGTGACGGTTGTGCGTCGGGGCGCGAGGTCGGCCGGCGCTCGCGGTTGCCATCGCGCGGGCCGGGGCGGGCTGGCGCGCGACCGGCGTCCGGCGCGTCGGTGCGCGGCTTGCGCGGCGGCTCGGCGCGGCGCAGCGACACGGTGTTCGTGCGGTCGACGAACTCCTCGTGTTCGCTGTCCTGCTCGACGTCATGCGGCTCATCATCCACCGGCATGACTTCGCCGGCGAGTTCGCGCTTGAACTGCGCGAGGGAAATGGTGCGCACGTCGCCGCCGGGGTTCCGGAGCGTGACGAGGTCGCGGAAGATGTCGGTGGCGTCGACCTTCTCTTCCCCCGCGAGCGTCTGCACGATCTTGCCCTGCTTGGGGAAGCGCTTGCGGGCCTGCACGTAGAACTCGTGCTCGTATCGCAGGCAGCACATCAGGCGGCCGCAGGCGCCGGAGATCTGCGTTGGCGTGATCGTCGAGAGGCGCTGCTCCTTGGCGAGCGACGTCTTGACGGGAAGCAGTTCCGGAAGCCAGGCGGCGGAGCAGAGTTGGCGGCCGCAGTGTCCAACGCCATCGAGCCGCTTGGCCTCGTCGCGCGGGCCAATGTGCCACATCTGCACGCGCACGCCAAAGTGCCCTTCGAGCTGCCGCACGAGCGCGCGGAAATCCACGCGCTCCTCGGCCGTGAAGTAGAACGTCAGGCGGCGGCGGTCCCACTGCCACTCGGCGTCGGAGATCTTCATCTGCAAGTTGAGCGCGCGCGCCTTCTGCACGGCGAAGCGGCGCGCGGTCTCATCGTCGGCGCGCAGGGCGGTGGCGCGGTCGACGTCCTCGGCCGTGGCCAGGCGCAGGGCGGCCTTGTACGGCTCGCGCTGCTCCTTTCCGTGCGTGGTGCCGGCCTTGCGCCGTTCCGCGAGGTCGCCGGTGGCGTGCACGCGGCCGAAATCCTCGCCGCGCTCGACCTCGACGATGATGGCGGCCTTTTCCGGCGGCGGCGCTTCGAACGCCCAGCGGAAAAACTCGCGGCGATTGCCCTTGAAGGCGACTTCGATCAGGTGCTCCACGCTACTCCTCGAACTGGCCCATCTTCATGAACTTCTCGCGCCGGCGGCGGACCAGCTTTTCCGGCTTGAGCTTGCGCAGCTCCTCGAGGTGCTCCGAGATGTGGTCCTTGAGCGTGGCCGCGGCGGCGGCGTGGTCGGCGTGCGCGCCGCCCTCTGGTTCGGGCAGGATGTCATCGATGACGCCGAGTTCGAGCAGGTCGGGGGCGGTGATGCGCAGGGCGCTTGCGGCGCGTTCGCGCATCTCGGGGCTCTTGCCGTCCTTCCACAAGATGGCCGCGCACCCTTCGACGGTGATGACCGAATAGACCGAGTGCTCGAACATCAGGACGCGGTCGGCCACGCCGAGCGCGAGCGCGCCGCCGGACCCGCCCTCGCCGATGACGGTGGCGACGATGGGTACCTGCAGTTCGCTCATGGCGAACAGGTTGCGCGCGATCGCCTCGCTCTGCCCGCGCTCCTCGGCGCCAAGTCCGGCCCAGGCGCCCGGTGTATCGATGAATGTGAGCACGGGGACGTGGAACTTCTCGGCGAGCTTCATCAGCCGCAGCGCCTTGCGATACCCCTCGGGGTGAGGCATGCCGAAGTTGCGATGGATGTTCTCCTTGGTGTCGCGGCCGCGCTGGTGGCCGATGATCATGACGGTTTCGCCGTCGAGCCGGGCCCAGCCGCCAACAATGGCGGCATCGTCGCGGAAGGCGCGTTCGCCGTGCAGTTCGAGGAAGTCGGTGAAGCAGAGCTTCACATAGTCGAGCGTGAACGGGCGCCGCGAATTGCGCGCGACCATCACCTTCTGCACCGGCGTAAGGTTGCGGTACACCTCGCGCCGCAGGGTGCTCAGCTTGTGCTCGAGCGGCGCGAGCTCGGCGGTGATGTTGATGCTCTGCTCGGTGGAGCTGCGGCGCATTTCCTCGATCTGCCGCTCCAGCTCGAGAATTGGCTTCTCGAATTCCAGCGCTGAACTGCCCATGTCAGCTCCCGCGCACGAGGCGCACGCGCTCCTCCCCGAGGAGCGCCCGAAGTTCCAGCAGTGACGCACCGGCCGTCGACACATTAAGCGATGACGACCGGAAACGCGTCGTCGCGCCGTCCGCTCCTCTCCAGTGCAGTTCGAGCGGCGCCGAACCCGGGTGCGACTCGGCGATGGCGCGCACATCGGCCATCACCGGGGCAGTCAACCCGCTTCCGCTCACCAGATCGATGGCCACTGCAATCTGGCCGCTGGTGCGGAGTTCGGCGAGGCGGGTGACGCTCTCGACGATAAAGCTCGGGTTCTCCACGCCCTGGTCGCGGCGCGAGTAGGACCCCTTGAGCAGGACCGGCACGTCGGACTGCACCTTGTCGCCGAGCGCCGCCCAGGCCTCCGGGAAGACTAGCACCTCGGCGGAGCCGGAGAAGTCCTCGATGACCAGGCGCGCGAACTCGGCGCCGGTCTTCTTGCTCACCTGACGGCGGATGGCGGTGACGACGCAGCCAATGGAAATGCCCTGCTCGGTCCAATGGCCGAGATCGGCGACGCGGTGCGACGACAGCAGCTCACACTCGGCCCGGAACGGCTCGAGCGGGTGGCCGGAGATGTAGAAGCCGAGGATTTCCTTCTCCCGCTGCAGCCGCTCACTCTCTGACAGCGGCTTGATGGCTGGCAGGGTGGGGACGATGGCCTGTCGGGCGTCGTCGCCGCTGCTACCGGCGTCTCCGAAGAGCGATCCCTGACCGGACGTCCGTTCCTGCTGCACGAGCGAGGCCGACTGCATGGCGCCGTCGAGTGCCGCCGCGATCTGGGCGCGGTGGCCGAGGCCATCGAGCGCGCCGGCGTAGGTAAGCGCTTCGAGCACCCGCTTGTTGCAGGTGCGCAGATCGACGCGCTCGCACAGCTCGTACAGCGTGGTGATCGGGTGTTCGCGGCGCGCGGCGATGATCGAGTCGATGGCGCCGCGACCGACGTTGCGGACAGCCCCAAGGCCAAACCGGATGCGCTTGTCGCCGACCACCGTGAACTTGTAGCCCGATTCGTTGACGTCGGGCGGCAGGATCTGCAGCCCCAGGTCGCGCGCCTCGTTGATGTACTTGACCACGGAATCGGTGTCGCCGATGCAGGCCGACAGCAGCGACGCCATGAACTCCGACGGATAGTGCGCCTTGAGGTACGCCGTCTGGTACGAGAGCACCGAGTAGGCGACCGAGTGCGACTTGTTGAAGCCGTAGCGGCCGAAGGTCTCGATCTGGCCGGCGATGTCTTCGATGATGCGCTTGTCGAAGCCCTTGGCGATGGCCTTTTCGGTGAACTTGCCGAGTTCCTTCTTGATGAGCTCGGCGTCCTTCTTGCCCACCGCCTTGCGCAGGACGTCGGCTTCGGCGAGCGAGATGCCGGCAAGGCGCTGGGCGATGCGCATCACCTGTTCCTGATAGGTGATGACGCCGTAGGTGGGGGCGAGGATCTCCTCGAGCTCGGGGAGCGCGTACGTGACGGGCTCCTCGCCCTTCTTGCGCCGGCAATAGACCTTGTGCATGCCGGCGTCGAGCGGCCCCGGCCGCATGAGCGCGTTGGAGGCGACGAGGTCGTCGAAGCGGTCGGCGCGCATCTGGCGCACCATGTCGGTGGCGAGCGGCGATTCAAACTGGAAGACGCCGCCGGTGCGGCCGGCGCGCAGCATCCGGTACGTGTCCTCGTCGTCGTACGGGATGGCATCGAGGTCGATGGCCGCGCCGTTCCGCGCCTTGATGGCGGTCAGACAGTCGTGAATGACCGTCAGCGTCGTGAGGCCGAGGAAGTCCATCTTGAGCATCCCGGCCTTCTCGAGCTGGTTCATGTCGTACTGCGTCACGACCACGCGTTCGTCGTCGCCGGCGCCGGAGCCCTTGGACTCCTGCGTGCAGACGGGGACGTATTCGTCGAGCGGACCCGGCGCGATGACGATGCCGGCGGCGTGGATGCCGGCGTGCCGCGACAGCCCTTCGAGCGCGATGGCGAAGTCGAAGAGCTGCTGGTGCCGTTCATCCTGCTCGTAGAGCTTGCGAACCTCGGGGACCTTGGTGATCGCCTCGCGCACGGTCAGCGAGTAGTTGGGCGCGTTGGGAACCAGCTTGGCGATCGCGTCGGTCTCGCCCGGCGTGAAGCCGAGCACGCGCCCGACGTCCTTGATGGCGGCGCGTGACTTGAGCGTCCCGAATGTGATGATCTGCCCCACCGAGTCGCGCCCGTACTTCTCGCGCACGTATTCAATGACCTCGCCGCGCCGCTCTTCGCAGAAGTCGACGTCGATGTCGGGCATCGAGACGCGTTCGGGATTCAGGAAGCGCTCGAACAGCAGGTCGTACTTGAGCGGACAGACGTCGGTGATCTTCAGCGCGTAGGCGACGATGGAACCGGCTGCCGAGCCGCGCCCGGGGCCGACGGGGATGCCGCGGTCGCGCGCCGCCTTGATGAAATCGGCGACGATGAGGAAGTAGCCCGCGTAGCCCGTCTTGGTGATGACGTCGAGCTCGTAGTCGAGGCGATCCTTGACGGGCGCGGGCAGTGGCGTGCCGTAGCGCTCGCCGGTGCCCGCGGTCGCGAGCTTGACCAGCAGGTCGTTCTCGGTCTTCACGCCCTTGGGGAGCGGGAACGACGGCACGTGGTACTTCTTGTCGAACTTCACCGACACCTGATCGGCGATGGCAAGCGTCGTTTCAAGAACGTCGGGACGGTCCGGGAAGAAGTCGCGGACCTCGGGGGCGCTCTTGAAGTACAGCCCGCGGTCGTAGCGCATGCGGTCGGCGTCGGAGCGGTCCTTCTTGAGGCCGATGCAGAGCAACACGTCGTGCGCAGCGTGATCGTCGGCGCGCAGGAAGTGCGCGTCGTTGGTGGCGATCACCGGCAGATTGAGCGTGCCGGCGAGGTCGAAGATGCGTTGGTTGAGGAGCTTCTGCTCCCCCGAGTTATGGGCCTGCACCTCGAGGTAGTAGCGGTCCTTGAACACATCGGCGTACCACTCCGCGGTGCGGCGCGCCTCGTCGGCCCGGTCGCTGAGCAGGTGCGTGGCGACTTCGCCCGCCATGCAGGCCGAGGAAACGATGATGCCCTCGTTATACTTGGCGAGGAGTTCGCGGTCGACGCGCGGCTTGCCGTAGAACCCTTCGGTGTACGCCAGCGACGAGAGCTTTACCAGATTCCGGTACCCCGCGAGATTCTGCGCGAGGAGGATCAGGTGATAGTAGCTGCGTTCGCCCGGCCCGCCGCGGGTACGCGCGCGCCGATCGGCAGGCGCGACGTACGCCTCCATGCCGAGGATGGGGCGGATGTTGGCCTTTTTGGCCTTCTCCTGGAACTCCCACGCGGCGTGCAGGTTACCGTGATCGGTGATGGCGAGCGCCGGCTGTTCGAACTCCTGGGCGCGCTCGATCAGGTCATCGATACGGTTCGCTCCATCGAGGAGCGAGTACTCGCTATGGCAGTGCAGATGGACGAATGACATGGAATTCATAAGGATAGCGCGGGCGCAGCGTGCCGTCAAAGCAATTCCGGGTCCACTTCTTATCGTGTAATCGCTTGCCAATCAAAGGGTTAGTGCGTAGGGCGGTGTATAGCGTGGCTGGGTTTCTGGCCTTGGGGTTCGTGGCGTCGTGCTCGCACGACCGCGTGCTCGCCGCTGGGCGGAATTACCGCGTGCGCGTCGTGGACGGGGACGCCCAGTCGGCGCCGGCGGGCAGCCTGCTGGAGAGGGGACTGACCGTCGAGGTATTGGACGCCGCGAACTTGCCCGTGAAGGCGGCGGTGATCGTCTTTCGTGTCGAGGGCCGGGCGGCCGATGGGGCGACGATCGTCGACTCGATCGCCGTCACCGACGTGCACGGACGCGCCGCGGCGCAGCTGCGACTGGGCGCAACGCCCGGGGCCGTGCGGGTCGTTGCCTTTCCTCAGGGGGCCTTGGACCGCGGGGTGACGTTTACGGCGGCGGCGACCGTCGGGGCGTCGATCAGCGGGCTGCTGCCGCTGCAGGTGGGACCAGGCGATACGCTGAGCATCGCCGGGACCGCGCTGGGCGGCCTGACCTCGGCGGTGGAGATTGGCTCGACGAGAGTGCATCCGGTGAGCGGAAGCGACGGGCTGCTGCGAGTGGTTGTCCCCGACTGCCTCGCCGATGGAGACCTCGCGGTGCGGGTGCTCAGCGGCACGGCGTGGACGTCGCCGCGCACGGTGCGCTACGCGTCGCGAAGTCGTGTGCTGACGTTGCGGCCGTACGAGGCGACGGTGATCAGCGCCGCCGCGCTCGGAACGTGCGTGACGTTGTCGACGGAGGGTGGGGCGGAGTACATGCTGATTCCGCAGTTGGCCGTCCAGGGAACGTCGACGGCGGCGATCGTTGTCCGCATTACGGCGGGTGGCGCGGCCACGGCGTCGCTGTTTGCCGGACAGCCGGCCCGGGCCACCGGTCTGCTGAGCGCTCAGGCGGAGCTGGATGCGCGGCTTCGGGACGAGGAGCGCCGCCTCGCTCCGCACTTGCAGGACATCGAACAGTACAGCGAGTCAATGCCGGCGCTTGCCGTGGGCACCCGGCGCACCTTCAACGTCATCAAGACGCTGGACGGCACCCAGTTTGCGCCGGCGGTCGGACAGCTCCGATGGGTCGGCGAGCATCTCGGGATCTACGTGGATACTGTGGCGGCCGCGGCGTATTCCGACGTCGAGCTCGGACAGCTTGGCCGACTGTTCGACCGCGAACTGTACGGCACCGTCACCGAGACGTTTGGCCCGGAGTCGGATATCGACAAGAACGGCCGCGTGCTCGTCTTTCTGACGCCACGCGTCAACGCGCTGGTTCGGACGGAGGACTGCGGGCAGCGGGGATTCGTGACCGGCTTCTTCTTTGGCCGCGATCTGCTGCCATCGCTCCCGAATTCCAATGCGGGCGAGGTTTTCTACGCCATGGTGCCGGACTCCGCGGCGGCGTACAGCTGCGCCCACAGCCTCGCGGAGGCCAAACGGCTGGTGTCGTCAACGTTCATTCACGAGATGCAGCACATGATCTCGTTCTTCCATCACGTCGTGGCGCGCGGCGGCGAGGCCGAGGAGCGGTGGCTCAACGAAGGCCTGAGCCACATCGCCGAAGAGATGGCGTCGAAGCTGTACGAGGCGCGGTTTCCGCCGCCGACGGGGCGGTCGACGCCCGAGCAGATCTTCCCCGACTCGGCGCAGCCGTTCATCACCCCGCAGCTGCTGAACTCGTACGTGTATCTCTTCACCACGCCGAACCACTCAGTCACGACCGTCGAGGGCTCCGGGTCGCTGGAGGAGCGCGGGGCCGCCTGGCTGTTTCTGCGCTGGCTCGGCGACCAGAAGGGCGAGGCTATCTATCGGCAGCTCGTGCAGACGTCGCAGCGCGGGATCGCAAATGTCGAGGCCCGCGCGGGGGAGCCATTCGGCTCGTTGTTCGGCGACTTCAGCATCGCGCTGTGGGCGGACAGCCTGCCCGGCGTGCCGCGGGCGTCGATTGCGCCGCGTCATCGATTCGTGAGCCGCAATCTGCGGCAACTGATGGCTCGGCAGGCGCTCATCGCCGGCTGGCTCGATCCGTTTCCAATCAAGCCCGTACGCGTGCCCGTGGGCGGGTATGCCGAAGGGTCGATCATGCCGGGAACGATGGTGTTCGGATCACTGGGGCCGTTCTCACCGTCGCAGCCGCCGGTGCTGCTCGGTTACGCTCGACAGGATGGGAGCGCGTTTGGAGCGGGTGACGGGGCACAGATGGCGATTCTCCGCGTGAAGTGAGCTGACATCAGTTGAGCGCCGACGTGTGGCGCTGTTGTCCGTTTCCGTGCCGTGATGACACATTGGGTTCAATGATCCGACGCATCCTCCTCTTCGTGACCGTTATCGCGGCGTGCGCGCCGGGACTGCGCGCGCAGTCGTCGATGGTGTTGCTGACGCTGCCGGCGAGCGCCCGCGCGGCCGGCGGCGGCGACATGGCGCCGCTGGCAACCGATGCGAGCGCGCTGTTCTATGGTGCGCAGCATCTGCCGCGGGAGCGCGCAGTGGCGTTGAGCGCGGGGACATGGATTGGCGATGTGCAGCTTGCCTCCCTCGCGTTCGCGATGCCGACTGGCTGGCAGCGCGCGGCGAACTCGGTGGTGGCGGTCGGGGTGCAGTCGCTCGACTACGGGAGCGCGGACGAGATTGTGCCGGATCCGCTGACGGGAGGCACGCGCGGGACGCCGACCGGGAACCGCGTGGGGGGCAGCGAGCTGGCGATGACGCTGGGCCTCAAGCAGCAGGCCGGCCGGCAGCGGGTGGGCGTGGCGCTGACGTACATGCGCCAGCAGGTGGCCGACCTGAGCGCGTCGGCGGTGACGATCAGCGGCGCGACGGGCATCACGACGCGGGGCTGGGACGCCGATCTATCGGTGGAGCACGCGTCGACCTCGTCACGCAATCCGGCACGCCGGACGCTGACGATTCCGTCGACGACGCGGCTCAGTGCGGCGTCGCCGGCGTGGACGATTGGCAAGAGCCAGTGGCGCGGCCTGGCTGAAGTTCGGCGGGTGAACCGCGCGGGGACCACGACGACGGCTGGCGTAGAGGGCGCGATGACCTCGGCGGCCGGCTGGGCGCTGCACGTGCGCGGCGCGGTCCTGACGTACTCAGAAGAGACGGCGCGCGCTCCGTGGAGCGCGGGCGGGAGCGCGGCGCGCGGCGCGTGGTCGCTGGACTACGCGTATCAGGGATTCGGCGCGCTTGGCGCCGTGCATCGCATGGGGATCTCATGGCGCTCGCGCGACCCGCGAAGCCGTTCCCGCTAGCGGGGGCCGGGATGCGACTCCGGTGGGGGAGCATCGGCGTTGCACTGCTCATCGCGTGCGGCGGCGCGGCGCTGCTGACGGCGGGAACGCGCACGGGCCGGTATCTGGTGCGCGCCGCGTGGGCGGAAGGACGCATTCTGCGCGCGCGCCGTGCGATTACCGATATCGTGCGCGATCCGAAAACGGACGCCGTGATGCGCGGCAAGTTGGAGCTTGTGCTCGCGGCACGCGCCTTCGCCGCCGACTCGCTCGGCCTGCCAACGAGGGACGCGTTCACGAAGTTCACGCAGTTGCGCTCCGACACGCTGGTGCTGGTGCTGAGCGGCGCGGCGCGCGACACGCTGGCCGCGGTGACGTGGTGGTTCCCGGTGGTCGGGCGCGTGCCGTACAAGGGGTTCTTCGGCGTGAAGGAGGCGCAGCGTGAAGAAGCGCGGCTGCGCGGGCGGGGCTTCGACACGTATCTGCGCCCGGCGCCGGCGTTCAGCACGCTCGGCTTCTTCAACGATCCCCTGCTGTCGACCACGCTGCGGGCCGACTCGGCGGACGTGGCGAACACGGTGGTGCACGAACTGACGCACAACCGTTACTACGCGTCGGGGGCGGCGGCCTTCAACGAGAGCTTCGCGAACTTCGTGGGCGCGCGCGGGGCGGCGGCGTTCTTTCGGGCGCGGGGCGACACCGTGAACGCCGAGCGCTGTGATCGCCGCTGGGAGGACGAGAAACGGCTCGGCGAATTCTGGACGCGTGTCGCCGACTCGCTGGAGGCCGCGTATGCGGTGCACCCCGGGGCGGCAGGGCGTGCGTCACGACTCGAGGCGCGCGACAGTGTGTACGCCTGGGCACGCCGTCAACTCGTGGACAGCGTCGGCCCACAGCTTGTCACGTATCCGCCCGTGTATGCGTCACGCACGCGGCTCGACAACGCGGCGCTGCTGGCGCGGCGCGTGTACATGACGGACCTCGCCGCCTTTGACAGCGTCTGGGTGCGCGAAGGGCACGACCTGCGGCGCGCGATTGCGCGCGTGATCGCGGACCACCGCGCGTCACGCTGAGCCGAACTTCCCCCGCAAGAGCGCGCGGAGGTCGACGACGGGCGGCGCGGTGGCGTCGGGCGTCGGCAGCTGCGCGGTTGGCGGCTCCGCCACGACGCGCTGCATCGTGGCGCGCACGCCGCGGTCGAGAAAGCGCGACACCTGGTCGAAGGAGTAGTCGGCGCCGCGCCGCGTGTCGTACACGTTGAGCGGATATGCGACGGCGAGGTGGTTGCGGGCCCGCGTGAGGGCCACGTACATCAACCGCCGTTCCTCGTCGATCTGGTCGTCGTCGCCCAGTGCGCGCGAGAGCGGGAAGTAGCCGTCGACGGCCCAGATGACGAAGACGGCGTCCCACTCGCGCCCCTTGGCGCTGTGCGCGGTGGAAAGGACGAGGATGTCGTCCTCGGCGTCGGAGCCAAAGCCGAGGTCCTGCGTCCCCTGCGGCGGCTCGAGGGCGAGGGCGCTGAGAAAAGCCGCCCGGCTCGGGTAGCCGCCGGCGATGATCTGCAGCTGGTCGAGGTCGGCGAGACGCGGATCGGGACGGTCGTACTTCTCGCGCAGAATGTCGTCATAGAGCACGCGTACGCGGGCGATCTCGCGCGTGACGGCGCCTTCTTCGTCGAGCGTACCGCTGCGTAGTTGGTCGAGCAGCGAGACGAGCGCCTGGTGCGCGGGCCGGGCGCGCGGCGGCGGCACGAACTGTCCGAACGCCGCGTGCGTCCACGCATGCTCGGCCATCACGTCCATCGCGTGGCGGGCGGTGACTTCGCCGATGCCGGGCATCAGCAGCAGCAAACGGTACCAGCTCACTTCGTCGCGCGGATTCTCGAGCACCCGGAGGAAGGCGAGCACGTCCTTGACGTGCGCCGCCTCGAGGAACTTGAGCCCGCCCCACTTGTCGAACGGGATGTTGCGGGCGGTCAGTTCGATCTCGAGATCGGCGCTGTGATAGCCGGCGCGAAAGAGCACGGCCATTTCGCGCAGCGGGATGCCCTCTTCGTGCAGTTCGAGAATGCGGTCGACGACAAATCGTGTCTGGGTGGGTTCGTCCTGGGCGGCGACGAGCCACGGGGCATCGCCGCCGACGCGCTTGGTGTAGAGGCTCTTGGTGTAGCGTTCGCCGGCGCGCGAGATGAGCACGTTGGAGGTGTCGAGGATCGGCTGGGTGGAGCGGTAGTTCTCCTCGAGGGCGACAACCGTGGTGCCCGGGAATTCGCGCGGGAAGTCGAGGATATTGCGGATGGTCGCGCCGCGGAACGAGTAGATACTCTGCGCGTCATCGCCGACGACGGTGAGATTGCGGTGCGTGCGGCACATCCCCTTGAGGATGCGGGCCTGCAGCAGGTTGGTGTCCTGATACTCGTCGACGAGGATGTGGTCGTAGAGTCCGGCGATGCGGTCGGCGAGCGCCGGCACCTGCTCGAGGAGCATCGCCCAGAAGAGCAGGAGGTCGTCGTAGTCGACGAGGTTGCGCTCCTGCTTCCGCTGGGTGTAGTCGGCGTAGACCTTGGCGATGTCGTCTTCGAACTCGACGAAGCGCGGGTATTCCTCGCGCAGCAACGCGCCGATGGGGATGTCGGTGTTGACGTGCCGCGAATAGACGTGGTGGAGCGTTTCCTTCTTCGGGAAGCGCTTCTTCTTGTCGCCGAACCCCAGCCGCGCGCGCGAGAACTGCATCAGGTCCTCGGCGTCCGACTGGTCCATGATCGTGAAGTCGGGGCGGATGCCCGCCTGCTCGCCGAATCGCCGGAGCAGGCGATGCGCGGTGGCGTGGAACGTGCCGCCGTGCACGTGGCGGCTGGCGCTCCCGACGAGCCGTTCGGCGCGCGCGAGCATCTCCTGCGCCGACCGGCGGGTGAAGGTGAGCAGGAGGATGCGTTCGGCGCGGACGCCGCGTTCGAGGAGCACACCGACGCGATGCACGAGCGTGCGCGTCTTGCCTGTGCCGGCGCCGGCAATGATCAGCAGCGGGCCGTCGCCGTGCGTGGCGGCGCGGCGCTGCGCGTCGTTCAGGCCGTCGGCGGCGCTGGCGTGGTCACTGCGCGGCGCGACGTCACGGTCGCGCGCGTGGTAGAGGCGGGGGTCGTCGGACACGGTCCCAAATATACACCGAAGCGGAGGGCGACGGTTCGGTTGCTTGCGGTGGGCGGTCCGTCGGTGGAATGTTGACGTAGCGGCCGATCGCGGCCGGCTCGGCACTTCTTCCGGAGTTGCCATGCGATGCGCATTGCCCGTGACCCTCGCCCTCTGTCTGGTTGGCGGCGGTGCATGGGCGCAGGCGCCGCAGTCCATCATCGTGTATGGCGCGGTGCGCAACGCAGCGGGCATCGCGCTGGCGGGCGTGGAGGTGCGAATCGAGGGGACGGCGCTCCGCATCATGACCAGCGAGTCGGGGGAGTATCACCTGGACAGCGTACCGTCCGGGCGCGTTACGGTGACGGCACGCCATCCCGGCTTCCACCCCGATACCAAGCGCGTGACGCTGCGACCGGGCGACACCAAGAAGGTGCTGTTCACGCTTGAAGGGATTCCCGAAGCGCTGGACCAGGTGCTGATCACCGCCCGAATGGACAGCGCCGTGCGCCTGCGCGAGTTCTGGGGACGGCGCATGCTCGGCCTTGGCGTCTTTCTCACCCGCGAGGACATCGAGAAACGCCGCGCGCAGCATTCGTTCTCGCTGTTCCAGGGGATCGCTGGCATTCAGGTGGTGACCATGGGCGGCGAACCGACCAAACTGGTCACCACGCGCCGCGCGGCGACGCCGGCGCGCCTGCGCTCGGCGCCGGGGGCGGAATGCCCGATGCAGTATTACGTCGACGGCGTGTTCATGTCGGCCGAGATGTTCTCTATTGATGAACTGACGCCTGACATGATCGAGGCGGTCGAAGTCTTCCGCGGGCCGTCGGAGGTGCCGGTGCAGTTCCGGCAGACGGACGTGGACTGCGGGCTTGTTGTGATCTGGACGCGCGAGCCGCCCCGGCCGACGAAGCCCGAGCGCTAACGCCGGTCGCCGCGGAACCGATAGAACGTCAGCCCACCCTTGGTGGCGGCCAGCAGGCGCCGTTCAGCGGGTGGCTTGCCGTCGGCGAGCAGGAGGGCGAGGTCGGCAAGAAAGCCCTGATTGCCGAAGAGCGTGTGCCCGAGCACGTCGGCGGTCACGCGCGTGGCGTCGACGGTGTCCATGCCGTCGATGACGACCAGCGAGTCGCCGCCGAGTCCGAGGCGGCCCGCACCGTTTAGCACGCCCGACGCGCGCAGCGCGTCGTCGTCGCTCGAGGCATACAGCGTGATGCGCTCGGCGTGCGGCGTGAGCCGCGGCAGGATCTCGCGGCGGAAGACGCGCGAATCGACATCGGGGGCGGCGAGCACCACTTCACTGAGGCGAGGTGAGAGGTCGGCGGGCGACGTCAGCGTCATCGCCTTGCCGATGACCTCGGCGCCCATCGAGTGGCCGAGCAGGTGGATGCGGTCCGGCTGGGCGGCGACGGCGTGGTAGCGCAGGACGCGCAGCAACTGAAAGCCGGCGTTGCGCGCCGACTGTTGATCGCGCACGTAGGCCGTCACGCTCGCCGCCGACGGCCAGGAGAAAAGCAGGACGGTGCCGTCGAAGTTGAGGTCGGCCGCCATCTGCGCGGCGCGCACGGCGGCGTCCTCGAACGAGACGTTGTATCCGTGCACGAAGACGAGCAGGTCGCGCGAGCGCGTGGTGGCCAGATCGGCGGCGAGTCGCTGGACAAAGCGCGCGCTGTCCACCGGAATGGTGGACGTGACGTAGAAGTCGCGCTGCGGATCGGGGCGGTACGTGAGTGCGTTGTCGCGCAACGCGCCGGTGCGCGGCAGTTCACCGGTGCCGCGCATGCGATACGACGGCACGTTGACGCTCACGGCGGCAAACTGCAGCGAGTCGCCGTCGTCCGGGCCATAGCGCAGTCCGGGCCGATCAGTCGAGACAGCGCGCCGTGTGGTGGCGAGCAGGAGGTTTACGCGCGCGGGACCAGAATCGAGCACCGCATACGAGCGCGGCGCGGCGGCGCGGGGCAGCGGTGCCGGCGGTGGGGCCGGCTCCGGTGCCGCGGCGGGCGCGGCGGAGCGGCCGCACGCCGCGCCCGCAGTGCACGCGAGGCCAAGCGCGAAGGCGATGAAACGGCGTGTCATGGCTGGAGCAGCGCCCGCAGTGCCGTCGCGTCCATCGCGACGGGGGTGAGGGCAAAGAGGTTCGCGAAGGCGGCAATCGTGCGCGATCGCACGTCGTCGTAGAGCGCGGGGGAGGGGGCCAGGCAGACGCCGGTGGCGGCTTCGAGCAGCTCGCGCTCGACGCTGGTCATAACGACGTCCGGAATGCCGCACGGGATCATCAGGTCGAAGTACGACAGGTCGGTCGTGACGTTGAGCGCGAAACCGTGCCACGTTACCCACTGCCGGGCGTGCACGCCGATGGACGCGATCTTGCGGTTGCGCACCCAGACGCCGGTTTTGCCGGGATTGCGCGTCGCGGCTATGTCGAACGAAGCCAGCGCGCGGATCATGACTTCCTCGAGCTGCCGCAGGTACCAGTGCAGGTCCTGAGTGTGCCGCTCGAGATTCACGATCGGGTAGCCCACCAGCTGACCGGGGCCGTGAAACGTGACGTCGCCGCCGCGTTCGACCTCGAACAGTTCGACACCGCGCGCGGCGAGCTGCTCGGATGAGGCGAGCAGGTTGCCGGCTTTCGTGGAACGACCGAGCGTGATCACTGGCGGGTGTTCCACCACGAGCAGCAGATCGTCGGCCAGCGAGCCCGACAACCGCGCCTTGGCCGCCGCGCGCTGGAGCGCCAGCGCGTCGGCGTACGGCATCACGCCGAGGTCGGCGACGAGGAGGCGGCGGGTAGCCATGAGAGGAAGATAACGGCAGAGGGCGACCGAGCACGACTGCGTGCCGCGCGCGGCTGCAGACGACGGCAGTACACGGCGGTGCGTCAGGAAAGTCAGCACGTCGTGCGCGGCAACCGCGCACAGCGTCCGCCCGTGCGCTCGCGTATCGTACAACGAGTCCTTGACCGAGCCTTTCCATGAACCGACTTCTCAACCGCCTTCTCGCAGTTTCCGTTTTCGTCGCTCCCGCATTGTACGCGCAGGGCGCGCCCCCGCAGTCGGGGATGGATGTGATCGCCCGCATGCGATCGCGTCACGCCGGCGACTGGTACAAGTCGCTCACCTTCCGGCAGACGACGACCATTCGTCGAAGCGACGGCCGCGACACCGTGCAAACCTGGTACGAGACACTGCGCTACACGCCCGAGCGCGGAACGGAACTTCGCATCGACATCGCGCCGCCGTCGGCCGGCAATGCCTCGATTTCCACGTGGGACTCCACGTGGGTCATCCGGGCTGACACTTTGGCCGCGGTGCGAGCGGGCGGCAATCCGTTCCTCGCGCTGATCGAAGGAGCGTACGTGCAGCCGGTCAGCGAGACGATCCGGCAGCTTGCCCCGCTTGGCGTGGACCTTGGCAAGCTGCGCACCGCAGCATGGAACGGGCAGGCGGTGTGGATTGTAGGCGCGACTTCACCCGCCGACACGACCTCGCCCCAGTTCTGGGTGGAGGATCAGCACCTGATGGTCGTGCGCATCGTGTTGGCAGGTGGGGCCGGTCGCGCGCCGCTCGACATTCATCTCAGCGCGCTGGAGAGGTGCGGCAAGGGGTGGCTGGCGACGAAGGTCGAGATGTTCCAGGGCGGCCAGCGGCGCCAGCTGGAGGAGTACCATGAGTGGCGGTGTGATGAGGTGGTGAGTGAGAAGGCATTCAAACGATAGAGAGACAACAGAGAGACAACAGAGAGACAACAGAGAGACAACAGAGAGACAACAGAGAGACAACAGAGAAACAACAGATAGACAACAGAGGGCGGCGCAACTTCGCGCCGCCCTTTGTGCGTCTGACCGTTTGCTTTGACCGCGCGCGGGTCAGGGTTTGGCGCCGAACTCCCGCACGACTTCGCTGGTGGCGTCTTGGCCGCGGCGGAGGGTCATCTGCACGGTCGTGCCGGTGCGCAGCCAGCGTTTGCCGCCTTGCTCGGCAAGCATCGCTGGAGCGGGGTGCATGAAGAGGCCGGCCGCCGAGACGGTGTCGAACGCGACCACTTCGTCGAGGTCGCCGATCTCGCGCACGCGAGCGCGCCCCTGACGGAGGGCGTCGTCGTAGTTGAACGAGAGGTCCACGCGCACCGGCGGCTGGCCAGGGATCACCAGCGAGGCGCCGCGGATGACGACGTCCACGGCCGAGCCGCTGTTGACCGGCATCGAGGTGTAGGTGTCGGCGCTTTCATTCTTGAAGTCACCGGTGGCAATCGCGTTGAGCGCGCTGAGGATGGCGATGACGTTGACGCGCCGCAGGCGCTGCTTGTCAGCATCTTCGGGGAGCGCGCCGCTCTCGATGAGCACGGTGCGCGTGCCCCACGCCTGCATGAGGTCACCGAAGGCGCGCGGGTTGAAGGTGTCGTCGTAGCGCGCGATGCGTCCCGGGATCTCGCGTTCGAGCACCGCGCGAATGCGGGCCGCGACAAGGCGTGCGTCGGAGCGGACGGGACCGAAACTGTTGGTCACGTCGGCGGCCGGGGCGAGCAGGGCGATGCCGACGCGCTGATTGCCGGGTCGTCCCAGCGTGCGGGCATTCTGGTCGTGGAGGTTGAATCCGAATTGCGGGTTGATGGAGTCGCGGACCGCCTTGAGGACGCGCGCTTCTGCCGTCGACATCCGCCGGACGTCACGATTGATGTCCACGCCGACCGCGTTTTCGCGTTGGAAGAGCTCGGCGCCGTCAGGATTCAACATGGGGAGCATGACGACGGTCAGTTGCGACGCGATCCGGTCGCGCGCGGCGTCCCGCTGGCCGTCGGCGAGCGCGAACCAGCCGAGCAGGTCGGCGAGCGCCATGGTGGCGGTGGACTCGTCGCCGTGCATCTGCGACCAGAGGAAGACCGTCGTGGGGCCGCTGCCAAACGTGATGGCGCGGAGCGCACGCCCGTGGGTGGAGGCGCCGACGGGGGTCGTGCGAAGCGCCTTCGACCGCAGCGACGGCGCGAGGGCCACCCAGTACTGCGCGTGGTTGAAGCGACGGTTCTCGATGGCGCCAACGCGCTGCTCGGTTGCGATGCGGCGGCCGAGGTCCAGGCAGCACGGCTCCGACGGGGCTACGCCGGACGGAGTGGTCGACACGGCGCGACAGGCGGTGACGGCGAGCAATGCGAAGGCGGCGGCGAGGCGCGACCGTCGGCGGATGTCGCGCTCGGCCGCGCCTGGACGCGCGGAAAAGCACCGCGGGAATGTTGAGTGGAACGTGACACATCGGAACTGCATCGAGTTGTCCTCGAAGTGACGGGTCGGTATCGGAATGCGTGCACGGGACGAGAACTACGATGCACCGGACGGCCCGCATGCGCGAGGGTGCTCCACAGGCCCGACGCCCGCCGACGCAGGCTTATCCGCGACGTGGCGGTCGCGTACCTTCAGAGTCATGCCAAAACCGACTGGCTTCGACAACGAGAAATACCTGGCCGAGCAGACAGCGGCGATCGAGGAACGCGTCGCCCGCTTCAGCGACAAGCTCTACCTCGAGTTTGGCGGCAAGCTCGTCTGGGATCTGCACGCGGCCCGCGTCCTTCCAGGGTTCGACCCGAACGTGAAGCTGCGGCTGCTGCAGAAGCTGGGCGACCGGGCCGAGGTGGTGCTCTGCATCTACGCCGGCGACATCGAGAAGAAGAAGATGCGCGCCGACTTTGGGATCACCTACGATTCCGACGCGCTCAAGCTGATTGACGACCTGCGCGAGTATGGCGTGGTGGTACGCGCGGTGGTCATCACGCGGTTCGACGAGCAGCCCGGCGCCGTTGCCTTCAAGCTCCGGCTCGAGAACCGCGGTGTCACCGTCTACACGCACCGGTCGACCCGCGGATATCCCACCGACATTGACGTGGTGGTGAGCGACGAGGGCTACGGCGCGAACAGCTACATCGAGACCGACCGGCCGATCGTGGTGGTGACGGGCCCGGGTCCGAACAGCGGGAAGCTGGCGACGTGCCTCTCGCAGGTGTACCACGACCATCGGCGCGGACGGAAGGCCGGGTACGCGAAGTTCGAGACCTTCCCGATCTGGAATCTTCCCCTCGAGCACCCGGTGAACGTCGCCTACGAGGCGGCGACCGCCGAGCTGCGGGACATCAATCAGCTCGACCATTTCCACCTCGATGCCCACGGTGAGCGCGCGGTGAACTACAACCGCGACATCGAGGCGTTCCCGCTGCTGCGGCGCATCATCGAGCGGATCACCGGCGAGGCGTCATTCTACCGGTCGCCGACCGACATGGGTGTGAACCGCGCGGGGTTCGGCATCGTGGACGACGACGCGGTGCGGGAGGCGGGCGCCCAGGAGATCGTGCGCCGCTACTTCCGGTACGCGTGCGAGCACGCGATGGGGCTGGTGGATCGCGGAACTGTCCAGCGTCTGGAGCTGTTGATGGACAACCTGGACCTCGACGTAGAGCGCCGGCCGGTGGTCGTCCCGGCGCGCGAGGCTGCCGCGCGCGCGCGGGCGGCCGGCAAAGGGAATGACGGCATCTACTGCGGGGCGGCGATCGAACTGTCGGACGGAGAGGTGGTCACAGGCAGCAACTCGCCGCTGATGCACGCGTCCGCCGCGCTGGTGCTGAACGCGGCGAAGCGCCTGGCCGGGATCCCGCGCGAGGCGGACCTCATTCCCGCCGGCGTGATCCAGGCGCTGGGCCACCTGAAGACCGAGGTGCTGATCGGGCGGCGGGTGAGCCTCGATGTCGAGGAGGCGCTGATCGCGCTGGCGGTGAGCGCCACGTCGCATCCCGCGGCGGCGGCGGCCGTGTCGCGCCTGAGAGAACTGCGCGGATGCGAAGTCCACGTGACCCACATGCCGACGCCCGGAGACGAAGCGGGCCTGCGCAAGCTCGGCGTCAACCTCACGAGCGAGCCCGACTTCGCGACCCGGCATCTCTTTGTAAGCGCGTAGGCTGGGGCAGACGACACGAGGGCGACCGAAACCGGCCGCCCTCTGTTGTTTCTCTGTTGTCTTTCTGTTGTTTCTCTGTTGTCTCTCTCACGCCGTAAGGCGTGATGCCGCGCGCATGTGAGGACTCCGGCGCCCGCGGCGCGACCCGCACCCCGCTTGTCGCACCGATCGAGTGTCCACAGTGGTGCCGTTTGGCCGGATCGTCGATTCACGATCGGCTCACGCTGCGCTCACGCTGGCCTGTCGCCTCGAGTGTAAGCTCGCGCTGTTCATTCGTGGGTGCCGGCCGGCCCGGACGTCACGCGCGTATGCCCCCGCCTCATTGACTCATCGCGAGGATCCCCCGTGAAGCCCCTGTCGATGCACCACCTCGTTGTCGGCCTCCTCGGTGCGCTCGCCGCCGGTGTTGTCTCGTGCGGCGGAGGCGGCGCCAGTCGCGATAGTGTAACGGATCCAGGCGGATCGACCGGGAAGGGCGCGATCGCGGTGGCGCTGAGCGCAGCGACGCAGACGGTCAACGCGGGCGCCACGGCCACGTTGACGGTGACGCTGACCCGGAGCGGCTCCTTCAGCGGACCCGTGACATTATCGGTCACCGACGTGCCCACGGGCGTTTCGGCGACGTTCGAGCCGTCAACCGTGTCATCCGACGCCACGACGAGCACCCTGACGCTCCGTGTCGCGGCGACCGCCACGCCGGGCATCCTCTCGCTCACGGTGCGCGGGCAGGGGTCGGGTGTTGCTGATGTGACAGCCTCCACGACGATCACGATTCCATCGATCGACATCTCGGTTCCGTCGATCCTCCTGAGCATGACCGCGGGCGAGTCACGCCGACTGCAGGCGACGGTGACAGGGACCACCAATGCGGCGGTGCGCTGGTCGAGCAGCGTCACGAGTGTCGCAACGGTGTCGGATTCCGGCGTCGTAAGCGCGCTCGCACCGGGGATCGCGACGATTCGCGCGCGCGCGGCCGCCGACACCACCAAGTTTGCGAGTGTCGCGCTCACGGTGACGCCGGCCTCGACGTCGTCGCTGCCGGGCGCGCTGATCGCAAGTGGTGGTCAAGTAACCGGCGTGGTTGCCGGCGCCGGCAGCAAGACGTTCTATCGCATCGTCGTGCCGGCGGGCGCCACGCAGCTGCGGGTGGCCACCACGGGCGGCACTGGCGATCTGGATCTCTATCTGCGATCGGCGGCGACGGCCGACAGCGCGCGCGCCGACTGCGCGTCTGGAAACGAAAATGCCACCGAGCGGTGCGTGGTGTCGAATCCCACGCCGGGAGAGTGGTCGATCCTCCTGCACGGATACACGGCGTACAGCGGCGTGGCGCTCGCCGCCGACATCGTGACGGCCCCAACCCCGGGCTTCATTCTCTCGACGCCGGCCACGAGCGTGTCCGTCGCTCCCGGGTCGAGCACACCGGTGGTGGTCAATCTCGCGCGGGTTGGGGGATTCCAGGACCCCGTGACCGTGAAGTTGAGCAACATCGTCGCCGGCCTTTCGGCGACCACGGCCACGATTGCGTCGAATGGATCCAATGCGACGGTGACGCTCACGGCGACCAACACGGCCGCCGCACGCAATATCGGCCTATGGATCCTTGGCACCGCCGGCGCCGAGACGCGTGCCATCGTCATCCCGCTCAGCGTGCGGGCGACCGAGGCGGCGGGGTTCACCATCTCGCCAGCCGCGTCGAGCGTGAGCATCGCGCCTGGAGCGTCGGCGTCGCTGGCGGTCACGGCGAATCGTACGGGGGGATTCACGGGCGCCATCTCGCTCACCGCCGACGGTCTGCCCAACGGAGTGACCGCCCAGGGCGTGACAATCGCCGCAGGAGCCGCATCCGGGACGCTCACGCTCACGGCGTCGCCCTCGGCGCCGGCAGGGAGCGCGACGGCCACCGTGCGCGCCAGCGCGGCGGGAATGCCCGACCGCACGGCGTCCGTTTCGGTCAATGTCACAAGCGGTAGTACCGGAGGGGGCGGCGTTGTAACGGCGATCTACACCTTCCAGAGCACGCCCGGCAATGAGTTTCAGCGACCCAACGGTTACTGGCCGGAGGGCGGATTGGTCGTCGGCGCAGACGGGAACCTGTACGGCACGACGTCGGCGGGCGGCATAGGCGGCGGCGTCTACAGCAACACCGGAAAGGGAACCGTCTTTCGCGTGACGACCCAGGGGCAACTGACGACGCTCGTCACCTTTGAGCACTTCACGTTCAACGGCGAGAATCCGCGCGCCGCGCTGACACCTGCTGCGGACGGCAACTTCTACGGACTCGCCGGAGACGGCACGTTCTTCCGCGTCACGGGATCAGGCGTCTACTCGAAAGTCGCGTACTCAACGGCTCTCGCGGGTTCGATGGGTCGGCTGGTCCAGGGCAGCGACGGAGTGTTCTACGGAACCACCATACAGGGTGGTGCGCAGTTCAAGGGTACCGTCTTCAAAGTCACCGCGACTGGGACGGTGACGACCTTGGCGACGTTCGCCGGTGCCAATGGCGCCTCCCCCGCCGCAGGATTGGTCGAGGGCAGCGACGGGAACTTCTACGGCACCACGAAATCAGGTGGTGCAAACGACTACGGCACCGTCTTTCGCGTGACACCAACGGGGCAACTCTCAACGCTGGTGTCGTTCAGCGGTACGGGAGCGACGGGAACCGGTTCGACCCCGCGCTCGCAGCTCACGCTCGGACCCGACGGCAACCTCTACGGCACCACGATGAGCGGCGGGCCTGGAGGGAGCGGCACCGTGTTTCGCGTCACTCCCACGGGCACACTCACGACGTTGCACGCGTTCAACGGCGTGGATGTCGCCCGAGGCTGCAACTGCGGCGCCGCCAGCCCATATGCTGGACTCGTGCTCGCCAGCGACGGCGCGTTCTACGGCACGACGACCTTGGGCAAGGGGGGGACCCTCGGCAATCTGGATCAAGGCAACGGCGCAGTGTTCCGCATCACGCCGGCTGGCGCCTACAGCCTCGTCGCGTACTTCAAGACCGTGGCCGCCGGATCATTCGTGATGGACAAGCTCGTGCAAGCCGCGGACGGGAACCTGTACGGCACGGCAAGCAGTGAAGGTTCGACGATTCTCGGCACGGTCTTTCGGGTCACGCTTGGCGCCGCTCGTCGATGACACGCCCCCCCTTGATGCCCGACCGCCCGCCGCGCGTGGTCGGGCCCTGGCCCCCGGCGGACTCACAGTCGCCTGACGTTCGCATCACGGCTCGTTGCTAGGATAACGCGAACGATCCCCCTACCCTCACTCTCAAGCCCCTCGACTCATGCTGCTGAGACATCTCCGCGTGCCCGGCCATCGCCGAGCCCTCCGTGCGCTTCTCGCCGTCGTTGTTGCCGTGCCGCTCATGGCGTCCGACTGCACCGATGTCACGGGTACCAAGGGTTCATCTGAGTGGGACGGCAACTACTACCTCAAGAAAATCGATGGCAAGTCTCTGCCGACCTGCATCATCTGCGTGGATTCGCGCAACCAACTCATCTTGCACGACGGGCTGTGGACCGTACGCGGCAAGTCGATTACGACCAAGATGTGGGGTAAACAGATGATCAACGGCATCACCACGACGGAGTCTCGGTTCTGGCCGGAGCAACACACGGGTACGATCTCCGTGAGTGGCAGCTCGGCGACCATCACGCTGGACACGGGCAACAAGGTGTACGCGTCGCTCGGTGATGGCGGGCTCACCTACACGACCGGTGGCCACACGTACTACTTCACGCACTAAGCGCCGCCGCACGGAGGGCTGAGGTAGCGGGACCGGCTGGTCGGGGGTGCGGTGCGCGATTAACTTTGCCTTCCGATGGCGACAAGCGATCGGGAGGCCCCCCGTCCGGCGCAAGAACGCGAGCCGTTTGCACTGCGCGACGCGTTGCAGGCGCTGCTAGGCCCGGCGTACCGTCTGGACCGCGAACTCGGCGGCGGCGGGATGAGTCGGGTGTTTGTGGCGCACGAGTTGGCGCTCAAGCGGGACGTGGTGGTCAAGGTGCTGCCGCCGGATCTCGCGACCACGGCGAGTGTGGCGCGCTTCACGCGCGAGGTGGAGCTGACCGCCAGGCTGCAGCATCCGCACATCCTGCCGCTCATTGCGGCCGGCGGCAACGAACGGATGCTGTACTACGTGGCGCCGTTCGTGCGCGGCCAGAGCCTTCGCCATCGGCTTGCCACCGACGCGCCCCTGCCAGCCGACGAAGCGGTGACGATTGCCACCGAACTGCTGAGCGCCGTGGAGTTCGCCCATCGCAACGGCGTGCTGCATCGCGACATCAAGCCGGCGAACGTGCTGCTCTCCGATGGACACGCCATTCTCGCAGACTTCGGCATCGCCCACGCCCTGGACGTGGCGGAGGATGCGCCCTCCGCGCCCAGCGCCACCGCTGGCGAAGTCGCGCGACCGTATGCCGCCCCGGAGCGAGCGCGCAACGAGGCTGCCGATCTGTATGCGGTTGCCGCCATCACGGTGGAGATGCTCACGGGTCAGCCGCCGGCAGTCACTCCGGCGCCGGCCGTTCAAGCGTCGGGGCTTCGCGCGGCGCTGCGCGTCGCGCAGCCGATGTGCGCAGCGGGCCGTCGTTCAGCCCTGACTCGTGTGCTGGTTCGAGCGCTGGAGACGAATCCACTCCATCGTTATGAGACGGCCGGCGCGCTGCGCCGCGCGCTCGTGCGTGCCAACGAGTCCTCGCTGCGTCCCGTTTCCGTGCCCGCGGTGGCTGGTATCGTGGCCGCAATTCTGATTTCGATTTCCGCATGGACGGCGTTTCGTGGTGCGGCAGGCGGCGATCCGGCGTCGCCGTCCACGCGTGCGGCTGTCGCCCCTGAGGCCCCTCCCGAATCGCCGGCCACCGCGGCGGGCGACGCGGACGCCAGTGTAGTCACCCCCTCCGAGGCAGTCTCAGGCACCGCGGAGTCCGTCGACGGTGCGGCCTCCGCGTCGCCCGTGCGCATGCGCAGTGCTCGTCTCGAACTCGATAGCGCTCTAGCGGCCGTCTGGGCCGAAGAGCCGGCGCTCCTCGAGGTGGGGCTTTCGGCGGCGACGCGGGCGCTGGCTCGGCAGGGTCAGCTCGAGCGCGACGAACGTGCGCTCGCGGAAGGGCTACTGGCGCTCGGTGAGCGTCGATTTCCTGAGGCGTGCGCCGCGTTTGAGCGTGCCCGTGCGATACGCGCCTCGTTCGACGCCTGGTTTGGTCTGGGAGAATGCAGATGGCGTGATGACTTGGTTATCGAGGGCGCTGGGGGCGAGCCGACATTGCGGGCCAACTATGGCGCCGCGGTGCAGGCATACGAGAACGCGATCCGGGTTGCCGGAAGCGCGGCTCCGTCGGTGGTCTATCGACGATTGGTCGTGCTGTTACCGACGGAAGCTGGCAGGGCGATACCGCTTGTCACCACGGAGGGCCGGCGTCTCCTCGGGGAAGCCGTCGCGGTCGGTGATTCGCTCACCTGGCGCGTCATGGGGCCCGGGCCGCGACGCACAACACCGCAGGATCTGACCGCGCGCGCGCGCGCCGTGACGGTGGCGCAACAATTGTTGCGCCCGATTCTGCTTGGATGGACTCAGCAATCGCCCCGCCTCGCCGCGGCCCACGAGACACTTGCCGACTTGCTTGAGCGAACGGGGAATATCCGCACGGCCGCGGTGGACGGCTCGAGTGCGCTCGCCGAGATTCGTTCGGCGCGAGCGCTGCCCAATGACTCCATTTCGGCCATTCGGTTGGCGACAAGCGAAGTTCGCCTCCTGCTCAAGGCTCGCGAGTACCAACGAGCACAGGCCCTCGCCGATAGTGTGCTGCGCGCGACGCGCGACATTCAACCGCTTGCGGCGCATCAGCTGGTGGGGCTGGCGATGATCACGGGGCAGGTCGACCGCGCCATCGTGCTCCTCGAGGCCAGCAGCGGGCTGTCCGGCCAGCAGGTGAGGAATGCCGTGGACCAACCAGTGGAACTCCCGGCTGTCATCTGGCGGCAGCGGGCCGCCTTTGTCGTGGCATCGGCGCTCGGCGTGTGCACCGAGGCGGCGCAGACGGCGCCGATACAACTCGCCCGCAGTCTCGAAGCGATGATGCCCACGGCGGGGCGTCCTCGTGGCGCGGCGGCGGCGGTACTCGAGCGGCCATTGCTCCTCGCCCAGGATTGCGTGTCCCCCACGACGCTCGCCGTCGTGCCCGAGCCGTCGCCGCGCCTGCTGCGCGCCATCCGCGCCCACGATCCAAACAGGCGCGCCTCTGTTGCCGCGGAACTCGCGTTGGTTGATGCGCGCGCGGTCACGACGGGCTTTGTCAGCACCGAAGGCACGATGGTTGATGCGCTCACGCGGCTCGCGGTGGGTGACAGCAGCGGCGCACGCGTCGTACTCGCACGCGGCGTTGATGCCTTTCCCTTGGCGCCGAGCGTGGCGCTGACCAACGAAGTGCTCGCCGGAACCTACGTGCGCAGCATGGCGCTGCTGGCACTCCTCGACGCCGCTGCCGGCGAGCACACGCAAGCGCGGACGCTCGCTACCGCGGTGCTGACCCTCTGGCGCGGGGCCGACGCGGAGCTCCAACCCACGATCGCCCAGCTGCGGGGCATCGCAGGCGGGACCAACTAGGCGCCATCACGCGTTGCCGTCGGGGTCGTTCCGTATCCGCGCGGCGAGCGCTCGGGTTTCGGCGGAGGGTTCGATCTCCAGGTCGCGCGCGATACCGCGCGCGAACTCCTCGAAGATGCTAATGGCCGCCGCGCGATCACCGGAGTGCGACAGCAGGGTCATCACCCGCCGGATACGCCGCTCGTCGAAGCCGGCGAGGCGCGCCGCCTTGCGCGCCCATCGCGCGGCGTTCGTGAGATCCGTGTTCCGCTCGTAGCGCTCCGCCAGCGACCACGACGCATCGGCCGCGGCCGCCCGGTACGTCGAGCGTTCCTCCTCGAGCCAGTGTTCGACGGCCGGCGTGTCGGGGAAGACGCCTTCGAGCGGCAGACCTCGGTAGAGTTCCAGGGCACGAGCGAGTTCATCAGCCGCGAGCGCGGCGTCAAACGCGTGCGCATCGCACCAGACGATCGCTGTGTTGACGCCCACCTGGGTGTCCCCGCGGCGGACGATGGCGTCCGATCCGAGCGCGTCGCGGAGCGTCGAGAGCGCCGTGCGCAACGACGCCCGCGCACGGCCCTCATCCAGGTCGGGCCAGAAGAGGCCTGTGATCCGGTCGCGCATCTGAAAGCCGCGCGGGCGCGCGAGCAGGAGCCAGGCGAGCACGAGCAACGGCTTGGGCTGCGCGAGCAGTCGGTCCCCGCCTGGCGCGCCGACGATATCGGCCGCGCCGAACAGGCGCAGCCGGATCGGCGCGGCCTCACCGCGATGCTGGAGCGCAGCGCTGTTCAACGTGACCTCGGCGTGTGAGTCGAAGGGAGCAGCTAGCTGTCGGACGTGCAAGGGAGCCGCGCCGCGCCCCTCGCCGCGCGTGCCCTCTGTTGCTTCTCTGTTGTTTGTCTGTTGTCTCTCTGTTGTTTCTCGTTCTTCTACGCGTGTATCATCTTTCCCATCGAATCCAGCACCGCTTCCGCGACCGCCTCCGACAGCGTCGGATGCGCGTGGATCGCGAGATCCACTTCCTCAACGGTGAACTCGTTTTCGCGCGCGACAAGCAGCTCGTGGATCATCTCGGTGACATGCGGGCCCACGAGGTGCGCGCCGAGAATCTCGCCGTACTTGGCGTCGCGGATGATCTTCACGAAGCCCTCGGTCTCGCCCGCGGTGCGCGCGCGGCCGTTGGCGCTGAACGGGAACTTGCCGACCTTGTAGTCGAGCTTCTTCTCCTTGCACTGCGCCTCGGTCAGGCCGATGGACGCCACCTCGGGGTGGCAGTAGGTGCAGTTGGGGATGTTGCCGTAGTTGATTGGGTGGTGGTGCTGCCCGGCGACGATCTCGGCGACAATCGCGCCCTCGCGCTCGCCCTTGTGCGCCAGCATCGGCGGCCCGGCGACGTCGCCAATGGCGTAGATCCCCTTGGCCGTCGTCTCGAGCTTGTCGTTTACCTTGATGAAGCCGCGGTCGGTGAGCTGCACGCCGGCTTCCTTGAGTCCGATGTTCTCCACGTTCGCGGCGCGGCCGGCGGCGACGAGCACCTTGTCGACGGTGATCTCCTCCTTCTTGCCGTTGGCCTCGACCGTCAACGTCACGCTGTCCTTGCCGATCTTCGCGCCGGCGAGCTTGGCGCCGGCCAGCACGTCGATGCCGCGCTTCTTGAACGAGCGCGCCACTTCGGCCGAGCTGTCCTCGTCTTCGAGCGGCAGGATGCGCGGCATCACCTCGATGACCGTCACCTTGGTGCCGAAAGCATTGAAGACATCGGCGAACTCACAGCCCACGGCGCCGGCGCCGACGACGGCGAGCGTCTTCGGTGCCTTCTCGAGGACGAGCGCTTCATCCGACGAGATGACCGTCGTCTTGTTGATCTCCAGTCCGGCCTGCGGCAGGCCCTTTACGCGCGAGCCGGTGCCGATGATCAGCGCCTTGGTGGCGGTGTGCGTCTCCGTCTTGCCGTCGGCCGTGGTGACCTTCACCGTTTTGCCGGCGCCGATGACGCCCGTCCCCTTGATCCAGGTGACCTTGTTCTTCTTGAACAGGAACTCGACGCCCTTGGAGTTCTTGATGGAGACATCGCGCGAGCGCTTCATCGCCACGCCGTAGTCGAGCGTGATGTCGCCGACCTTCACGCCGAACTCGGCGGCGTGCTTGAGCCGGTTGGCGATGTGCGACGACTCGAGCAGCGCCTTGGCCGGAATGCAGCCCCAGAGGACGCAGGTGCCGCCCAGCCCTTCGCGCTCGATGACGCCGACCGTCAGGCCGAGCTGCGACGCACGGATGGCGCCGACGTAGCCGGCCGGGCCGCCGCCGAGGAAGATGATGTCGTAATTGGCCATGGGAAGTACAGAAGGTAGGAGGTAGATGGTCGATGGTAGAGAAGGTGGTGCGATGGCGGTGCTCTACCATCTACCATCCACCTTCTACCATCTGCCGTCAGAACACCAGCATCAGTGGATTCTCAAGCATCCTTCGCAGCGTCTGTAGGAACCGCGCGCCGACGGCGCCATCGATGACCCGATGGTCGCAGCTCATCGTCACCCGCATACGCTTGCGCACGGCGATCGCGCCGTCGACGACGACCGGCGTGTCCTCGAGCGCACCGATGGCAAGGATGCCGCACTCGGGGGGATTGATGATCGCCGTGAACTGGTCGATCTGCATCATGCCGAGGTTCGACACGGAGAACGTCGAGCCGGTGTACTGATCGGGCGTGAGCTTGCGCTCGCGGGCCTTCTTGGCGAGGTCGCGCGACTCCATCGAGATGTCGCGCAGTCCCTTGCGGTCGGCGTCGAAGATCACCGGGACGATGAGCCCGTCGTTGGTGGCCACGGCCATGCCAAGGTGCACGCGGTTGAAGTAGCGGATCTTGTCGCCGAGCCAGTGGGCGTTCACTTCGGGATGCGCGGCGAGCGCCGTGGCCACGGCTTTCAGTACGATGTCGTTGACCGACACCTTGAAGTCATCGCCGAGCGCCGCGGCCTGGGCGCGCATCTCGACGGCGCGCGTCATGTCGAATTCGGCCGTGAGATAGAACGTCGGGATCGGGCCGATGCTCTCGGCGAGGCGCTTGGCGATGGTCTTGCGGATTTGAGTGAGCGGCTCGTCGGTGAAGTCGGCGCCACTGATGGCGGAAAGCGGACGGCTGATGGCGGATGCGCCGCCGGCCGCGGCTGCTTCGACGTCACGCTTGATGACGCGGCCGCCGGGGCCGGAGCCGGCGACGGCGGCGAGGTTCACGCCGCTCTCTTTCGCGAGCCGGCGCGCCAACGGAGAGCTGCGCACCGGACCGCTGGCGGCCGGCGCGGCGGAGGAGGCGATCGGGCCGGCGGGCGCCGCAGGAGCAGCGGGGCTCGCTGCCGGCGCGGCCACGGGGGCCGCAGCCGCGGCGGGGGCCGCTGGCGCAGCGCTCAGCAACGCGCTGATGTCTTCGTCGGCGCCAGCGATGACGCCGACGACCGAACCCACCGGCGCGGTGACGCCTTCGGCGATCATCTGCTTGCGCAGCACGCCGTCGCCGCGGGCGACGAGCTCCATTACCGCCTTGTCGGTCTCAACCTCGGCGAGCACGTCGCCCGACTTCACCGCGGCGCCCTCGGGCTTGTTCCACTTGACGAGGCGTCCCTCTTCCATGGTCGGAGAGAGCGCTTCCATGAATACTTTCGTTGCCATAGCGGTGTAGAGCTAGAGTGACGTCAGAAGGCGGATGGCAGATGGCGGAGCCTACGACCGGTACATGACCTGCTTCACCGCCGCGATGGTCTTGGCGGCGTCGGGCTTGGCGATCTTCTCGAGATTCTTGGCGTACGGCATCGGCACATCGGCCTGGTGCACGCGGATCACGGGGGCGTCGAGATCGTCGAAGCACTCGCGCTGGATGAAATCGACCACCTGCGCGCCGATGCCGCAGATCTCCCATCCTTCTTCGAGCACGACCGCGCGGTTCGTCTTGCGCACGGACTCGTAGATCGCCTCGACGTCCATCGGGCGGATCGTCAGGAGGTCGATCACGTCCACGTGAATGTCCTCCTTCGCCAGCTGGTCGGCCACCTGCATCGCGACGAGCGCCATCTTGCCGCTCGTGATGATGGAGCAGTCGCCGCCCTCGCGCTTGCGATCGGCCTTGCCCAGCGGAATCAGGTACTCGTGATCCGGCACCTCACCCTTGGTGTTGTACAGCATCTCGCCTTCGAGCACGACCACCGGATTGTCGTCGCGAATGGCGCTCTTCAGCAGGCCCTTGGCGTCGTACGGCGTGCCCGGTGACAAAACCTTGATGCCGGGAATGTGCGCGAGCCAGCTTTCAAACGCCTGCGAGTGCTGCGCGCCGAGCTGCAGCGCCGCGCCGTTGGGGCCGCGGAAGACGATCGGCACGTTGAACTGGCCGCCCGACATGTACAGCATTTTGGCCGCCGAGTTCACCACCTGATCGATGGCGAGCAGGGCGAAGTTCCACGTCATGAACTCGATGACCGGACGCAGGCCGGCCATTGCCGATCCGACGCCGATGCCGGCGAAGCCGAGTTCGGCGATCGGGCTGTCGACGACACGGTTCTCTCCGAACTCCTCGAGCAGGCCCTTGGAAACCTTGTAGGCGCCGTTGTACACGCCCACTTCCTCGCCCATCAGGTAAACGCGGTCGTCGCGGGACATCTCTTCGCGAAGGGCCTGATTGAGCGCCTCGCGGTATGTAATGATTGGCATCGGTTAGCTCGTCGTGTCCACGAGGACGTCTTCATACAGCGCGCCGGCCGGCGGCTCGGGGCTCTGGTCGGCGAAGTCCCACGCGTCCTGCACCGTGGCCGCCACGTCCTTCTCCATCTGTTCCCACTCGGCCACCGTCAGCGTGCCGGCAATAACCATCGCGTCGCGCAGCGAGAAGACGGGGTCCATCGTCTGGTACTCTTCGAGTTCGTCCTTGCTGCGGTACGTGCCGCTCACGGCATCGGACATCGAGTGGCCGCGGAAGCGATAGGTGCGAATCTCCAGCAGCGACGGCAGCGATTCCGTGCGGGCGCGGGCAATGGCCTTGGCGGCGGCCTCGCGCACTGAGTGCACGTCCATGCCGTCAATCACGATGCCGTCCATCCCCTTGTAGCCGTCGGCGCGCCGCGAGAGATCATCCACGGCGGCCGCGCGCTCCACCGACGTGCCCATGCCGTAGCGGTTGTTCTCGATGACGAACAGCACGGGGAGCTTCCAAAGGGCGGCCATGTTGAGCGCCTCGTGGAAGGCGCCGATGTTGACCACCGAGTCGCCCATGAAGCAGACGCACACCTGGTCGCCGCCGCGGTACTTGATGGCGAAGCCGACGCCGGCGCCGAGCGGCACGTGCGATCCGACAATGCCATGCCCGCCGAGGAAGTTCGTGTGGCGGTCGAACATGTGCATCGAGCCGCCCTTGCCGCGCGAGCAGCCGTCGATGCGGCCGAACAGCTCGGCCATCACCGCGCGCGGCGCGACGCCGCGCGCCAGCGCCTGTCCGTGGTCGCGGTAGGTGCCAATCACGTAGTCGTCGGGGCGCAGCTGACTAATGATGCCGGTGGAGACCGCTTCCTGTCCGATGTACAGGTGGCAGAAGCCGCCGACCTTGCCGAGGGCGTAGGCCTCGCCGGTCTTCTCCTCGAACCGGCGCTGGAGCAGCATCGACTGCAGCATCTCGCGGTCGAGCGCGGGGTCGCCGGCGGTGCGCACGCTGCGCGCCTCGCCCTTGGCGTCAGTCTTCTTCTTGGATGCCATGTGAGGTCGTGGGGTCAGACGCCAGCAGCCTGGACTTGCTCCCAGGCGTGATAGCTCGAGCGGACCAGCGGGGCCGACTCGACGTGCTTGAAGCCGAGCGCCATTCCCTGGTCGTAGAACCAGCGGAACTCGTCGGGGGTGACGTAGCGGTCGAGGTCGATGTGGCCGTCCGACGGGCGCAGGTACTGCCCGATGGTGAGGATGTCGACGTCGACGCGACGCAGGTCCTTCATGACCTCGACGATCTCCTCGTTCGTTTCGCCCATGCCGACGATGACGCCGGACTTGGTGGGAATGTGCGGCGCGAGGCGCTTGGAGACGCGGAAGATCTCCAGCACGCGCTCATAGCGTCCGCCGGGACGCGCCTTCTTGTAGAGGCGCGGCACGGTCTCGGTGTTGTGGTTGTAGATGTCGGGGCCGGCGTCGAGGACCGTGCGGATGGAATCCTCGTTGCCCTGAAAGTCGGGGACCAGCACTTCGACCGACGTGTCGGGGTTGTCGGCCTTGATGAGTCGCACCGTTTCGGCGAACGCCCAGGCTCCGAAATCGGGGAGGTCGTCGCGATCCACCGACGTGAGCACCACGTGGCGGAGGCTCATCTTGCGGGCCGCCTCGGCGACGCGCGCCGGTTCGGCGGCGTCGAACTTTGGCGGCCGGCCATGCGCGACCGCGCAGTAGGCGCAGTTGCGGGTGCAGACGTCGCCGAGGATCATGAAGGTGGCGGTGCCGTGCTGCCAGCACTCGCCAACGTTGGGACAATGGGCCTCTTCGCAGACCGTGTTGAGCTTCAGGTCGCGCATGAGGTTCTTGAGGTGGAGGTAGTTGCCTCCGCCGGGGGCCTTCACCTTCAACCAGGACGGCTTGCGGTCGGGCAACGGCTCAGCCCGATGGCGTCCCATGATCTGATATAGATGCTCGCTCATGCTCTCGCGGGGCGAGGGGAAGCCGACCGCCGGCACTCGGGGTCGGGAAGTGGAAACTAGTTAGCGTGACAGAGTGAAGCCAGTCGACGTAACCGTTAAAAAGCATTTTACAGGTTACTACAAAATTGACGATTTCGAGGGCCTGACGTGCGGCGTGTCGAGGGCGTCTTGCAGGCTGAGCTCGATGGCCGCGAAACCTCCTGACAGGCTGGCGCGTATGGGCTACAGCACCCGCACCGAGGTCTCCATGCTCCGCACCATTTTTGGAATCGGTCTTCTCGCCCTTGTTGGCCTGTTCGCGCTCAAGGTCTTCTTCGGCCTGTTCGGCGTCCTGTTTGCCATCCTCTGGGTGCTGCTCTGGTGGGCGGTGAAGATCGCCATCGTGGGCGGACTCATCTACCTCGTGCTGCGGCTGCTGATGCCGGAGACGGCGAGGAAGATCGAGGAACAGTTCAGAGGGTAATCGGGAGGCGAAAGAACGCAGAGGGGCGCGACCCGTCGGGTCGCGCCCCTCCAGCGTATCACCCGCTCTGCGGTGCTCAGCCGAGCGCGTCGATGACCGCCCAGGTGAGGAGCGGCAGCATCAGTTCGTGGTGTCCGGTCAGCTCGTAGCCGGCGCCGCCGGCGAGCGTGGGGCGCTGGACGACGTTCACGTGCGGCCGGTAGTGGCGTTGCATGTCGAGGTCGCAGGTCACGAAGTCGGTAGGCCGGCCGGCGTTCAGGTTGCGCGCCACGGTCAACGCCTTCAGGAAGACCTCGGGCATGATCACCGCGCTGCCGCAATTGAGCACGACGCCGCCATCGTGCAGCCGCTCGATGCTCGCTGCCAGTCGGCGGAAATCGCGGTGGCTCGTGTCTCCGATGGCCGCGCCATCGGCCGCCGGGTGCTGATGAATGATCTCGGCGCCAAGCGCGGCATGCACGGTGACGCCGACGCCAAGCTGATGCGCCTGCAGGAGGACGCTGAGGTCCGGATGCGCGAGCGCGGGCTCGGCCGCGAGGGCGCGCGCCACGCTCTCGCCCATTCCCCAGCGCTCGGCCATCCCGCGGGTAAAGGCGCTGTTGAGTCCGCGCCCCGTTTCTTCGGCCATGCCGAAGGTTCCGTCGCGCAGGCCGGCGGCGACGTCCTCGCTCGTCGCGCCAAAGCGCGCGATCTCGTAATCGTGAATGGCCGCCGAGCCGTTCATCGCCAGGTCGGTGATCACACCGCGGCGCATCAGCTCCACGAGTAGCGGCGCGATGCCGGTCTTCACCACGTGTCCGCCGACCATGACGATGACGGCGCGCTTGGCGCGGTGGGCGCGCACGATCGCGTCAACCACGCGGCGGAAATCGGCCGCCTTGAGCACGTCGGGGAGCGAGCGCAGAAAGGCACCGAACGATCGGTCCGCCCCTGGCGGAGCGGCGAACTCACCGGCGCTCACCTTGTTCGGGCGGCTGGCCACGGGGATCGTGCGCACCGAGGAGAGGTCGGCTTCGCGAGGCGTGCTCACTTGGAGACGTCCGGGGCGGAGGGAAAGGTCGCTGCCTTCAAGAAAAGGTTGAGCGAACCAAACGGCAGCTTGGACTTCATCTGCACCATGATGCGCCGCTCGTCGTCCGTGAGCCAGATCTCGGCTTGGCCGTTCTCCGAGAAAATGCCCTTGGCCTTGATCACCGGCTGCAGCACGACGCAGTTGAACGTGCCGGCGGGCACATTCACCGTCTCGCGTCGGAGCACACGGATCTTCACCGGGTTGCGGTCGGGGATGAAGTAGCGATGGAACTCGTACGTCTGGCCGGGTTCGAGCGGCACCGTGCGGATGAAGTACAGAAACGATCCGTCGTCCAGCGGCTCGGCCACCGACGGCCGCTCGGGCTTGCCCGACTGCACGTAGGTCTTCTTGTCCGGGAAGATCTCAAACGTCTTCTGGCGCTCGCGCCCGATTTCCTTGAAATCCTGCTCGAAGCGCAGCGATGACAGCGTGACGGCGTCCATCCACGTCTCAAGGACGTCGTCCACCCGCAGGGCGAGATATCCACCGTGCACGGTGAAACGGCCGTGCCAGGCGGGGCGGCCGCGTACCGACTCGACGCCGCGCATCACCATCTCGCCCGTCCCCGCCTTGATGAAACCGAAGCGCACGTCGTAGACGAGACGCTCGCCCACGCTCCACGGCACGGACGCGGCGTTGCTGGGCAACGAGACCGTCTGCGCCGCGAGACTCGCGGCGGCGGCGCCCCAGCTCATCAGCGCGCCGACGACCACTCGGACCGCGCGTCGGCGGGCGGCGGACGAACCCTGCCGCCGTGTGCTCACGCCGGGGTAACGGCTCTGCGCTTTCGGGCCGCCCATCCGGCCTGCACGATGGCCTTGAGGTCGGGCCAGACCTGCACGCGCGTGTCGCGCGGGCGCACGTCGTAGCGCGGTTCGACGGTCACCGACTCGACACGCCGCGCCAGCGCCGAGGCACGCCGCAGCAGCTCAAGGTTGGCGACGCGCACGGGACCCTCGGTCACCGGCGCCTCGCCGGCCGCACGCAGGACGTCGCGCACCACGGTGATGCGGAAGATCCGGAACGTGCCAAAGGGATCGGCGACGCCGGGGACGCTCAACTGCGCGCGCACGGGCCAGAGCTTGGCGGCGCGGCGCGCCCACGTGCCGAGCGAGCGCACGGCCGCCGGCGCCGACGCCACGGCGGCGGTCTCGGCGACCACCACGTCGGCGCCGCCCTCGAACCGCTTGATGAGCTCGGGGAGCTGCTCGGGCTGGTCGGTGAAATCGCCTTGCAGGAGCACCACGGCGTCACGCCGCGGGTAGCGGGTGCGCTGGGCGGCGGCCCGGAACAGCGCGTCCACCGCGCGGGCATAGCCGACGCGCTGCTCGCCGCGCAGGACGGTCAGCGGGAGGACCTTGTGATACGGCGCCAGCACCTCGGACGTCCCGTCCGTGCTCGCGTCGTCGTATACGAGGATCTCGTATTCGCGCGAGAACTCCCGGAACACCTTGCGGATGCGCCACAGCAGGACGCCGATGGTGGGCGCCTCGTTGTGCGACGGAATGCAGAGATAGAGCACAGGCGGTCCGGGAGGGGCTGGGGAAAGCGAGAACCTAGAAAAATACCGGGTCGAGCGGGTGGGGGCTACCGGCGGCCCGACGACGAGGCGCCCGCCGCCGCGCCAGAGCGGCTGGCGAGCACCCTTTCATACACCGCCGCCGTGCCATTGACCATGCGATCCACTCCGAACTGCCCGGCGCGCACACGCCCCCCGGCGGCCAGCGTCCGCCGCAACGCGTCGTCGAGGGCGAGCTGAGACACCTCGCGCGCGAACGCTCGCGCGTCACCCGGCGGGGCGAGCAGACCCGACCGGCCATGCTCGATGAGTTCCACCAGGCCGCCGGTGGCAAACGACACGGGAGGCACGCCGAGCGCCATGGCATCGATGACTGCCGTGCCGAGCCCTTCGGCCCCCGACGGATGCCAGAGCATGTCGAGCCCGGCCATGGCGTTGTGAATGGCGTCGACGAATCCGGCGCGGAAGGCGGCGATGCCGCCGAACTCATCGGCTCCGACCGCCGCGCCGCCGAGGAGCACGAGCCGCAGGCGGTCGCGCGCCGCGGGCGCGATATGGCGGCCGATGTCCTGGAGCAGGGCGATTCCCTTTTCCGCGGTCATCGCCCCGACCACGCCGCAGAGCAGCGTCTGCCTTGGCCAACCGGCTTCGAGGCGCCAGTCGCGGGGATGCCCGACATCGGGGGTGGGGACGCCGGAGTACACGACGGTGACGCGGTCGGTGCTGACACCGCCGCGCGCCATGGCGTCGGCAACCGCGTGGCTGATGGCGATGAAATGCGCGACGCGCGGCCCGTATTTCAGGCGCCCCTTCGGGACAAACGGCACGCGCCGGGTGACGACCAGCGGCACGTCAGTGCCAACCAGCGCGCCGAGGGCGATGGCGTGGGCGCGCGCGTCGTGCGCATGCACGACGTCGGGGCGCCAGCGCGACACGATGCGGCGCACGCGGCGCATGGCGACGACGTCGAAGTCGGCGCGCATCGCGGCGGCGGCGCTGGCGATGCCCTGCGTTTTGAGCCGCCCGGCCAACGGCGAGAGCGGCGCGGCGACCACCAGCGGCTCGAGGCCGCGCTCACGCTGCGCGGCGGCGAGAAGGAAGACCTGGCGTTGTCCACCGCGCCAATGGCGGCCGGAATCTAGGTGCAGGATTCGCACAGCGGGGTGCAGGGAAAGGGGCAGAGTGTGGTGCAGGGGAAGGGGCAGGGGCTAAATGACGGTGTCGCAGGCGGAGGCGAACGCTGTAAAGATGGCACGGTCCCACGGTTTCGTGTCGTGGATCAACTCTTCCGGGTGCCATTGCACAGCGAGCGCCCACCAGTCGTCGCGCGTCTCGACGGCTTCGATCACGCCGTCGGGGGCGTAGGCGGTTGTCCAGAGACCTGGGGCGAGGGTGTCGACGGCCTGATGATGCAGCGAGTTCACTTCGATCTGCTGTGCGGCCACCGCGGCGGCGAGGCGCGAGTGCTGCAACACGGTCACCTCATGCACACGGTGCGTGCGCGACGACTCGAGGGCGTGGGCTACCTCGCGTGGCCGCTGGATGCCGAGGTCCTGCACGAGCGTGCCGCCGAGCGCGACATTGAGCAGTTGCAGGCCGCGGCAGATGCCGAGCACCGGGCGTCGAGCATCGCGCGCGGCGAGCGCCAGCGCAATCTCCGTGTCGTCGCGTCCGGCGTGCGACTTCTGGGTCGCGGGATGCCGATTGGCGCCGTACCGAACCGGATCGACGTCCTCGCCGCCCGAGAAGACGACGCCAGCGACGGTGGCGACAATCCGGCGGGCCTCGTCTGGCGAGAGCGACGGCGGCACGAGCACGGGCACCAGGCCGGCCCCCTGCAGCGCGCGGACGTACGCGTCGTTCACGCGAACGCGAGGGTATTTGTTGGGACCCGCCGCCGTCTTGGACGACGCGGTGAGTGCGACGATGGGCCGGGGCATGCCGAAAACTATGCATCCCCTCGGCGCGGCGCCCGCGCCGGTGTATCGTCCAGTTCATGTGGAATGAACGCTACAGCCAGCCGGGCTATGTTTACGGCACCGAGCCCAACGACTTTCTTGCCGCCGCCGCCGCGCAGATCCCTCGCGGGCGGGTCCTCTCCATTGGCGACGGCGAGGGGCGAAACGGCGTCCACCTCTCCACGCTCGGCCACGCGGTCACGTCGGTGGATTCGTCGACGGTTGGGCTGGCCAAGGCGCGCGCCCTCGCGGCGCAGCGGGGCGTGACGATCGAGACGGTCGAAGCCGACCTCGCGGTGTTCGACATCGCGCCGGCGGCGTGGGACGGGATCGTGTCAATCTTCTGTCATCTGCCACCGGCGCTGCGCCGTCGGGTGCACGCGCAGGCGGTGCAGGGACTTGTGCCGGGGGGCGTCTTTGTGCTGGAGGCGTACACGCCGGCGCAGCTCGCGCTGGGCACCGGCGGCCCGTCCGACGCGGAGATGATGCCCACGCTCGCGGTGCTGCGCGACGAGCTGGCCGGTCTCGAGTTCGTGCACGCGCTGGAGATGGAGCGCGACGTGCAGGAAGGCGCGTACCACCGCGGCCGGAGCGCAGTGGTGCAGGTGATTGCGCGCCGTCCGTCGTGAATGGCGGAACCGTCGCGGCGCAGTATCGTATTGTGAGTGTCGGCGCGGCGTGCCGCGCCGTTTCGCGACCCTGAGCCCATTGCCCTGTGTTTGAATCGCTGAAGACGACCATTGCCGACCTGTTGGGTGGCCGGGTGCATCCGGCCGACCGGCGCGCGGTGATCAACGACATGAAGCAGGCGCTGGTCTCGGCGAAGCTTGGCGTCGAGGATCTTGAGCAGGGCGTCGAGGTGACGCGGCGCAAGCTGGCGACGGAGCGCCAGGGGCTTGAGACGGTGAGCCGCCGCAAGGGACTGGCGGCGGGGATCAGTGACGCCGAGACGGTGGCGATCGCCGAGAAATTTGAGAGCCAGCACGTCGAGCGGATCGCGGTGCTCGAACGCAAGCTGGAGGCGCAGGAAGCCGAGGCGGCGCTGGCGCGGCGCGACTATGACGAGATGCTGACCGCGTTGAAGGCGGCGTCGGCGGGGGCGGGGAGTGTCGGCGCCGGCGGCGCCGCGGCCGGCACGGCGCGCGAGCCGAGCGATGCGGATCTCGGGCTGCCTGATGACGGCGTTCTGAATGCGCAGCTCGACGCGATGCGCCGCCAGGCGGCGCGCGAGGCGAGGGATGCCGACGCGACGGCGCGGCTCGAGGAGCTGAAGCGGCGGATGGGGCAGGAGTAGACCGGCCCGCGCGGCGCGGCGGTCGGCGAGCGCGTCCCCTGCGCACGCGTAGGGCAATTCCGGTTTGACGAACGGCGCGCTTTCGGCTACATAAAGCCATCCGCGCGGCCCCGCCAAAACCGGGTCGTCGGCTTGGTCATGTCATACCTAACGCCCTTCCCATTTCATGGAGAAGACGCATGAGTGGTGCAGCTGAGACGAACCGGGACGGCACCGCCCTTCCGCAGTTCAAGCAGTTGATGGGGCATCCGCAGCCGCTGTGGATGCTTTTCATGTCGGAGTTCTGGGAGCGCTTCGCGTTCTACGGCATTCGCTGGGCGCTGGTGCTGTACATCGTGGCGCAGTTCCACGGCGGATCGCCCACCGGACAGGCCTCGGCGAACCTGACGTACGGGTCGTACCTCGCGCTTGTCTATGCGGTGGCCATTTTTGGCGGCTACGTAGCCGACAAGGTGATCGGTTACCAGCGCTCGATCCTGACGGGCGCGGTGTTCATGGCGACGGGCCTGTTCCTGATCACCCTGCCCGACCCGACGATCTTCAAGCTCGGTCTCTCCACCATTGTCGTCGGCAACGGGCTGTTCAAGCCGAACATTTCGACGATCGTCGGCAAGTGCTATTCGGCGGGCGACGAGCGCCGCGACTCCGGCTTCACGATCTTCTACATGGGCATCAACGCCGGCGCGTTCCTGTCGCCGCTGTTCACGGGCTGGCTCGCCGACCAGGTGTTTGGCACCGAGGCGATGCCGGCGTACAAGGTTGTGTTCCTGGCCGCCGGCGTCGGCATGCTGATCAGCCTCGTCTGGTTCTATATCGGCCGCCGCCAGCTGCAGGGCATTGGCGCGCCGCTGCCGGACCAGCAGAACCGGATGCGCGTGCTGTACGTGATTCTCGGCGGCGTCGTCACGGTGCCGATCGTCTTCGCGCTGCTCGCCGTCGGTGGCAAGAACCTGCAGTGGGTGCTGTCGGCGATGTTCCTCGGCTTGTCGGCGATGCTGCTGATCGAAGGCATCAAGGACGGGGCCGTGGCGCGCGACAAGACAATTGCGATGCTCCTGATCTTCGTGTTCAACATCATGTTCTGGATGTTCTTTGAGCAGGCGGGCAGTTCGTTCACGTTCCTCGCCGACCAGATCGTGAATCGCCAGTTCGGCTCGTGGACGTTCCCGACCGGCTGGTTCCAGAGCGTGAACGCGGTGGCGATCATCCTGTTCGCGCCGATCGTGGCGTGGGTGTGGGTGGCGCTGTCCAAGGTGAATGCGAACCCGAGCATTCCGCGCAAATTCGGACTCGGCCTGATCTTCAACGGTCTCGCCTTCCTGCTGCTGATGTACGCGCTGTCGAGCCTGCTGAATCCGGCGGACAACAAGATTCCGTTCTGGACGCTCGTGGCCGTGTACCTCATTCAGTCGATTGGTGAGCTGTGCCTGTCGCCGATCGGCCTGTCGATGGTGACCAAGCTGGCGCCGGTGCGGCTCGTCGGGCTGGGCATGGGCGGCTGGTTCCTCTCGACGGGCATCGGCAACAACCTATCGGGCATCTTCGCCAGCGAAGTGAGCGGCGAGGGCGGCATGACGACGACCTCAGCGCTGAGCGGTTACACGTTCGGCTTCTGGGCGCTGACGATCGCGGGGCTCATCCTGCTGATCGCCGCGCCGCGGGTGCAGAAGCTGATGCACGGCGTGAAGTAACCGACGCGGGATGCAGGATGTGGGACGAGCGGCGGCCTTTTGGCCGCCGCTCGTGTTTGGGAACCGAGCTGCCGTGCGCTACCAGGGAATGCGCGGAATGGCGGCGAGCAGCGCCTGGGCGGCGGGTGAGGCGGGAGCGCTGAACAGCGAGGCCGTCGGCGCGCACTCCACAATGCGTCCCCGCTGCATAACCGCCACGCGCGTGGCGATGCGCTCTACGACGGCGAAATCGTGCGCAATGAACAGGTACGTGAGTCCCCGCGTCGCCTGCAGCGTGGCGAGGAGGTCGAGCACCTGGGCGCGCACGAGGACGTCGAGCGCCGAGACGGCTTCGTCGAGCACGAGGAAGACGGGCTCCACGGCGAGGGCGCGGGCGATGGCAATGCGCTGGCGTTCCCCGCCGGAGAACTCGTGCGGAAAGCGATGCGCGTCGCGCGCGGAGAGTCCCACTTCCTCGAGCAGGTGCGCGACGCGCAGGTCGCCCGCCTCACGTGGGGCGAGCGCGTGGATGTCGATGCCCTCGCGCACGATGTCGCCCACGCACATGCGCGGGTCGAGCGACGCCTTGGGGTCCTGAAAGACCACCTGGGCGCGCCGCCGAAACGCTTTCAGGGCGTCATGGGAGAGGGCGAGCACATCGGTGCCGTCGAACTGCACGGAGCCCGCGGCGGCCGGGACGAGGCGCAGGATCGCCCGTCCGAGGCTCGTCTTGCCGCTGCCAGACTCGCCGACGAGGGCGAGCGTCTCGCCGCGCTGCACGTCGAGCGAGACGCCGTCGACGGCGCGTACGGCGCGCGGGGCGTTGGCGTCGCGCGCGGTATACTCGACTGAGAGGTCGCGAACCTCGAGCAGGGCGGTCACGTGCCGTGCTCCAACGGCGGCGGTCCCCGGCGCACCGCGGCGACGAGGGCGCGCGCCTGCGGATGCTCGGGGGCCACAATCAACTGGCGCGTCGGCACGTCTTCGACGAGGCGCCCGTCGTGCAGCACGAGCGTGCGCTCGCAGGTGGTGGCGATGACACTGAGGTCGTGGCTGACGAGCAGCAGCGCCATGCCGTGCTGTCGCTGCTCGGCGCGCAGCAGCGCGAGGACCTGCGCCTGCACGGTGACGTCGAGCGACGATGTGGGCTCGTCGGCGATCAGCAGGGCGGGCGCAAGCAGCATGGCCATGGCCAAGAGCACACGCTGGCGCTCGCCGCCGGAGAGCTCGTGCGGCAAGCGGCGCGCCTGATCCTCCGCGTCCGTGAGCCCGGCGCGGGCGAGCATGTCCAGTGCGGTGCGGGCCGCGCGCTGCGTGTTGTGCTCGCCATGCGCGAGCGCGACCTCGGCCACCTGCGCGCCAATGCGCATGCGCGGGTTGAGCGCGCTGAGCGGCTCCTGGAACACCATGGCAACGCGCCGGCCGCGAAGGGTGCGTCGGGCCCCGCGCGACGCCGACAGCATTTCGTGCCCGTCAAAGTGAATGGCGCCGTGCGCGCGCAGCGCGGGCGGGAGCAGGCCGAGCACGGCAAGCGCCAACGATGTCTTGCCGCTGCCGCTCGCGCCGAGCAGTCCCACCGTCTCCCCCGGCCGCATGCCGAAGCTGATGTCGCGCAGGATGGGCGTCGACGGCGTGCCGCGCGCTCCCGCCGCGTCGACGCTCAGGCCGCAGATGGCAAGCAGGGGGCTCACGGCTCGTGCTCCTCGCCGCCGACGGCCACGCGCATCCGGTCGGCGAGCACGAGCGCCGACCCGACCGTGATGGTCACCGCCCCGACGGGAAAGACGACCATCCACCAGGCGGATGTGAGATAGTCGACGCCGTCGAGAATGATGTTGCCCCAGCTCGGCAGCGGCGGCTGGATGCCGAAGCCGACGAAGCTCAACGCCGCCTCGAGCGGAATGACGGCCGCGAGGGCGAGGGCGGCGGTAATGGCGATCTGGGGCGCGACGGCGGGCAGCAGGTGGCGTCGGATGATCCGCCAGCGCGATGCGCCCAGCGCGACCGCGGCGACGACGTACTCGCGCTGGAGATGGTCGCGAAACTCGGCGCGCACGATACGCGCCGTGGTCAACCACCCACTGCCGCCGATCAGGACGACGAGCCACCACGGTGACAGCGTGCCGAACGTGGCGACCAGCGCGATGACGACGAGCAGCCGCGGCATCGCAATCAACACGTCCACCAGCGAGGCGACGGCGGTGTCCACCCAACCGCCCATCACGGCCGCGAGGGCGCCGAGCGCGGTGCCGAGCGTCACGGAGAGGAGCATCGCGCCGGCGGCGACGCCAAGCGAGACGCGGGCGCCATGCAGCATGCGACTGAACACGTCCCGCGAAAAGGGATCGGTGCCGAGGGGATGCTGCCATGACGGGGCGAGCAGTCGCAACGCCACCGGATCGGGCTGGATGGTCGGGTCGTATGGCGCGAGTGCCGGCGCGAGTACCGCGCAGGCGGCGGCCGCGGCGAGCACCGCGGCGGCGGCGCGCGCGCCGGCGTCGTTGCGCAGGTGGTGCCACGCGCCGGTCGTCACATCGCCCCCGTGGCGCGCCGCGGGGCGACGGCGTTGGCAATGGCATCGGTGACCGTCCGCGCGACGACGGCCAGCAGGGTGGCGACAAGCACGGCGGCGACGACGAGCGGGTAGTCGCGCGCCAGCAGGGCATCGAACAGCGTCTGCCCCATGCCCGGCCAGCCGAAGATGCGTTCCACGAGCACGGCGCCGCCGACGAGCGACGGCAGCGCCAGTCCGAGCAGCGCGATGACGGGCCCGATGGCATTGGGCAGGGCGTGGCGGCGCAGCACGTCCCATTCGCCGAGTCCTTTGGCGCGCGCCGTGCGGATGAAATCCTCGCGCATTACGCCAAGTAACGCAGCGCGCTGATGCCGAGCGACGCGTGAGGCGACGGCGAGCGCGAGGACGCCGGCGGGGAGGGCGAGGTGCCACGCCAGGTCGATCATCCGCTCCCAGAGCGGCCATCCGGCGGCATCGCCGAGACTGCCGATTCCGGCCACCGGGAAGATGTGCCAGCGCGCGCCGAGCCACGTCATGGCGACAAGCGCGAGGAGAAACTCGGGGACGGCGACGCCGACCAGCGTGCACGCGCCGAGCACGCGGTCTTGCCAGCGGCGATGGTGGCGGGTCTGAAGCAGGGCGATCCAGACGCCGGCGGCGAAGCCGAGGAGCAGGGCCGTGCCGACAAGCAGGAGCGTGCGCGGGAGCGCATCGGCGACGACATCGACCACTGGCTGGCGGCGGGAGGCCGCGTAGCCGAGCTGGCCGCGCGCGAGGGCGATGCCCCAGCGCACGAATCGCTCGGTTGGAGGGAGGTCGAGGCCGTAACGCGCGCGCCACTCGGCGCGCACGCTCGGCGGGACGTCTGGTCCGTCGAGCGCCGTGGCGAACGGATCGCCGGGCGCGAACTGCATCAGAACGAAGACCGACGTCGCGACCACCGCACAAATGACGGCGGTGTGGAGGAACCGGCGGAGCAGGCGGCGCGCCACGCCTCAGGGCGTGGTGGCGGCGCGGCGGTCGCGCGGCAGGCGCTGCGCCGGGTCGATCGACCACGACGCCACGCCGGACCACCACGCGTCGGGACGCAGCGCGCGCACCGACAGCCGGCGATGGACGCCGGCGAAGAGCCGCGGCTCGTACAGCCAGATGGCCGGCGCGTCGTCAATGGCGGACTGATAGGCGACCCGAAAGTGCGCGCGCACCGCGTCGGTGCTGGTGGCCGCGAGCGCGCTGTCGACCTGGGCGTCGAACGTGGCGTTGCTCCACTGTCCCCAGTTCTGGGCGCCGCGCCCGGGCCCGGGGGTGCCCCACAGGTCACGAACGCCGCGCGGCGACGGACTCGTGCGCACTGCGCCGACGAGCGCGTCGAACGCGCCGCGCTGCGCGCGATCGAGCCACGCGTTGAAGTCGACCTGGTCGATGTTGACGCGTACGCCGACCGCCTTGAGCTGGGCCTGCAGCAGCACGGCCGCCGTCTGCCGCACGCGACTCGAAGCGGGGACGAGCAGCGAAAACGCGAGCGGACGCCCGTTGCGTTCGCGCACGCCGTCGCCGTTAGCGTCGCGCCAGCCGAGCGAGTCCAGCACGTGCGCTGCGCCGGCGCTGTCGAAGGGGATGCCGCGCAGTGTGGTGTCGGCCGTCCACTGCGTGCGCGAGAACGGACCAATGGCCGGACGACCCAGCGTGTCGAAGACGCTGCGCACGAGCGTGGTGCGATTGACGGCCATCGTGAGGGCGCGGCGCATCGCGCGCTCGCCGAAGAGGGCGTGCGGCGCCAGCGGGTTGGCGGCGTCGCGCAGGTTGAACTGCACGAACCCGTAGTCAAAACCGCCGTACGGTTGCGCTCGCACCGACCCGTCGGCCGGCAATTGGGCGAAGTCCGGCGGGGCGAGTTGTTCCAGGAAGTCCGCTTCTCCGGCCAGCAGTCGGGCCGCGACGGTGGCGCCCTGCGCGGCGACGACAAAGACGACGCCGTCGAGCCGCGGGCGGCCGGTGTAGTACGCGCCGTTGGCGGCGAGTTCCAGGCGCGCGCGCGGCGTCCACGACACGAAGCGGAACGGCCCGCTGCCGATCGGCGCGCGCACCTCGGGCGCGTCACGCAGCGCCGTGTCGGCAATCGCGGCGAACCTGTGGGCGGGCAGCGGGACGAGCGTGTAGACGAGCGCATAGAACTGCGCGGGCGTCCGCTCGCGGAAATGCACGCGTGCGGTGAGCGCGTCAGGCGCCGAGATGGAGTCGATGCTCGACAGCGCGACACGCTGCGCAACGCCCACGGCGCTGTCGGTCCACACGCGGAACGCATACTGCACATCGGCCGACGTCACCGGACGGCCGTCATGCCAGCGGGCCCGCGGATCGAGATGGAACGTGATGGTCAGCGAATCGCGGGACCATTCCCACGAGCGCGCGAGCTTTGGTTCGAAGCCGATGTCGCCGATGGTGTTCAGCGACGGGCCGATGTCGGCGAGCTTGTCGTAGAGGAGTTCGCTGACGACGCGATCCTGAGTCCCGACGCCAAACGGGGGAAAGATCGAATTGGCGTCCGCACCGACCGACACGACGAGGACGCCGCCGCTGGGGCCGGTGTCCGCGCCGCGACAGGCGGCGGACAGGACGATGAGCACCGCGACGACGGCAGCGGCTGCGGGACGAACGGCGGAGTTGATCACGGCGAGAAACGATATGGCGGGGCGCTTAGCGGCGCCACGTCCAGTTGTGGTCACGGAAATGGGCCAGGGCGTCGGTCAGCGCGCCCTCGTCTTGCAGCGCCTCCTCCGTCGAAAGCGCGAACGGTTCGGTGCGGCGCGCGCCGGCGGACGCAGTGACGACAGCGAACAGCGCGTCGCGGACGGCGTTGTAGGTGGCTCCCGCGCCGATGGCGGCGCTGAGCGACGCGGCGGGGGCGGAGGGCAGATACGGGCCCGTCGCGAAACCGGCGATGCGCACCTGGTCGTCGGCCAGCAGAATCGAACCGTGCTGCAGCAGCGCGCCGTCCTGCCGTACCTGCGCGCTGCCGACGAGCTTGCGTCCGTCGAGCGTCAGCTCACCGGCGCCCGGCACGGCGAAGCAGGCGGCGCCTTCGGGGCGCATGGCGCGCGGCTCAACCGCCTCGACGGCGGGAACGCCGAGGCGATGCAGCGCGGCGAGCAGCAGCTGATTGAAGCCGCGCACGCTCTCGGTGAGCGACTCACCGGGCGTGAGCGGCGCGGTGATTGAGTACGTGACTTCGTGATCGTGGAGCAGGGCGCGCCCGCCCGTCGGGCGGCGCACGAGGTCGACGCCGGCGTCAGCAATGCGGGCGGCGTCGTAGTGCGCGCGTGCCGCCTCGTGCCGGCCGAAGGAGAGCGTCGGCCGCGCCCACCCGTACACCCGAAAGACGGACTCGCCGGTGCGACGCGCGCGGTCCATCAGCGCGACGTCGCACGCCATGTTCCACGCCCCGTCGCGCGCTGAGGTGTCGAGCAGGCGCCAGCGCGTCACGTCAGCGCGTCACGGCGTAGTAGATGACATACAGCCACGACAGCGCGCCGTGCAGGATGGCCCACAAGATGGACTTGTTGACGCTCCACGAGATCGCGATGGCGAGCGCCGACCCAAAGCTGATGCCGGCGCGGGTGGCTTCCTGGCGGGCGGACATGACGGGCTCCGATGGATAGGAGTGGAAGATACCGAAAGTGATGGGGTGCAGGGGAAGAGGCAGAGTGTGGTGCAGGGGAAGGGGCGGGGTGTGGTGAGCGCCCCTGCGGAGGCTCAGGAAATCCCTTGCCGTGCTCACTGTCCCAACGAAGCAGGTCGCTCGTTAGTTTTATGAACGTCGCGCGCCGCATCGCACCCGCGTCGGGGGCGCCGTAGGAGCGCCGCACCGGAGAAGCACGCCCAGTGACTTCGTCTTCAATCCCGCAGCCGGACGTTTTTACGCCCCGGCACATCGGCCCGTCGGACATCGACGTTGCGGCCATGCTGAAGGTCCTTGGGTATCCGTCGCTCGATGCTGTTATCGACGCCACGGTTCCCACCAATATCCGTATGGGCCGCGCGCTCAACCTGCCGCCCGCCATGTCCGAGCACGACGCGATTGCCGCGTTCAAGCAGCTCGTGTCGCCGAATCAGGTCTGGCGCACGTTTATCGGGCAGGGGTACTACGGCACGCACACGCCCGCCGTCATCCAGCGCAACATCCTTGAGAATCCGGGCTGGTACACGGCCTACACGCCATATCAGGCGGAGATCGCGCAGGGGCGCCTCGAGGCGCTGCTGACCTTCCAGACGGTCGTCATTGACCTGACGGGGCTGCCGATCGCCAGCGCGTCCCTGCTCGATGAAGGGACGGCCGCGGCGGAGGCGATGCAGATGGCGCACGCCGCCAAATCGGGGCGCAACGTCTTTCTCGTGGCCGATGACTGCCATCCGCAGACCATTGACGTCATGAAGACGCGCGGCGCCGCGCGCGGCATCACCGTGAAGGTTCAGCCGGCGGCGGCGTTCGCGCTCGACGCGACGGTGTGCGGCGTGCTCGTGCAGTATCCCAACACGTATGGCGCGATCGAGGATCAGCGCGCGCTGGCCGACCGCGTGCACGCGGCGGGCGCGCTGGTGGTGGCCGCCACGGACCTGCTGGCGCTCACGGTCATCGCCCCGCCGGGCGAATGGGGCGCCGACGTCTGCGTCGGCAACGCGCAGCGGTTCGGCGTGCCGTACGGCTTCGGCGGTCCGCACGCGGGCTTCCTGACCACCAAGGACGAACTCAAGCGCGTGATGCCGGGGCGCATCATCGGCGTGTCGCGCGACAGCCACGGCGCGCCGGCGCTGCGCATGGCGCTGGGCACGCGCGAGCAGCACATCCGCCGCGAGAAGGCCACCAGCAACATCTGCACCGCGCAGGTGCTGCTCGCCGTGATGAGCGGGATGTACGCGGTCTGGCATGGTCCGCAGGGACTGAAGCGCATCGCCGAGCGCGTGCATCATCGCGCCGAGTCGTTTGCGGCCGGCCTGCGCGCGCTGGGGCATACGGTGCTGCACGACGACTTCTTCGACACCGTGCGGGTGACGCCCAAGGGCGGCGCGGCGAAGGTGAAGGCGGCGGCGGAGAAGATGCAGATCAACCTGCGCTACTTCGCGGACGGGTCGATCGGCGCCTCGATGGGCGAGACGACGACGGTCGACGATCTCGCCGACCTGCTGGCGGTGTTCGGCGGCAAGGGCGCCGCGCCGGCTGACGTGGACGCGCGCTTCGATGAGCGGTTCGCCCGCACGAGCGACTACCTGACGCACCCGATCTTCAACACGCACCACTCCGAGACGGGCTTCCAGCGTTATGTGCGCGCGCTCGAGGCCAAGGACGTGTCGCTGGTGCACTCGATGATCGCGCTGGGCTCGTGCACGATGAAGCTCAACGCGGCGATCGAGATGTTCCCGATCACGTGGCCGGAGATCGCCAACATTCATCCGTTTGTGCCGGCCGAGCAGGCGCAGGGCTACCGCGCGCTGTTTGACCGGCTCGAGGCGGCGCTGGCCGAGATCACGGGCTTTCACGCCGTGTCGCTGCAGCCCAACGCCGGCTCGCAGGGCGAGTACACGGGGCTGCTGGTCATTCAGGCATACCACCAGTCGCGCGGCGAGCGGCACCGCAACATCTGCCTCATTCCGCAGTCGGCGCACGGCACGAACCCGGCGAGCGCGGTGATGGCGGGGCTCAACGTGGTGGTGGTGAAGACCGATGCGCACGGCAACATCGACGTGGCCGATCTCAAGGCCAAGGCCGAGCAGCACAAGGCCAACCTGTCGGCGCTGATGGTGACGTATCCCAGCACGCACGGCGTGTTCGAGGAGGCGATCACCGAGATCACCAAGGTGATTCATGACAACGGCGGCCAGGTGTATCTCGACGGCGCCAACATGAATGCGATGGTCGGTCTGTGCCGGCCGGGCGACATTGGCGGCGACGTCTGCCACCTGAACCTGCACAAGACGTTTGCGATTCCGCACGGCGGCGGCGGCCCGGGCGTCGGCCCGATTGGCGTCGCCAAGCATCTGGCGCCGTTCCTGCCGGGGCACGTGGCGGTGAAGACCGGCGGCGCGAAGGCGATTGGCGCCGTGGCAGCGGCCCCGTGGGGGAGCGCCAGCGTCGTGCCGATCTCCATGATGTACATCATGCTGCTCGGCGGCGACGGCCTGACGAAGGCGACGAAGGTCGCGATTCTCAACGCCAACTACATCGCCAAGCGGCTGGAGGGGACGTTCCAGGTGCTCTACAAGGGCGCCAACGGCCTCATCGCGCACGAGTGCATCGTCGATCCGCGCTTCCTGAAGGCGGCCGCCGGCGTGGACGAGATGGACATTGCCAAGCGGCTCATCGACTATGGCTTCCACGCGCCGACGGTGTCGTTCCCGGTGGCGGGCACGCTGATGATCGAGCCGACGGAAAGCGAGCCGAAGGAAGAGCTCGACCGGTTCGTGGAGGCGCTGATCGCCATTCGCGAAGAGGCGGCCCAGGTGGAGCGCGGCGAGTGGCCGCGCGAAGACAACCCGCTGGTGAACTCGCCGCACACGCTGGCGCACGTTACGGCCGACGTGTGGACGCACCCGTACGGGCGCGAGACGGCCGCGTTCCCGCGGCCGTGGGTCCGCGGGCACAAGTGGTGGCCGAGCGTGGGGCGCGTGGACAACGCGTTTGGCGACCGCAATCTCGTCTGCTCCTGTCCGCCGATGGATGCCTATACGGCGGTCTAAGAGAGACAACAGACAAACAACAGAGAGACAACAGAGAAACAACAGACACAAAGGCATAAGACAGAGGTCCGGAGCTCACGCCCCGGACCTCTGTTGTCTTTCTGTTGTTTCTCTGTTGTCTTTCTGTTGTTTCTCTGCCCTTAGTGTCCGCCGCCCGCCGCGCAATGCGCTTCGTACGCCTTCGCGTCCATCAGCGAGGCGACGTCGGCGGCGTTGACCTTCATCTTGAGCATCCAGCCATCGCCGTACGGATCGCTGTTCACCAGCGACGGCTCGCCTTCCAGGCGCGGGTTCACTTCGAGCACTTCGCCGGCGACCGGGCTGTACAGGTCGGAGACGGCCTTCACGGCCTCGATGGTGCCAAATGAGTCATGCGCACCGTACTTGGCGCCGGCCTTCGGCAGATCGAGATAGACGACGTCGCCCAGCTCGCCTTGGGCAAAATCCGTGATGCCAACGACGACAACCGTCGCGTCGGCGGTGGACTTCAGGTATTCGTGGCTTTGCGTATAACGCAGTTCGGCAGGAATCGAGGACACGGACCGCTCCAGGTGTGTCTAAGGTGTACGAGAATTCTACCGTTTGCGGCTGGCGGGTTCAAGCCGACTGGGCGCGCGTGGTGAGCGCCACGAACACGGCGCGGGCGCGCGACTCGAGCTCGGCCATGGTGCCGTCGTTCTCGATGACCCACGTCGCCAGCGGGCGTTTGCGTTCGCTTGGCCACTGGGCATCCATCATCGCGTCGGCCTCGGCGGCGCTGAGCCCACGGTCGCGCATCAGGCGGCTGCGGCGGAGTTCGCGCGGGGCGTCCACCAGCACGATCCCGTCGACGCTGTCGGACAGTCCGGCTTCAAACAGCAGCGGGATGTCGCAGATGACGAGCCGGTCGCCGCGGCGCTCCGCGGCCGCCACCTCAACCGCCCGGAGGCGTGCCACCTCCGGGTGCACGATGGCGTCGAGCGCCGCGCGCTCGGCGGGGTCGGCGAACACGATGCGGCGCAGGGCGGGGCGGTCGAGCGATCCGTCGGGGGCGATCACCGCGCCTCGCCACCGCGCCGCGATCGCCCGCAGGGCCTTGGAACCGGGGGTCACCGCGGCGCGGGCGAGCGCGTCGGCGTCAACCAGCGTGGCCCCCCAGACGGCGAAGTGGCGAGCCACGGTGGACTTGCCCGCCGCGATGTTCCCGGTCAATCCGATTACGAGCATGTCGAACGATGGCGTCCCGGTTGCCTCCCGTGCAACTTCCGACCTGTGCCACGCCGACCCGGATACACGATAATCGAGGTGATGTTGGTGCTCTCCCTGATCGCCATCGTGGCGGCCATGGCGATCCCCAAGATCTCGTTCATGCGCTACCGCCAGGACGCCAACGGGCGGCTGGTGCAGAGCAAGCTGATCATCGCCCAGCAGCGGGCGCTCCGGAAGAACACGAATGTGTTGTTCGTGATCGACTATGGCGCGTCGCGCATGCGCATCTACTCCGACACGAACTCCAACGGCGCCGCCGACGCCGCCGAGCCCAATGAATCATGGGCGCTCGCCGAAGGGGCCCGGTTCGCCATTCCGAGCGTCACGGTGGACGGCGCGACGGCGTACTACGCGACGGGACCGGGCATCTCGACGACGAGCGCCGGCCCGACGATCAGCTTCTATCCGAACGGCTCGGCGAGCGGCGATGCCTTTGTGTACGTCGGCGTGAGCAGCGGACGGAGCGATGCCCTGCGGGCCGTGGAGTTCACCGGCGCGACCGGGCGGACGCGCCTGTGGCGGTACCTCAACGGCGCCTGGCTGCGCGATTCGCTGTAGCGGACGGCGGTCGCGCCGCCATCGCTACGCGATGACTCCCGGCGCCAGCGGCGCGAACTTGGCCGTGAAGTGCCGGAGCGCCGAGGGCTGCTCGACGATGCGCACGCCGCGAATGCGAGGCGCGATCGTGTTGACATGCTCCAGCACCTCGCACACGTAGTCCATGTGGCTCTGCGTGTAGACGCGGCGCGGAAAGGCGAGGCGAACGAGTTCAAGGTCTGCCGGCTTCTCGCTGCCGTCGGGTTGCTGCCCAAACATCACGGAGCCGATCTCGGCGGCGCGAATGCCGCCGGCGAGGTACAGCACGAGCGACAGGGCCCAGCCCGGATACTCCGTGGGCGGGATGTGCGGCAGCCACCGCTTGGCGTCGAGGTAGAGCGCGTGCCCACCGGCCGGCCGCACCATCGGGATGCCGGCGGCCACCATCTTCTCGGCCATGTACTCCACGAACCGGATGCGATAACGCAGGTAGTCCGGGTCGAGTGCTTCGTAGAGTCCGACGGCGATCGCCTCGAGGTCGTACCCGGCAAGGCCGCCATAGGTGGGGAAGCCTTCGGTGAGGATCAGCGTGTTGCGGCAGCGCTCGGCGATGGCGTCATCGTGCATGGCGAGGAAGCCGCCGATGTTGGCCATGCCGTCCTTCTTGGCGCTCATCGTGCAGCCATCAGCCAGCGAGAACATCTCGCGCGCGATGTCGATGGGGGCGCGGTCGGCGTGCCCGTCTTCCCGCGTGCGGATGAACCACGCGTTTTCCGCGAACCGGCAGGCGTCGATGAAGAACGGAATGCCGTGCCGGCGCGCGATGGCCGAGACGCCGCGGATGTTCTCGAGGCTCACGGGCTGTCCGCCGCCCGAGTTGTTGGTGATGGTGAGCATCACCAGCGGCACGCGCCCCGGATTGTCGCGGATCGCGCGCTCGAGCGCGTCGAGATCCATGTTCCCCTTGAACGGGTGCAGCACCTGCGGGTCGAGTCCGGCGGCGATCGGCAGGTCGAGCGCGGTCGCGCCGCGGTGCTCGACGTTCGCGCGGGTCGTGTCGAAGTGACGGTTGTTGGGGACGATGTCGCCCGGCTTGAGCATGGCGCCGGTGAGGATGTGCTCGGCGGCGCGCCCCTGGTGCGTGGGGATCACGTGGCGGAACCCCGTGATGTCGCCTACGGCGCGCTCGAACGCGTAGAAGGAGCGCGCGCCGGCGTAGGTCTCGTCGCCGCGCATCATGCCCGCCCACTGATAGACGGACATCGCGCCCGTCCCCGAGTCGGTCAGCAGGTCGATGAGCACGTCCTCGCCGTGGAGGAGGAAGACATTGTAGTGGGCGGCCTGGAGGGCGGCGGCGCGTTCTGCTTCGGTGGTCTGCCGGATCGGTTCAACGGTCTTGATGCGAAACGGCTCGATGATGGTCTTGAACTTCACGGGGTGGTTGGTCCTTCCAGGCCTTCCGCCAACGCGGGACGGCCGATGGCGCGCAGGAACTGCGCGGTGACGAAGCGGGCGCCGCCCCGCTCACGGATTTCGAGTGGTGTGGCGCCGACATAGCGCTGGCACATGTTGCGGAACGCCGAGCCCGACGGGAAGTCGAGCGCCCGGGCGATGCCGTCGGCGCTGCGCTTCGGATCATCGAGCATCTGCCCGGCGACGACGAGTCGTCCCCACCCGATGAGCTTCTGCGGCGAGGGGAGACGCTCCTTGCGCAGCGTCTCGAGCAGCATCGCCTTGTTGATGGAGAGCGTCTCCGACAGGCGATGCGACGTCAGCCGCATGTGCGCCCGGGTGATGACAATGAGAATGGCGTCGCGGGCCACCGCGTCCATGGAGGCCAGGCGGTGGCGAAGGAGGGCGGCGACGCCGCGCGCCTCCGCTTGCTCCACGACCGTGCGCACGGCCTGCGGTGAGTCGTCAAGGTCGACGAGCAGCAGTCCGTCGATTCCGGCGCGCCCGGCGTCGAACAAGTCACGCGCGCGTTGCGGCGTCGCGGTGACGTAGGCGATCAGCGTCAGCCGCGGGAACCGCGTACGCAGCTGGCGAATGCGCTCGAAGCTCGCGGTCCCGTCAGCGAAGAGGTCGACGATGGCGAGGTGCACGGGCTCGGTGGCGCATGCCGTGAGCAACTCATCCCAACTGCGGCAGGGCGTCACGGTGTGCTGCCCGCGGACGGCGCCATGGACGCGCTGGGTACAACGGTCGAGGGGAAGCAGCGTGGCGACGACGCCCATAGGTCAGTGGGTGCGGGCCGCCGACAGGGCGGCAATCAAAACTTACACTCGGCCGCGCTTGGGCGCTAAAAGGGCTGGCGTCGGCCCCCGCGCGGTGGCCACATTCCACTATAGATGCGCACTGTGACTGCCGTCCGCGCGCCGCGGCGCCGATTGGGAATGACGCTGATCGAGGTCATCATGGCCGTGATGATCCTCAGCGGCGTGCTCATTGGTCTGTCAAACTTCACCCGGCGGTTCCAGCACCTGACGAACAACCACGAGGCGCTCGCCACCGCCAGCGAACTGGCGACGGCGCGGCTGGAGGCCGTCGAACTGCACCGGACGTACTCGACGCTGGTCTCAACCTTCAACGGCACCACCGAGACAAGCGCGACGTCGACGGCCAACCCGTCGATGAGCGGGTATCCGGGATATACGCGCACCACCTCGGCGGTGGCGGTCGACTCGGCGTACGCCGCGCGGTACGTGACTGTCACCGTGAACGTCGAGCACGCCGCGACCGGCACCTCGATCAGCAAGTCTGTTGTGATCGCCGCCTTCTGATGCCGCCCGCCACACGACCGCGCCGCGGATTCAGCATGATCGAGATGATCTTCGCGGTCTCGATCACGGTGCTCGTTTTTGCCATCGCGGTGCCGTTCTTCCGCGCGCAGACGCGGGCGATGGACGTTGGCGGCGGGCGACTGGATGCGTTTCAAAGCGCGCGCTACGCGGTGGCGCGCATCGAGAGCGATTTGCGCAGCGCGGCCGGCGACATCGGCCAGCCGCTGATCGTGCAGGCCGCGCCGATGGCGCTCTCGTTCAACGCCAACCGGTTGGGGCGCACGACCTCGGCCGACCCGAATGCCTCGTACTGGGATACGTCGTACGACACGCTGTGGACGAACAGCTGGAGGGTGTCGCGCGCGGCGTACCTGCCGCTGTCGAGCAAGACCTATCCCACGACCGCGTACACCGATCCGAGCGGGGCGACGAGCAAGGCCGAAACGATCCAGTACTTCCTGCGCGCCGACACCGCGGGCGGCAACAGCAACCTGTACGTGCTCTATCGGCGCGTGAACGATCGCGACAGCACGCTGGTGACGCGCAATCTGTATGTGCCGAGCGACTCCAATTTCTTCTTCCAGTACTACAGCACGAATGCGAGCGGCGCCACGGCCGCGATTGCCAACGCGTCGCTGCCGATCTACTGGGACGATTCGCTCCGGCGGGCCGACTCGATCACGGCGGTGCAGGTGCGGGCCACCGGGCGGTTTTGGGACGCGCGCAACCGGCAGGATGTGCGACGCGACCTGTACGTCTCGATCAAGCTGCGCAATGCGTTCCATCTGCTTGAGACGTCGTGTGGCGCGGTGCCGGCGACACCAGATTCCCTGGGCGTGACCGTTGAAACGGCGCCGGCGGGGCAGAAACTCGACGTACGGCTGGATTGGTCGGGGGTCACCGGCGATTCCACCGCGCCAAAGGACGTTCGGCAATACGTGGTGTATCGCCGGCCGAGCGGCAGTACGGAGTGGACCGCGATCGCCAGCCGGCCGGCGCGCCGGGCCTCGACCTATCGGTACCAGGACTTCGCGATTCCCGACTCGGCGGGGACGTATCAATACGGGCTCGCGGCGCGCGACTGCTCCGGACTCTCGGCGGTGCGCACCGGCACGGCGACGGTGACCGTCCCGTGATGACGCGCCTCCGCCGCGGCTCGGCGCTCATCCTCGTCCTCATCATGACGCTGTCGCTGGCCGCGCTGGCGTCGTCGGCAATCTACCTCACCGGCAGTTCCGGCATGCTGAGCCGGTACCACGACAAGGAACGCGACCTGGGCTTCGCGCTGGAGTCGGCGCTCGAACTCGGCAAATCGCGGCTGCAGCGCGACACGGCGCTGGTGCTCTACGACACCGGCTACAAGCAGCTCCTGGTCGACCAACCCGTCTACACCGCGGCGGGCGCGCTGGTGACCGGGCTGACGGTCAACGTCTATGGCGGGTATACCGGCGACACCTCCGGGATCTACGTGCCGTACATCACGCTGCTCGCCACGGTCAGCGATGCCAGCGGGCTGCGGCTGGCGCGGCGTCTCGATCTCCAGTCGCAGTCGTTCTCCCGATACACGCTCTTTGCCAACGACTTCCCGTCGGGGGCGTCAATTGGGTCCGGAGAGACTTTTGGCGGACGCGTGCACGCCAACAACAGGTTCATCGCGACCAGCTCGGGCTCGCCATCGCCGGTCTTCCTCGATACGGTGAGCGCGGCGGGTACGATCAGCGGCACGGCCCAATGGTCGGACACGGTGTCGGCGACCGGCGGCGCGACGGCGATTCCCTATCCGACGGCCAGCGGCGCGTACTGGGGCGCGTCGTCGCTCACCTCGTACTTCTACAACGTGGCCGACGCCGGCGGGCTGCGTGAGTCGGTGTCGAGCGCCAGTCGCGGCCGCGTGGAGTTCCTGACCATCGACGTCAACAACAACGGCATGATCGACTCGACGGAGGGGTTCTTCCGCTACTTCCGACTCAATGCGGCGACCGACACCACCCAACTGGCCGTCTACTTTTCCGGCTCGCCGGTGTCGACATCGAACTCGGTGCTCCTCAACCACTGCGGCGCGCACTACACGATCAGCGGGCGCCGTGAGTTCTTCCCGGTGGTGATGCACAAGGTGTCCTGGGTGCGATCGCGCATCCAGTCGTCGACGTATCCGACCGTCACGGCAGCCCAGGCGACGACGATGTCGGTGCTCGACCGCACGGCAATCATGACCATCCTCCAGCAGCCGACAGCCCGCTGCTATCCGCAGGGGAGTCCGTATCTGGTGAACACCGAGCGATATACGACCGGCGCGCTCTGTGTGCAGAGGTATTTTGAGTATGTCACGATGTACTCCTGGGGGTCGAGCCCGGCGTGCGGGGTCTCCCAGCACTACGGCGGGCAGGACACGACCTTCACGCGCTACTCGTTCCGCTGCACGCTCGACCTCGGCTACACCGACGGCCGATGTACGGCGGAGCCAACGTATGAGGGAATCTGGGACGTATACTCGGGGACGAGTCTCGTGCCGACGCTGCCATCGTCGGTTCGGCAGGATGTCGAGCGACCGCACCTGTACCCGCTGAACAAGGTGTACAACCCCGACTCGCGCGGCGTGGTATACCTGAACAGCAGCATGTTCGTGCACGGCCGCGTCCGTGGCAACGTGACGCTGTACGTGAATGGCGTCGCGAAGCTGATGGACGATCTCACGTACGACGCCGATCCCGCCGACACGACGAACTTGTGCCGCTCATTCTTCGGGCTGATCGCCAAGGACTCGATCGCGGTGCTGGACAACGTGATCAACCGTCCGCGCATCTACAACACGCCGACGACGACGGCCGGCAATGTGCTCATGATGGGCGGCGACGGTCAGTTCACGTTTCACGGGGTCGCGATGGCCCTCGGAGGATCAGTCAACGCGGCCAATCCGGGGGGCGCGACGCTCACGGTCCCCAACTCCACCTGCCCGCTTGGCTCGTCGCTCACCGCGTCGGGCGGATGCATGCAGATCGTGGGCGGCATCGTCGACAAGACGTTCGCCAATCCGTACACGAGCACCACGGGATCCGGCATGCGCGCGCTCCGCGAACTCGACCCGTGTCAGCAGACCAATCGGCGGCCGCCCTACTTCCCCCTGGCGCGGACGCGCGTGCGGGCGCTGACGACGTTCGACGTCGACGCGCGCCAGCTCAAGAGCGCGTCGCTCATCAGGGCGTACTTCACGCGCCTGCGGGGGAATCGGGCGGCGCCGTAGGCGGCGTTACAGCAAGCTCGGCTGATCGCCCCTCAACACCTGATGGCACTGCCGGCACCGCGCTTCGTAGCTCTCCGTGCCGCCCACCATGATGAGCGGCGAGTCCCAGTGCGCCGGTTTGCCGTCCACCAGACGCTGATTGCGGGTGGCCGGCGCTCCGCACAGCACGCAGATGGCGTGCAGCTTGTCCACCACCTCGGCGAGACAGAGCAGTTTCGGCATTGGCCCGAACGGCTCGCCGCGAAAATCGGTGTCGATGCCGGCCAAGATCACGCGGCGGCCGCGGTCGGCGAGGTCGCTGGCGAGCGCGACGATCGCGTCGTCGAGAAACTGCACCTCGTCGATGGCGATGACCTGCGCGTGCGGGTCGAGGCGCGTCGCGACCTGCGCGGCCGAATCCACGGGCACCGCCTCCACCGTGCGCCCATCGTGCGAACCCACCGAGAAGACGCCCGTGTACCGATTGTCCAGGTGCGACTTGAACACCTGGACGCGCTTCTTGGCGATCATCGAGCGCCGCACGCGGCGGATCAGCTCTTCGCTCTTGCCGCTGAACATCGAGCCGGCGATCACCTCAACCCAGCCGCCGGTGAGCTGGAAATGCTGGCTCATCCCTCACCCCGAGGCCGGCGCGGGCCTCCGCCCCGCGGCTTGTCACTGAATCCGCCGCGCGGCTTGTCGCCGAACGGGCGCTTCTTGTCGCCAAAGCTGCCGCGCGGCTTGTCGCCGAACGAGCGCTTCTTGTCTCCGAATGCGCCCCGCGGCTTGTCGCCGAAGGCACCGCGCGGCTTGTCGCCGAAGCTGCGCCGCGGCGCGCGCTCACCGTCGTCGCCGGATCCGCGGCGCGCCGGGCGCTCATCGCGGTCACGGCGCACGGTGCGGTCGACAAAGCGCGGCTTGGCGCGCTCCATCGGATCGCGCAGGGGAAAATCATCGCGCGGCCGGCTCGGCCGGTCGGAGCGTGCCGGGCGATCACCGTGCACGGACGAGCGTGCCGCCGGGCGGGAGGGGCGGTCGGCGATGGACGTGACGGCGGCCACCACCGCGGCCGGAGCGGCCGGCGGCACGATGGCGCGCGCCGCCTCGAGCAGGCGCAGCGCGGCGCCGGCGAGTTCTACGCCATCGAACTCGGCGAGCAGCGGCTCGAGCGACACGATTTCGTGCGCCGGATACGACGCGGCGAGCACGGCCTTGAGTTCGGCGCGCAGGCGCTCGTCCTGCGCCCGCGCGGCGCTGGTCGCGCGGCGGGTGACGAACGGTGTCACGCTGCCACCCCCGGCGAGGCGCTTGAGCGCGCTGAGCTGCCGCGGCGCGATGAGAGCCACCGCGCGACCGGGCTGTGCCGCCATCGCCGTCTCGAACGCGGCGGGCGAGGGCAGGCCGGCAAAGATCACCAGGGCAACATTGACCGGCGCGGCGCCGTCGCTGATCTGCACGATCGACGCGTCGGCCGGATAGCCATGCGCGGCGAGCGCGGCCTGCACCGCGTCGGCATCGGTGGTGATGACCACCGCCGACGGCGGGTCGAGTTCATCGAGAATCGCGGCCACGGCGCCGGCGGCGGCCGAGGCGCGCACGCAGACGTACTGCACGGCCGCCGGCGTCGTCTCACTGGCGGAATCGTCGGCCAGGCGATGCGCCTTGTGGAAGTACCGCTCGAGCAGGATCTCCACCATCGCGGTGGCCTCAGAGGCCACGAGCACGCGGCGCGCTTCCTTGGGCACCGAGGTCATGACGGGGGCAATCTGGTCGGCGTCGAACTCGTCCGCGCCGACGAGCGCGACCACCTGCACGTCGTCGAGCGGCAGGGCGGACGCCGCGAGCAGGCGCTGGACGTCCGCCGGCGTCGCAATGACGATCGGCGCGCCGTACGTCTTGATCACGCGCGCGGCGCGCAGGGCGTCGCTGACGGGGAGAATGCGGGGCAGGCTGGGACGCGCGGTCCGCAGCGCGGCGGCGAGCTCGATGGCCGCGCCGGAGTCGGGGACGCAGAGAAGCGCCGCGGGCGCTGAGCCCGGTTCGCCGCCGTCGCGGTCAATGACCGGCGCCAGCCGGTCGGCAATGCGACCCCAATGCGGGGCGAGAAAATGGGCGACGGAAGTGTTGCGACCGGCGCTGGAAGTTGGTGCGCTCACTGCGACCTCGGTTGTCAATGGCGTCAGCGTCGGCATGACGCTAATTTCTTGGTGCACCCACAATCTACTGCCATTGCCCCCGGCCCTCCAAACGGGAGTCCGGCTCGTCCATGTCGCATCCATTTGTCCCGTCGCCGAACGTTGCCTCCATCAAGGAGTCGGCGACCATCGCGGTCTCCCAGCGCGCGAAGGCGCTCAAGGCGGCTGGCCGCTCGATCATTGACCTTGGGGCGGGGGAACCGGACTTCGACACGCCGAAGTTCATCCTCGACGCCACGAAGGCGGCGCTCGACGCCGGCGCCACGCGCTACACGGCGGTTGAGGGCATCCTGCCCCTGCGCGAGGCGATAGCCGCTGGGGCGACGCGCCGCCGCGCCGGCCGTGAGGCCGCCGTCACCGCCGGCGAAGTCGTGGTCTCCACCGGCTCCAAGCAGTCGCTGCAGAACGCCACGTTCGCGCTGTTCGGTCCGGGCGATGACGTGCTCGTGCCCGTGCCGAGTTGGGTGAGCTACGTCGAGATGGTGGGGCTCGCCCGCGCCAACGTTGTGCCGGTGCCGGGCGACCCGGCGCGCGGCCTGAAGATTTCGGCCGCGCTGCTCGAGCGGTACGCGACGCCGCGCACGCGCGGCCTGATGCTGAACTCGCCATCGAACCCGACGGGAGCCGTCTACGACGCCGCGGAACTGCGGGCGATCACCGACCTGGCCGCCGCCCGCGGCTGGTGGCTGATCAGCGACGAGATCTATGGCCGCATCACGTACGCGCTGCCCGAAGCGCCGTCGGTGCTCGATGTGGCGGCGCGCCGCGACAACCTCGTGGTCGTGAACGGCGTCGCGAAGGCCTATGCGATGACCGGTTTTCGGATCGGTTGGTCCATCGCGCCTCGGGCGCTGTCGCAGACGATGACGGCGCTTCAGTCGCACACCACCTCCAATGCGGCGACGGAATCGCAGCATGCGGCGCTCGCCGCGCTGACGCGCCCCGCCGAAGCGGACGCGGCGATTCGGGCGATGGTGGCCGAGTTCAAGGAGCGGCGCGATGCGGCGCGCGCCATTCTGTCGGTCATCCCCGGCTTGGAGCTCGCGGACCCGGCGGGCGCCTTCTACCTGTACTTCAAGGCGCCCGGCGGGGATGGCGCCGCGTTTGCGACGCGCCTGCTCGAGCGCGAGGGGATCGCGGTGGTCCCCGGAGCGGCATTTGGCACGCCGGAGTGGGTGCGGGTGTCGTACGCCGCCGCGCGCGCGGACGTCGAAGCCGGCATGCACGCAATCGTGCGCGCCTGGACGGCGTGACGCCGGCCCCGGGCGCAGTAAGTTGAAGGTGTCGTGGTTCCCTGCCTCTTTCCCGTTCCGTGACCGCCTATGATCACCACCATCGTGCTCGTCAGGGCTGAACCCGCGCTGATTCCCAAGTGCGCGGCGGCGCTCGCCGACATCGCGGGCGTCACTGATGTCTACTCGGTCTCGGGCGAATGGGACCTCATCTGCCTCATCAAGGTGGCGCAGTACGAGGAGATCGCCCACGTGGTCACGGAGGAGTTCCCCAAGGTGCCGGGCCTCGTGCGCACGACGACGCTGACCGCCTTCCGGGCGTACTCGAAGCAAGACGTCGAGCAGGCGTTCAACATCGGAGTAGAGTAAGACAGAGAGAAAGCAGAGAGAAAGCAGAGAAAAAGCAGGGGGGCGGCCAATGGTGGCTGCCCCCCTGCTTTTTCTCTGCTTTCTCTCTGCTGTTTCTCTGTTGTTTATCTGCTCTTCCTCACACACCACGCCTGCGGCACCCGCAGCGACTCGTGCCACTTGCCGTTGCCGCGCGCGAGCACCACCAGATCGTTGGTGCCGGCGTAGCGCCACGATTCCACGAAGATCTCGTCCGTGCCGTCCCCGGTGAGATCGAGATGGTCGAGCACCCGCTGGAATTCCACGGTGCGTGCCTCTCCAGCCTCGAGGTGCTTGTACGTGACCTGATAGCCCTTGCCGTTGAGGTCGTCGCCGAGGATCAGGAAATGCGTCGTGTGCCCCGCCCCCGGTCCGGTGTCGCCGGCGTTGGCATCCACCTGGTTGGCCACCAGCGTGGCCGGCGCCCCGCCGGCCATATGAATGGCGCGCGCGCTGAACGACGCGGTGTCGATGTCGGCGGTGTCGAGCCCTTCGGTGCGGAGCGCGAGAAGGGCGACGTCCCGTACGGCGGCATTGAGGTCGCGTGGCTCCGCTCCCTTGCCGTTGCCCGTGTGACCCGGGACGCTGAGCGAAAGGAACTCGAAGGCCGGATCGAGCGCCACCTGCGTCTTGAGCTTGACCGCCGCCATCGGGCGCACATCGCGGCAGCCCGGAAGCGAATAGAGCGGCTCGCTGTCCGGCTCCCACATGCGGCGTGTGACCGTCACTACGCCGGCTGGCCGGCCGTCACGATAGACCGTGTACTCGGTTCCCGCCTGGAAATAGAGCGAGTCGAGCCGACGCCAGTCGGCATCCGGAAGCACGATCTCCTTTACCACGCCATCGACGACTGCCGCGATCGGCACGAGGCGCGTGGAGTCGAGGGTGCCGAACGCCTGGAAGACGAGCGGCGGCTTGGTCGCCACATCGAATGACGGCGCCGGCGGCAGCTCGTCCGCCGACTCCTGTTTTGCCTTGTCGCATCCCGCCGCGAGGACTAGGATGCTCAGCATGAGTGTGGAACGGCGCATGGGGCCAACGTACCCGCCGACTGGGGGGGCCGCAAGCGTTCGCGACGCCTTGCGGGCGGTGCGCCACGCGGGCGCGGCGATGGCCGCGCTCGAACCTGCCCTCGAACTGCGCCCGGTCGCTCCCGAGCCGCCTCGCCTGCAGCGCGCCGCGCCGCTCGAAGGTGACGCCGTGCGCGCGCGGGCCGTGGACGGCGAGCCGGTGGTGGGCATCGCCGCCTTTCTCGACGGCATTCAGGAGAGCCGGGTCGTTGCGCACTGGCCGGGCGGCGTGCCGCTGGTGCATGGCACCGTGGCGGCGACCGTGCGCCTGCGTCGTGAACGGACGCTCGTGGCGTGGCGCGCCGACGGAACCCACGTCGAACGGGCGCTGTTCGTGCCGCGCGCGGCGGTGGGCGACGCGGCGTGGGCGGCCATCGCGTCGGCCTACGACGTGCGCGACACCCTCGACGACGGCGAGCGCGGACCGTGGCACCCTCTGGACCTCGCGGCCCGCGCGCTCAGCGCGGTGCAGCGCCGCCGCGAGACGGTTGAAACCACCTGCGCCGAACGGTGGGTTGCCGACGGCTCGGCGCCGCTGTTCGTCGACGGCGGCATCGCCGCCGCCGGCGCCGCCGCGCAGTCCCCGCTGGCCATTGGCGTCGTGAAATCGCATCGCACGCTGTACGTCGACGGCGACGCGCTTCCCATCGTGCTTGGCCTGCGCGTCGGCGAGCGCACCACCGCGTTCACCGTTGCGTCGCCGCGCCGCGCGGCTGTCGCAAGCTGGTACCTGCGCTGGCGTGAGCCGGCGGCGCACGACGCACTGTGGGGGCTCGTTCGCGTGGAGATCGCGCTCAACGGCGCCACCGCCGAACGCGCCGACCTCGTGTCGCGCTGGCTGCTCGCCGAACGCGCGCCGGTGTCGCTTCCCGATCCGCGCTGGGGCGCGATGGCGTACGGCGTTAGGTTGACGGAAGAGTATCTGCGCGCCATCACGCGATAACCGACATTCTGAACCTTCGCCGATGCCCATAGGCCGAGTCGTCGCCACCGAGCGCAAGCCGAACACGCCGCACGAGTTCCATTTCTGGACGGCGCTCGATGCCGCCGTGGGCATCGGTACCATCGTGCGCGTCGAGGGGCCGCCCACCGGCGACGGGCGTCTGGTCACGGTCTATGGCGTGGTCGTCGAGGGCTTCTCGTATACCGATCTCCAGACGCCGTTGCACGACGTGCTCGGCGCGGACGGCGATCCATCGGCGGCCCTTCGCGCCCCGACCGACCGCACCGAGATCCGGCTGTACACCGCGCACGCCCTGCGCCACGTGCCCGATGAGCCGCTGCAGCCGGTGCCGATGGGCACCGTGCATCTGGCGACCGACGAGGACATCGCCGTCGCGCTCCGGATGGACGGCTATCTGCGCGACGGACAGCGCACGGCCATTCCCATCGGCGTGTATCGCAGCGGCACGATGCAGAGCCCCGTGTACCTCGATGCCGACTTCCTACTCGGCCCGGAGGCCGCGCACCTCAACATTTCGGGCGTCTCGGGGTTGGCCACCAAGACGAGCGCCGTGGAGTGGCTGCTCAGCTCGATCTTTGCGCATTTCCCGGCCCAGAAGGGGAGCGTGGCCGCCGTCTGCTTCAACGTAAAGGGGCCGGACCTCTGCTTCCTCGACCAGCCATCGGAGAAGCTCGACGACGCCGACCGCGCCCTGTACGCCGCCGCGGGCGTGCCCGCCGAGCCGTTCCGTAATGTGGAGTACTACGCGCCGTGGACGGCGCGCGGCCATGCGCTGGCGACGCTGCGCTCCAACGAGGCGCTCGCCGACAACGTGCATCCGCTCACCTGGGGGCTGCAGGAGGTACTGCAGTACGCCGAGGTGCTGCTCAACAAGGATGACGTGGACGCCAAGGCGGATGCGCTCATCGACTTCATTCGTGAACGCGTCGTGAATCAGGAGTTCACGGATCCCATTCTGCCGCGCGTGCACACCGTGCGGTCGTTCGCCGATCTCGGCGAGTGGTTCCGCGACGTGCTGCGCGGCATGGAAGGGCGCGACGCCGAGAGCTGGCGCACGCACCACGTGGCGACCATCCGCAAGGTGCGCAATCGGCTGACGAACATCTCCACCCGCTGCCGCGGGCTGGTCACCGACGACGGCACGTCGCACGACCTGCCGTTCGGCGCGTTCCGCGACCGCGCCGTCTACGTGATTGACGTGGCGTCATCCGAAGAGGACGCGCAGGACCTCATCTTCGCCCGCGTCGTCTCGCAGCTGCGTGAGCAGCTCGAACGTCGCACGCTGGGCGTCGACCACGTGATCGTCTTTGTGGACGAACTCAACAAGTACGCGCCGTCCGACGGTCCCGATACGTATGTGCGCCAGATGCTGCTCGACATCGCGGAGCGGGGGCGCTACCTGGGGCTCGTGCTGTTTGCCGCGCAGCAGTTCCGGTCGCAGGTGCACCGGCGCGTCGTGGGCAATTGCGGCACCGCACTGTTCGGCCGCATGGACATGGACGAGTTGGCGACGCCCGGCTACGCGACGCTGGCGCCGGCGACGCGCATCAAGCTGGCGACACTCGATAAGGGCCAACTGATGGTGCGGCACCCGCACTTCGCGCAGCCCGTCTTCGTGCGCTTCCCCCGTCCCGCGGTGCTCGGCGGCCGCGAGGGTATGGAGCGCTATCCCGCCCAGCCGGAGCAGTCGCTTGAGGCGGCGGTCACGCGCACGCTGCGGAAGCTTGATCCGTCGATCACGCTCGAGTGGGTGAAGCAGGCCATTGTGGCGGCACCCGAGGACGAGGTGCTGCGCGCGCGGAACCGGACGTTGCAGGCGCGCCCCGAGGACGTGAAGGCGTACTTCCGGGCGCAGTTCCGCGGCCGCGCGGTTGCCGAGCCGGTCGCGGCCCGGTCGGGGCACCTACCGCTCGCCGGCGCGGAGAGCAGCGACCCGTACGGGTTCTAGACAGCACCGTTCTCCCTGCCTGTCGGATACCCTGCGCCGGACCGTACATTTCGGCTCTCCTCGTCCGCGCCCCGTGCGACTCGTCCACCTCTCCGACCTCCACCTCGGCTTCCGCCAGTTCCAGCGCGTCACGCCCGCGGGCAAGAACCAGCGCGAGGCGGACGTCGCGGCGTCGTTCACGCGCGCGATCGACCGCGTTGTCGAACTGGCGCCGGACATCGTGCTCATCGGCGGCGATGTCTTTCATACGGTGCGCCCCACCAACCCCGCGATCCTGCACGCGTTCCAGCAGTTCTCGCGGCTCCGCGCGGCGCTGCCGCAGGCAATCATCGTCATCGTCGCCGGCAATCACGATATGCCGCGATCGTCGGAGACCACCTGCATACTGCGGCTGTTCGAGCCGCTCGGCTTCCACATCGCCGACGTTGCGCCGCGCCGGTTCACCTTCCCCGAGCACGATCTCGCGATTCTCGCCGTCCCCGACCTGCCGCCCGGCAGCGTGGACCTTTCGCCCGACCTCACGTTCACCCACAACGTGCTGCTCCTGCACGGCGAGGTAGAAGGCGCCCTGCCCGAGGGGGCGCGCGAGGATGAGCGCGCGTCGATGCCGATCCCGGCAAGCGCGGTCTCGCACGAGCGGTGGGACTATGTGGCGCTTGGTCACTACCACGTCTACCGCAGGGTGGGGCCCAACGCCTACTACTGCGGTTCGCTCGACTACACGAGCACCAACAGTTGGGGCGAGTACGCTGAAGAGCGGGCGGCGAAACTCCCCGGCAAGGGGATGATCGAGCGCGATCTGGCGACCGGCAAGCAGACGTTCCACCCGCTCCCCGTGACGCGCAAGATCATCGACCTGCCGGCCATCAACGGTCGGGGACTCTCGGCCACGGATCTTGACGCGGCTGTCGCCGCCGCCGTCGAGAAGTGTCCGGACGGCGGCATCGACGGCAAGGTGGTGCGCCTCGTCGTGCGCGATGTGCCGCGCCACGTGGTGCGTGAACTGAACCACCAGCGGCTGCGGGAGTTCCAGCGGCGGGCGCTGCACTTCGTGCTCGACGGCCGGCGCCCGAGCGTCGTGCGCACGTCGGTCGCCGAGAGCGGCGCGCCGGGACGCCGGCCGTCGCTGGCCGACACCCTGCGCGAAGCGCTGCGCAGCCGCGTGCTGACCAGCGACATCGACCGCGACCGGTTGGTGGAATTGGGCGAGCACTATCTGCGCGACGCCGAGCAGGACATGGCGGCGCGCGGCGTCGACGAGACGGAGCCCGCGTGAGACTCTCGCGCCTGCGTCTCGTCAACTTCCGCCAGCATGCGGACAACACGCTGCTGTTCGACAGCGGGCTCACGGGCATCATTGGCCCGAACGGCTGCGGCAAGACGACGATTCTCGAGGCGATCAAGTGGGCGCTGTACGGCGGTGACGCGACGCGCGGCACCGTCGACTCCATCCGCTTCGCGCGCGCCAGCGCCCGCTCGCCCGTGCGCATCGAGCTCGACTTTGACCTCGGCGGCCACCGGTATCATCTGGTGCGCGCGCTGACGACGGCTGATCTCTTTGTCGACGGCGGCGAACGCCCCATTGCCACGGGCGCCTCGGCGGTGACCGACGTGATCCGCCGCAAGCTCGGAATGTCGCTCGACGAGTTCGACAACACGTACTTCACGGCCCAGAAGCAGCTCGCCGTGATGGCCACGCTCACGGCGGCGGCGCGCGCGCAGTTCCTGTCGCGTGTGCTCGGCTACGAGAAACTGCGCGCCGCGCAGGATCTGTGCGATGAACGGCGCAAGGCGCTGCGCAACGAGAGCAACGGCATGCGCGCCGGCATGCCCGATCCAGACCTGCTCGCGCGCCAGCTCGTGGACGCCGAGGCTCGCTTGCGCGACGCGCAGGCGCGCGCGGCGGCGGCCGCCGTGGCCCAGGCGCGGGCGCAGCAGGAGCTGGGCGCGCTGCAGCCGCGGTGGACCGATGCCCAGCGGGCCCGCGAAGAACTGCAGGGGCTCGACGCCGAGCGGCGCGTCCTCGACGCCGAGGTGGCCGGGCTGGTGCGTACGGTGGAGCGCGTCGAGGGCGAACTGCGCCACGTGGCCGACGCGCGCGCCCAGCTCGTGCCGCTGGCGGAAGCGCTGGTGCCGTTCCACGAGGTGGGCGAGGAGCTGAACCGCCAGCGCGAACTCGCCGTCTCCGACGGCCGGCGGCAGGCGCTGCAGGAATCGGCGCACGAACTGGGGACCGAGCTGCAGCACCTGCGCGAGGGACGTTCGCGGATCGAGACGGCGCCGGCCGTCGAGGAGCAGCTCACCGAAGAGATGGAACAGAAGCGGCGCCGGCTCGAGGAACTGCAGGGCCGCCTCGAACTGCGGCGCACGGAGTGGGTGCGCGACCGGCAGGAGGCCGAGACGCGCCGCAACGCGCTGCGCACGCAGTATCAGGAGCTGCGCGAACAGAAGGACAAGCTCAAGACGGCCGGTGAGGAGGGGAAGTGCCCCACGTGCAGCCGTCCGCTCGGCGACCATTATCACAGCGTCATGGACTTCCTCGAGACGCAGCTCGAGGCGGTCAGCGCCGACGGACTGTATTTCCGCCAGCGACTCGAGCAGCTCGAGGGAATGCCCGAGGACATCGCCGCCCTCGATGAGGAGCGGCGACAGGCGATGCAGGAGGTCAGCACGCTGGAGCGCAAGCTGGCGCGCACGCAGGTGGCGGTCGGTCAGCTCGAGCAGCTCGCCCGCGAACTCGCGCAGAAGGAGCAGCGGTACGCCGCGCTCGCCGGCGAGCTCGCGGCGCTCCCCGGCGGCTACGAGCGGGCGCGGCATCAGGCGCTGGAGGCGCAGTTCGAACAGTTGGCGGCGTTGAGCACCCAGGCCAACCGGCTCACCACGCAGGTGGAGCGTGAGCCGATGCTGCGGCGTGAACTCGACTCCGCGCAGCGCGCCATCGCTGCCGCCGACAGCAAGCGCGCCCAGATTCTCTCACGACTCGGCACTATCGCGCACTCCGAGGAGGAGTACGCCGCGCTCGGCGAGCAGCACGCCCAGGCCATGGGGACCGTACAGTCGGCGGCCCTGTCGGTGCTCAACGCCGAATCCGAAGCGCGTCAGGCGATGGCCGACCGCGACCGTGTAGTCGCGGCGCAGCAGGAGCTCGAGACGCGTCGCGAGCGTCTGGAGCGGATCGAGGCCGACAAGCGGCTGCACGACGAGCTCTACCGCGCCTACTCCGATTTGCGCACCGACCTCAACTATCAGATGCGCCCCGAGATTTCCGAGCTGGCGAGCGGATTCCTCTCGGCGCTGACCGACGCGCGGTACAGCGAGCTCGACCTCGACGAGAAGTACCGCATCTCGATCCTTGAGGACGGGGTGCCGCTGCCGGTGATCTCCGGCGGCGAGGAGGACCTCGCCAACCTGGTGCTGCGCCTCGCCATTTCGCAGATGATCGCCGAGCGCAGCGGCCAGCCGTTCTCGCTGCTGATCCTCGACGAAGTATTCGGCTCGCTCGACGAGGTGCGGCGCCAGAACGTCATTGGCCTGCTGCGCGCGTTGCGCGACCGCTTTGATCAGGTCATCGTCATCACGCACATCGATGACGTGCGCGACGGGCTCGATCAGGTCTTCCTCATCACCAACGACGAGAAGACTGGCGCGTCGCGCGTCACGCGCGGTGATGCCGACCTCCCTGCGGGTTCCGAGGGGCTGCTGATCGCCGCCGGCGCGTCGGAGTCGGGCGAGTGAGCGCGGCGAAGCCCGGGCCGCGCGGGCTGCGGGCGCGGCCGCTCGATGTCTCCGACATCGGGCGGCTGAATCAGCTCTTCTCGGAGGCATTCTCCGACCGCTATCGGCGCGACGGGCTGACCGGTGTGCGCGTGCCGCCGCTCAATCCTGTGATCTGGCGCTACGCGATCCAGGATGCCGGTGACGGCGCGACGTGCTGGGTCGATGTCGACGACCGGTTGGTCGCGTTCAATGTGGTGCACCAGTCAGGCATCGAAGGGTGGATGGGGCCGCTCGCCGTGAAAGCCGAGTGGCAGGGCGGGGGGCTGGGCAAGACGGTCGTCAGCCATGGTATCGATGTGCTGCGCGCGCGCGGCTGTTCGGTTATCGGGCTCGAGACCATGCCGCGCACGATGGACAACATTGGGTTCTACTCGCGGCTTGGATTCATCCCGACGCGGTTGACCACGACCTTCAGCTTTGAGGCGCGTTCCGGGCGTTGCGTTGTGTTGTCGCAGCGGAGCCGAACCGACGCCGACGCCGCAATGCGCGACTGCGCGCGGCTGGTGAACGACCTTCAGCCCGGTGTCGACTTCACGCGCGAGGTGGAGCTGACGCGCGCGCTGGGAATTGGCGACACCGTGCTGCTGTATGGCCCAGACGCGCTCGTCGGGTTCGCGCTCTGCCACGATGCCGCGCTCGTGGAAGGGCGGCCGCGCGAAGAGACGCGCGTGCTCAAGCTTGCCGTCCGCGACGTGGCGCAGCTGCCGGCCTTGCTCGCGGCCGTGGGTGCATACGCGCGCGACCGTGGCACGGCGCGTGTGGCGGTGCGTCTGCAAGGCGATTACCCCGACGCGTATCAGGCGCTGGTGTCACTGGGCGCGCGCGTGCGGTGGACGGACTTGCGCATGACGCTGGCCGGCTGTGGCGAGGCCATCCCCACGCGCGGCCTCGTCTGCTCGAACTGGGAGATCTGAGGTCGGCGCGTCCTACGCTTTCGGCTTGGTCGCCTTCGGCGCCACGATGCCGTACACCCAGAGTGCCACGCCGACCGAGAGCAGGAGATGAATCCACCCCGGCGACTGGGTCAGCGTGACGGCGAGTGCCCACACGACAATCAGGGCGAGGCCGGAGATGATGAAGGGCATAGGAAGAAGTTAAGTGGGCGACGACGACGGGCGAAAGGCTGGTCCGGGACTCCCTTTCCCACTCCCACCCCCCATGCTATTGTTGATCGCGAAGGGGCGAAGCGGACTCCTTTTTTGAGCCAACAAGTCCTCCGGGTGGCTCCCGACATCTCAGTTGCCGACATGCCCTCACTGGGGGAAGTCGAAAAGCCGGGTGAGGGGCTCAACATTCGACAGGGCTTCAAAAACCCCGCTTCGTTCCGCTTGTTCGCAGCGCCCCGTTCACTTCGGTGAGCGGGGCGTTGTGCGTGGGGGCGGGAGGTGCAGCACAGTTGGCGACCGGAAGCGGCTCCAGTCGATGTCCGAGGGCACGCCATCGATGACGCGCAGCGGGCCAAGCAGCAGCTTCGTTCGCCAGGTGCTGCCATAGGTCAACGGCGTCAGCACACTGCCTCTTCCAATCGACGCGCCTGAGAGCCCGATGGGCACGCCGTTGATCGCCGCCCCGCAGCGTCCGTCTGGGAGAATCTGGAGGCGCACCGAGTATGGCGTGCCCGATACGAGCCATCGCTGCGTCGCCGCGTCGAGACGGACTATCGCGTCACCGATCTGGAGTCCTTGACGACCCTCGACTCCCTCCGTGTACGGATAGATCAGCAGGCAACTCTGGAGTCCCTTCACCTTGCCTGTAAACGGCAAGTATCCGGTTCGATGATCCCATCGAGCGAGCATGTGCTCGGGCTCGGCGACACGCAACTCGGTCGCCAGCAATTGCCACTGAAGTTCGTTGACCGGCGTGCGCACCGTGGCGTCGAGTGCGAGACCGCGGTGAAACGCGAAGGAACGCCGAAGATAGGCGCCGCTAAAGTACGAGCCGTCGCCCTCGTTGGAGAATGCCGGTCCGCGTTGCTTATCAGCCACGATGCGAGGCGTCGGATCGCCAAACACGCGCCAGCGCGCGAGGTCAGCCCATCGTTCGTCCAGCACCACCTGCTCTCGGCGCGGCAGCACGACGAGGACATGCGACGCCGTGCGCCATCCCCCCGTGGTGGCTTGTACGGTGAATCGTCCCGGTATCCGCGCAATCAGAACATTCAGACTGTCAGTCTGAATCGCCGCGTCGCGCGAGTGCCAGTGCGCATTGGGCGCGGTGGAGCGCCGGCCGTCACTCCATGCGGCCAGTACCTCAAGGTGGTGCGGCACGCCGACGTAGAGAGTGTCCACCGAACGGGCGAACACCAACGAGTCGACGAACGGTCGTGGATGGCCCGTCGCCCCCCACGTCAATGTTCGAAAGACACGTCCGCTCGACGGCACCTCGAGTGTCCGCGAACGCTCCATGCGCTGCAGCGGCGCGACGCGGACCAATCCGTCGCCGGCGGCGCTTTCCTGCCACGCTACCCAGTCACCGAAGGGTGAGATTGTCGCCGAGCCAAGCGCGGTTGCCAGCGTGTCGCGACGCCAGGTCGAGTCCGGACTGAATGCGACGAGTCTGGACGTCCTGTCGAAGGCACCAATCGTGACCATCAGCGTGGACGCTGACGACCACCCGAGAATGTCCGGCGCTTCAGTGCGCGACAGGTTCGTGCAGCGTTCGCGCTCGCCATCGATGTCAATTACGCAGAGCTGTCTCGGCCGGCCGTCCAGCGGCTGTCGCAAAAACGCGAGCCGCGACCCGTCGGGACTCCACTGCGGAGCAGTCTCTCGATCCAGGTTCCGAGTCACACGGCGCACGAGTCCGGACGAGAGGTCAAGCACGGCGATCGCGTGATGCCGCTCGGCACTCCAGCGCGACGACGCAAACGTCACCGCACGCATGTCGGGCGACCAACTGCCGGGTACATCATCGCCGGTCGAATGTGTGAGGCGTTGGACCCCGCCATCTTCGGCCACGGCGGTTACCTCGCTTGCCCCGGAGTCGTTGAACACGCGCTCCTCAAGCATCGTCCCATTGCGCGGGTCGACGTTCGCTCCGCTATGACTGCTCAGCCACCGTGTGGAGTCGAAATACGGCCGCCCGCGCCGCAGCTCGAGCGGGTGGGCGGGATCCCAATCGGCGCCGCGAATGTTCAAGCGCCATTCGGTCGAATGATTCGCGGCATCGCGTCCGAACACGCGGAGCACGGCGTCGGGGGGCTCGGGTGAGTGGTTGATCCGCCACGCCGTCGCGGTCCCCATCAGCACGAGGCCAACCACCGAGAACGTGAGGCGCCGGCGAAACGGCCGCAGGCGAATCCGTGATGGCAGCGCGCGCGCCACGGCACGCGCGAGATCCCGATGCTCGGAGCTCGGACCCAGCCACGTGGCGAGCGTCGTCGCGACGGTCCTGTTTCGCGGCAGCGCCGTGCGCTGGAGAGCGGGGGCGAGGGCCGAGGCGAGTTCGAATGGCGAGACGACGGACGCCAAGAGTCGCGCGCCGCGCGCCAGCCATCGCGCGTCAGAATCGCGAACGCATGCGAAGCCGAGTTCGCGGGTCCACTCCGTCCGATCATCCAGAGTGATCAGGCCCAGCACGGCATCGGCGATGAGATCGTGTGCGAGCGCGTAGCGGTCGCCGTCGCGCACGATCAAGGCATGGCGTTCTGCCTCCACGAGCGCTTCGTGTATCGCTGGAGCCTCGGTGCCGTCGGCCGCCGCGGCCAACAGACGCGCGGGCAGCGCACGCCCGGCCAGGGCGAGCGACGCCACGAACCGAAGCGCCAGCGGAGAGAGCGCTCCCAGGCTCCGCGACATCGCATTGCCGTCCGTTAGATGCCGGATCAACGCCGGCGGGTCGTTGCAGGTCCATTCATCCGCGCCAGCGCGCAGCAGGCCCGCTTGCAGCACGTCGCGCAGTGCGAGCAGCACGAACAACGGAATGCCGCGTGACGCCGCGTGGAGCGCACCGATGACCTCACCGCGCCAGGCGACATCAGGGAGCGGTCGAATGCTTCCGACCAGTGCGTCGACCTGCGCCTCGGTTAGTGGCGCAAGGACGAGCGCGACCGTTCTGTCCGCCGGCAGCGCGATTCGCGCGCCCGGTCGTTCGGCGACGACGACGAGCACCCGGGCGACGGACAACCGCGCGAAGGCAGCCTGCAGGGCATCGACCGACGCATCATCGGCCCAGTGAAGGTCGTCAAGCAACAGCGCGGTTGGCTTCTCGTCGGCAATGCACAGGAGCAACTCGTGCAACGCCCGAGAACGACGCAGGAGCAAGTCGAGTCCGCTGGTGTCGCTCGGCGCGTTGAATACACTGGCGAGTGCGCTGTTGAGGCCAATCAGCACGCCGGCCGTCCCCGGCGTCACGGCCGCCGCTCCGCTGAGGGCGGCGAGCTTGGTGACGAGCGCGCTGATCAGGGCGAACGGCACGTCACGCTCGCCGGGCAAGGCGCGAATGCGTACGGTCCGGACGCGCAGTGACCGCAGCCGCTGTTCGATGTCCGCGAGCAACCGGCTCTTGCCGATGCCTGCGCCCGCGGTGATGCCCACGAATCCCGTGGTCGCCTGCCGCGCCGCCTCCCACGCCGCGATAATGGCGGCGAACTCGGCTTCACGACCAATGAGATCCGGTCTCAACTCGTCGGTGGCCGCCACGGGCGGTACGCCGGTCGCGGCGCGCTCACGGCGGGCCTGCGCAATCAACGCGACGGTCGCCGGCTCCGGGTCGAGTTCCTCAGCCGATAGCCACTGCGCCAGGACCGCCGTCTCGGTGAGCGCCTGACCGAACTCGCCGGCGGCCAGCAGCGCCTCGATGAGCGCGCGACGACTGCGCTGGCCGTGCGGCTCGATCTGGACCAGACTGCGTGCGGCATTGGCGGCGTCCCTAGGCCGACCCGAATCGAGCAGCCGGCGCACGTGCACATCCAGTGCGTTGGCCACGTCGCTTCGCACGCGATGTCGTACGCTGTCCGCCCAGAGCTCGAACTCATGGCAGCCCGGCGCCGCAAAATCGGCGAAAAAGTCGCCGGTGAACAGCGCAATCGCGTCGGCCGGCCGATTCTCCTGCAGCGCCACCGTGAGCGCCGTCAGATCGCTCGGCAGCGGTCGGGTCAGCCGGCAGCGCGACATCGTGGCATCGAGCAGTTCGTCAAGCCCGGCGTTCCTGATCTGCAGCAGCACGTTGCGCAGTGAGTGGGCCGGATCGCGCACGCAATTGCCGCCCCACAGCAAGTCCATCAGGAACTCGCGGCTGGCCTCGTGCTGCGCGATGACGCTGAGGTACGCAATCAGGGCGAGCGGCTTGCCCTTGCCGAGCACGCGGACTTCGTCGCCCGTGGGTGTGCGGCGCGCGAGGTAGGGTTCGCCGAGCAGGCGCAGCGTCAGATGGCCGTCATCGGCGGTGCTGATCGCGTCGGCGAGACGCGTACTCGTCATCGCGTGCTGGGGTCCGCGTGACCCAATGGCCACGGAGTGCGGGCGGCGGGGTAGTGCGTGTGACGCTCCAATGAGGCTGACAGACGTGGTTGGCGCGTTCGACGAGTCGTTCCGGCCTCTGGCTGCCGGTACGCCGCGCCTTGCGCGGCCCCTCCAGTCGCGAAGGTACACTATGTAACGAGCACCAGCAAGCAGTCCACGCGTGCGCGCGCTCGTGGGCGGGGCGAAGGGTCTTCTGTGGTGGCGAAGGGGGCGGCTCCGGAGGTTATCTTCACTTCATGCCCCTCCTCACCGTCACCCGCCGCCTCACCTTCAACGCCGCCCATCGGGTGCACAACCCGGCGCTCAGCGACGCCGAGAATGCCCGCCTCTTTGGCAAGTGCAACAACCCGAACTGGCACGGCCACAACTACACCCTCGAAGTCTCGGTCGTCGGTGAACCGGATCCGGTGTCGGGGTACGTCATCGACCTCGCCGAACTGAAGCGCCTGGTCGAGCGCGTCCTCCTCGACCACGTGGACCATCACAACTTCAACCTCGACGTTCCGGAGATGGCGGGAACAAATCCCACCGCCGAGAACATTATTCTCATGTTCTGGCGCGTCCTCGAGCCGGCGCTGAGGCCGCGCACGCTCGCGCGCCTCCGTCTGTGGGAAACCGAAAACAACTGGGTTGAATACGATGGCCGCTGACGCCCCCCGCTCGTCCCGTCCGCTGCGCGCCGCCCGCCTCGATGCCGCCGGCGATCCGTTCGACGACGCCACCAACATCGGCGGCGACCGCTATCTGGAGTTCGAGAACCTCGTCCGCCGCCAGCTCGAACTCCTCGGCGAGGAACCGGCGCGCGATGGGCTCGCCAAGACGCCGAGCCGCGTGGCCAAATCGTTGACATGGCTCACCCGCGGCTACCAGATGGACGTGCAGGACGTCGTTGGCGACGCGGTCTTTGACGAGGAGCACCATTCGATGGTCATGGTGCGCGACATCGAGCTGTACTCGATGTGCGAACACCATATGCTCCCGTTCTTCGGCAAGGCGCACATCGCCTACATCCCGAACGGCAAGATCGTCGGGCTCTCCAAGCTGCCGCGCATCGTCGAGGTCTTTTCGCGCCGGCTGCAGGTGCAGGAACGCCTCACCGAGCAGGTCGCCGCCGCCATCGAGGACGTGCTCAAGCCGCTCGGCGTCGGCGTCGTCATCGAGGCGTACCACCTCTGCATGATGATGCGCGGCGTCGAGAAGCAGAACTCCAAGACGATCACCTCGGCTCTCCGCGGCGCCTTCCGCGACGACGCGAAGACGCGCGACGAGTTCCTGCGCCTCGCGTACGCTCCGTCCAACCCGCTGCGCTGATGACCATCGGCTCCGGATCGTCCGCGCCGCTGGCCGGCCGCACCGCGCTCATCACCGGCGCATCGCGCGGCATTGGCGCGGCGACGGCGCGCGCGCTTGCGGGCGCCGGCGCGCGCCTCGCCCTTGTGGCGCGCGGCACGGAGGCCCTGCACATCCTCACGCGCGAACTCGGCGACGGCCACCTCGTGGTCGCCGCCGACTGCACGCAGGCCGCCGACGTCGCGCGCCTTGCGGAGGCGGTGCTGACGTGGGCCGGTGGCGCGCCGGACATCCTGGTCAACAACGCGGGCATCTACCCGCGTGCCAAGCTGCACGAGCAGGATCCCGACGAGTTCGCGGCGACGCTCGACATCAATCTCGCCGCGCCGTTTCGCGTGCTGCACGCCTTTCTCCCCGCCATGCGCACGCGGCGCAGCGGGCACGTTGTGTCTATTGGCACGGTGGCCGACCGCAGCATCTGGCCGATGAACGGCGCGTACAGCGCCTCCAAGTTCGGCCTGCGCGCGCTGCACGAAGTGCTGTACGCGGAGTCGCGCGGCACGGGCGTGCGCGCCACGCTGGTGTCGCCGGGGGCCGTCGACACGACCATCTGGGACGCGCACGAGGCCGAACTGGGCAAGACGCTGTCGAAGCGCGAGGCGATGCTGCAACCCGACGACGTCGCGCGCGCGGTGCTCTATGCAGTCACTCAGCCGTCGCATATGACGGTCTACGAGCTGCGTCTCTCGCCGCAGTGAGGTAGTCCGGTGTTCGTCGAGCTCATCGACCGCCTCCGCTGCCTGAATATCCACACCGATACCTGGCTCGTGGCCGCCGCCTCGCGCTCCGCCAACCGCCATTTGATCGACGCCACACTCGGCTGCCCCGAGTGCGACGCGGAATACGAAGTGCGAGACGGCGAGGTCTGGTTTGGTGAAGTCGTGCCACGCGCCACCACCGAGCCGATGAACGTCGACGACGCGATGCGCGCCGCCGCGCTGCTGAAATGCCAGGAGCACGGCCTCTATGTGCTCGACGGCGCGTGGGGCGGTCTGGCAGCGGCGCTCCAGCAGATCGTCGACGTCGATCTCCTGCTCACCGACCCGCCGAGCGTGCCGTCAACGCACGCGGCCGCCGGACAGGGCACGCTGCGCGGCGTTGGTGAGCGCTGGCCGCTGGCCTCGGCGAGTCTGCACGGCATGGCCCTCGATCACGCCACCGACGCCCGCACGGCCGACGCCCTCCGCGTGCTGCGGCCGGGCGGACGCCTGGTCGCCCCGGTCGGCAGCCCGCTGCCGGCGGGCGCACGCGAACTCGCGCGCGACGACCGTCACTGGGTGGCGGAAAAGGCCGCCGACGTCATCACCCTGCGCCGCGCGACCTAGCCGGCGGGCGCTACTCGCCGTTCCCCGCGTAGAGTGAGTCAATCAGCGCCGCGTACGTCTTGTCGATCACGCGCCGCTTCACCTTGAGCGTCGGCGTCAGTTCGCCGCGGTCGACGGTGAAATCATTGACCAGCAGCCCCACCTTCTTGGGCGTCTCGAAGCTCGCCAGCTTCATCCGCTCGCACTCCTCGGCGATCTCCTTCTCCATCTTCTTCTGGATCGTCGGCATCTGCAGCAGCTGAGTGCGCTCGCTCCACAGCACGTTATGGAGCGCCGCCCACCGCTCCAGCGCGGCGAACTCCGGCACGATCAGCACAATCGGATACTTGCGCTTGTCGCCGATCATCACCGCCTGCGAGACGTATTTATTGGTCTTGAAGCCGTTCTCGATGTTCTGCGGCGCAATGTTCTTGCCTCCCGCCGTCACGATGATGTCTTTCTTGCGATCGGTGATGCGCAGGAAGCCGTCTTCGAGCACGCCGATGTCGCCGGTGTGGAACCAGCCCTCGCTATCGATCGCCTCGGCCGTCGCGTCGGCGCGGTTCCAGTACCCCTGCATCACGTGCGGTCCGCGCGTCAGCACCTCGCCGTCGCTGGCGATCATCACCTCGACGCCGTTGATCGGCTTGCCGATCGTCCCGATGCGGAACGCCGTCGGACTGTTCACGCCGATGACCGGCGAAGTTTCCGTGAGGCCATAGCCCTCGAGGATCGTGAGGCCGGCCGCGAAGAAGAACTTGTTGATATCCGGTGACAGCGGCGCCCCGCCGGAGACGAAGAAACGAATGCGTCCGCCCGTGCGCGCCGTGATCTTGCTGAAGACGAGCTTGCGGGCGAGGGCATACTGCCATGCCAGCGGCCCGTGCGGCCTGTTACCGGCGAGCACGGCGTCGGCCCAGCGCTCGCCGACGGCGCGGGCCCAGAAGAAGATGCGCTTCTTGACGGCGCCGCTGGCCAGTGCGTTCTCAAACGCACGGGCGTACATCTTCTCGTACAGCCGCGGCACCGACATCGCAAAGGTTGGGCGCGCCTCCTGCAGGGCAATCGGCACGGTGTCAAAGCTGTCGACGTAGTGGATTGCCGCGCCCATCGCCCAGTACAGGTAGTCGCCCATCCGCTCAAAGATGTGGCAGAGCGGCAGGAAGCTGAGCGCGACTTCCTCGCCGATGTGCAGCGGCAGCACCTGCATGGAGGCCTGCACGTTGGAGTAGATGTTGTCGTGCGACAGCATCACACCCTTGGGGAGCCCCGTGGTGCCCGACGTGTAGATGAGCGTGGCGAGCTCGTTGGGACCCACGGCAAGCGCGTCGCGCTTCCACTTCGCCGCCCGCTCGGGCGTGTCGACCGCCGCGCCGCGCGCCTCCACCTCCGCCAGCGTCAGGTCGGCGCCGGTGCACAGCGAGGCGCTGAACGTGATCACGTGCTGCAGCGCCGGGCACTGCGCGCGAATGGCGGCGATCTTGGCCCCGTGCGTCTCACCCGACACGAACACCGCCACGGCTCCCGAATCGTTGAGCGGGTGCACGAGCTGTTCCGCGGGGAGCGACGGATAGAGGGGCACGTCGGCCAGCCGCGCCGCGAGGCACGCCCAGTCCGTCAGCGCCCACTCGGGCCGGTTCTCCGAGATCAGCGCCAGCCGATCGCCGGGGCGGAATCCTAGCTCGAGGAGGCCGAACGAGAGCTGGCGCACCCGACGTTCTGTATCGCGATGCGAGATCCCCTGCCACTGCCCCGCGGCGACGCGCACGTTCATTGCGTTCGGACGGTCGTACGCGGCCATCGCGTCGAAGAAGAGATGATTCAGTGTGCCCGGGGCAGGGCGTGGGCCTCCCTGTGCGATCATCTCGGCTCCATTCGACGGGGGGTTGGGCACGCCGAGCGGAGGGGCCCCGGTCAGCGTGCCGTGTCTGGACGGAAGTGAATTACGAACTTCACGGGGCTTCCCGCTACTGGGGTGCCTCGATACTTGGCCGACGCGGACACCACGAAGGAGTCGGCGGTCGACGGAAGCGAGTCCGCCCGAATGCGCAGCTTTCTCGAGGCCAGGCCGTCATTGGCGGTCGTGTCGACCACACTGGCCTTCTGGCTGTCGTCCCACAGCGAGGCATACTTCGTATCGCTCATCGCTATGGTCTGGCCTCTGAACGTCAGTTGCCAGCTCACCAGAAAGCCGGGCACGCCCACGACGGCGTCGGAGCTGTCGCGAGTCAACTTCACGGCCATGGCCGCGCTCACGTTGCTGGCGACGTCGGGGAGTGCATACCTGACCGTGTCGACCACTGCGCCGCTCGCGGCGAGTTTCGACGGCACCTGCGTTACGGTGACCGTCTTCTGCAGCGACTGCAGTGCCGCGGCCACGGCCACCACGCGCACCGTCCCGCTCGTCCGCGTCGTCGCCACCAAGTATCCCTGACTGCTGACGTCGACACCCGTGTCGAGCACGATGTACCGGACGGGCGGATCGGCGATCACGTCGCCATCGGCGTTGTACGCCACGGCGTGCAGCGGCGCGGCCATGCCTGTGGAGTCGCGCATGGTGTCATTGGCCACGAGCGACGGATACGGCAGGGTGTCGAATGCCAGCGCCACGATGCCATCCGGCGCGGTGCCAACCTCACTGCACGCCCCGACGCACGCGGCGGCCACCACGGCTGCGGCGACCCAGCGCGGTACTCGAGTCATTCGGCGTCCGCCGAAAGCCGCTCGGCGACGCGCAGCGCGAGGTTCACGTACGCCTGGCTCGCCGCATCGGCCGGCTCGCGCACCACGGCGGGCTGGCCGGCGGCGAACGCCTCGGCGAGGGCGACGGAGCGCGGAATCATCACGTCACATACCATCGCTGCGGGGAGGTGTTCCCGGATGTACTTCACCGTCCGCTCGCACGTTGGATTGCCGGCCTCCACCATCGTCAGCAGAATGCCGTCCAGCGTGAGCCCCGGGTTGCTGGCCACCACGTCCTGAATGCTGCGCAAGATCTGCGGCGTCGTCTGCAGGGCGAGCGGCTCGGCCTGCAACGGCACCAGCACGCGGTCGGTGCTCTCCAGCACGCGGCGCGCAATCGGCCCGAGCCCGGGCGGCGTGTCGACAACCACCACATCGCAGCGGTCGCGCGCCGCCTTCAGCATGCGCGGCAGCAGTTCACTGGCCGCCACCCGCGCCTGATAGTCGCTATGGTCGGCCCCCTCCGTGACGGTGCCGACGAGCATCACGCGCAGCCAGGGCAGGGCGGTGGGGAGGATCACCTCACGCAGGGTGCGCGTGCCGCGCAGGTAATCGGCGAAGCCGCGCGTGTCGGCGCCCTGCCGCAGGCCGATTCCATAGCGCACCGACCCCTGCGGATCGACGTCGACGAGCAGCGTCTTCAAGCCGCGGCGCGCAAATGCCGCCGCAAGATTCACCGCGGTCGTCGTCTTGCCGACTCCCCCTTTCTGGCTGACGATCGAAAGGACCTTGCCCACCTAGCCCCCGCTTGGTTCCGCCGTCGGCTCGCCGGACGACGGGTTCCGCAACGCCTCGAGCGTCGCTTCGGCGTGCCGCACCCAGCGCTCCGACTCGGCGCCCGCCGGCGGACTCGCGAGGAAGGCCTCGAGGTGCTTCTCCGCCGCCGCTGACTCGCCCCGCTTCACGAGCAGGAAGGCGAGGCCGTAGTGCGCGCCCGACAGCGACGGGTCGAGCTCGAGCGCGCGCCGATAGGCGCGGATCGCCTCATCCAGCCGGCCCGTACGCGAGTAGGCGATGGCCATGTTCTGCAGCACGCGCAGGTCGTCGGGATGGTCGCGCAGCGCCAGCCGGTACGACGTGATCGCCGCGTCATAGTCGCCCTGACGCTCGAGCAGCAGCGCCTCGTTCAGATAATCGAGGCGCTGCGGTCGGGAGTCGCTGTCTGACTTGCCGCCAAAGAGGCGGTTCAACCAGGACATAGGGCGCGGCGGGTTCGCAGGGGAAGGGACACTCCCGCCAGCGCAGCAGTCGGCTAGCGGAACCATCTATAGACGCACAAAAGGTGCCCAACGGCACAACCTACCCCCCACCGTCGGAGGGAGCAACCACGCGCTTCCGCCGCGTTGGGCCGCGGCGTACCTTCACGGACGAAGCTCCCTGCATACCCTGCCGGAGGCGCCATGTCACCTCGCAAGACCGCCGTCGACCCAGCCAAGGGCGTCCTGCACGTCGAGTGGCCCCTCTTTGGGGAACTCTCCCGGGCCCTCGCCCTCAAAGTCGCCCGCGACTACTCGCCCGAGGTCGTCGTCGGCGTGGCCACCGCCGGCGTAGTACCCGGCTGCGTTGTGGCCGCCATTCTGGACTGCGAGTTCCACTCCATCATGATCAGTCGGCGCTTCGGCGCCGCCCGCGTGCGCGAGACGCCCGCGGTGCTCGGCGGCGCGCCCGGTCAGGTGCGCGGCAAGCGCGTGCTGCTGGTCGATGAGACCTGCGACAGCGGCGAGACGATGCGCCTCGCCAAGGCCGCGCTGATCAATGCCGGCGCGGCCGACGTGCGCACGGCGGTCAGCTTCCGCTGCGGCGAGTACGAGCCCGACTTCCACGCGCTCGCCACAGAAAGCACCATCGTCCTCCCCTGGGACCGCGAGATTCTGCACAACGGCGAGCTCGTGCCGAATCCGAAGTACGAGGCGGTGTATCTGGATGATCCAGGGGGATACTAGCCTCGCAGGCGGATGGTAGCTGGCGGATGGAGGATGAACGCAAACAGCGCCCGGCTCTCACCAACGAAGCCGGGCGCCGTCTATCTGCCATCCGCCATCCGCCTTCTGCCATCAGCCGCCCTATCTCAGTTCTTCGGCCGCGGCCTCATACCCCACGCCTTCCGAGATCCGCTGATAAATCGCGCCAATCACTTCCGCGCTTCCCAGCAGGAACCGACAGCGCGCCGCGCCGTTTGACCGGCACTCGACCTCGTAGCAGGCCAGCGGCGCGCCGGCGATGCGGCCAAAGAAATCGGCCAGCAGTCCCATCGTGTAGTAGCAGGCCGGAAAGCCAATATTGAGTGACGGATCGGCCTCAGCCCAGTCGGCGGAATCGAGCGTGATCACGACGTCGTGCAACGTGCCGACTTGGAGCGAGCCCCACCCGGTGTCGCGGAAGAACTCGGCGGCCAGCCCCTGGAACTCCGCGAAGCCAATCCCGTCGGCATTGCCGCCTCTCGAGGCGAGCCACGCTTGGAATGACGCGAAGACGGGCTCGCCGCCGGCGTAGCCCGCTTCCTGCAGGTACGTGGCGAAGTTGCCGCCGAGGTCACGAATGAGCGCCGAGCGCAGCGCGGCCAGAGACTGGCGCGGGAGCGCAACGAGGGGCGTCGAGGCGAGCGCGAATTGGGTGGCCATATCCGTCAAAGAAGGGGTCAGCGGCCAATGCGGCGCAAGAGCTCGGCCTCGTCAATGACTTCGACGCCGAGCGATTTGGCCTTGTCGAGCTTGCTTCCGGCGTCAGCGCCGACCACCAGAAAGTCGGTGTTCTTGGACACCGAATCCGTCACCTTGCCTCCGGCACGCTCCACCAATTCCTTGGCTTCCGTGCGTCCCAGCGTCGGTAGCGTGCCGGTGATGACGATCTTCAGGCCGAGGAGGGCACCCTCCGCTTCGGCCCGCTTCGGCTCCGTGGTGTTCACACCACGCTTGGCGAGGGCGCGCACGAGCGCGCGGTTGTCGGCCGAGGTAAACCACCGGCTCACCGATGCCGCAATTGACAGACCGATGCCGTGGATGCCTTCGATTTCCTCGGGCGGCGCGTCCTGCAGGTCCTGCAAGGTGCCGAATCGGCGCGCCAGCAGCTTGGCCGTTTCCTCGCCGACGTCCGGAATGCCGAGTCCGAAGAGCAGGCGCGAGAGCGGTTGCGCCTTCGACGCCTCGATGGCAGCCACCAACTGTTGCGCGCTCTTCTCGCCGAGGCGCGGGAGCGCGGCGAGCACAGGCTCGGTGAGGTCGTAGAGAGTCGCCGGGTCGCTGATCAGCCCCGCCGTCAGCAGTTGGGCGACGCGCTGCTCGGAGAGCCCGCGGATGTCCATCGCATTGCGCGCCGTGAAATGGATCAGCTCCTCGAGATGGCGCGCCGGGCAGCGTTCGTTGGGGCAGCGCACCGCCACTTCGCCCTCCACGCGCACCACCGTCGTGCCGCACTGCGGGCACTTGGTTGGCGGGCGGAACGGCTTGGGCGGGTCCTTGGCATCGCGCTTCTCGGGGACCGGACCCAGCACCTGCGGAATCACCTCGCCGGCGCGCTTCACCTGCACGATGTCGCCGATCCGCAGGTCCTTGTCGGCGATCAAGTCAAAGTTGTGCAGCGTGGCGTACGTGACCGTCGTGCCGCCGATCTCCACGGGATCGAGCACGGCGCGCGGCGTCAGCACCCCAGTGCGCCCAATCTGGATCTCGATGTCGGTAAGGCGCGTCTCCGCCACGTCAGGAGCAAACTTGCGGGCAATCGCCCAGCGCGGCTCGCGCCCGCCGGCGGTGGAGCCCAACTCGGCCTGCGTGGCCAGCGCGTTCACCTTCACGACGCCGCCGTCAATGCCAAAGGCCAGCGCGGCGCGCTCGGTCGTCTCGAGCGCGTGCGTCCACGCGTGCACCTCGGCGACCGTGCGGCACTGCCGGCGATTCGGCGCCACGGGAATGCCCCAACTCGCCAGCGTGTCGAGCAACTCCCACTGCGTGGCGAACGGCAGGGTTGTGATGCCGGGCACCGCGTAGGCGTAGCCGAAGAAGCGCAGCGGCCGTTTGGCGGTGACGGCGGGGTCCTTCTGCCGCAGGGCGCCGGCCGCCGAGTTGCGCGGGTTGGCAAAGACCGGTTCGCCGGCCTTCACGCGCTCGGCGTTCATCTTCTCAAATCCGTCGAAGGTCATGTAGACCTCGCCGCGGATCTCGATGAGCGCCGGCCATCCTGAGCCCGCCAATCGCAGCGGAATGTCGCGGATGGTGCGCACATTGGCGGTCACGTCTTCGCCCACGCTGCCGTTCCCGCGCGTCGCACCCGTGACGAGCACACCCTCCTTGTACGTGAGACTGACGGCGGCGCCGTCGATCTTCAGCTCACAGCAGAATCCCGAGCGGTCGAAGTCGTCGCCGGCCACATCGCGCCCCGACGCCGCCCACGCCTCGAGGTCCTCGTCGCTGAACGCGTTGCTCAGCGATCCCATTGGCACGAGGTGCGCGTACTTGGCAAGATGGCTCGCGCCGACCTCGGCGCCGACCCGCAGGGTGGGGGAGTCGGCGGTGCGCAGTTCCGGATGCGCCTGCTCGAGCGCGCGCAGTTCGTGGTACAGCTTGTCGTACTCGGCGTCGCTAATCGACGGGCGATCGAGCACGTAATACTCGTGCGACGCCCGTTCGAGCGTCGCACGAAGCCAGGCGGCGCGCGTGCGGTTGTCCGCGGGCGCCGGCATCCGGTTACGCCGCTCCCTCGCCGCCTGCGCCCTCGGCCTCGGCCAGGCCGCCGTCCTTGAGGAAGGCCTCGACGAAGAACATGCCGCCCTCACCCGCGCGCTTCACCATCTGCACGAGCGTTGTCGCCGACGTCACTTCCTCACGTTGCTCGTTGACGAACCATTCGAGGGCGTTCTTGCTCAGGTGATCCTTGTCGGCAATCGCCTGGTCCACGAGCGCGTTGATCTGGGCCGTGACCTGGAGTTCGCCGGCCAGCGCCAGCTGCACCGCCTCGAGCGAGTTCTTGAAGCCCATCTTCGGGGCCGGCACCGACGGAATCTTCAGCTCGCCGTCGGAATCGAGCACGTGCTTCACCAGGCGCATGGCGTGGTCGCGCTCCTCGAGCGCCTGCGCATAGTAGTGCTTGGCCATCGTCGGCAGGGCGGCCTGGTCGAAGTACGTCGCAATGGCGACGTACTGGTGCGACGCCGAGAGTTCGTGTCCGACCTGCTCATTGAGCAGCGTGTTGAGCTTCTTGCTGATCATCATGGTGCGTGCTCCGGTAAGGTCAGCCCTTGGCTTCTTCGGCAACGACGTTCAGCGCCACTTCGACGAGACGCTCGAGTTCCTCGTCCGATGCCTTGGGCAACAGGGTTTCGGCCCACATATGGTCCTGCGATCCGGCATAACGGTCGAGCAGGCGACGCAGAAACGCCACCAGCGCAATGCGTTCGAGGTCGGCCCGCCGTGAGCCGCGCTGCTTGTCCTCAGTGGAACGCAGCAGCGCCTCAAACCGGTGCGCGTTGCGCAGGGCCTTGGCCGTCAACTCGGCCACGACCTGCGTAAAGCGCACGTCCGCATCGGAGAACGGCAGTGCGTCGCGCTCCGTGCGCAGGAAAATCGCGCCGATGACGTCCTGCCGCCACTGAATTGGAACCACGATGATCGACCGAACGTTCCGCGCGTCGAGCGCCGGCCGCACCGCCAGATAGGCCGGGTCGTTGGCGGCGTCAGGAATGAAGACCGTCTCACCGCTGTCGAACGCCCGCTTGAGTTCGGGGTACCGGTCAAGGTCGACCACAAGGTTCCGAATCGACGGATCCTCGTAGCTGGCCACCAGCCGCACGCCCTCACGTTCACCGGCGAGAAAGATCGAGCAGCGGTCGAGGCCGAACGTCTGCCCCAGCTTGCCGGCGATGGTCTGCAGGATGTCCACGAAGTGCAATGAACTCGAGATCTCCTGCAGAATGCCGACCAACGCGAGCAGATGCTCCTTTTCCCGGGTCAACTCGCGCACGCGGGCCTGCAGGCGAGTGATCTCCTCGCCGGCGTCCACCGGGTTCGCCGTGGGGTTGGTCAAGCTCCCTCCCATCGTGTGGGCGCCAGGCCCGTGACATTTCCCGCGGTTCGTCGTAGTGCGTATGACCGGGGGCGTGCGCCCGTTTCCGGCCCACGAGGGAACGTATGGGGCGCGTTGCCACACGGTCAATGCATCTACTCGATCTGATTGCTCGCAAGCGCGACGGCGGACGGCTCACGCCGGACGAATGGCGTGCCTTTGCCGACGACTACGCCGCCGACCGCATTCCGGACTACCAGGTGGCCGCCCTCCTGATGGCCGTCTTCTTCCGCGGCCTCGACGACGAGGAAGGCTTCGCCCTGATGGAGGGCATGCTCAACAGCGGCGGGCGCCTCGATTTCACCGGGCTCGGCAAGCCGGTCATCGACAAGCATTCGACCGGCGGCGTGGGCGACAAGGTCTCCATTCCACTGGCCCCATTGGTCGCCGTCTGTGGCCTCGCCGTGCCGATGATGAGCGGCCGCGGCCTAGGCCACACCGGCGGCACGCTCGACAAGCTCGAGTCGATCCCCGGCTTCAACACGCGACTCTCGCTCACCGAAGCCAAAGCACAAGTGGAGCGGCTTGGCTGCGCGCTCATTGGGCAGACCGGCGAAATCGCCCCCGCCGACAAGAAGCTCTATGCATTGCGCGATGCGACCGCCACGGTTGAGGCGATCCCGCTGATCGCCGCTTCGATCATGAGCAAGAAATTGGCCGAGGGGCTCAACGGCCTCGTGCTCGACGTGAAGACCGGCGCCGGCGCGTTCATGCCGGAGCTCGACCGGGCCCTGACGCTCGCCAAGACGATGGTGGCAATCGGTGAACGGTGCGGCTGCCCGACGGTCGCGCTGATGACGTCGATGCATCATCCGTTGGGCGTCGCCTGCGGCAACGCGCTCGAGATCGAGGAGAGTCTCGAGGTGCTGCGCGGCGGCGGACCGGCCGATACCCGCGAAGTCACGCTCGCCCTTGGCGCGGAGATGCTGGTGCTCGGCCGGGTGACGCGCGACACTGGCGAAGCCCGCGTGCTGCTAGAGAGTGCGCTGGCCGACGGCCGGGCGCTCGAGATGTTCCGGCGGATCGTCGAGGCCCAGGGCGGGGATCCGCGGGTCATCGACGACCCCAAGGGCGTGCTGCCTCAGGCGCGCGAGCAGGCGGTGATCACCGCGCCGCGCGCGGGCGTTGTGCAGTCCGTTGCCCCGCGCACGATTGGGCGCGGCATCATCACGCTCGGCGGCGGACGCCTGACGATGGAAGACACCGTCGATCCGTCGGTGGGATTTCACATCCTCACGCGTCCCGGGCAGCACGTCACGCGCGGCCAGCCGATCTCCGTCGTGTACGCGCGCGACGCGAGCGGCATGGCCGCCGGAAAGGCGTGCATTGCCGACGCCATCCAGATTGGCGATGATGACGTGACACCGCCGGCGCTGATCAGCCATCGCGTGACTGGACGCGGCGTCGAAACGTTCTAGTAGCGCCTTCTTCAATAATCGCATCAACTGGCCGAGGAGCTCTATGTTCATCGCCCGTCTCCGCCTGCTTGTTCTCTGCGCCGTCCTCTCGGTGCCGCTGGCCGCACAGGCTCCATCGGATTCCGCGATTCTCGCCCTCATCAAGCCCCGCGTCGACACCGGGATGTGGGCGGGCGTCGCCATTGGACTTGCCGACAGCCACGGGACGCGCCGGACGCTGGCGTATGGACCCAAGGCGGGGGTCGCGCCGTTCGACGAGCACTCGGTGTTCGAAATCGGATCGATCACCAAGGTGTTCACTACGGCCATCCTCGCCGATATGGTGCGCAAGGGCGAGGTGTCGCTCGATGATCCGGTCGCGAAGTACCTCCCGGCCGGAACCACCGTTCCGTCGCGCGACGGCAAGCAGATCACCCTGCTCGATCTCGCCACGCAGAGTTCGGGCCTGCCGCGCATGCCGTCCAACTTCGCGCCCAAGAACCCCAGCAATCCCTACGCCGACTACACCCCCCAGCAACTGTACGACTTTCTTAAATCGTACCAGCTGCCGCGCGGCATCGGTGAGAAGTACGAGTACTCCAACCTCGGCATGGGCCTGCTCGGCCATGCGCTGGCCCTGCGCGCTGGCAAGAGCTACGAGGCGCTCGTCACCGAACGCGTGTTGAAGCCGCTCGGCATGACCGACACGCGCATCGCCCTGAACGCGAGCCTGCAGCGTCGGCTGGCCCCGGGGCACGGCCCCAATGGCGCCGTGGTCGGCAATTGGGACCTCTCCACGCTCGAGGGAGCCGGCGCGCTGCGCTCCACGGTGAGCGACATGCTCACCTTCATCCGCGCCAACGCCGATTCGACCTCGAAGCCGCTGGGGCCAACGCTGTCCATGACGCACGGCGAACGGCGTCCGGGCGGCTCACCGGCGCTCACGCTCGGACTGGCGTGGCATCGCCTGCGCCTTCCCTCCGGCCATGTCATCGTCTTCCACAACGGCGGCACCGGCGGGTATCGCACGTTCACCGGCTACAGCGAGAAGACCGGCGAGAGCGTGGTGGTGCTCGCTAACTCGGCCACTGGCGTGGATGAAATCGGCTTTCGCATGCTCGATCCGGGCTTCCCGGTGCCGCCCATCGCGAAGAAACGCACCGAGGTCGCGCTCCCCGTGGCGACGCTCGATCAGTACGTCGGCACCTACGCGTTCACGCCCACCTTCGCCATTGTTGTTACCCGGGTCGGCGCGCAGCTCACCGCCCAGGCCACCGACCAGCCCAGTTTTGCGATCTACGCCGAGAAGCCGGACGAGTTCTTCCTGAAGGCCGTCGACGCGCAACTCACGTTCACCAGGGACAGCACCGGCGTGGTGACGGGCCTCGTCCTGCACCAGAACGGCGGGCACATGCCCGCCAAGAAGAAGTAGCCGCGCCTAGTCTCCAGCCGCCCCGCTGAACAGCGACTGCAGGTCCAGCGTGGGCGCCTTGCTCTTGCTCGCCAGCGACACGTAGGCGCGCGCCAGCGCGTCCTTGCCCGCGCCGAGCACCGTGCTGACCAGACCGAGCGCCTCGGCGTAGTCCGCCGGCGGCAGCTCCTTGATGATCCGCATCCAGATGGCCTCTTCCAGCACGTTGAAGGCCGTCTGCACCTCCCACAGGTCAAACCCCGCGGCGTAGCGCGCCGCGGCAATCGACTCGGCGTGCGCAATGATCGGGCCCAGTTTGCGATCAGCCACCGCGCGCGCCGTGAGGATGAACAGGTCGCGCAGGCGCTGGCGCGTTTGATCGGCTCCGTGCTGTTCGTAGCTCTTCAGGTGCGATCGCTGCACGGCGAGAAACGCGTCGTTGACAATCGCGTCGCCGCCTTCTTTGAGTAACTGGGTGAGTTGCATGGTGTCGGGTCCGGTGATCCAGCCATCCAACGGAGAAATTGGCGTCCAGCGTCATGCGGCGCCAATTTTCCGGGCACCAAAGGGCTGTCTCCGTTAATCCCGCTTCCTTGAGCCATTGTATGATGCGCCGTCCGAACGTCCTCGCGTTGCTGGGCCTGCTGTGCGTCGCGCCCCTCGCCTCGGCTGCCCAATCCGCGCCGGAAGATCCGTGCCGCGCCGCGCTCGCGCCGGTGCGCGCGCGCTATGCGCCGGACCGTCGCGTCGCCGTTTTCGATGTCAGCTGCGTTCGTCAGGCAACGCAGGTGATCGTCAGGGGCGACGTCGACCAGGCGGCCGCACGCGGTGACGCGCTCGCGGCCATCGCCGCCGCGCAGCTCGGTCCGGTGGTCGACAGCATTCGCCTCTTGCCCGATCCGGCGCTGGCCGACGCGCCGTTGGGCATCGTAAAGGTCAGTGTCGGCAACGTGCGCTCCAACCCCGCGCACTCCGCCGAACTGGCCACCCAAGTGATGATGGGCATGGTTGTGAAGCTGCTCAAGCGGCAGGGCGACTGGTTTTACGTGCAGGGGCCAGACCAGTACCTCGGTTGGCTCGAAGCGGCGGCCATGCACCGCACGACGCAGGCCGGCGCGGATGCCTGGCTGCACGGCCCGCGCGTTGTGACGACCGCCTACTTCGGCGTCGTGCACGCCAAGCCCGACACCACGTCGCTCCCCGTGAGTGATGCGGTGCCCGGCGTGGTGTTCAAGGATGATGGCGTGAAAGGTAAATGGCGGGCGGTGGAGACCCCCGATGGCCGCAAGGGGTTCGTCCAGCGCACGCTGGTGGCCGACTATGCCAAGTGGAAGGCGACGCGAAAGCTGACCGCCGACAACGTCGAAGCCACCGCCAAGCGCTTCATCGGCGTGCCGTACCTCTGGGGCGGCACGTCGCCCAAGGGAATGGACTGCTCCGGCTTCACCAAGAACGTCTTTCGCCTCAATGGCCTCGAGCTGAACCGTGACGCCAATCAGCAGGCGACCATGGGCGTCGATGTCGCCGTGGCCGATGACTATTCGCACCTCAAGAAGGGCGACCTGCTGTTCTTCGGACGCAAGGCGACGGCCGACCAGGCGGAGCGTATCACGCACGTCGGCATCTGGCTGGAGGGGAAGCAGATCATCCACACGCCCGGCGGATCGGGCGTGCGCATCGACAGCTTCGATGCCACGGCGCCGAACTACAACGATGGTCTGGTGAAGACGCTGGTGCGCGCGCGGCGGGTGATTGGCACGCCGCCGGCGCGCGTGCAGCCGTAGCGGGCTACTTCTTCAGCTTCTCCACGCCGATTCCCGGCCGGTCGAGCAGCGTCACCTTGCCGTCCACTACCTTGGTGCCGTCGTAGACGTCGTTGCCGATGAGCAGCGCGCCGTCGAGATCGGCCCAGTCGACCATCGGCGACAGATGCGATGCGGCGGAAATCGCGCACGACGTTTCGGTCATGCAGCCGAGCATCACCTTCAGCCCTAGCGACCGCGCGAGCACGATCATCTTGTGCGCTTCGCGCATGCCGGTGCACTTCATGAGCTTGATGTTGATGCCGTGATACACGCCCTTGGCGTGCGGGATGTCGGTGAGGCGCTGCACGCCCTCGTCGCCGATGATCGGGAGTGGGCTGCGCTCCGTGAGCCAGGCGAGGTCGTCCACCTGCTCCTTGGGCAACGGCTGCTCCACCATCACCACGCCGCGCTCCTTGAGCCAGAAGAGCATGTCGAGCGCGACGGCGCGGTCCCGCCATCCCTGGTTCACGTCGGCCGTGATCGGCGTGTTGGTCACCGAGCGGATGGTCTCGATCATCATCTTGTCAGTGTCGCGCCCGAGCTTGACCTTCAGCACCTTGAACTCGGCGGCCTCCTTCGTCTTCTGCCGCACGACATCCGCTGTGTCGATGCCGATCGTGAACGACGTGTACGGCGTCTTGGCGGCGTTGAACCCCCAGATGTTGTACCACGGCTGCTTCATCAGGCGGCCCAGCAGGTCGTGCAGCGCGATGTCGATGGACGCCTTGGCCGCCGTGTTCCCCGACGTGATGGCGTCGATGTCGCGCAGGATCGTGTCGAGCTCAAACGGATTGTCGTACTTCGACAGGTCGACCCGCGACAGGAACTCGAGCACCGAAGCGTGCGATTCGCCAAGGTACGGCGGCATCGACGCCTCGCCGCAGCCGACCACGCCGTCGTACTCGATCTCGGTCAGCACCACGGGCGTCGTGGTCCGCGACGAGTTGGCGATGGTGAAGACGTGCTTGAGTTCGATGGTATACGGGCGGTAGCGCAGCGTCAGCTTCGGCTTGCCGCGCCGCACGATCGGCGTCGCGCGCGCGGCGACGGCGGCCTGACCGGTCGCTGACGACGGGAGTATGGAGCTCGCGACCGCCGAACCGGCGATCACGGAAGAATGTCTCAGAAAATCACGGCGATTCTGCGGCACAACGCACTCCTTCACGCGTAGATGTTTTGCAGGGCGGCCGCGCGGTGCGACCGCCCCACGGGCAATGTCAGGTTACTTGAGAAGCTGCCACAGGGCGGGGATTCCTCCCAGCGCCCAGACAATCACACCGGCGAGGATGGCCTTGCCGCGCGGGAGCTTGGCCACCACCGACAGCCCAATCGCAATCAACGCCGTCACCCAGATGGTGAACAGATCCACGCGTCCGGCGAGACCGAGCAGGCCGGGTGAGCCCGCCGGGTCCATAAACCGCGCGACGCTCCACGTGAGCTGATAGTGGCCGGTCATCACGCTGGTGTCGAGCAGCAGCCCCTGCACCGAGACGGTAAGAGCCTCGACGACGCGCGGCAGGTACGCATACGACGCAATCATCGTCGCCGCGCCGTACGAGATCTGCGCGCCGAGCGCCTTGACGGTCAGCCAGGCAGCGAGCCCGATCACCAGCAGGGAGATGGGGATGCCGATGAACACGCCGACGGTGGACATGTATCCGGCCACCTTCTTGCCCGTCTCCATCTGCGCGTCCGTCATTTGCGGGTTCGACTTCATGGCCTCGGCCATGGCGCGCGTCGTCTCGGCGTCCATGATGTCCGCGAGGGTGCCGCGGTTGATCAGGAAGAGGCCGCCGATGAGCACGGTCACGATGACGAGGATCGCGAAGAAGCCCGAGTTGGCGCGTCGCGCAAAGACCTCGCGCGGCGAAACGAAGATGTCGACGAAGTCTTCGGCGAGCCCTGCCTTGGGCGCCGCCGGTGCGGCGGGGGTGGGATCGGTCATGGCGGCTCCAGATGGAGGGGAAGAACTGAACCCGTAAAACTTGCAGGTATCCATTGCCGCCGCGCAATTCACGTCGTGCCCGACGTCGCCGTCGCGCATTCCCTGAGCGCCGAACGCCAGACGGGCTCGGGCGCTGACGCGCCCGAGCCCATCCAATATCTGCATCCGGTATCTGTATCCGAAATCCGAAATCCCAAATCGGATTAGATATCCAGATTCGACACGAACTTCGCGTTCGCCTCGATGAACGCCCGCCGCGGCTCGACTTCGTCGCCCATGAGCGTCTCGAACAGCTGGTGCGCCTGCGCGGCGTCGTCGATACCCACCTTCAGGATCGTGCGCGTTGCGGGATCCATGGTCGTCTTCCACAGCTGCTCGGGATTCATCTCGCCGAGGCCCTTGTATCGCTGAATGCCGACGTTGGTCTTGCCGTCCGCGCCGCCGCCGAGGCGCGTGACGAACTCCTCACGCTGCGACTCGTCAAAGGCGTAGTACTCTTCCTTCCCCTTCGCCACGCGGTACAGCGGCGGCTGGGCGATGTAGATGAAGCCGCTCTCGATGAGCTGCGGCATCTGACGGAAGAAGAACGTGAGCAGCAGCGTGCGGATGTGCGCGCCGTCCACGTCGGCGTCGGTCATGATGATGATCTTGTGGTAGCGCGCCTGCTCGAGCGAAAAGTCTTCCTCGCCGATCCCCGACCCGATGGCCGTGATGATCGTGCGGATCTCCTCGTTGCTCAGGATCTTGTCGATGCGCGCGCGCTCGACGTTCAGGATCTTGCCGCGCAGCGGCAGGATGGCCTGGAACATGCGGTCGCGCCCCTGCTTGGCCGAGCCGCCGGCCGAGTCGCCCTCGACGAGGTAGAGTTCGCACAGCGCCGGATCGCTCAGCGAGCAGTCGGCGAGCTTGCCCGGCAGGTTGCCGACGTCGAGCGCCGACTTCTTGCGCGTCAGGTCGCGCGCCTTGCGCGCCGCCTCGCGCGCCCGCGCCGCCGCCAGCGCCTTGTCGATGACGATGTTGCCGACGCGCGGGTGCTCCTCGAGATACTCGGCGAGCCATTCGTTCACGAACGTCTTGACCGCCGTCTCCACCTCGGAGTTGCCCAGCTTGGTCTTGGTCTGCCCCTCGAACTGCGGCTCCTTGACCTTGACGCTGAGCACCGCGGTGAGCCCTTCGCGCACGTCGTCGCCGCTCAGCCGGAGCTCCTTGTCCTTCTTGGCCGCGCTCGACTTGTCGAGGTGCTTGTTGATCACCGACGTCAGCGCCGACTTGAAGCCCGTCAGGTGGGTGCCGCCTTCGTGCGTGTTGATGTTGTTCACGAACGAGAACATCGTCTCGTTGTAGCCGTCGTTGTACTGCAGCGCGATCTCGATGCCGATGCCGTCCTTGTCGGCGTCGGCGTACAGGATCTCGTTGTGCAGCGCGCGGCGGCTGGTGTTGAGGAACTGCACGAACTCCTTGAGTCCGCCCTTCGCGTGGAAGGTCTCCTCCTTCTCCATGCCCTCGCGCTCGTCCTTCAGCGAGATGCGCACGCCCTTGTTCAGGAACGACAGCTCGCGCAGGCGCGAGGCCAGCGTGTTGTAGTCGTACTGCAGCTCGGTGAAGATCTCGTGGTCCGGCTTGAACCAGATGGTGGTGCCGGACTCCTTGCCCGCCTTGCCGAGCACCTTGAGCTTCGTCGTCGTGTCGCCACGCACGAAGTCCATGTAGTGCTCCTTGCCGTCGCGCTTGATCCAGACCTTGAACGACTCCGACAGCGCGTTGACCACCGACACGCCGACGCCGTGCAGGCCGCCCGACACTTTGTACGATTCCTTGTCGAACTTGCCGCCGGCGTGCAGCACCGTCAGCGCCAGTTCCACGCCCGGCAGCTTCTCGGTGGGGTGCATGTCCACCGGAATGCCGCGCCCGTTGTCCACCACGGTGATGGAGTTGTCGGCGTGGATCGTCACCGCCACGGTGTCGCAGAAGCCGGCGAGCGCCTCGTCGATGGAGTTGTCCACGACCTCGTACACCAGGTGATGCAGGCCGCGGGCCGACGTCGAACCGATGTACATGCCGGGGCGCTTGCGCACCGCCTCGAGACCCTTCAGGACCTGAATGCCGGACGCGTCGTAATGCGATTCAGCGGCGTCGTTCGTCTTGGCCATTTCGCGCGCGGAAAGAGGAGGTGGGGGAGCTCCAAATAAACGCCGAATTTCGAGCGTTTCTCCACATCTCTAATACTATAATTGAAAACGCCTCGGAGCGCAACCGAGGCGTGCTTATGCAAATCATTGTCATACAATCACTTAGCGATAGACCTCCCACCGAATCTTCTTCACAACGTCGCTTCCGGCGCTCTTGTTCACTTTCGCGATCAGCGCGCGTTCCATCATCGACAGCTCCTGCACCCACGCGTTCGTCTTCACGCTCACGGTCAGCGTGCCGTTCTCCGCGATGGCCCGTGCCTGCGTTACAGCGGCGATCTGCGGCCCAACGGCGCCCGCCCAGTGTCCCAGCACCGCCGCTCGCGCGATGCGCGCTCCCAGCGCGCTTCCCGCCAGCAGTTCGGCCAGCGCGTCCCCAACCTTGGCGGGACCTTTGCGGTCATCGCTCATCGGATGCCTCCGCGCGCCGGCGTGCGCGCGTCATCACGCCCCCGCCGCGAGCACGCCGCCGGCGATGCGATAGCGCGCGAGCCGCGTGAACCGGGCGGGAATCTCCTCGGGGCGGGGCACGCACAGCACCACCTGCCCAACGCCGGCTTCGAGCAGCAGGTCGAGCACGCGCGCGGCGCGGCGATTGTCGAGCTCCGCGAACGGGTCGTCGAGCAGGAGCACCGGCAGCGTCGCCCGCCGCTCGCGCAGGGTGGCCGCTTCGAGCAGGCGCAGCGCGATCGCCCCCGTGCGCTGCTGGCCTGCCGACCCCACCACGCGCAGGTCGCGCCCATCGAGCGTCAGCGACAGGTCGTCGCGATGCGGACCGGCGTGCGTGCTCCCGCGCCGCAGGTCGTGCTCGCGCAGCCGGTCGAGCGCGGCGCGCAGCGCGTCCTCCACCGCGCCGTCGGGGGGCAGCGACGTGGCGTACGACAGCACCGCCGTACCCGGCTCGCCGATCGCATGCGACAGCCGCGTGAACTCGGCGGCGTGCCGCTCCACCCACGCGCGCCGCTCGCTCACGAGCACCGCGCCGTGCTCGGCGAGCGCCGGCTCCCAGGCCGACACGGCGTCGGCGCCCCGCCGGTGCCGCAGCGCCTCGCGCAGCGCCGCGTTGCGGCGGTCGAGCGCCGACCGATAATGGCGCAGCGCGCGCAGATACCGCGGCGACGTGAGCGCCAGCGTGATGTCGAGGAACCGGCGGCGTTCGGCGGGGCCGTCGCTCACGAGCGCCACGTCGCGGGGCGCCACCAGCACCGACGGCAGCGCGCCGAGGGCGTCGGTGATGCGCGACAGCTCCACTCCGTCGCGCGTCACCTTCTTGCGGCCGGCGCGGTCGGCGCCGGCGCCAAGCTGCGTGGCGCCGTCGGGACCGTGCACGACGGCCATCACGTGAAACGCGGGGGCGTCGAACCGTACGAGGTCGCGGTCGCGCGCGCCGCGCACCGACCGCAGCTGCTCCACGTACGCGACGGCCTCGAGAAAGCTCGTCTTCCCCTGGCCGTTCTCGCCGACGATCGCGATCCCCTCGGGCGGCAGCGAGACGTCGACGCGTTCGAGATTGCGAAAATCACGCACCGAGAGCTCGGCGACGCGCGTGCGCGCCCTCTCAGAGAGGGCGTGCGCGTCGTCGCGCCCGCTCTCCCGCGCCACGGGCGGTGCCGGCGCGTCGGCCACGCCTACTCGCCGGTGAACTGGGCGGCGCGCTTGCCGAGGAACGCGGCGGTGCCTTCGGCCATGTCCTTGGTGGCGCCCAGCGACCCGAACAGGCGCGCCTCGAGCGCCAGCGCATCATCAATCGGGCGGTCGTACCCGTCGTTCACCGCCCCGATGGCGCGCGCCATCGCCAGCGGCGCGTTCTTCGACACCTGCAGGGCGATAGAGCGGGCCACGTCGCGCAGCGTCGTCGCGGTGGCGACTTCGTCGATCAGCCCGACGGCCTGGGCGACGGTCGCGTCGATCTGCTCCCCGCTCAGGATCATGCGCAGCGCGCGCGCCCGCCCGATGAGGCGCGGCAGGCGCTGCGTGCCGCCGTATCCGGGAATCAGCCCGAGCTTGACCTCCGGCAGTCCGAACTTGGCGTGCTCCGACGCCACCCGAATGTGGCAGGCGAGCGCAAGCTCGCAGCCGCCGCCGAGGGCAAATCCGTTGACCGCCGCGATCACCGGTTTGGGCAGGCGTTCGATCTTGTTGAACACCGATTGCCCGCGCGCCGACAGTCGCTCGAGTCCGGCCACGTCGAGCGCCGCGATCTCCGCAATGTCCGCGCCGGCCACGAACGCCCGCCCCGCGCCGGTCACGATCACGGCGGCAACGAGCGGATCGGTCGTAAAGGCCGTGAATACGCCGTCGAGTTCGTCGAAGACGTGCGCGTTGAGCGCATTGAGCTTGTCGGGGCGGTTGATCGTGACCGTGGCAATCCGGTCGACGACCTCGACGTTCAGGAATTCATAAGACATGGCGGATGCACCAAAGGGAGATGGGGAAAGTTACGCTTGGGAGAAGAGACGGTACAGATCGAGGGGCGGGGTGCAGAGGCAGAGTGTGGTGCAGGGCAAGGAAAAGAGTGCGGTGCAGGGCGAGGGGGCGGCTTGTCCGCTCTTCCTCCGCACCCCACTCTTCCTCTGTCCCCGCCACCACACCCTGCCTTCGCACTCTGCACCACACTCTGCCTCTTCCCCTGCACCCAAGAAGCGCCCTCACCTGGGACCGCAGCTCGCGCTCCCTGAGAATTCTCGACCAGCGCCTGCTTCCGGCGCAGGTCGTTGAGCGCGAGCTGCGCACACTCGACGAGGTCGACGACGCCATTCGCACACTCGCGGTGCGCGGGGCGCCGGCCATCGGCGTCGTCGCCGCGCTCGGGCTGGTCGCCGCCTTCGCGCGCGCTGGCGCGCCGTCGCGCGACGCGATCTGCGCCGGCATCGATCGCCTGGCGCAGGCGCGCCCGACCGCCGTCAACCTGCCGTGGGCGATGCGGCGCCTGCGCCGCGTGGTCGACGAGTCGCCCGCCGACGGCGCCGCGCTGCTCGACGCGCTCGCCGACGAGGCGGAGCGCATCCTGGCGGAGGACCAGGCGATGTGCGCAGCCATTGGCCGCCACGGCGAGTCGCTGATTCTCGACGGCGCGCGCGTGCTTACCCACTGCAATGCGGGAGCGCTGGCCACCTCGGGCATCGGCACCGCGCTCGCGCCGGTCTACACCGCGGTGGCCGCCGGCCGCCGCGTCTCGGTGATCGCGTGCGAGACGCGCCCGCTGCTGCAGGGGAGCCGCATCACGGCGTGGGAGCTTGAGCAGGCCGGGATTCCGGTGACGGTGTGCACCGACAGCATGGCAGCGTCGCTGATGCGCGAGGGGCGCGTGGATCTCGTGATCGTCGGCGCCGACCGCATTGCCGCCAACGGCGACGTGGCGAACAAGATTGGCACCTACGCGCACGCCGTCGCCGCGCGCCACCACGCCATTCCGTTTTACGTGGCGGCCCCGTCATCCTCGGTTGATCCGGATACGCGCGACGGCGACGCGATTCCCATCGAACAGCGCCACGCCGACGAAGTCCGCCGGTTGGGCGATCGCCTCCTCGCTCCCGAGCGGGTGGCGGTGCATAATCCGGCGTTCGACGTGACCCCCGCGGCGCTGGTCACCGCAATCGTGACGGAACGCGGTGTCACGCGCCCCCCGTACCGTTTCGCGCGCTGATCGGACCATGAACCTCACGCTCGCCTTCGTGCTGTTCACGGGCGGTCCGCCGCACCGCTCCGGCGATGCGTGGTTCGCCAGGGACAAGTTCCTGCACTTCGCCGCGTCGGCCGTGGTGCAGGGCACGGCCTACGCGGTCTTCCAACGCAACGCACGCTACACGGTCGCCGCGCAACGCGCGTCGCTCGTCACCGTCGCGGTGGGTGTCGGCAAGGAGCTGTACGACCTCAGGCACCCGGCGCGCCATCAGGCGAGTTGGCGCGACCTGGCGTGGGACGGGGTGGGCGGCGCGGCGGCCACCGTCGTTGCGCATCAGGTGGACCGTTGACAACGCGCGGCAATAGAAATTCTCGGCTCGCGGCGCCACATTCAGAGTCTCACTTACCGTCCGCATGACCGATATCGCGTCGCCTCCAGTACAGCACAACCCGCGTCGCAGCAACTTCATCCTGCGCGCGCTCATCGATGAGATGCTCGACCAGGTGCGCGATCTCGACCGCCACTCGCCGTCGATGTCCGACGAGGAGCGCGAAGCCGCCGAGCGGTCGCTGGAAGCGCTGATGACGCGCGTGCGGCGCGCGGCCATGAAAGGTCCTCTCCCCTGACGCAACTCGGGGTGCTCTCGCTGTGGCTCGCCCTGCTGCTCGGCGCGTGGGGCGCGGCGCTAGCGATGGCTGGCGCCCTGACCGCGCGCGTCGATCTCTCGGCGAGCGGCGAGCGCGGCGTGCACGCCGCCACCGTCTTTACCGCGCTCGCGGTTGGCGGACTCGGATGGGCGCTGGCCGTCGGCGACCTCACGTATCGCTACGTCGCCACGTGGGCGTCGTACAACATGGCGCTCCCCTATCGCCTCGGCGCGATCTGGGCCGGACCGTCCGGCGCGTTGCTGCTCTGGATTCTGCTGCTCGGTGCGGGCACGACCTTGGCCGCCGCCCTGCTGCCGCGCGCGGGCAGCCTGCGCGCGTGGACGGTCGCCCTGCTTGCGCTGATGCTCGTGGCGCTGCTCGGCATGGTCTGTTTCAGCGAGTCGCCGTTCCTGCGGCTCGCTTTTCCGCCAGACGATGGCCGCGGCGTTCCGCTTGAATGGATGCGGCCGGTCGTGCTGCTGCAAATGCCAATTGGATATGTCGGCATGACCATCGCGGTAATCCCGGCGATCCTGACGGTGATGGGCGCCATGGGCTCGACCCCGTGGCGCGAGGCGGCGCGTCGCTGGGCGCTGGCGGCGTGGGCGATGCTGGCGCTCGCCATGCTGCTCGACTGGCGTCGCCGCTACGGCGACGCCGACTGGGCGCTCGACTGGCAGTGGGCGCCCGCGCACGCCGGCACGGCGTTCGCGTGGGCCGGCGCGGCGCTGCTGGTGCTGGCCACGAGCCGCAACTGGCGCGCGCCGGCGACGATTGGCGCCGGATTCGCCGCGTTCACGCTCGCGCTCGTGGGGCTCGCCGTGCGCCGTTCGCTCGGCTGGGACGGGGTGCACGACTTTGCGGAGTCGGCGGCGGGGCGTGCCGTCGCGTGGACTTCGCTCGCGGCCGTCGTTGCCGTCGCCGTGGAGACCGTGCGCGCGGCGCGCGGCGCGCGCGGCGCGCGGGCGCAGTGGGTCGCGCAGGGGGCGGCCATCGTGGCCGCCGCGGCGCTCGCCGCATCCAGCACGGCGCGGTCGCGCGAAATTGGCGTGCGTGAAGGCGAGAGTGCGCGCGTCAGCGATCGCTTTGGGCGCTCGTGGACGCTGTCCCTCGAAGGGGTGTCCAAGGTCGGGCGCGAAGAAATCATCTCCACCGTGCTGGCCGTGCGCACGGCGCGCGACGGCAAGTCACGCGGCTACCTGACTGCCGAAGTCCGGTCGTTGTACTCGCGGACGAGCGGTCAGGTGCTGTCTGAGACATCGTTGGCCGGCGTCTCGTGGGGGCTGCTGCAGGATGTGCGCGTCGAGGTGCGCGACGTGGCGGCAACCGAGGCCGTGCTCGCCGTACAGTTCGTGCCGGCGACCACGCTGTTGTGGATCGCCGCACTTGTGGCCGCGCTCGCAGCGTGCGCCGCGATGTTCACGCGGTCGCCGGACGATCCGCCGGAGGGCTTGTTGAGCAGTACGCCGGACCCGGAACCGGCGCCGCTCCTCGCGGCGGCCGCCGCGGAGAGCGAATGAACGCCCCGCTCCTCAGCGGCATCGCGCTAGGCGCGCTGGCCGTCGCGTATGTGCTGTGGCCGCTGCTGCGGCCGCCCAAGCGCTGACCGCGCGCTGATCTCCGGCCGCTACGCGGCCGCCTGACGGTCCTCGCGCAGCACGCGGGAGAAGCAGTGCTTTTCGGCCATTTCCACTTCGGTGCGGTCGATGCGCGTGTAGCGCAGCACCTTTTCCGGGAACTCGTCGAGCTTCTCTTTCAGGAAGCCGCACGCCTCGAAGATCGCCTCGGAGAACGACGTGGCGAAGATTTCGTCGTAGCCGCGCCGCCGCGCGAGGTCGGTGATCTCCTCAATGAGCGTGACGCCGTAGCCCCGCCCGCGCGCCGAAGGATGCACCGCCAGGCCAACGAGTTCGACCAGCGACGGCGAGTACTCGTCGAGCGCTACGCAGCCGACAATGCGGCCATTCTCCCCGCGAATCACGAGGTAGTCCGCGAGGTGCTCCTCGACGAACTGCTTGGTGCGGCGCAGCGTCTTGCCCTCGGGGGCAAACAAATTGTTCAGCGCGGCAATCGCCGCGATATCGCGTTCCGTTGGGCGGCTGATCATCCGCGCTCCGTGGCTTCCAGGCGCCGCAGCGCCACTCGAATGGGAATTATCGTGCACGCCGCGCACAGCAGCATCGCGGCGCCGAATCCGAACACCATCTCGACCGGGCTGGCCGCGGTGTTGAACGCCCGCGCCGCCAGATATCCGTACACCGGACGCGCCTCGAGAATGATCGTGCCGCCAATCATTCCAATAGACGCCATCATGAACAGCAGTCCACCGAACGACGTGGGGATCTGCGCGGCGTTCTCCGTCTCGAACTGGGGGAACAGCGTCCCGAAGCCGATGGCCAGCCCGGCGATGGCAAACGTCATGAACGTGATGGTAAACACCGACACCAGAAACATGAAGGTCGACACCTGCAGCAGGTAGTCGGTGACGCCCACGATGCCCAGCGCCAGCACCAGCAGCGGCAGCGTGCCAACCCAGAACTTGGCCCACAGCAGGTCGCGCATTGCCAGCGGACTCGACCGCAGCAGCCACAGCGTGCGCCCCTCGAGCGACACGCCGGGGAAGATGAAGCGCGCCGCGATCGACGCCAGCACAAAGCCGGCGAGCACGAGGTTCAGGAACGGCACCACGTTGATGAGGAAGAAGGTGATCCCTTCTCCCTTGAGCGGCAGATACTTGATGTTGAACACGTAGACGACGACGAGCACGGCGAGCAGGATCAGCTGGCTCCACTGCGTCGTGTCGCGGAAGAAGAGCCGCAGCTCCTTCATCACCAGCTCGCGCTTCAGTGTCCCCGCTGGCGCCAGCAGGCGCATGGCGAACCGCTGCAGCAGACCGGCGTGCGCCCACCGCTCGGCGCTCTCCTGCGCCTTGCTGAACCCCGTCGCGTAGAGCGCGCGGTGGAGCAGGGCGCCAAGCACGACCAGCGCGGCCGCGGTGGACCACAGCATGTACAGCGACAGCCAGTCGTGGGTGCCGCCGAGGAATCCCATCACCGATTTCTGCAGCCACTCGCTCGGAAGCAGCGGTGACGTTGGCCCGCGCAGCACGGCGATGAAGTCCACCAGCGACCGAAACCCTTCGGGGCGGGCGAGCTTCTCCGGACGCACGAGCCGGAACAGCAGCACAATGCCGCCCGCCGTCATCACCGCGATCACGCTCAGGATGTCGCGGGTGCGGCGCGCCGGGAAGATGTTCACCAGCAGCAGCGTCGTGGCGCTCCCGAGCACCGAGGGAATGACGAGGAACGGCACCAGCGCGAACGCCACATACGCCCAAAAGCCCCATCCGCCGTCGTACGCCATGCCGTACGCCGTGAACATCGGGATCGCCATCAGCACGACCATCCAGCTCGAAAAGATGGTCGTCTCCATCAGCTTCGCGGCGTAGACGCGCAGCCAGTCCACCGGCGCAGACACGAGCAGGTCGAGGTCCTTGGCGAGGAAGAACGACGACAGCGCCGTAATGACGTTCGACAGCAGCAGCAGCGAGAAGAAGCTCACGAGCATCAGGCCGAGCAGCTTGCCGGCCAGCAGCTCGCCGATCTCGGGGACGCCCTTGAAGTAGTTCAGCAGCTTGTAGAGCAGGCCAAAGATGAATCCCCAGAACAGCAGCCCGACCGTGGCCAACACGGCAAAGCGCGCGCCGCGCCCGCGTTCGCCGGCCATCGCCCGTGCCCGCGCCGTAAGCGCCTTCGGCATCAGGATCCACAACAGCGGCGCATCCGGTCGGGCGACCGTCTCGATCGCCACCTGCGGCGCGTTGGGATCGTGCGGCGGATACTCAGTCATCGACCGCCCGCCATCGACCATCTACCAGCTACCGTCCACCATCTGCCCCTAAGCATCCAACACATCCATAAGATTCCGCGCCGCATTCTCGCCCGTCAGGCGCAGGAAAATCTCCTCCAGCCCGCTGCCGCCGTACGTCGCCGACGTGCGCATCTCTTCCATGGTGCCCAGCGCGTGCATGCGGCCGTTCACGATGATGCCAATGCGGTCGCACAGCGACTCGGCGGTCGCCAGCGTGTGCGTGCTCATCATGATCGTGTGCCCGCGGGCCGCATATTCGCGGAACAGGTCGCGCAGAATCTTGATCGCCTTTGGGTCAAGCCCGACGTGGGGTTCGTCCACCACGATGACTTCGGGGCGGTGCACGAACGCGCTGGCGATGATCAGCTTCTGCCGCATGCCGTGGCTGTAGCTCTCCACCAGCTCGTCGCGCCACTCCTCGAGGTCGAAAAGCGCCAGCAGCTCGCGCGCCCGATGCTCCACCAGCGGGCCGTGCTGGTCATACAGTCCGGCCACGAAGCGCAGGAACTCGCCGCCCGTGAGCTTCTCGTAAATGAACGGCCGATCTGGAATGAAGCCGAGTTTCGCCTTCGCCCGAATCGGATCAGCGGCGAGGTCCACGCCGCCGATCTGCACGCGCCCCGCCGTTGGCTTCAGGATGCCGGCGATCATGCGCAGCGTCGTCGTCTTGCCGGCGCCGTTGGGGCCGAGAAAGCCGAACAGCTCGCCCTGCGGAACGTGGAGGTCGAGGCCGTCAACCGCGACAAACGAGCCGTAGTGTTTGGTGAGACCGGTTAGGCGGATCATTGGCGAAGGGCAGATGGTAGGCGGTAGATGGTAGAGGGTAGATGGTAGAGGGTAGATGGTAGAGACGGCGTTCTACCATCTACCTCCTACCCTCTACAATCTGAATCTCAAGATTCCCAATCAATCGAAGCAACTCCGCCTGCTGGGTAAGCCCGCCGACGACAAAGCGCAGGTGCGCCGCGTCGGCGGGGAACTGCCCGAACGTCGGATCCACCGGCACCCAATCATCGAGCCAGACCTCGGGCCACGCGTGGTAGTAGAACTTGCCGCGCACATACGCGAGGCCGGTGGCGATGCGCGCCGGAATGCCGACGGCGCGCGCCAGCGCGACGTACAGCTGGGTGTGCTCGTTGCAGTCGCCGCGCCGCGTGCGCAGTACCTGCAGCGCGTTGGGGACGCTGAACGTCACTTCCTTGGCCAGCGAATCGTATACCCACCGATTCAGCTTCTCCGCCACCCGCATCGCGTCGCGCTCGAGCCCGGTGATCGCAATCGCCTTCTGCACGATGGCGATGTCGTTGGACTGCAGCAGCGGCTCCGCCGCCAGCTCCGTCCTGAACCGCTGGAGGAACGCGGGCGCGCGCGTCGTCAGTGAATAGGCGCGCGCCGGCAGCGTCCGACGCTCCACCAAAAGCGTGTCGCCGCGCAACGTCTGCCGCCCGCCGTCCAGCGCGTAGCCGGCGAGTGGTACCCCGAGCAGCCGCACCCGCAGGCGCGGCAGGGCCGCCGCGCCGAGCGTCACACCGGCCGATATCGCCGTGCTCTCAAAGACGTCGCGCGCCGGTCCGCTCTCGGCGGCAGGCGCCGCCGCGCGCGCGATGCGCCAGTTCTCGAACGCCAGCTCATACGCGGTGCGCCGCAGGGTGATCCCCGCCGGTTGGGTGGCCACCACCACGCGCCCCTGCGCATCCACCCATCCGTCAAAGCCGCCCCCCTCGCGCACGACGTGCCACGACCGCACCGTGTCGCGCTGCGCGCTCTTCCACACCTTGGCCGCCGCGTCAAACTTCGCCGAGTCGTCCACCACAAAGAGGCTCTCGGCGGTGACGCGCAGGGCCACGTCGCGCGACTGCATCTGCTGCGGGTCAAACGTTGGCAGGCGATACGTCTTGCCCGTCTCCGGCGTCTCGCCGAGCGCCATCGCCAGCGGCGCGAGCGTCGGCACGAGCACGGGACCGCGCACCGCCACGCGCTGCGTGTCGGCGCTCTGGCCGGGGACATCCATCGCGAAGATCGCGAGACTGTCGCCTTCAATGCGGCCAGTGACGCGCAGCGGCGTCTCGGCTGCCTCGGCCTGCACGTCAAAGGTGCGCAAGGCCAGCGCGCGCGACAGCAGCACCACCGACCGCGCCGAGGCGCGGTGCACGCGCCCGGCGAGCGGCAGGTCAGCCACGAAGTAGTCGGTGACCTCGATGCCGTTGGCTACGGTATCAATGGTTGTCGAGGCAAAGCCGATGCGGACGCCGCCCTGCTCGACCACATAGAACGTCGCCCCCGGACTCAGGCGCAGCGCCGCCTCGGCCAGCCGCTCGGCGCGCCCCTGAAAGAACTCGCGGCGCACGAGCAGGGTGAGCCCGGCGCCCCACGCGGCAAGCAGCGTCAGCGCGAGGATGAAGCGGAAGCGTCCGTGCCCGGCGCGCGCGCGTTGCGGCACCGGCGTGCTGGGGGACGCAGACATTATCGCCCCTGGGCGTCGCGCATATGGCGGTACGCCACCGCCGCGTCGGCGGGCCGCCCGAGCCGGTCGAGCACGATCCCCACACCCTTGAACGCGCGCCAATGTCCGGGGTCGAGCTGCGCGGCGTGTTCGTACGCGCGCAGCGCGGCCGTCAGCTGATCGACATGGTTGAGCGCTTCGCCCAGATAGAAGTGCGCCAGCGCATCGTCCGGACGTTGAGCGGCGGCCTTGGTGAGCGGCTCCACCGCGTCGCGCCAGCGGGCGCGCCGACACGACAGGATGCCCGTCTGCAGCAACACCTCCGGATCGTCGGCGTGCAGCTTGGCGGCGCGCTTGAGCTCCGCCTCGGCGCGGTCGTACTGCAGGCGTCCGCCCAGCAGGAAGGCGCGCGCGCAGGTGAGACGCAGTTCGTCTCCGCCCGCCGCGGCGCACTCGTCGAGCGCCTCGATGGCGGCGCTCGCGTTGCCGTGCTTCTCCAGCGCGTTGGCGTAGGCGATGGCCGCGTCGGCATCGCGCGGCGACATCTCGGTCGAGCGCTTGAGCGGATCGAGCGCGGCCGACGGGATCGCCACCTGCGCCGGGCGCATCGGCGCCACCGAGGCGCTGGGCAGCGGATGCGTGCCGGTCGTCCGCATCCCGCTTGCGGGCCGTACGTCCGCCGACCGTCCGGCGTCCGCTGGGCCTGTCGGCGAGGCCGGCGATTTTGGCGACGCGGCGGATGTCCAACTGGTGGCCGCGGCGCGCGCCGTCGGAGCTGGCGACGCACTCTGTGGCCTCGGCACTCCCACGCGCCGCGCGCCCGCTGGTGTCGCCTCCGCTTCCTGCACGATGCGCACCGACCAACTCGGGCCGGCATCCTCCACATCGTCGTACGACGACTCGCCGCACACGGGAGGCTCGCGGTGCGCCATCGCGGACTCGGTGCCGCCGCCGGTCGCGCCGGGTTGCAGGTCGACGCGCAGCTGCGGCACGGCCTCCACGTCGCCAAACGAGAGCTGGGCGGGGTCAATGCTCGGCAGGGCCGGCGTCGGTCGCGGATCGCGAATCGTCACGGAACTCGGAGGGAGAGGGGCGGGCCACTTAATCTAGCCGCCGGGCCGTGTAGTCAGCCAACCGCGCGCCCCGCGACCGGTCGTGCCCAACGCGACATCTATAATAGAAGTGCGGTTCCCATCCGGCGGTTCCCCACGCCATCTTACAATGCTATGGCCGAAGATGCCCTGATCGTCCGCGGCGCCCGCGAACACAATCTCAAGGAGATCGACGTCACGATCCCCCGGAACCGCCTCACGGTGGTCACGGGGTTATCGGGGTCGGGCAAGTCGTCGCTCGCCTTCGACACGATCTTCGCCGAAGGGCAGCGTCGGTACGTCGAGTCGCTCTCCGCCTACGCGCGCCAGTTCCTCGGGCTGATGGAGAAGCCCGACGTCGATGCCATCGAGGGGCTCTCACCGGCCATCTCCATCGAGCAAAAGACGGCTGGTCACAATCCGCGGTCCACGGTTGGCACGGTCACCGAGATCTACGACTACCTGCGCCTGCTCTACGCGCGCACCGGCACGCCGCACTGCCCCAACTGTCACCGCCCGGTCGAACGCCAGAGCGCGGGGCAGATTGCCGACGTCCTGCTCGGCTGGCCGGAGGGGACGCGCATCGAGGTGCTCGCGCCGCTCGTGCGAGGCCGCAAGGGCGAGTTTCGCGAGCTGTTTGAGAATGCGCGCAAGCAGGGCTTCGTGCGTGCCATGGTGGATGGCGAACTCGTGGAGCTTGCGTCGCCTCCCACGCTCAACCGCCGGCAGAACCACGACATCGCCATTGTCGTCGATCGCCTCACGGTGCGCGCCAGCGACCGCGGCCGGCTGGCCGATTCGCTGGAAACGGCCCTGCGCCTCGCCGAGGGACTCGTGGAGGTGCGGCGTCACGAGAAGACCAAGCAGACGCCGCATCTGTTCTCCGAGCGCTACGGCTGCCCCGACTGCGGCCTCTCGCTTCCCGAACTCGAGCCGCGGCACTTCTCGTTCAACTCTCCGTTCGGCGCCTGCCCGGCCTGCAGCGGCCTCGGCGTGCGTCGACTCGCCAGCGCCGACCTCGTGCTCGGCGATCCGAGCATTTCCCTGCTCGAGGGTGTGGTGCTTCCGTGGGGCGAGCCCGACGGGTACCTGCGCCGCGTCATTCTCCCCGGCCTCGCCAAGCAGCTGAAGTTCGAGCTCAATACCCCGTGGGGCGAGTTGCCGGCCAAGGTGCAGGATGCGCTGCTCAATGGCGTCGCCGGCAAGACCGGCGAAGCGAAGTGGGAGGGCATTCTCTCCACGGTGCAGCGCCGCTGGTCGGAGACGACCAGCGACAATGTCCGCACCGAGCTCGAAGAATACATGCTCGTCGCCGAGTGTCCCGAATGCTGCGGATCGCGCCTCAAGGCTGAATCATTGGCGGTGACCGTCAACGGGATGAACCTCGGCGACCTGGTGGATCTCTCCATCGCCGACGCGCTCGCGTTTGTCGAGAAGGTGCCGTTGCGCGCCACGGGGCGGCGGGGGCTCGATCCGGAGATCGCCGGCCCGATCGTCAAGGAAGTCAGCGAACGCCTGCGCTTCCTCGTGGACGTCGGACTCGAATACCTCACGCTCAATCGCTCGGCCGAATCGCTGTCGGGCGGCGAGGCGCAGCGCATTCGACTCGCCACGCAGATCGGCAGCAAGCTCGTGGGCGTGCTCTATATTCTCGACGAACCCAGCATCGGCCTGCACCAGCGTGACAACGCGCGGTTGTTGGCCACGCTGATGCGCTTGCGCGACCTTGGCAACACGGTGCTCGTGGTCGAGCACGACGAAGAGACGATTCGCGCCGCCGATTACCTCATCGACCTCGGCCCCGGGGCGGGGAAGCACGGCGGCGAGGTCGTGGCCTGCGGCACCGTGGCGGAGGTCATCGCCACGCCGGCCTCGCTGACGGGCGCGTACCTGCGCGGGGAGAAGTCCATTCCCGTGCCGGCCACGCGCCGGCCGCGCGACCTCAAGCGCCAACTCGTCGTCGAAGGCGCGCGCGAGCACAACCTGCGCGACGTCACGCTCGAAGTGCCGCTCGGCTGCTTCACCGCCGTCACCGGCGTCTCTGGCTCAGGCAAGAGCACGCTGATCAGCGACATCCTGCATCGCGCGCTGGCGCGGCACTTCTTCCGCGCCCGTGTCATTCCGGGCGCGCACCGCCGCATCAGAGGGCTTGAGCACCTCGACAAGGTCATCGACATCGACCAGAGCCCCATTGGCCGCACGCCGCGCTCGAATCCCGCGACGTATACGGGGCTGTTCACGCCCATTCGCGACCTATTCGCCGAACTGCCCGAAGCCAAGATGCGCGGCTACGGCCCCGGGCGCTTCTCGTTCAACGTGAAGGGCGGGCGCTGCGAAGCGTGCCAGGGCGACGGGCTCGTGAAGATCGAGATGCACTTCCTCCCCGACGTCTATGTGCAGTGCGAGACGTGCAAGGGAAAGCGCTACAATCGCGAGACGCTCGACGTGCGGTTCCGCGGCCTGAGCATCAGTGAGGTGCTCGATCTCACCGTCGAGGACGCGCTGGCGCTGTTCGAGAATCAGCCGCGCATCGCGCAGAAGCTGCAGACGCTGCACGACGTTGGACTCGATTACATTCATCTCGGCCAGAGCGCGACGACGCTCTCCGGCGGTGAGGCCCAGCGCGTGAAGCTCGCCACCGAGCTGAGCAAGCGCGACACCGGGCGCACACTCTATATCCTCGACGAGCCCACCACCGGCCTGCACTTCGAGGATGTGCGCATGCTCCTCGAGGTGCTGCACAAGCTCGTGGACCGCGGCAACACCGTGCTGGTAATCGAGCACAACCTCGATGTCATCAAGACCGCCGACTGGATTGTCGACCTTGGCCCCGATGGCGGTGCCGGCGGCGGACAGATTGTGGCTGCTGGGACGCCTGAAGCGGTGAAGCAGGTGAAGGAGTCGCACACGGGCGCATTCCTGAGGCATGTCATTTAGCAGGCTGATGGCTGATGGCGGATGGCGGATGGTGGATGGCAGAGGCAGACGCTGAGCCCCAGCGCCCGTAATCGCCAATCGCCATCCCAAATCGCAATCTTCAATCCCAATCCTGAGTCCATATCCCCCCATCATGGTCTCCATTCTAGATATCATCGGCCCCGTCATGGTCGGCCCGAGCAGCAGCCACACCGCGGGCGCCTGCCGGCTCGGGCTGATTGCGCGCAATCTCGTCGGCGGCACGCCGCAGAAGGCGCACATCGAGCTGCACGGCTCCTTTGCGCGGACCGGCGAAGGGCACGGCACCGACAAGGCGATAGTCGGCGGCCTGCTCGGCTTCCGTCCCGATGACGACCGCCTGCGCACGGCGCTCGACATCGCCGCCGGCGAGGCGCTCGACTACACCTTCGCCAAGACCAAGCTCGGCGAGGAGAATGAAGTGCACCCCAACTCGGTGCGCATCACCGTCGAGCGCGACGGACGCACCTCGGTGATGGTCGGCTCGTCACTCGGAGCTGGGCGCATTCTCGTGAACGAGATCGACGGCTATCCGGTGGAGGTGCACGCCGATCTCCACACCCTCTTGCTTGTCGCCGAGGACACAAAGGGTTCCATTGCGCGCATCACCACGCTCCTCGCCGACGACGGCGTGAACATCGCCACGCTTCGCGTCTCGCGCCGCCGCCGCGGCGGCGATGCGTTCATGGTGATTGAAGTGGACGAACCGCCCGGTGATGATGTGCGCGATCACATCCGCGCCCTCCCCTGGGTCCGCTGGGCACGACGGTTGGATAAGGTCACTGGGTAGAGGAAGGGAAGAGAAGAGTCCCCTCCTCGTCCCCCATCCCGTCCCACCTCGCCAAGTCCCGGCCCCCCTCCTCGTTCCGACACCATGTTCACCTCGCTAGCCTCTGCCATCCTCGAAGCCGAGTCCCGTGGTCTTCGTCTCAGTGAAGTCGCGCTGGAAGCCGAGTCGCTCGATCAAGGCCGGTCCGTCGCGGACATCCGCGCGGCGCTCGCTCGCGCGCTCGCGGTGATGCGCGAGGCCGTCGCGCGCGGCGCCGAGGGCGATCTCAAGAGCACGTCGGGCCTCGTCGGCGGCGATGCCGCCAAGCTGCGCCACGGTCCGGCCGGGCCGATGAGCGGCACCCCGTTCCGCGACGTCCTGATGCGCGCGCTCGCGGTGCAGGAAGTGAATGCCGCGATGGGCGTCATCGTCGCCGCCCCCACCGCCGGCGGCGCCGGCGTGCTCCCCGCCGTGCTTACCGGCCTGGCCGACGCGCGCGGCATCAGCGACGACCGCGTCATCGATGCGCTGGCGACGGCCGGACTGATTGGAGCGGTCATCGCCGATCGCGCGTCACTGAGCGGCGCGGAGGGTGGCTGTCAGGCCGAGACCGGCGCGGCGGCGGGGATGGCCGCCGGCGCGGCCGTCGAGATGCTCGGCGGGTCGCCCGCCCAGTGCGGCCACGCCGTCGCGCTCGCCCAACAGGGAACGCTCGGCCTCGTCTGCGACCCACTCGGCGGGCTGGTCGAGCTGCCCTGTGTCTTCCGCAACGCCACCGGCAGCGCCATCGCGCTGGCCGCCATCGAAATGGCCCTCGCCGGCATCGAGTTTGCGATTCCGGCCGACGAAGTCATCGATACCATGGGACAGATTGGTCGCGAGATGGATGTGAGATACAGAGAGACGGCGGGAGGAGGGTTGGCGGCGACGCCTACGGGGCGGCGGCTCGCTAAAGAGAGATTGTACCAGTTGAAGCGGAACTGAACGGAACGGGGAGGGGGGGCCGGGACTCAGGGACGAGCGAGGAGAGGGGTGAAGGGCGGCGAGATGATCGCCCTCCCCGTTCCACCTCCCGTTCCCACGTTCCTTAGTCCCGGCCCTCCTCCTCGTTCCGTTTCCTTGCTTCCCGACTGTGTCAGTGTGAAACTTTGTCCCATGGGGTCTGCGTACTATCCCCACACGCTGATCAAGGGACGGACATGGTCAACCGCGAAGACATCGAAAAATTCCTCGACCGTCTGTCGAGAGAAGGCGCCACGTACCAGGAGATCGAGCCCGGCCTCTGGGCGGTCAATCCGGGGGGCGAGTTCGAGATGAATGTGGTGGTGCACCACTCGCCGCCCGTCGCCGTACTCCGGGTCAAGGTGATGGACTACCCCGCGAATGATCTCACGGCCGCGCGCCTCAACCGGCGCCTGCTCGAGTTCAATGCCACCGACCTGCTCCACGGCTCGTACGGCATCGACAACGGCTCCATCGTCCTGACCGAGGCGCTCGAACTCGACCACCTCGACTTCACCGAATTTCTGGCCGCTTACGAGAGCATCACGCTCGCCCTGCCTGCGCATCTTCGCGAGCTGGCGACGATCACCGAGGCTAAGTGACAATGGGCATCTGGGACCGTTTCACCACGCTCTTCAAGTCGAACATCAATGACATGATCTCGCGGGCCGAGAATCCGGAGAAGATGCTCGACCAGATCGTCGTCGACATGCGCTCGCAGCTGCAGAAGGCCAAGCAGCAGGTGGCGGCCGCCATCGCCGACGAAAAGCGACTCAAGGATCAGGCCGAATCCGAGTACAAGTCCGCGCAGGACTGGGAGCAGAAGGCCATGCTCGCGGTCAAGGAAGGGCGCGACGACCTCGCCAAGCAGGCGCTCGTGCGCCAGAGCGAGCATTTCGCGCACGGCCAGCAGCTGGAGACCACGTGGCAGGCGCATCAGGCCGAGACCGAGAAGCTCAAGAACTCCCTGCGCGACCTCAACGACAAGATCGAAGAGGCCAAGCGCAAGAAGAACCTTTTGCTCGCCCGCCAGCGGCGCGCGCAGGCGCAGGCCCGCATCAACGAGACGATGTCGTCGATGTCGGAGAAGTCGGCGTTCGAGGCCTTTGCGCGCATGGAAGAGCGCATCGACCAGAACGAGCGCATGCTGAAGGCGAGCACCGAGATTGAGGAAGAGTTCACGGGCGACCGCCTGCAGCACGACTTCAAGCAGCTCGAGAAAGTCGCCGGCGCCGCCTCCGCCGACGCGCAGCTCCTTGCCCTCAAGCAGAAGATGGGCCTCCTCGGCGCCGGCTCATCGACCCCGCCGCGCCGCATTGGCGCCGGCGAAGAAGTGGTGCAGGCCGAGGTGGAAGACGCGCGCGAGGAGAAGAAGTAGTTGGGCACATCTGAAGCGCCACGCCGCTTCGGCCTGGCGCTCGCGGGCGTAGCGACGGCGGCGCTCCTCGTCTGGCTGGCGGGGCGCGTCGCCGACCTGCTTCTGCTGCTCTTTCTCGCCGTCCTGCTCGCCGTCTACCTCGGCGCCACCACCGACTACCTGTTGGCCCGCACGCGCCTGCCGCGCGCCGCCGCCTTTGCGGCGTCGATCGTTGGCACCGTGCTCGCCGTCATCGCCATCGGCTCCATGCTGGTGGGACCGGTGGTCCAGCAGACGCGCGAACTCTTCAGCGTGCTGCCACGGTACGTCCCAATGTGGGAGGCTCAGCTCGAAGGGCTGCTGCGCGGCATTCCCGGCGTGGCCGATATGGTGCGTCCCGGCGAACACCAGCTGGTCCAGCTCGCGCTCGAGGAAGTGCGCGGGTTCGTGGGCGACGTGGTGCCGCGCGTCTTCAGCGTGCTGCACGGCTTTATCAACCTGGTGTCGGTGCTCATCATGGCGCTCTACCTGTCGCTGCGCCCCGACATCTATCGCGACCTGTTCATCTCGCTCATTCCGCCGCGGTATCGCGAGGCGGCGCGCGATGTCATTCAGAGCACCACGCTGGCGCTGCGCGCGTGGACCTTCGCCCAGCTCCTCGCGATGTTCGTGCTCGGCGCGCTCACCGCGGCCGGCTTGTGGCTGCTCGGCGTCCCGTACTGGCTGGCCTTCGGCATTTTCACCGGCGTTGTGGCGCTCGTGCCGTTCTTCGGCACGCTCATTTCGTCGCTCCTCCCGGCGCTCTTCGTGCTTGCCGACGGCGACGGCCTGCGCGCCCTGCTCGTGGTGGCGTTCGGCTTCGTCATTCACTTCGTCGAGAACAACCTCGTCAATCCGCTCATCATGCATAAGCACGCCAGCCTGCCGCCCGTGCTGACCATCATGAGCGTGCTCATCTGCAGCAAGCTGCTCGGGCCGCTCGGCCTGCTGGTGGCCGTCCCCGGGCTCGCCGTGCTGCTCGTGGTGGTGCGCAAGCTGCTGGTCGAGCGCGGCTACGGCGACACCACGCCCACACCGGCACCGTAGGTCACGGGCCAGCGCGCACTTTCGCACCCCGCCGCGCGCATTTGGTGACGCACGACGATCGATGACCCCGCACACTCGGCGCGTCCCTACCGGAGCGCGCCCGTGCCTGACGTCGTGGTGTCCTTCAGCAACATTCGCAAGTCGTACGGCAGCGCGTTCACCGGCTGGGGCGGCGGCGTGGTGGCGCTCGATGGCGTCAGCGGCGACGTCGAAGACGGCGAGATTGTCGGCGTCGCCGGCCCCGCTGGCGCGGGCAAGAGCACGCTGCTGCGCGTCGCCGCCGGCATGCTGCGCGCCGACTCGGGCGCGGTCCGTTGGCGCGGCGCCGACGACTGTCCGCCGCACTTCGCGGCGTTCGTCCCCTCACACGCGGTGCTGCACGACTTTGTCACCGTGCGCGAAGCGCTGCGATTCGTTGCCGCGCAGCGCGAGCTCGAAGGCGCGCGCCGCGTTGCCGTCGAAGACCTGTGGGCCGCGCGTGTTGGACTTGGGCCGCAGCTCGGCGTGCGCGTCGCCGCGCTCTCGCCGGTGGAGCGGCGCCTCGTTGGGCTCGCGGCGGCGCTGCAGGCGGGGCCGTCGCTCGTGGCCCTCGACGGCGCCCTCGACGGACTCGATCCCGCCGCCCGCCGCCAGTTCCGCCACGCCCTGCAGATTGTCGCCGCGAGCGGCATCGCCGTGCTCATAGGCGCCTCCGATCTCGGCGTGCTCGGCGGCGTCGCGCATCGCGCCGCGCTGCTGCGCGCCGGCCGCATCATCGCGTGGGTCGACCCGCGCGCCGCCGCCCCGCGCAGCGCGCTCGAACTCGCCGTCGGCGCTCCACGCGTGGCCGCCGCCCGTCTGCGCCGGCACCTCGCCGCCTCGTGCCGCCGCGACGGCGCGGTGCGGGTGCCGCTCGCCGACCGGTCCGCCGAGGAGGTGCTCGCGCTTTGCCGAGCCGAGGGGATCCGCGTGCTCCGGTCGCGTGTGGTCACCGAGCCGCCGGGCCGGTGGACGGTACCCCCGGCGTCCGGCTAGCTTTCGGCATGCCCGAGTTCCGCCTTTACAACTCGATGACGCGAGCCGTCGAGCCGTTCGCCCCGGCCGACGGCGAAACCGTGCGCATGTATGCCTGCGGTCCGACCGTCTACAATTCCGCGCACCTCGGGAACTTCCGCACGTTCCTGATGGCCGACCTGATGCGCCGCGCGCTCCGGCACGCCGGCTTCAAGGTCAAGCAGGTGATGAACCTGACGGACGTCGACGACAAGATCATCCGGCGCGCCACCGAGCAGAAGAAGACCGTGCGCGACGTCACGGAGCCCGTGATCGCGATGTTCAACGCCGATCGCGACTACCTGCGCATCGAGCCGGCGGAGCATTACCCGCGCGCCACCGATTTCATCACCGAGATGGTTGATCTGGTGCGGCGGCTCGAGCAGAAGGGGATCGCGTACCAGGCCGACGACAAGACGGTCTACTTTGCGATCGACAAGTTCGCCGACTACGGGCGCCTCTCGCGCCTCGACACGCGCGAACTCAAGACCGGCGCGCGCGTGGCGCAGGACGACTACGCCAAGGAGAACGCCCAGGACTTTGCGCTGTGGAAGTCGGCAACGCCCGACGATGAAGCGTGCGGCGCGGCGTGGGATTCGCCGTGGGGGCGCGGTCGCCCCGGCTGGCATCTCGAATGCTCGGCGATGGCCATGAGCCTGCTTGGCGAGACGATCGACATCCACACCGGCGGCATCGACCTGCAGTTTCCGCACCACGAGGACGAGATCGCGCAGAGCGAAGCGGCCACCGGCAAGCCGTTCGCGCGCTTCTGGTGCCACGGCGAGTTCCTGCTCACCGACGGCAGCAAGATGGCCAAGCGCGTGGGCAACGTGGCGACGGTGCAGGACCTGCGCGCGCAGCAGGTGAGCGCGGCGGCGGTGCGGCACTTGATGTTCTCGACGCACTACCGCAAACAGCTCAACCTCTCTGGCGCGGCGCTCGAGGCGAGCATGGAAGCGGTGCGGCGCGTGGGCGACTTCGCCGAGCGGCTTGCGTCGGCCACGGGCGGCACGGCCAAGCTCGCCGAGGTGGCGGAAACGTTCCGCGCCGAGTTCGACGATGCGTTGCGCGACGATCTCAATGCGCCGCGGGCGCAGGCCGCGCTGTTCGTGTTCATTAATCACGCCAACGCCGAACTCGACAAGCGTGGCAGTGATGCCGCCGGGCTCGCCGCGGCGCGCGAGGCATTTGCCCGTGCCGACGCGGTGCTCGACATCGTGCCCGACAAGGAAGGCGTGGATGCGTCGCTGGCCGCGTGGGTCGAGCAGCAGATCGAGGCGCGCAAGGCGGCGCGCGGTCGGCGGGATTTTGCGGCGGCCGACCAGATCCGCAAGTCGTTAGAAGAAAAGGGGATAGTGGTCGAGGACACCCCTCAGGGCGCGCGCTGGAAGAAGGTGCGCTGAGGCGTTGGTGTGGTGTCGTAAAGCCAACAATTGCAACGGCTTGACACTTGCATAGTTGGCAAGTATTCTACAAGTCTCGCAAAAATCACGGCCAGTCGCTGACGTAGCTCAACTGGCAGAGCACTTGATTTGTAATCAAGCGGTTGCGAGTTCGACTCTCGCCGTCAGCTCTGATGGGCTCGCGTAGGGGACGGGGAGGGGGTAGGGAAACTACGAAGGTGGGGTACCCAAGTGGCCAACGGGAGCAGACTGTAAATCTGCCGGCGTATGCCTTCGAAGGTTCGAATCCTTCCCCCACCACTCGGCAAGGCGGCGGAAGTAGAAGATAAGAAGTTGAGGTAAGAGCTGGTCGTTCAACTCGCGGGAGTAGCTCAGCTGGTAGAGCGCAAGCCTTCCAAGCTTGATGTCGCGGGTTCGAGCCCCGTCTCCCGCTCTAGAGGCAGAGAGACAGTAGAGAAGAAGCAGAAAAAAAGCAGAGCGCTGGCGTAGCTCAGTCGGTAGAGCACACCCTTGGTAAGGGTGAGGTCATCGGTTCAATCCCGATCGCCAGCTCTGGGTAGGTGAATGGCAGGTGCAGGGCAGGACACACATGGCACTGAGTGCCACGGGGGCGGTCAACCGTGAACCGCCAATACGAGCTGGACCCAAGAGGTATCTGACATGCCCCGCGACAAGATCATTCTCGCGTGCAACGACTGCAAGAACCGCAACTACTTCACCACCAAGAACAAGCGCCTGCACCCGGAGCGCGTCGAGTGGAAGAAGTACTGCCCGCGTTGCAACAAGCACGTGGTGCATAAGGAGACGAAGTAGCATGGCCGTCGAGGTGGTGCCGCAGCAGGGCGTCGTCCAGAAGACGGTCGCGTTCTACCATGACGTGATGGCCGAGCTGAAGCGGGTGACCTGGCCGGATATGCCGCAGGTGCGCCAGCTCTCGGTCGGCGTTGTTCTGCTTTCGGTGTTCATCGGGGGCGTCATTGCGCTGATGGACGTGGTGCTCCAGCAGTTGCTGGTGCGCCTCCCCTCGGCGTTTTAGGAGCTTTCGTGGCGCACCGGTTTTACGCGATCCAGACGACCTCTGGGCACGAGAACAAGGTTCGGAACCTGATCCAGCGGAAGATCGACGCGGATCCGGTGCCGGCCGACGCGCGCGCCATCCGGCAGGCGCTGGTGCCGACGCAGGAAGTTGTCGAGATCAAGAACGGCAAGAAGGTCACGGTCGAGCGCAAGGTGTACCCCGGCTACGTGCTGGTCGAGATGGTGGCAGGCGAGGACACGCTGCACACCATCGGCAGCATCCAGGGCGTCATCAAGTTCGTCGGCAAGGACCGCGACCCGCAGCCGCTGCGCGATGACGAAGTGCGCCGCCTCCTCGGCATTGCCGACGAGGCGGAGGAAGCGCCGCCCAAGGAGGAGATCCCGTTCCTCGTCGGGCAGGCGGTGGCCATCACCGATGGTCCGTTCACGGACTTCAACGGTGTGGTCGAGGAAGTGATGCCCGACAAGGGCAAGGTGCGGGTGTCGGTGTCGCTGTTCGGACGCCCGACGTCCGTGGAGCTGGATTACCTGCAGTTGCGGGCGCACTAGGCGGAGCGCCCACGGGGCCACGGTTCCTCAACCGTGGTCACCGCGAAGCCGCCGAAGAGATGGCAGAAGGCTGATGGCTGATGGCGGATTTCCGCCATCGGCCGTCCGACGTCTGCCATCACTGTTTTCCCTCGCGCGAAGGCTGCGGTACTCGCGCACGAGGCCCACCACACCCTCGCTAATCACACCGTGGGAGTCGGCGGGGCGATTGGCGCCCTGCCCGAACGTCAGAGGAGCACCATGGCAAAAAAGGTCACCGGATTCGTCAAACTGCAGATTCCTGCAGGCAAGGCGAACCCGGCCCCGCCGGTCGGCACCGCGCTCGGCCCGCAGGGAATCAACATCATGGCATTCTGCAAAGAGTTCAACGCTCGGACGCAGGGCCAGGACACGATTCTCCCGGTCGAGATCACGATTTACGCCGACAAGTCCTTCACCTTCATTCTGAAGACGCCGCCCGCGGCGATCCTCATCATGAAGGAACTGGGACTGGACAAGGGGTCGGGTCAGCCCAACCGCAACAAGGTCGGCGCCATCAGCAAGGCGCAGATCAAGAAGATCGCCGAGCTCAAGATGCCTGACCTCAACTGCGACTCGATCGAGTCGGCGATGGCGATGGTTGCCGGCGCCGCGCGCTCGATGGGCGTGGAGGTAAAGGACTGATGCCCGGTATCCATGGCAAGAAATACCGCGCCGCCGCGGACAAGCGCGTCATTGAAAAGGCGTACGCGTCCAAGCAGGCGCTGGAGCTCGTGAAGACGGGCGCCTACGCGAAGTTCGACGAGACGGTTGAGGTGGTGGTACGCCTCGGCGTCGATCCGCGGCACGCCGATCAGGTCGTGCGCGGCACTGTCGTGCTCCCCGCGGGCACCGGCGCCACCGTGCGCGTGCTCGTGATCGCCGTCGGCGACAAGGCGAAGGAAGCCGAGGCGGCCGGCGCCGATTTCGTCGGCACCGAGTATATCGCGAAGATCAAGGAAGGCTGGACCGATTTCGACGTCATGATCGCCACCCCGGACCAGATGGGCCAGGTCGGCCAGCTGGGTCGCGTGCTCGGCCCCCGCGGGCTGATGCCGAACCCCAAGGCGGGCACCGTGACGATGAACGTCGGTCAGGCCGTGAAGGAAACGAAGGCGGGCAAGATCGAGTTCCGCGTCGACAAGGGCGGCAATGTGCACGCCAAGATCGGCAAGGTCTCGTTCGGGCTCGATGCCCTCGAGACGAACTTCACCGCGTTCATGGACCAGATCGTCCGGTCCAAGCCGGCCGCAGCCAAGGGCGTGTACATCCGGAACCTCTCGGTCTCGTCGACGATGGGCCCGGGGGTGAAGGTCGACACCACCCCGTACCGGTAACGAGCCATGAATCGCACAGACAAAGAAAAGCTCGTGGCCGAGCTCAGCGCCAAGATCAAGGGCGCGAACGCGCTGTACTACACCGACTTCACCGGCCTCAACGTGAAGCGGATGACGGACCTCCGCCGCAAGCTGCGCAAGGCGGGTGTGGAGTACGTGGTGATCAAGAACTCGCTGGCCATCCGCGCGGTGAACGAGTGCGGGCTGGTGGGGCAGCCGATCAAGGGCCCGACGGGCGTCGTGGTGGCGAAGGATGCCATCGCCGCGGCCAAGGTCCTGACCGACTTCGCCAAGGCCAACGACCAGCGCCCGACGGTGAAGGGCGGGGTGTATGAAGGCGCGGTGATCGACCAGGCGATGGTGAGCAAGCTCGCCACGATGCCGACCCGCGATGAGGCGCTCAGCATGTTCGCTGGCTACCTCAACAGTCTCTTGATGACGTTCGCGCTCTCCCTCGAGGCGCGGAAGACCCAGCTCGAAGGCAGCAGCAACTGATTCCCCAGGCGTCCGCCTGATCCACAACGCCCCAGGACTCCTGGGAGACACACGGAGAACGAAACCATGGCTACCACGACCCTGAGCAACGACGAAATCCTCGACGCGATCGGCAACAAGTCGGTCATCGAGCTCGTCGAGCTCATCGATGCGTTCAAGACGAAGTTCAATGTCACCATCGCCGCTGTCGCGGCGGGCGCCCCGGCGGGCGGCGGCGCGGCTGCGGCCGCTGTCGAAGAGCAGACCGAGTTCACGGTCACGCTGAAGGGCGCCGGCGCGAAGAAGATTCAGGTCATCAAGGTCATCCGCGAAATCACCGGGCTCGGGCTGAAGGAAGCCAAGGACCTGGTCGACGGCGCGCCGCAGACCGTGAAGGCCGGCGTCTCGAAGGACGAGGCCGCCCAGCTGAAGGCCAAGCTCGAGGCCGAAGGCGCCGAGATCGAAGTCAAGTAAGGCCGGGGGTTGCCGGCGGCGCGATATCGCGCGCCGCCGGGTTCCCACCCTCAGCCCCAACGACCACCGTGATCGCACGCTTCGTCCCGCAGTACAACTGACGCGTTGCACGCCCTGACCCGCCCGCGCGGCATCTCGCCGCGCGTCCGGGCCCGGGCGGTTTTCGCCTGTCCACCGGAACTCCCGGACCCGACATGATCAAGCAGATTTCGTTCGCGAAGCTCGATGAGCGGATGGAGATGCCCCATCTCCTCGACATCCAGGTGCGCGCCTTTGAGTCGCTGCTCCAGCTGGATGCCGCCGCCAAGCACGTAGAAGACGTCGGTCTCGAACGGGTCTTCCGCGACCTGTTCCCCATCGAGGACGTCCACCAGAACTTCTCGCTCGAATTCGAGAAGTACACCCTGGGCGAGCCGAAGTACTCCGTCGAGGAGTGCATCGAGCGCGACATGACGTACTCGGCGCCGCTCAAGGCGACCCTGTCGCTGCGCGTCTTCGAGGACGCCGGCAACGGCAAGCGGCTCAAGAACGAGATCCGCAAGGAAGTCTACCTCGGCGAACTGCCGCTGCTGACCAACCTCGGCACCTTCGTGATCAACGGAGCCGAGCGCGTCATCGTGTCGCAGCTGCACCGCTCGCCGGGCGTGGTGTTCGAGGAGAGCACCCACCCCAACGGCCAGCGGCTGATCAGCTCGCGGATCATTCCGTTCCGCGGCTCGTGGGTGGAGTTCACCGTCGACATCCACGACATCATCTACGTCCACATCGACAAGAAGAAGAAGTTCCCGGCCACCGCGCTCCTGCGCGCCTTCGGCTACGGAACCAACGCGGACATCCTCCGCCTCTTCTTTGCGGTGCGCGAACTCGACCTGCTGAAGAAGCGTGAAGGGCGCGCGGAGAACCGCGAGCTGCTCGGCGCCATCATCGCCGAAGACATCGAGCTTGCCGGCGAGGCGGCCGCGGCCGACGCGCCGAAGCCGAAGACCAAGAAGGCCCGCGCCCAGCGCGAGCGCGACGAGAACCTGCTGCTGGTGAAGGTCGGCGACGAGCTGACCGAAGAGGTGTTCAACCGCCTCCGCCGCCAGAAGATCGACCGCGTCAAGGTCTTCGCCTCGTACATGTCGGTCGACCTGCGCGACGAACTCGACGCCATCGAGCGCGGCGAGCGGTCGACCCCGCGCGTCATCGCCCTCGATGTCGTCGACCCGAACACCGGCGAAGTCATCGCCGAGGCCGGGCAGGCGCTCAAGGAGATGCTGTGCAAGCGCCTCCGCAAGGCCGACCTGCACCGCGTGCAGGTCTTCGCCCCGTCGATGCGCGTCGAGAGCCAGCTGATCAAGAACACGCTGCTCAAGGATCCGACGCGCGCCGAGGACGAGGCCCTCAAGCAGATCTACTCGCTGCTCCGTCCGGGCGACGCGCCCAACAAGGAGACGGCCAAGCAGGCGCTCGAGCGGCTGTTCTTCTCGCCCAAGCGCTATGACCTCGGCCGCGTCGGGCGCTACAAGATCAACCAGCGCCTCGGCCTGCCGACGTCGCCCGACACGACGGTGCTCACCGTCGACGATTTCGTCGCCATCCTCCGCTACCTCGTCGAACTGCACGAGGGGCGCGGCCACACGGACGACATCGACCATCTGGGCAACCGTCGCATTCGTTCCGTCGGCGAACTGATCGCCAACCAGTTCTCCGTCGGCCTGTCGCGCATGGCGCGCCTGGTCAAGGAGCGCATGAGCATCAACCAGGACACCGAAAAAATCGCGCTCGACGACCTCGTCAACGCGCGCACGGTGTCGGCGGTCATTCAGGCCTTCTTTGGCTCGTCGCAGCTGTCGCAGTTCATGGACCAGACGAACCCGCTGGCCGAGCTGACGCACAAGCGCCGCCTGTCGGCGCTCGGACCGGGCGGCCTGACGCGCGAGCGCGCCGGCTTCGAAGTCCGCGACGTGCACTACTCGCAGTACGGCCGCATGTGCCCCATCGAGACGCCGGAAGGCCCGAACATCGGCCTCATCACGTCGCTGGCGTGCTTTGCGCGCGTCAACGACCTCGGCTTCGTGGAGACGCCGTACCTCGTGGTGCGCAACGGCAAGGTGACGGGCGACGTCGAGTGGCTCGACGCCAACCGTGAGGAAGACGCGATCATCGCGCAGGCGAACGCCAAGCTGAACCCCGACGGCACGTTCGTGGATGAGCTGGTGCTCAGCCGCCAGCAGTCCGACGTGCCGCTCGTGCCGCCGCAGCGCATCGACTATATGGATGTGGCGCCCGAGCAGGTGGTGTCGATCGCCGCGGCGCTCATTCCGTTCCTCGAGCACGACGACGCCAACCGCGCGCTGATGGGCAGCAACATGCAGCGCCAGGCGGTGCCGCTCCTCAACCCGCAGACGCCGGTCGTCGGCACCGGGCTCGAAGAGAAGGTGGCGCAGGACTCGGGCGCGGTGGTCATTGCCAAGCGCGCGGGCGTGGTGACGCGCGTGACGGCCGACGAGATCATCGTCGACGCCGGCCAGGGCAAGGAAGGCAAGCGCGACGCCGGCGCCCCGCTGGCGCGGCTCACGCAGCAGGACCGCTACCGCCTCAAGAAGTACTGGCGCACCAACCAGGACACCGCCATCAACCAGCGCCCGGCCGTCAAGCTCGGGCAGAAGGTGAAGCAGGGCGAGGTGCTGGCCGACGGCGCCGCCACCGAGCACGGCCAGCTCGCGCTCGGCAGCAACGTGACCGTGGCGTTCATGCCGTGGTACGGGCACAACTTCGAAGACGCCATCGTCCTCTCCGAGCGGCTGGTGAAGGACGACGTCTACTCGTCGATCCACATCCAGGAGCTCGAGTTGCACGTCCGCGACACCAAGCGCGGCCAGGAAGAAATCACGCGGGAAATCCCGAACGTCTCGGAAGAGTCGCTCATTGACCTCGACGAGCGCGGCATCGTCCGCATCGGCGCGCACGTCAAGCCGGGCGACATCCTCGTCGGCAAGATCACGCCGAAGGGCGAGACCGAGCTGTCGCCCGAAGAGAAGCTGCTGACGGCGATCTTCGGCGAGAAGGCGAAGGACGTGAAGGACTCGTCCCTCAAGGTCCCGCCGGGCATGGAAGGCGTGGTCATCGACGTCAAGATCTTCTCGCGCGTCGAGGATCAGGTGGTCGAGAAGGACCGCGGCGAGCGCATCGGCGATGTCCGCCGCCTCGAGGGCGAGGAGAAGGTCCGCGTCAACGACGTGCGCGACGAGGAGATCAAGGAACTCCTCCTCGGGCAGACCGTGGAGCTGGCGCTCAAGAGCGGGACGGTGGAAGAGGCGATCGCCAAGGGGACCAAGCTGACCGAGGAGATTCTCGGCACGCTCCGCCTCGCGACGCTCGACCTCAAGACGTTCCGCGTCGGCAACAAGAAGGTGAACGACGAAGTTCGCGAGATCATCGAGGCCGCCAACGAGGTGAAGTCGAAGATCGAGGAGAAGGCGGAAGAGCGCATCGACCGCATTCTCCAGCCCGACGAACTGCCGCCGGGCGTGATCCAGCTCGTGAAGGTCTACCTCGCCGAGAAGCGCAAGATCTCGGTGGGCGACAAGATGGCCGGCCGTCACGGCAACAAGGGCATCGTCGCGCGCATCGTGCCGGAAGAGGACATGCCGTTCCTGCCGGACGGTCGTCCGGTGGACATCGTCCTCAACCCGCTCGGCGTGCCAAGCCGCATGAACGTCGGCCAGATCCTCGAGACGCATCTCGGGTGGGCGGCCAAGCTGCTCGGCTTCTACGCCAAGACGCCGGTCTTTGCCGGCGCCAACGAGCGGGAGATCGGGCTGCTCCTGCGCCTTGCCGGCGTGACGTGGGCCAAGGCGTCACTCGGCCTGCAGGCCGAGGCGCCGCTGATCACCGACAAGGAGATCCGCTACCTGCTCGCCGACATCAAGCCGTCGGCCGAGAACATCGACAAGGTCGAGCTGCTCTCCGACGCGACGCTGAACGACCTGCACGGCCGCAGCATGTCGGCGGAGACGAAGGAGATCTTCACTTCGGTGCGCGACTACCTCGCGGCGGCGGCCAAGGAACTGGCCGAGCGCGAGCACGCGAACCTCAAGTATGAGAAGGCGTTCCACGAGACGGCGTCGGAAGATCCCGACTTCGCCGCGCGGAAGGCCGAGTTGAAGAAGGTGGGCAAGGAGATCGAGAAGCTCGACGCGATGGACGCGGCGGCGCTGCTCGAGGCGCGCGGATTGCCGGCGCTGGCCGCAACGCTCGGCCGCAAGAGCGAGGCCGATGTCGACGCCGCGTCGGTGGAACTGATCGGGCTGGCCGGCATCATGCCGTTCGGCAAGATCAGGCTGCGCGACGGCCGCACGGGCGAGACGTTCACCAGCCCGGTGACCGTGGGCCAGGTGTACATGCTCAAGCTCAGCCACCTGGTGGACGACAAGATCCACGCCCGCAGCATTGGCCCGTACTCGCTGGTCACGCAGCAGCCGCTGGCCGGCAAGGCGCAGTTCGGCGGCCAGCGCTTCGGCGAAATGGAAGTGTGGGCGCTCGAAGCGTACGGAGCCGCGCACACGCTGCAGGAGATCCTGACGGTCAAGTCGGACGACGTCAACGGTCGCAGCCGCGTGTACGAGGCGATCGTGAAGGGACAGAACCTCCCCGAGCCGGGCACGCCGGAGTCGTTCAACGTGCTCGTCAAGGAACTGCAGGCGCTGGGCATTCACGTGACGATGGACGCCAACGAAGTCATCGGTGGTGGGTCGTTCGGCAACGGGAGCGAGGACTAATCGATGATTGATTTCCGCAACGCGCGCGAACAGCGCGCCTCGGCGTTTGACTTCATCCAGGTTCGCATCGCGAGCCCGGAGGAGATCCGCGGTCCCCGCGACCCCAAGGAGCGCGAGCGGCTGGAGATGGCCGGCCTGCGCTCGTGGTGGTCGTGGGGCGAGGTGACCAAGCCGGAGACCATCAACTACCGGTCGTTCAAGCCGGAGAAGGACGGCCTCTTCTGCGAGCGCATCTTTGGCCCGGTCAAGGACTGGGAGTGCCACTGCGGCAAGTACAAGCGCATCCGCTACCGCGGCGTCATCTGCGACCGCTGCGGCGTGGAAGTGACGCTCAGCAAGGTGCGCCGCGACCGCATGGGGCACATCGAGCTCGCCGTGCCGGTGGCGCACATCTGGTTCTTCAAGACGCTGCCGAGCCCGATGGGCAACCTGCTCGACCTCACGCTCCGTGATCTCGAGAAGGTCATCTACTATTCCAACTACGTCGTCATCGACGCTGGCGAGCAGGAAGTGCGCGCCAACGACCTGCTTGACGAAGAGCAGTACCTCGAGCTGCGCCTGAAGGCGAAGGCCGAGGGCGACACGGCGTTCCAGGCCGACATCGGCGCGCCGGCGGTGCGCGAACTCCTGCGCCGCCTCGACGTCGACAAGGTCGCCGACGAGCTCCGCGCCTCGGTGGCGGTGGAGACGTCGCAGCACAAGAAGAAGCAGCAGCTCAAGCGCCTCAAGATTGTGGACGCGTTCCGCAACTCGGGCGACCACTCGGACGTGCGCAACAAGCCCGAGTGGATGATCATGGACGTCATTCCCGTCATCCCGCCCGACCTGCGGCCGCTGGTGCCGCTCGACGGCGGGCGGTTTGCGACGTCCGACCTCAACGACCTGTACCGCCGCGTCATCAACCGCAACAACCGCCTGCAGAAGCTCATCGTGCACCGCGCGCCGGAAGTGATCCTGCGCAACGAGAAGCGCATGCTGCAGGAGGCGGTGGACGCGCTGTTCGACAACGGGCGCCGCTCCAAGGCGATCCGCGGCCGCGGCAAGCGTCCGCTCAAGTCGCTGTCCGACATGCTCAAGGGCAAGCAGGGCCGGTTCCGTCAGAACCTGCTCGGCAAGCGCGTGGACTACTCGGGCCGTTCGGTCATCGTGGTGGGCCCGGAGCTCAAGCTGCACCAGTGCGGCCTGCCCAAGGCGATGGCGCTTGAACTGTTCAAGCCGTTCATCATCCACAAGCTGGTGGAGAAGGGCATCGCCGAAACGGTGAAGCGCGCCAAGAAGATCGTGGAGCGTGAGAGCCCCGAGGTGTACGAGATCCTCGAGGAGATCATCCGGGACCATCCGGTGCTGCTCAACCGCGCGCCGACGCTGCACCGCCTGGGCATCCAGGCGTTCGAGCCCGTGCTCGTGGAAGGCAAGGCCATCCGCATCCATCCGCTCGTCTGCGCGGCGTTCAACGCCGACTTCGACGGCGACCAGATGGCCGTGCACGTGCCGCTCTCGTTCGAGGCCCAGCTCGAGTGCCGCGTGCTGATGCTGTCGTCCAACAACATTCTGAAGCCGGCCGACGGCCGCCCGGTGGCGGAGCCCAGCCAGGACATCGTGCTCGGCTGCTACTTCGCGACCAAGGCGCCGACCGACTTTGACAACCTGATCAAGGATCCCAAGCGCGTCGCCAAGCTGCCGGCGTTCACGAACCCGGCCGAAGTGGAGATGTCGCTGGCGACGGGGCGTCTGACCACGCACTCGGCGCTGCGGTACCTGATCAAGGGCGCCGACGGCGACGCGTCGTGGATCGTGACGACGGCCGGCCGCGTGATGTTCAGCGAGATCGTGCCCGCGGAGCTGCCGTTCCAGAACCGCGACATGAAGAAGAAGGCGCTGTCCGAACTGGTGTTCGAGGCTTACCGTGCCGCCGGCCTGGCGACCACGGTGGCGTTCCTCGACCGCCTCAAGGACTTCGGCTTCCGCAACGCCACCCGCGGCGGCGTGTCCATCGGCATCTCGGACCTCGAGATCCCGGGGGAGAAGGAGACGCTGCTCGAGGAGGCCGGCACGCGCGTGGAGCGCTTCCAGAAGGCGTACTCGACGGGCAACATCACCAACGGCGAGCGCTACAATAAGGTCATCGACACCTGGACGCACGCGAACAACGACATCGCCGACGCGATGGTCAAGCGCATGCGCGAATCGCAGCTCGGGTTCAACCCGGTGTTCATGATGTTCGATTCCGGCTCGCGCGGTTCGCGCGACCAGATCCGCCAGCTGGCCGGCATGCGCGGCCTGATGGCGAAGCCGCAGAAGAAGCTCACCGGCGGCATCGGCGAAATCATTGAAAGCCCCATCAAGTCGAACTTCCGCGAAGGCCTGTCGGTGCTCGAGTACTTCATCTCGACGCACGGCGCCCGCAAGGGTCTGGCCGACACGGCGCTCAAGACGGCCGACGCCGGCTACCTGACGCGCCGCCTCTGCGACGTCGCGCAGGACGTGACGATCACCGAGGAGGATTGCGGCACGATCATGGGCCTCGAGGTGTCGGCGCTGAAGGAAGGCGAAGACATCATCGAGCCGCTGTCGGAGCGCATCGTCGGCATCGTTGCCGCCGAGGACGTCTACGATCCGCAGCTGCGCGACGACGCCGGACGTCCGGCGCTGCTGGTCGAGGCCGGCCAGATGATGGAGGAGGAGACGGCCCGCGCCATCGAGGACGCCGGCATCGAGACGGTGAAGATCCGTTCCGTGCTGACGTGCGAGGCCAAGCGCGGCCTGTGCCGCATGTGCTACGGCCGCAACCTGGCCACCATGAAGATGGTCGACATCGGCGAGGCGGTCGGCATCATCGCCGCCCAGTCGATCGGCGAGCCGGGCACGCAGCTGACGCTCCGCACGTTCCACATCGGCGGCACGGCGGCCCGTATCGCCGAGCAGACGGCGCGCAAGTCGAAGGTGTCGGGCATCGTCGAGTACGGCGACCGCCTGGTCACGGTGAACAACGTCGAGGGCCAGCGCATCGTCACGTCGTACGAAGGCGAGCTGTTCGTGCGCGCCTCCAACGACCGCAACGCCCCCGTGTCGGCGCGCCTCCACGTGCCGCTCGGCGCCATCCTGATGGTCAAGGACGGCGAAGAGGTCAAGAAGGACGCGGTGGTCTTCACGTGGGATCCGTACACCAACCCGATCATCACCGACACCGAGGGCACGATCAAGTTCGTGGACCTCGTGGAGGACGAGTCGTTCGCCGAGGAACTCGACGAACTCACCGGCCTGCGTCAGCGGGTCGTGATCGAGGACCGCGAGAAGAAGCTGCACCCGCACATCGAGGTGTGGTCGACGAAGGGCGGCAAGGAGAAGAAGGTCCGCGACTTCGTGGTCCCGGTGGGCGCCCAGCTCATCATCGATGACGGCCAGACGGTCACGGCCGGCACGACGATCGCCAAGATCAGCCGTGAAGCGTACAAGACGCGCGACATCACGGGCGGCCTGCCGCGCGTGGCCGAACTGTTCGAGGCCCGCCGGCCGAAGGATCCGGCGACGATCTCGGAGATCGACGGCGTCGTGCGGTTCGGCGACATCAAGCGCGGCAAGCGCGAGATCTTCGTGCAGCCGATCGACGGCAGCGGCGCGATCGACGAGCAGACGCAGCCGCAGCTCTACGAAGTGGCGGCCGGCAAGCACCTGCGCGTGCACGAGGGCGACCGCGTGCGCGCCGGCGACCGCCTGTCGGAAGGGCCGGTGAACCCGCACGACATTCTGCGCATCAAGGGCCCGCGCGCCGTGCAGGAGTACCTGCTCAACGAAGTGCAGGAGGTCTACCGCCTGCAGGGCGTGAAGATCAACGACAAGCATATCGGCGTGATCGTGCGCCAGATGTTGCAGAAGGTGCGCGTGCTCGAGTCGGGGGACACCGAGTTCCTCGAGGGCGAGAACGTGGACAAGGCGCAGTTCCGCGACGCCAACGACAAGTCGAAGAAGAAGAAGCAGGTCCCGGCGACGTCCGAGCCGCTGCTGCTCGGCATCACGAAGGCCAGCCTCACGACCCAGTCGTTCATCTCGGCCGCGTCGTTCCAGGAAACCACGCGCGTGCTCACCGATGCCGCCATCCGCGGAGCCAAGGACAACCTCCTCGGCCTCAAGGAGAACATCATCATCGGCCATCTCATCCCCGCCGGCACCGGCATGTACCGGTATCAGCAGGTGGATATGGATGTCGAAGCACCGGCGCTCCCCGAGCCCGAGTTTGGGCTGGGCGACCTCGGCCCGCTCCCGTCAGTGGCCGACGATCTGTCGCCGCTGGGCGCCGAAGAGATCGAGTAGAGATTCTGAAGCAAAAGGCCCCGCCGTGTTACGGCGGGGCCTTTTGCGTTGTGCAGGGTGCAGAGGCAGGGTGTGGTGCAGGGTGCAGAGGCAGGGTGTGGTGCAGGGTGCAGAGTGTATTTCCCTTCACCTACCCCTTTCCCTTCCTACACTCTGCCTCTTCCTCTGCACCACACTCTGCCTCTGCACCCTGCACCTAGTCAGGCCGCGTCCGCTGCACCACAAGCAGTGCCGACCCCACCTCGCGCTCTCCGGTTCGATCGCTCGGGGTGTTCACGACCTTCCCATCGATCACCATCGTGGCCGAGCCCCCGCCGTCGAAGTTGAGGGCGTTCCACGCGCCGAGTGATTTCATCAGGTCGGCCAGCTCGACGAGGGTCATTCCCACGCTCGTGGCGCCACGGCCGTCGACCGTGACGAGCAGCAGGGTGGTGCTGTCGCGGGAAAACCCGACGCCCGTGCGCGGATGGCGCACCTCGGCGTTGCGCGAGATGGTCCCTTCCGCTGACGGCGCGAGCGCGGCGACGTTGACGCCGCCGCGCAGAATGCGCGGCCAGCCGCCCACGACCAACGACAATCTCCCAGCGGCCGCGGCAAGGCGGGGCGCGGCCGCCAGCGTGATGCGCACCGTGTCGCCGTCGGCCGTTGAGTCGAGCGCCGCGGCCCGCGCGCCATAGGCAGAGAGCACCGCGCCGTCGGCGGGGATGGCGAGGCCGCCGCCCTTGGACGCCGAGCGCCGCACGAAGAGCACGGTGTCGTCGCGGTGGCCGGCGGGGAAGAGCGCGAGTTCGGTGGTGGGACGCACGCTGTCGCGCGGCGTCGCGGGGCCGACGCGCGGTGTCCACAGCGCGGTGCCTTCATATGTTCCCCGCGGCATCGCGTTGAGGGCAATCAGCGGAAACGACGCGCCCGGGGTGCGCGCCCACCCGTCAAATGCGAACCGGTCCAGCAGCGGACGGCGGCGGCTGTCGAGGGCGAACTGGGCGTGCACGTTGTCAAACGTGTCGTACGGACTCTCGGTCACGCGCACGCCTTTCCACCATTCCGCGCCAATCACGACGTTGTTCTCACTCGCGCCGGAGGCGAGGTCAAAGAAATCGGCGTTGACGGCCGCCAGCACGCGGTCGCCGCCCTGCGCGACGCGGGCCGCCATCGCGCTGACGCGCTCGCGGGTGGCCAGTTGGCCGTGGGCCCGCTCGTGTCGCAGGGCGATATCGCCCCGCCCAAGGTCGACCCTGAGCACGTGGACGGTCCACGGGCCCGTGGAAATGTCGAGGCGGGTATGGACGACGCCGGGGGCGAGCGTGTCGGTGCGCGCGGGGGCGGGGCCCTGGGCGGCGGCCGACGCAACCGCGGCGGCGAGTAGGACGGGGGCGAGTCGGCAGGCGATGGGCATGGCTGTGGCAAAGTGAATGACGACCCCCTAACTTAGGCGCCGAAGCGGACTATCACAGCCGCTCTAGCCCCCGTCCCCCCAGTCCCCCCGCCCCCTCTCTACCAAAGACATAGGAGTACACGCATGCGGAGACTCGTGAGCCACGCGCTCGCGGCGCTCACTCTTGCGGCCATGATGGCCACGAGTGCGCTCGCCCAGAATACCGTCATTCTCACCGGCATGGTGCGGTCGGAGGGTCAGCCGATTGCCGATGCGCAGGTGACCATCACCAACGTCGCCACGCAGGAAACGGTGCGGTCGGTGACCCGCGCGACCGGCGAATTCCGCGTTCTCGGCCTGTTCACCGGCCAGTATGCGGTGACGGTACGCGCCATCGGCTACAAGCCGGCGGGCCAGAAGGTGCAGCTGGCCATCGGCCAGCGCGCGCGCCTCGAGTTCAACATGGAAAAGGGCGTCGCCGAGCTGGCGGCGCAAACGATCGTCGGCGAGAAGGTGAAGCAGGTGGAAGTGCAGCGCCTGTCGGTGTCGGCGCCGGTCATGCGCGCGGAAATCGAGAACCTGCCGCTCAACGCGCGCGGCCTGATGAACCTCGCGGGCGTGGCCCCGGGCATCAAGACGTACGCGCCGCAGTCGGGACGCACGCTCCCGTCGGCCGGCGGCGCGCCGGACAACCGCTTCTTCAACGTCTACGTCGACGGCGTGGAGATGAAGAGCCTGTACAACGGCAACATCGTGGGCCTCGGCCAGACGGGTTCGCCGCTGCCGCAGGAGGCGCTCGAGCAGTTCCGCGTCTTCGTGAACCCCTACGACGCCGAGTATTCGCGCGCCGGGTCGTACGTGATCTCCACCGAAAGCCGCCGCGGCACGAACAAGTGGGAAGGGTCGGCGTTCGGGTTCCTGCAGAACAAGGCGATGATCACGCAGAACGCCTTCCAGAAGAAGGTCCCCGACTACAGCCGTCAGCAACTGGGCTTCAACCTCCGCGGCCCGCTGAAGAAGGACAAGCTCTTCCTGGCGACGAGCTACGAGCTGACCAACACCAACTTCTACCTCGACGTCAACCCGACGAGCGGCGCGAACTGGGCGCCGTACAAGGGGTCGTTCCTCGCCCCCAACAAGAACCACACGCTGTTCGGTCGCCTGACGTGGGTGAAGAACCCCCAGATCACGTATGACGCCATGGTCTCGGCGCGCCTGCTCGACGGCGAGGGCAACTTTGGCGCCAAGGTGTCGCAGGACGGCGGCATCTCGCAGAACTACGACATCTACACGGCGCAGCTCCGCCAGCGCTACCTGAAGCCGGGCGGCAACTTCGTGAACGAAGCCAGCCTCCAGCTCGTGAGCTGGGGCCACAAGGAAGCGCCGCTCAAGCCCGGCCCGCAGTTCAACTACCCGGGCATCACGTTCGGCACCAGCGGCTTCCCGCTCTTCCTCGACGAGCTGCACCTCCGCGCCGTGGACCGCGCGACGTGGAACTTCGACAACGCGTCGGGTTCGCACACCATCAAGGCGGGCGTCGAGCTGGCCAGCATCTCGGCCAGCCAGGACTTCGCGAACAATGCCAACGGCACGTTCACGTTCCTGACCGACACGTCATCGATGCCGTACCTCGCCAACATTGCGGTCGGCTTCACCGACCCCAACTCGACCGAGGACGCCAAGGCGAGCGCCAATGCGTTCACGACCGGCGTGTACATCAATGACGAGTGGCGCATCAAGGACAACTTCACGTTAAGCCTCGGCGTGCGGCATGACGCCGAGATCAACACGATGAACAACAAGTACACGGTGCCGTGGTCCAAGGACACGACGCTGCAGCGCCTCGAGCGCGAGGGGCCGCTCGCCGGCTACCTCAACCGCGGCGACCGCAAGAACCAGCTGGGCAACTTCTCGCCGCGTATCTCGTTCTCGTGGGATCCGACGAAGCAGAACAAGACGTTCGTGCGCGGCGGCATGGGCATCATCTATGACCGCGTGACGAGCTTCATGGGCTTCCAGGAGCGCAAGAACTCCACGTGGCGCGTGTACAACTTCACGTTCAACAACACCACGAACACGCCCACCAAGGACCCCGCCGTCCTGCGGCAGCGCGTGATCGCCGGCCAGTCGGGTTCGCCGGCGCCGATCCTCATGAAGCACGACATGAAGACGCCGAAGAACCTCCAGCTGTCGCTCGGCATCGGGCACCAGTTCACGGAGCAGTTCGGCATCAACGTGGACTACGTGCGCCAGCACCTCACCAACCTCTACGTCCAGCGCAACGCGAACTACACCGACAAGTCGGTGACGCCGAGCGCGCGCAAGCTGACGCCGCGGTACGGCGACATCGTGCTGTGGGACGACAAGGGCGAGGCGTGGTACTCGGCGTTCCTGGTGTCGTCCACCTACCAGCGCAACAAGACCCGCGTGAACCTCGCGTACACGCTGGCCTGGTACGAGGGCAGCTTCGACATCTCCGGCGCGCTCCCCAACTACGCGCTGCCGTTCCTGTTCGACCGTCAGCGCACGTCGGGCGACGAGCGGCACCGCCTGGTGCTGTCGACGGTGACGCCGATTCCGTTCGGCTTCAACGTGTCGGCCATCGCCACGGTCGCCAGCCCGCGTCCGTTCCTGCAGATCGACGGCCGCGACATCAATCTCGACAACATCACCGGCGACGACTGGCCGGGCGGCACGAAGACCACGGTGGGCGAGCGCACGGCGCTTCCGGCCAATGCCTTCCCGAACTACTACCGCACCGTCGACCTGCGCCTCGCGCGGCAGCTCTACTCCATTGGCGGCAAGAAGGTCGGCTTCTCGGCCGAGGTGTTCAACCTGTTCAACTGGTACAACAAGCTCTCGTACGGCGGCACGCAGCTTACGGCCACCGGTGAGGCGGTTCCGACGTTCGGCCGGCCGACGGGCGCGTACGCGGCTCGGCAGATGCAGGCTGGGCTTCGGGTCGACTGGTAACACGGCAACGGAAAAGGGCCTCGCGACCTTCGGGTCGCGAGGCCCTTTTGCGTTGCGTGCAGGGGAAGAGGCGGGGTGTGGTGCAGGGGAAGAGGCAGGGTGTGGTGCGGGGGAGCGGGTGGATTAGACGTTCAACAGCTTCGCTAGGGCGCGAACGGTTGTGATGTTGCGGAAAGTCGCCAGGGCTCCTACCGCTATCTCAAAGCGCGTGAGCGTGAACTTCGATTCGCTCGCCCGTCCTTCTCTTCGCCAGTAGACTTCGCGCGCATGCACGGCAAACTCGTCCAGCGGAGTGGCGCCTCGGCCCGCCGCGCCGCACATTGTTCGCTTCCCCGTCGACGAGCCGATTACCGCACCCGCGACCGTTCAAGCCGCCCCGCCCGCCGCGCACGTCATCACCCGCCGCGCCGTCTGGTCGTGGTGGGTCTACGACCTGGCCAACACCATCTTCTCGATGGGCATCGTGTCGATGTACTTCTCCAAGTACATCCGCGACCACGTGGGGGCCGACCGCGCCGACGCGCTCTACGGCAACGTCTCCGCCGTCTCGATGGCCATCATCTTCGTCATCTCCCCGCTCCTCGGCGGCATGACTGACCGCGCGCCGCGCCGCATGCCGTTCCTGATCTGGAGCACGGTGCTCTGCGTGGGACTCACCGCGGCGCTCGGCAGCGTGGGATTCTGGCCGACGATGCTCTGTTTCATCGTCGCCAACGCCGCCTACTCGGCGGGGCTGCAGTTCTATGACGCCATGCTCCCCGACGTTTCCACCGAGGAGAATCGCGGGCGTATTGGCGGCATCGGCGTCGGCATTGGCTATCTCGGCTCGTATATCGCCGTCACGCTCGGCTTCGTCTTCGGCACCGACAACCTGCAACTGCTGTTCGTGGCGATCGCCGCGGTCTTCCTGACGCTGAGCATTCCGTGCTTCCTGTTCGTGAAGGAGCGCGGCAACGCGCACCCGCGTCCGGTCTTCTCGTGGGCGGCCACGGTAGAGAGCACGCGCATCACCATCCAGACCCTGCGCGAGGGGGAGAAGTACCCGGGCCTCCTGCGCTTCCTGATCGGACGCATCTTCTACACCGACGCCATCAACACCGTCATCAGCATCATGTTCCTGTACACGCTCAATGTGGCCGACGCCAACGGGCTGACGCCCAAGCAGGGGAGCGCGGCCGGCATGAGCATCATGATGGTGGCCATTACCTTCGCGGTGCTCGGCGGCTTCATGTGGGGGCGCATTGTCGATCGCATCGGCCCAAAGACGACGCTCAACTGGGTGCTGCGGCTGTGGGTCGTGACGTTCATTTCGGCGGCGGCCATCGGCCTGCTCACCCTGCCGCTGTGGGTGCTGTACATCGTGGCGTCGATGGCCGGCGTCGGCATGGGCGGCGTCTGGTCGGCCGACCGTCCGCTGATGCTGCGCCTCACTCCGCCGGATCGCATTGGCGAGTTCTATGGATTGTACGGCATGGTTGGCCGCTTCTCGGCCATCACCGGGCCGTTCATCTGGGCGCTCGTCGCCAGGGCGACCATCGAGAGCGGATGGTTGAAGCCGGCGCAGGGGCAGGGGGTTGGCGTCATCGTGCTGATGGGCTTCATCCTCCTCTCGTACGGCATCCTGCGCCGGGTGACGGACGAGAAGCGCGACTGGTCGCATCTCGGCGCCAACAGCTAGCCGACGCTTGACCCGCGCCGCGCCACGTCGGAAGTTGGCATGATGAGGCGTGGAGTCGGGATCACCCGCATTGCCGCATTCGTGGCTGCGATCGCGCTTTGCGGCGCGGCGCCGCGCGCGGCGCGCGCCCAGGTGCCGGCTCCAACGCCCGCCTGTCCCGCGCAGCCGGGCAAGCTGGCGCTCGTATTGCCCGGCGGCGGCGCCAAGGGCTTCGCGCATCTCGGCGTGCTGCGCATGCTCGACTCGCTGGGCATCGTCCCCGACCTCATTGTCGGCACGAGCGCCGGCGCGATCATGGGCGCGCTCTACGCCAGCGGGCTCGATGTGCCGGAGATCGAACGCGACGTCAGGGCGCTCGGGCTCGATTCGCTCGTCGGTCGGTACGGCGCCCCGGCGCCGGCGTCGCTTGGCACCCGGCGCGCGATTCTCGCCTGGGAGGGCGGAAGCCAGGGGATGATCCTGCGCACGAGCGTGGTGCGCGAGCGGTCGCTCAACGCGCTGGTCAGCGCCCTGTATGCGCGCGGCAATCTGATCGCAGCGGGCAACTTTGACCGCCTGCCCATTCCGTTCCGTGCCGTCGCCGCCAACCTGAGCACGCGCGAAGAGGTCGTACTCGGCACCGGCGACCTCGCGCAGGCGGTGCGGGCCAGCAGTTCCATTCCAATCGTGCTTCGCTCCGTGCGCGTGGACGGCCGCGACCTCGTTGACGGCGGGATCGTGAACAACGTTCCAATCGGGGCGGCGCGCGCGCTTGGCGCCACGCGGGTCATTATCTCGGGGCTGCGCGATACGTCACGCATCGATGTCGCCGATGACGACCCGCTGTCGATCGCCGGGCAGCTGCTGGCCTTCATCTTTGAGCAGCCCGTGCCGCCGCTGCGCGCCGGCGATGTGTGGGTGTCGTCGGACGTCAGCGGCATCAATCAGCTCGACTTCTCGCCGGCCAACATCGACCGCGTCATCGCCGCGGGGAATCGCGCCGCCGAGTCGCTGCGCGACGCGCCCTGCCTGCCGCGCGGCCGGACGCGTCCCCGCGGCGTGGTGCCGCCCGTCGCGTCGATCTTCCTGCCCGGCAACCTCGAGCCCGATGTCGATCGCGTGCTTTGGGAGACCCTCGGCGACATCGGCGGACGCGTGCCGAACATTCCGCAGCTTCAGGAGCGGCTGCGGTCGTTCTCGCGCGTGGAGCGATTCCGCTCCATCTGGCTGGGTCCAAAGCGCGGCCCAGGCGATTCCGTCTGGTTCGCGGCGGAAGGGCGGAAGTCGAGCAACGAGCAGCTCCTCGCGGGCGCGGCGTTCGACCGGGAGCTTGGCCCCCGTCTTTGGATTGGGCGTGTGCAGCGGTTGCCGCGTCGCAACGCCGAGGCGACGGGCGTGATATCCATTGGCCAACTTCAGCAGGAGTTCGCGCTGTCGGTGCGACGCAGCTACGACGTGCTCCAGTCGCCGTGGTCACCCGTTGTTGGCGTCACTTTCACGCGGACGCAGGTGCGCGATATCCGCGACGGGAGCGAGTTTCCAAACATCCAGACAGTTGACTGGCTCGCCGAATCGGGAATCGAACGGCGGCTGTGGTCGCGCGCCTTGGTGGCGCTCACTGCCTTTGTGCGCCAGTGGGATGAACCCGTCTTTGCGGGCACGCCCACCGCGCTTGGCGCGCGGCTGCGCTTTCAGTCGGCTGGGCCCACTACGGAGGCGCCGCGCGGCATCGTGACGTTCGAGGGGACGCTGCGCTATTGGCGTGCCTCGGCCGAACTGCGGCGCAATCATCACTGGGGTTCGCTGACGTTCGAGCCGCTGCTGTCGGCCGTGGTTGGCGAGCGCCTGCCGCTGCAGAGCAGCGCGTTCCTCGGCGGCGCCGACGTCGGGTTCCCCGGCTTCAAGCTGCAGGAGATGCGCGGCGCCCAGGCCGCGATGGCGGCCGTGCACGTGGCGCACCCCGTGTACGGGCCGCTGAACCTGCAGGGGATGATCGCCGGCGGCGCGCTGCAGCAGACCACGTACGGAGTCTTTCGCAATGCGCGCGGATACTTTGGCGCGCGCGGCGGCGTTGGCGTCACGACGGCGCTGGGCCCGTTTGCCCTCGAGTACGGCGTGAACGACCGCGGCCGCGGCAATCTGTTCATGCGCTTCGGCGACTGGTTCTAGGCGGTGGAGCTCCCGGTCGTCGAGATCCTGCTGGCGGCCGCGCTCATCGCAGTGGCGATTGTCGTCGGGGTCGGCTGGTACGCGCGACGCTGGGTGCGGCGCACCGCGCGCCGCGCGCACCGCCGCTTTGGCGCGCGCATCGACCGGTTCAAGCTGACGGGAAAGCGCTACATCACCGAGGCGCTGCTCAACGACCCCGACGTCGCCGAGGCCGTGCGCGTTCACGCGGCTGAGCATGGCATGTCGGAGCGCGACGTGTGGGCGCGGGTGCGCGTGTACCTGACGGAGATCATTCCCGCCTTCTCGCTGCTGATGTACTACCAGTTCGGGTACGCGCTGTCCAAGGCGCTGCTCGGGATGTTCTACAAGGTGTCGGTGGATTACGTGCGGCGCGCGAGCATTGAAGAGCTGCCGCGCGAGTCCATTGTGGTCTATCTGATGAACCACCGCAGCAACGCCGATTTTGTGGTGGCCAGTTATGCGCTGGCGGGTGAGGTGGCCATTTCGTACGCCGTCGGCGAGTGGGCGCGCGTCTTTCCGCTCGAGTATCTCTTCAAATCCTTCGGCTCGTACTTTGTGCGGCGCCGGTACCGCGAACCCTTGTATCATCGGGTGCTCGAGCGGTACGTGCAGCTCATCACGCGCAATGGCGTGACGCAGGGGATCTTCCCCGAGGGCGGGCTGACCCGCGACGGGCGCCTGCGCCCCGCCAAGGTGGGGCTGCTCGACTACGTGCTCGGCGTGGCGCGCGAGCCAGGGTTCGCCGAGCGCATCTATGTAATTCCCGTGGCGGTCAACTATGACCGTGTGCTCGAGGACCGCACGCTGCTGCGCGAGCTGCGCACGTCGGATGGTGAGGCGCGGTCCGGACGGCTGTCGCAGCTCAGCGAGGTGCTGCATTACGCGTGGTGGAACGCGGCGCGTGTGCTGGCCGGGCGCTGGAAGCGGTATGGGCGAGCGGCGGTGGTGATTGGCGAGCCGATTGCTGTGCTGCCGTGGCTGGAGGAAGTGGAGCGAGGCGGACCGTCGCTGTTCAATAGACCAAGATCGGAGCGCCTCGCCGCGGTGCAGGAATTCTGCGACCAGGTGATGGGGCGCATTGGCGAGATCATCCCCGTGACGCCTGTGCCGCTGGCGTGCGCGGCGCTGCAGACGTTCGACGCCGAGTTTGTGCCGCGCGTGCGGCTGCTCGAGCGGATGGCCGAGCTGCGTGATGCGCTTGAGGCACGTGGCGCGCGCGTGCTGCGCGCTGACCTGGCCGTTGAGGACACGTGGGAGCGCGCATACCGCATGCTGCGCATGCGGCGCGTGGTGGCGCGGGCGGGGGAGGGGTACGTGATCCTGCCGAAGGGGCGCGAGCTTGTGAGCTACTACGCCAACTCCATTTCCCACCTCTGCGGCGAGTTTGAGGGGGCGGTGCGGGCGCGGGACGCGCTGCCGGTGGATGGGTTGGTGGGGATGTGAGGCAGCTGTACCGCGGTGCTTAGGGTTGCACTTACGTTAGGCTGACCGGCGCTGCAGGCTAACATCCCGGTGTCGCACGGCCCGTACCGTCTGCAAATGGTACTGGCGGAACGACCCAGGACGCCCGATACTTAGGTGACATGGAGTGTTAGGTCGCGAGATGCTGCGGTCTAACGCTTCTAGCGATCAACTAAGATGCTGTCTAATCGTCGTTAGCAACTGTCTTGAAAATCAAGTGGTGACGAGAGCTTCTGCGGCGATCTGCGGTGCCCACGGCGTCCCGTTGCGTACCATGACGTTCAGGATCGTGAGGAGTTTTCGCATGCACGCGACGAGTGCCAGTTTCTTCGGTTTTCCTGCGGCAACGAGTCGTCGGTAGAACGCCTTAATGACCGGGTTGTGGCGGGCCGCCACGAGCGCTCCCATGTACAGCACCCCTCGCAGGGGCCCCCGCCCGCCCTGCACGAATCGCCGGCCCCGCAGCGTGCCGGAGTCACGGCTGAGTGGGGCAACTCCTGCCAGCTTGGCGATCTCGCGTCGCGATAGACGGCCGAGTTCCGGCAGATCGGCGAGGAGCGTGCGGGCCAGCACTTTGCCCACGCCAGGCACCGTCTGCATCAAGTCTTCCTGTTCGCGCCAAACCGGCGAGGCGCGTACCGCGTCGTCAAGATCTGAGTCCGTGATGCGTAGCTCGCGTTCGAGAAACGCGATGTGCGTCTTCAGGCTCTTCCGCACGTGGCGATGGCCCCGTCCGAACACCTGCCCCAGCCGGTTGCGCTCGGCGCCCAGCATCTCGATCAACTGGCGCCGGCGGGTGAGCATCGTATCAAGCTCGTGCGCTTCCGCCGTAGGGATCGGACGAATCGCTGGACGGACCTTCTCGGCGAATCGCGCCAAGATGTCGGCGTCCAGGCGATCCGTCTTCGCCAGTTGGCCGGTCGCTCGTGCGAAATCACGCACCTGTCGCGGGTTCACGACCACGACCGGGAGCGCGGCCGCCGCGAGCGCGGCCACGCCGAGCAGTTCGTATCCGCCCGTCGCTTCGAGCACGATGAGCGTAGGCGACAGCTCGCGGAGGCGCTCGACCAGCGTCCGAACACCGCGCTCGTCGTTGGCGACGGTCCACCGGGCTTCACTCGGATGCACCGCCACCACCAACTCGGCCTTTGCCACATCGATGCCAATGAACATGGGGCCTCCGGCTGCGGGGGGTGTCGCCCTCGCCCGTCCTTGTGGTAATTCGGGCTCGACACCCCGGCCGGCCCCCGCAACTATTCGGGCTCTCGCGACGAGAATCGGAGACGCCGCTCCGGCTAACGAACGGTGTCGGCCACCCAGACCACATCGAGCTGGCGCCCCGATCAGTATTACTGCAACATCATCCTTCTGCTAGATACAAGGCCGTATTACTGCAACATCATCCTTCTGCTAGATACAAGGCCTCGGGCGGCTCACTGGCTCGGCGCCGACTGCCCCGGGGGCCGGCGCGGCGGCTGGCTCGGGTTGTCCATGTCGGAGAAGATTAGCCACGGTCCCCCGGTCTGCCGGCGGAGCGTTAGCGTGAACTTCCCCTGGTCGCCGGTCGCGTCGCCGAAGCCGTAAGCGCCGATGATGTAGCCCACGGTATCCGCAGTCGCGACGGCCAAGGCGCGGAGCCGAAGCGGTGCCCCGCCCTGCCCGGCATACGCCGCCTCGATCGCCTCCCGGCCGCGGGCCGGCGCCCGCTCGCCCTGGAGCACGAACCCGTCCTCCGCGAACAGCCGAGCCAGCGCGGCCGCGTCGCCGCGCCGCCAGGCCGCCTCGTAGTCGCGAAGCACCAGGGCCAGCTCTGGTACGAGCGCCACGGACGGCATCTCGGCCGGCGTCGGCGGCGGCGCGCCCTGCGCGGCGATCCGCCCGGCGAGGGCGGCGGCGGCGAGAGGGGTGGCGAGGGCGATGGCAAGGGCGGTACGGCACATGGGAATCGCTGGTTCGTGGTTTGAGAGATTCGTCGCGGCCTAACGAAGGGCGTTGTGCTGCGACGCTTCAAATAGACGCGGACGCGGGCGGCCCGCCAGACCAGTCCGTGCGCAGAGGCGGCCCGTCCGCGACCGCGTCCCTGCATAGCGTTGTCGGTACCAACGTTGGATAGACCGGCGCGGAAGGGCGCTCACTTGCTGAACTGGCTGATGATGACCGGAATCAGAATCACGATGAGCCAGAAAAGCACGCTCTTCAGCAGCGCGTGCGCGGGCAATGCGCTGGGCCGCGGCCTCGCCCTGTCAGCAGGGACGGCGTGTTCGACGAGATAGAATGTGCCGGGTGCCCTTCACGCAGCACGCCGCGATCTAGCAGCTCCCGAAAGCGATCCCGCGATAGTCGAGGAAGGCCGCGGTCGCGAAGAGCGATCGCCGGTGAGGTTGCGCCGCGCTGACGCCTATCGTCACCTAACTCCGCATCACGGTCGGAGGCTGAGGCGTACGTTCCGGGAATAGCGGCACGGAGCTCTGAGCTTGGATCATTCGACCTAACGCCCACGTTGAGCTTCAACGCAGCGCTACTCAACTCCGAGCTGGCGAGGAGTCTTGGGCCGCTTTGTCAGCTTCAGCGCCTGGTTGGGGCGGCCGACGCTAGGAGCTAGCCCGCTCGCCGAATTGCCGCCACGCTGTCCTGGTACTGCGTGAACCACTCACCGTACCACTTCGCGTACTGGTCGGCAATCGGATAGCGCCTTTCAATGTCCGTGATGTCATCGACCCAGTAGCGGTCCTGCTTGTACCGGCCTGAAAGCAGGATTCCAGGATGAGCCCGACCATCGAATACCTGCTCAAAGCTGGTAGTGCTCATGAACAGACCGGAGAGTATATCCCTGAACTCGCGGTTCACGGACACGAAGAAGTCGTGTATTCCCAATGCCACGTGATGCTCTCCCATCCATTTCCATACGTCTATCGCCTCGCTGACAGTGTGTACCTGCCAGCGATGCTGACCAGTGCGCGCCGCAATGCCAAGGAGGTAGCGCTCGGTATCGAGGGCAATCACTAGATCCAGCACCTCCTGCTCCCGAAGTACCGTGACCAACTGACCGAGCTGTCGGAGAGAGACGTAAGTCACCTCGAGGGGAGTCCCCTCGTCATGACGCAGCCAGGTCAGACTCGCCCCAAATGCGACGTTGACGCGCACGAGCGTGGAGTCGGGGCACTCTGAAGCCCCTGACTCGATTTCGAGTAGGGTACGCTCGCTAGCTACGCCAGTAAACTCCAAGAACCGGCTCGTACGCAGGGCGACAAGCTCCCGAATCTTTGCCACGCGGGGTCCGCAGTCGAACGAATACTCAGAGGCGAAGGCGCCGGGCTGTGCAGGTAGTTTTGACTGATCCACGCCGTCACCCTGGCGCCCTGGCGACCAGCTGAGGAACTGCCGCTGCAAGTCGTCGTGATTGAGCAATTCCCGGGCGAGGCGATTCAACGAGAAGGGCTCAAGCGTCCAGCCGTGGTCCTCGCACGCCTTCCGATACTCCTCACGTTCGTGATTGATCGCCGTAGTGTTGCAGAGCACGACTTCGGCGATGCGGTCCTTCACCTTGCAGTCGTCCTTCGCAAGGCGCTCGATCTCTTTCAGGATCTTCTCCTTCACGCGTTCCTGTTGGGTGGTGTACAAGAACACGACGTATCGGCCATCGGCTCTCACCACATGCGCGTCCATCGGCCCCGGGCGCGTCTTTCCGCTGGACGTGAGATTCGGTTCGATGCTCGCCCATTCCGCCCGGATGCGTGGCAGGAGGACCCTGCAAAGGCGCTCGAAAGGCGCGGCATCCATTGCACCGAGGCGGAAACAGAGTTCGTCAAGAAGGTGCATGCTGGTCTGCTGGGTATGCAATGACGTGTGTGCCGCCCAACGACTCGGCGTTCTGATGCGAACGCTCTAATAGTATGCGGCCGCGTAGCGGCCGCTACCTCAGACATCCCGATTCGACAGCAGCAGCGCTGGTTAGGCTCCTCTTTCACAGGTCAATGCGGTAATGCAACCCACGCGTCGAACCATGCTGCACGGGTTTTCTGAATTCGTCGTAGAGCACGCCGCGATTGCTCTCGGTGACTCGCTGCGAGGCGACGTTATCTGGATCCGTGGTGAGCTCGACAAATGGCATCATCAGGGTCTTTGCCTCGGGAAGGATGAGACGCAGGGCCTCCTTCGCGTAACCTCGCCCTTTTTTCCACGGCACAACGCCATATTCAATCTGTCCGAGGCAATACGGAGGCAGCGACGATGCGGCTGATGCCATAGAGCGCGCACAACTCGGTGAACGACACCAAGCGCGCACGCGCATCGCGCACGAACTGCAACCGCTCCGATTTCGCGTCCACGTGCCTCCAAGGCATCGGGCACCTCCCCTGAGATGCCCTAGTTGTACCCGGACTACTTCGTTAGCGATCTTCCCGGCCGTTCAACGTCGCGACCCTGGTCTCAGCGCGCTCGTAGGTCGGCGATGCCGCCGACAAGCGCCCCGACGACTCCGCCGGCACTCGCACCAATCCCGCCAAACCAGAAGGCGGAACCAAGGGCTTTCTTCGTGTCGGAGCAACCACAGTGGAGGTACCGGCTTCCGATTAGGCCGCCAACGATGCCGATCGCGGCCCCCGTGCCGAGACCCCTGAGGGTATATCGGCCGATCTTTCGTCGCCTCACGGAATCAGCAGGTGATGTGGGGAGCGCGCGAGCGGGCAGCGTCCCAGCAGCCTGGCGCACGACACTCGCGGCTTGCGAGCTAATCGGCGTGACGTCATGGCGGTCTACGCCTGCCGTTGGCACGCGGGCCAACCACTGGGCGGAGAGCACAGCAGGAAACGCCAACGACAAAACCAAGATATAGCGAAACGATGACATATGGCTTCCTAACAAATAGCGTTGTGCTGCAACGGCTCCGATAATTGCGGGTACCGGGCGCCCTCCAAACCGACCATCAGAGACGAGTCAGGACGCCCGGTGCCCGCCTTCCGTGGCCCGTTGTCTGCACCATCGCTGGTTAGAGCGCGCTCGCTGCGGACTTGCGATGCCGCCACACGAGCCAAGCAGTGACGGCAAGACATAGCACGAGCTGCGCGACCACGCCCGCACGCTGCGCGTTCGAGGCGTCGGGGTGACGGAGCGGCGTAATGAGCCAATTGCCAGAGAACCCGGCAATCGACAAGAACATGCCCGCCACCATGCCGGATGCAAAGGTCTTGCTCATTGCGAATCTCCTGAAGTCGCTCTAACGAGTCGCGTTCTGCTGCGAACGCTCTGAATAGAGCGGCCGCGCAGCGGCCGCTACCGACGACGCCCGCGTTCGGCAGCAGCAACGCGTGTAAGGCGCGCCACGTACGCGACGGTGGCACCGTGTCACTCGCTGCGGTGCGCCAGCGGCGTTGGTGGTGGGTCAATCCGCCGCAGGGTGCGACAATCGACATGCACTGAATCAAGGATCGCCTCAGCTCGCCCGGCGAGAGACTCCGGAATGTAGATAGCAGTGGCGTGCGTGGCGGTAATGGAATCGCTGGGCATCCGCCTCTCCTGGACGACGTCCGCGACGGCTCGGACAAGGGCTACTGTGCTCGCGCTGTCGCGAAGGCGCTCGGGGCAAAGGTCGGCGAGTGAGCTGTCGTGCGCCGGATACACCGGCGGACCCGGTACGGCGACAAATTGCAGTGCTAGCGAGGCGGCCGGGGCCGCGGGTCGCACATCAGGCCGTCCGCAACCGAGTGCAAAAGTCGCGTACGCCAGCACGATGGACTCCGTTCGCAAGCCACGCTGTATCTGTTGCCATGTGAGCATCGAGGTAGTACAAGGAAGAGGTCGAAGTGTGCCTTACGAATGGCGCTCTGCTGCGAACGCTCTGAATAGAATGCGGCCGTGGCGTGGCCGCTACCAAAAACGCCGCTTTCGGTAGCCGTAGCGCGTGGTAGTCGCCTCAGGATATCCAAGTCCGTGCGCAGGTAAGGATCTGCCATGAGCCGTCCTGTCGAACAACCCGGCACCTGTAGCCGGCGCCCCATCGGCCATTCATCCGGTACTCTATCTGGATTGCTGCCTGCATCTCGTTATCTAACTGCACCGGGCCCACCTGTATCGCGACAGCCTGACGCCCCGTACGTGAGTCAAGCGTCGGCGCGCCGCTTTCTCCGCCGAGGTAGCAGGCACTGCGGGGAAGCAGCGGCACCTGTAACTTCGGGATGCTGCGGATTGTGGTCGCATCCAAATCCGCTTCCGTCAACATCGGCGCCGGATGCCCGCCGATGCTCCGCAGCGTCGCCGAAGCCAGACATGCTGCCGTAGGAAGCGGCCGCAGATTCACGACGACGGAGTCGATGATCCACCGGATCGCGGCGATCTGAACCGGCCTTGCCTCCGGTACTTGCGCGGCAACGCGCGTTGCCACGCCTGTCATTAGCAGGAGGACGCGCCAAGAACGGTCCAGTTGGCTCATTGCGATTGCGACCACTGCAGTACCTCTGTGGCGCCTAACGACGCACGCTCTGCGTGGCGAGTCAGTCGCGACCCAATCGCGCCGATGGCAGCAGCGTTCAATTTGGCACGCGATGCACGACCAACCACGACAGGCCCGCGCGCCCATCACAAGTCCTCAGCTTTGCGAAGGCTGAGCACGGTGAGCGTCAGGAGGCCCACTGTGAATAGCGCGCCGCACACGAAGCCGTACGTCGCGAGCGAATCACCGATGGCTGGAACAAAATGAAGGACTGCGGAGCTGGTCGAAAGAACCACGCCGAGCCACAGCGCAAGCCATCCGCTGTATGCGTTTGCCTCGTACCACACCCGTTCGTCACCGAGCGTCTTGTCGGTGCGGAAGCCGTACCAGCGGTTCGGTTTGATCCGACGCAGGATCAACGGCACGGCCGCACCGGCAATCAACAAGCCGGCGCAGACAAACACGATCATGAAGCCAGTTAGTGTCGCGGTTGCTTCTTGCATTCGACTGCCCTCCTGACTGCTGAGGTCGCTCGCGCGCCGTCCGGCGTAGAGCAGTTGTACTGCAGCGGTTCCAATAGAGCGAGCGCCCTTCGCCAACAAATCACCCGACAGAGAGGAGCCTAGGCGCCCGGGTCCGGCCTTCCTTCGCACGCTGACTGCGCCAACACACGTTAAGCGCCCGCGTCGCGCCGCTGTTCAAGCTGCCGGATGAGTCGATCCAGGCGCTCGTTGGTCGGTCGCAGCGCAAACCGGATGATCGAGACGATCACGAGCGCAGCGACGATCCATGAGAGCAGCCAGAGAATCCACCCGCCAGACGCCATCATCACACGTCCTTGCATTCGGTGCTCGCTCCGGAGTGCCTCACGAGGAGCTAGCCGCCGCCCCGTGGGCTCACTTATGGGTTACACAGCGAAACGCCGCCTACCTTGCCCTAATGATCCCGCGGTTTCGCTGCCGGCGCAAGTCGCGCCACAAACCCGCCCCCCGGCGCTAGATGCATGGTCAACTTGTCACTCGTCGTCACACCACGCTGTTCACGCACGTAATCCACCGCCGCGCGATCGGCGTTCGGCCCGTCCTTGAACAACTCGGCGTCGAACGTTCCCTGCCCCAGCCACGACAGGTCTATGGTCACGTCGCGGGCCGTCCAGTTCGTCAGCGCACCGACGTACCAGCTGCTCCCCGACCGGCGCGCGACGACGATGTACTCGCCGACCTTGGCGTCGAGCACCCGCGTCTCGTCCCACACGGTGGGCACGCGCGACAGGAACGCGAGTGACTCGGGCTCCTTGCGATAGTTCGACGGCGAATCGGCCAGCATCTGCAGCGGACTCTCGAACACGACATACATCGCCATCTGCTGGCAGCGCGTCCCCTGACTGCCAGGCCGACTCCACACTGGCTTGAAGTCAGACTTGGTGAAGTTCTGCATTGCTCCCGGCGTGTAATCCACCGGACCGGCGAGCATGCGCATGAACGGGAACGTTACCGCGTTCTCGGGCGACGCGAGATCGCTCCACTTGCTCTGCTCGAGGCCGAGCACGCCTTCGCTCGTCACGACATTGGGATAGGTGCGATACAGTCCGGTGGGCTTGTACGCGCCGTGGAAATCGACCAGCAGGTGCCGCTTGGCGGCCTCGCGCGCCACCCGCTCGTAGAAGTTGACCATCCACTGGTCTTCGCGCTGCATGAAGTCGACCTTGATCCCCTTCACACCCCACTTCTCGAACTGGTCGAGCGCGGGCTGCATCTGCAGATCGAGCGTCTTCCAGATGACCCACATGATGAGCCCGACGTTCTTCTGCCGCGCGTACGCGGCGATCGCGTCCATATCGATCGCCGGCACGGTCTTGAGCAGATTGCCAAGCGGATACCACCCTTCATCAAGGATGATGTACGGCACGCCGTGCTCGGCGGCGAAATCGATGTAGTGCTTGTAGGTCGCGGTGTTCACGCCGGCACGGAACGGCACGCCATACACGTTGTTGGCGTTCCACCAATCCCACGCGACCAACCCGGGCCTGATCCACGCGGTGTCGCCGAACTTGGTCTCCGACGCGAGTCGGAAGACAATGTCGGTGTCGAGCAGGCTGGCATCGCGCTCGGCCACCACGACCACGCGCCACGGGAAATCGCGCGTCCCCGGCGTCCGCGCCAGATAGTCCTCGCGCTCGACCACCTTTTCGTCGCGGTCGCGCACCAGTTCGACGCGCTTGGGATAGGCGGGAAAGAGCCCAAGCAGTGTGTTGGACTCCGCGTCGCCAGTGAGATCCATCCCCGGGTAGTCGAACAGGTCGGCCTCGGTGATCACCGCCTTCACGCCGTCTTCGCGCACCACCATTGCCGGGAGCGACGAGAACCGGGTCGCGCCGATCTCGCTGATCTTCACCTTCTTGTACTGCCGCTCCTGATGCGACTGGAAGCTGGTCTCCTCTGGGAAATAGACGAGGTGATCGGCGCCCCACGCAAACGTGGCGTCCTCCGACTTCACCGTGATCTCGCCCGGAAGCGACGTCACAAAGCGATATGCCACACCGTCGTCGTAGGCGCGCACCACCAGCGCATAGCCGCCGGCAAAGTCGATGCGGCATTCATTGAAATGGTCGCGCACCTCAGCGCGCTTCACCCGGACCACGGGGTGCAGCACCTGATCCACCCGACGTCCGCTGGCCTTGGCTACCTTGGGTTGCAAGCCGAGGGTCTGACCCGAGCCAAGCGTCAGAGCAAGCCGCGACGGAAGTATGAGCGGCGTACCGCGCAGCGCCACGGACCACGTGAGTTGCCCGTCAACGCCCACGCCAACCGCGAGCGCGCCGCTGGGCGAGACAACCCCAAGCGCCCCCCGCGCCCCTGCCGGACGGCACACCGCGTTATCACCCCGCTGCGCCCCCGCGAGTAGCGGAAAGCCGAACGAAGCAAGAATCGCCGAGGCAACGAGCACCCGTCGCAGATCACTCATACAACCTCCGTTAAACCCACCCTGCACCCCGCACCACACTCTGCCTATGCACCCTGCACCCAACAGGCATCACATCGCGATCTTGGGCTTTGTCGCCGGCACAATCACCCCAGGCACCTTCGCATCCTGCAGCAACTTGTTGAACGCCGGCACATCCTGCATCTCAATCGCATCGACATCGGCCTTCAGCGCCTTCCACATCGCCTCAAGATCCACAAACCGCTCGCGCATCGGCTGCGTCACCACGTCGTTGGCTTCGAGATTCCCGAGCAGGAACAGGTACTGCGCGTTGATGCCGTTGCGGTAGTTGATGATGTCCTGGCCGTTGCGCGACTTGGTGGTGAGCTTGGGGTCCACCACCTCGACCTTCGACGTGATCCCCTTCCCCTTCTCGGCGATTACCGTCGCCTGATCCGCGTCCTTGGTGCGCTCCACGACTTTGAGCACCTGCTCCTTGATGTCGCGCAGGCGCAGCACCGACTCGTGAATCTCCTTGACGCGCGCCACGATGGCGCGCGACAGCGAATCGCGCGCCGCAACCTCTGCCGCGTCCAACCGCACGCGCGGATCAGCGAGCACGTCGAGCGGCTGCGTCTGCGTGACGCTGCCATAGCGCAGGCGTACGCCGTAGCGCCCCGGCGTCACGAGCGCGCCGCCGTTGGGGCCGCCAAAGGTGGAGATCCCCTCAAGCTGAGTTGGCGTCTCGCCGCGCAAATCCCACTGGAATGCGTTGAGCCCCTGCTTGGGCATCAGTCGACTCGCCCCCGCGCCACCGCGGCGTCCGCCGCTGGCGGCCGCGCCGGCCGGCGCCTTGGACGAATACGACCGTACCACGGTGCCGCGCGCATCGAGAAACTCGAGCGTCATCGCCGAGGCGGTGTCGGGGGCGGCGGCCAGCCAGAAGTAGACGTTGGCTCCCGCCGGCGCATTGCGCCCCGCGTCGCGCACCGGCGGGTTGCCGCCGGGCACCTGCAACGCCGCGCGCGGCGCAAAGAGGTACGCTGACTTCGCAATCAAGCTGTCGGCCATCTGGCGCACCGCGCTGACGTCGTCGAGGATCCAGAACGCGCGCCCCTCGGTGCTGGCATACAGGTTGTCGTGCCGCACCACGAGGTCGGTGACGGGCGTGACGGGCAGGTTCTGCGAGAACGGCTGCCAGGACGCACCATCATTGAAGGACACATACACGCCGGTCTCGGTCGCCGCGTACAGCAGACCAGCGCGCGCCGGATCGGCGCGCACGCTGCGCACCGGCTCACCGTCGCGCAGGCCAGCGGAGATCTTCGTCCACGTCTTGCCGTAATCCGTCGTCTTGAACGCATACGGTGAGTACTCGCCGCGGCGGTCGCGCCGATACGCGAGATATGCCGTGCCGGCATCGTGCGGCGAAGCGTCGATGTGGTTTGACAGTCCTTCGCCCACGCCGGCCGGCGTCACGTTGGTCCACGTCTTGCCGCCGTCGCGCGTCACTTGCACCAGGCCGTCATCGGTGCCCACCCACAGCACGTTGGCGTCCTTGGGCGACTCGCTGATCGTCACGATCGTGTTGTAGATCTCGCCGCCCGCCCCTTCGTTGGTGATTGGGCCGCCGCCAAGTCCCTGCGTGGCCTTGTCATTGCGGGTGAGGTCGGGAGAGATGGGCGTCCAGTGCTTGCCGCGGTCGCTCGTCTTGAACAACACATTACCGCCGTGATACACCACGCGGCCGTCGTGCTGCGAGACGACAATCGGCGCCGTCCAGTTGTAGCGATAGCGCGTCTGGTCGGACGGCTCGGTGAGGTTGAGCGCCGGATACGGCATGATCTGCCGCGACAGGTCGGTCTGCGTATCGAGTTCTTCGATGATCCCCTGGTAACAGCCGCCGTACGTGTAACGCGGGTTGGCGCGATCGACGCCAACGTTGGCGCTCTCACACCCGGGGCCGGGCTGCCAGTCGTTGGGCGTAATGGAGAAGCCGTCGGTGCGGCTCTTGATGATCACCGACGAGTTGTCCTGCTGGCCGCCGTACAGGCGGTACGGATAGACGTCGTCGACCGCGATGTGATAGAACTGCGCCGTGGGCTGGTTGTCCTGCGTGCTCCAGCTCTTGCCGCCGTCGAGCGAGATGGTCGCGCCACCGTCGTTGGCGTTGATCACGTAGCGCGGGTCGGACGGATTGATCCACAGCCCGTGATTGTCGCCGTGCTTCGCCGCAACCGTCTCGAACGTCCGCCCACCGTCGATGGAGCGCATCACCGGCGCGTTCATCACCCAGACGACATCGGCGTTCATAGGATCCGCCGTGATATTCATATAGTACCACGACCGCGTCTGGATCAGCCGATCCTCGCTGAGCAGGCGCCAGCTCTTGCCGGCATCATCGGAACGGTACAACCCGCCCTTCTCGGCTTCGACAATCGCATAGACGCGATCGGGGTTCGCCGGCGAGACATCGACGCCGATTTTCCCCATCAGCTTCGGCAATCCCGAGGTGAGGCGCGTCCACGTGTCGCCACCGTCGGTGCTCTTCCACAGCCCCGACCCGGGGCCGCCCGAACGGACCATCCATGGGAGGCGCTGATGATCCCAGAACGCGGCGTACAGAATGCGCGGGTTGGTGGGATCCATTGACAGCGCGCTCGCGCCGCTGGTGGCGTTCTCGCCCTTGAGCACGAGCGCCCACGTCTTGCCGCCATCGCTCGACCGATAAATGCCGCGGTCGGGCGTGCCGACCCAGCGCTCGCCCTGCGCCGCCACATACACGAGATCCGGATTCTTGGGGTGCACCCGGATATTCGAGATCTGCTTGGTCTTCTCGAGCCCGATGTGCGTCCACGTCTTTCCGGCGTCGGTGCTCTTATAGACACCATCGCCAAACGACGACGATTGCCCGCGCACGGCATGCTCGCCGGTGCCGACATACACGACGTTGGGGTCCGACTCGGCGACTGTGATCGCGCCAATCGAACTCGTCTTGAAGAAGCCGTCGCTGATGTTGCGCCAGCTCAGCCCCGCGTCGTCTGTCTTCCAGACGCCGCCGCCAGTGTAGCCGGCGTAGTAGGTCATCGGCTGGCCGGTCACGCCGGTCACGGCGACGGCGCGTCCGCCGCGGAAGGGGCCGATGTTGCGCCACTGCAGGGCGCGGAACGCCGAAGAGTCGAAAGCGGCCGGCGCGGTGGGGGCGGCAGCGGGCTTGGAACGCTGCGCGCCGAGTGGGAGCGCGAGCACGAGGGGGAGGCAGAGCCAGGGGCGCATGACGGGGTCGGGTGGGAGGTCTGGCAGAAAATCACCTCTGGACCCGCGCTCGGCTAGCCGGAGGCCCGCGCCCAACGTACCGCGCCGATGCGCCGTACCTTTACGTCAGCACCGCCTCCACCTGTACGGGGATTCCCTATGCGATTCCGTCTGGCCCTCCTGCTGTGCGGCACGGCCGCCACGCTGCACGCGCAGGCGATCGACTCCGCTGCCACCGTCAATATGAAGTGGCGTAATCTTGGCCCCGCCAACTTCATGGGGCGCCTTGCCGACGTTGTCGGCATTCCCGGTCCCAGCAAGACGCTGTTCATCGCCGCCGCGGCCGGCGGCGTGTGGAAGACTACCAACAACGGCCAGACGTGGCGCCCCGTCTTTGACGACAAGCGAGTGGCCTCGCTCGGCTCGCTCGCCATCGCGCCGTCCGACACGCAGCAAGTCTGGCTGGGCACCGGCGAACCGCACTCGCGCAACAGCATCGAGCCCGGCGCCGGCATCTACAAGTCAATGGACGGCGGCATCACCTGGAAGCTGATGGGCCTCGAGAAGACCCAGCATATCGGGCACATCGAGGTCGATCCGCGCAATCCGAACGTGGTGTGGGTGGCCGCGCTGGGCGCCGCGTGGACGAGCAACCCCGAACGCGGGCTGTACAAGACCAGCGACGGCGGCACGACCTGGCAGCTGGTGAAGTTCATCAACGACAAGACCGGCTTTGTGGATGTCGACATCGACCCCAAAAATCCCGACGTGATGTACGCGACGTCGTATCAGCGCCTGCGCACGCCGTACTCGCTGAACAGCGGCGGCCCCGGCTCGGCGCTCTGGAAGTCGGTCGACGCCGGCAAGACGTGGACGGAAATCACCGGCAACGGCTTCCCCACCGGCCCCAAGGGGCGCATGGAGATCGCGATTGCCCGCAGCAACCCGGACATCGTGTACGCGATGGTCGAGGCGGCGACGGCAGACAAGAACGGCAAGTACGCGGCCGAGCGCACGCCGGCGGCCAATGGCCTGTATCGCTCCGCCGACGCCGGCAAGACGTGGGTGAAGACGAACAACGCCAACGTGCGTCCGTTCTACTACTCGCAGGTGCGCGTCGATCCCAAGAACCCCGACCGCGTCTATTTCTCGTCGACACAGCTGCAGGTGTCGGACGACGGCGGCAAGACGTCACGCGTGGCCGCACAGAGCGTGCACGTGGACGACCACGGCCTGTGGATCGATCCCAACGACCCCGAGCGGTGGGCGCTGGCCAATGACGGCGGCGTGGCCATCACGTTCGACAAGGGCGGCAACTTTGTGCAGGGGATGAACGTCCCCGTCGCGCAGTTCTACGAAGTCAGCTACGACATGTCGGTCCCGTACAACGTCTGCGCCGGCGCCCAGGACAACGGCACGTGGTGCGGCCCGAGCCGGCGCAAGGCTGGCGGCGTGAACAACGCCTACTGGTACACGATCGCCGGCGGCGACGGCTTCTACACCGACCAGGACCCGACCAACCCGGACATCAAGTTCGGCGAGTCGCAGGGCGGCAACGTGTCGCGCGTGAACGTGCGCACCGGCGAGCGCGCCTCGATGCGCAAGCCGTCGTGGCAGGAGCAGTACAAGCGCTGGGAAGATTCCATTGCCATCGTGCGCGGCGACCTGAGCAAGCCGGTCACCAAGGAGATGGCCAAGGCGCTCGACGCGCTGAAGGCGAAGCAGAAGCAGGATTCGGTGGACCTCGCCCTGCGCTTCAACTGGAACTCGCCGTTCTTCCTGTCGCCGCACAACGCCCAGACGTTCTACTTTGGCGGCAACCGCGTGCTGAAGAGCACCAAGCAGGGCGACGACCTGTATCTCATCTCGCCTGATCTGTCCAAGAAGCTGGCGGCGAAGATCGACACGTCGATGAACCTGACGGGCGGCATCACGCTCGACGCCACCGGAGCGGAGACGTACGGCACGATCGTGGCGCTCGCCGAGTCGTACATGAAGCCCGGCCTGCTGTTTGCGGGCACAGACGACGGCAATGTGTGGAAGTCGCCCAACGACGGCGCCTCGTGGGAGAACCTCACGTCGCGCTTCCCCGGCCTGCCGGGCGAACTGTACGTGGCGCGCATCGAGCCGTCGCACTTCGATTCGCTGACGTTCTACGTGGCATTCGACAATCACCGCTACAACGATTTCACGCCGTACCTGTACGCCACGAATGACGGCGGCAAGACGTTCCGCTCGATCGTGAACAACCTGCCCAAGGACATGCCGGGCGACTACCTGCATGTCGTGCGCGAAGATCCGACCAACGCCAACCTGCTGTTCGTTGGCTCGTCGGTGGCGGTGTACGCGTCGATCGACAAGGGCGCCACGTGGTCGCGGTTCATGAGCGGCATGCCGACGGTGCCGATCTACGACCTCAAGATTCATCCGCGCGACCATGAGCTCATCGCTTCCACGCACGGGCGCGGCATTTGGGTGGCGGACATCACGCCCCTGCAGCAGATGACGCCGACGGTGCTCGCCGCCGACGCGTACCTGTTTGCGCCGCACACCGCGTACCAGTGGGGCGAAGGACCGACGCTGATGGCGAGCGGCAATGGCAATGCGCAGGCGTTCTTCCAGGTGCCGAGCCCGGCCTACGGCGCGGACATCTGGTATCGCGTGGGCGCGGGCGGCGGTTCGCCGCGCATCATCATCACGACGGTGGGCGGCGATACGCTGGCCAACCTCGCGGGGGCCGGCGGCCCCGGAGTGCACGCCGTGACGTGGAACTTCCGCGGACGCGCGCCGGCCGCGGTGGCCGCGTCGCTGTCGCCGTCGGAAAAGCGCGACTCGGTGATCAAGGCGACGCGCGCGCCGATGGTGCTCGATTCGCTTACGAAAGCGGGCTACGACAGCACCGCATTGGCGCGTGTCAAGCAGTTGTTGAATCCGCCGGCTGGTGGTTTCGGCGGTCGCGGCGGTCAGGCTGGACGCACGGGCATTGGATGCGAACGTCCGCTCTCGCAGTGGGACGCGTTCTGCGCGCGGCCGGGTGAAGGGTCGGTGGCGCGCAACGGGCTCGTGGCTGATGCGACCGCCGGTGGCGGCGTGCAGCGCGGTCCGGAGCCGGAGAACGTGCGCAGGGTCTTCGACATCATCGGCCTCAAGATGCCGGCCCCCGCGGGACGCGGCTTCGGCGGATTCGGCGTCGGCGGCAGCGAAGCGAGCACGGGCTCGTACCTCATCACGCTGAAGATCGGCGACAAGAGCTACAAGCAGGTGCTGAAGGTCGAGCGTGTGAGCGGCGGCGAGAGCGCCGGCTTCTCGTTCTTCGGGGATGACGAGCACCGGTAACGCACATCACAGCACGTGCGAGGGGCGGCCGAGTTGGCCGCCCCTTTGCACGTGTGGACTCAGCCGGTGGACCGCTGGAGCCGGCGGTTCTTGGCCCGCGACTCACGCTCCAGCTCGCGCCGGTACTCGGCGACGCGACCGCGCAGGCGATCGTCGGAGGCGGCCAGCACCTGCACGGCCAGCACGCCGGCGTTCCAGCCGCCGCCGATCGCGACCGTCGCCACCGGGATGCCAGACGGCATCTGCACAATGGAAAGCAGCGAGTCGAGCCCCTTGAGCGCCTTGGACTCCACGGGCACGCCGATCACGGGGAGCGGCGTGAGACTGGCAAGCATCCCTGGGAGATGCGCGGCGCCGCCGGCGCCGGCAATGATCACCCGCGTGCCGCGCGGGGCGGCGGCGCGGGCGAAGCGCACCATATCGAGGGGCGTGCGATGCGCAGAGAGGACGCGGACTTCGGTGGCGACGCCGAACCGCTCGCACGCCTTGTGCGCGGACTCAAGCGTGGGCCAGTCGGAATCGCTCCCCATCACGATGGCGACCGGCGCGGACTGTACGGTGCGACTCATGCTGCCTCCCCAAATGAAATGGCGGCCGCGCACTGCGACGCCGCCGATTCGGCCTGCTCCACGGTGTCGCCAAGCGCGGTCACGTGCCCGAGCTTGCGTCCGGCGCCGCTCATCAGCTTGCCATACAGGTGCACGTTGGCGCCCTCCACGGCGAGGGCCCGCTCCAGCCCCATCGGCCGCGCCGTCGTCTGCCGCGTACCAAGCAGGTTCACCATCACCGCCGCCGGCGCGACCATACGCGTAGAGCCAAGCGGCAAGCCGAGCACCGCGCGCACGTGGTTCTCGAACTGCGAGCAGGCGCAGGCTTCAATGGTGTAGTGGCCGGAGTTGTGCACGCGCGGCGCGAGTTCGTTGATAACGACCTCGCCACTGGCGGTGAGGAAGCACTCCACGCCCATGGCCCCCACCATGCCGGCCGCGTCGGCGGCGCGGCGCGCCACCTCGCTGACGCGCGCCGCAATCTCGGGCGTCACCCGCGCCGGGGCGCGCACCACGTTGCAGACGTGATTCCGCTGTTCCGTCTCGACCACCGGATAAGTGACCGTTTCGCCGGTCCGCGCACGCACGACAATGGTCGCCAGTTCCAGTGAGAATTCGCACCACGCCTCGGCGTACAGCGCGCGGGCGCCACCCGCGCCGAGTGCGTGAAAGGCCGACTCGGCTTCGTCGACGGTGCGCACGGTGGCGTTGCCGCGACCGTCGTAGGCGTCGCGCCGCGCCTTGAGCACGAGCGGCAGTCCGAGCCGTTGGACCGCTGTGCGGAGCTGATGGAGCGAGTCGACGCGTGCGTACGGCACGACGGGGAGACCGGCGGCCTCGAGCAGGGCCTTCTGCTGGTATTTGTCCTGGGCGCGCGACACCGTAACCGACCCGGGGAGCACGACGCGGCCGGCAGCCTCGAGGCTGCGCAGCGCCTCGGCGTCGACGAACTCGTTTTCGAGGGTGATGACGTCGGTGCGCGCGGCGAGCTGGGCGAGGACGGCCGGATCGTTCCAATCGCCGACCAGCGCGTGGGTGGCGAGGGTGGCGGCGGGGCTCAGCCGGTTGCGCTCGAGGATCACGACATCGCAGCCGAGTCGGAGGGCGGCCATGGCCGTCATGCGGGCGAGCTGGCCGCCGCCGACGATGCCGAGTCGCGGGGCGAGAGCCGGCGGTTCGGCGTCCGGCCGTCCGAGGAGGGCGTTGTCGTAGGATTCTTGCATGGGGGGCGGAGACGGGATGCGGACCGCGGGAAGGCCGGCGGCGGGTGTTGCGGCCAACCCCGGCGCGCGCGATCTTGACAGCGGAAGAGCGAATGCTGATTCCTGATACCGGAAACATATTTCCTGTATTTTCCTTCGTCAATCCGCGCGCCGATGACCCCACACTGGACCTTCCTCACCAACCACGCCCACATCCTGCTCTGCCTGGCGGGCGACCCGACGCTGCGGCGCCGCGACCTCGCCGAGCGGGTGGGCATTACCGAGCGCGCGGTGGGATCGGTGCTCGCCGAGTTGGAGGAGGCCGGGGCGATCGCCGTGAAGCGTGACGGGCGCCGCAACCGGTATCGCCTGCGCGGGCGCGTGCGCCTGCGGCACCCGGTGGAGGCGCACCGAACGGTCGGCGACCTGATTGCCGCCATTGGGGCCGCCGTGCCCCGCGCGCGCAGGTAACTCGCCGCAGCGGCCGAGCGCGTCGGATGGGAGCGGGCGTGGCGGGCGGTGCGCTGGCAGGATGGCGGTCAATGCGCGACTTTCCTGCCTGTTCTGCGAACCGCCCCCGCGACCCTCGTTCATCTCTCGGGCCTTTTTATGACGCGTCAATTCCTCTCGTCCCTGCGCCTCGCCCTGCTGGTGGCGCCCCTCGGTGTGCTTGCCCAACGGGCCGGCACGCCGGCCAAGCCGGCCGCCGATACCACGCCGCGCTCGCCGTTCACCACCGAGGCGTTCGGCGGCCTGCGAGCCCGCAACATTGGCCCGGCCATGACCTCGGGGCGCATTGGAGCGCTTGCCGTGCACCCCACCAACCCGGCCATCATCTATGTGGGCGCGTCGTCGGGCAACCTGTGGAAGTCGGTGAACGGCGGCGCCACGTGGCAGCCGATCATGGACAAGGAAGGGGCGTACTCGATTGGCTGGATCACGATCGACCCGCGCAACCCGAACATTGTCTGGGTCGGAACCGGTGAGAACAACTCGCAGCGCTCCGTGGCGTACGGCGACGGCGTATACAAGTCGGAGGACAACGGCCGCTCGTGGAAGAACATGGGGCTCAAGCAGTCGGAGCACATCGGCAAGATTGTCGTTGACCCGACCAACAGCGACATCGTGTACGTGGCCGCGCAGGGGCCGCTGTGGAACGCCGGCGGCGACCGCGGGCTCTACAAGACGACCGACGGCGGCAAGACGTGGGAGCAGGTGCTGAAGATCAGCGAGCACACGGGCGTGAGCGACGTCGCGGTGGATCCGCGCAACCCGAAGGTCGTGATCGCCACCTCGTACCAGCGGCGGCGCCACTTCTTCACGCTGATCAACGGCGGCCCGGAGAGCGCCATCCATCGCAGCACCGACGGCGGCAAGACGTGGACCAAGGTGAACACCGGCCTGCCGAGCGAGGAGCTGGGGCGCATTGGCATCGCGATGTCGCCGATGAATCCGAACATCGTGTACGCCAACGTCGAGGCCGCCAACCGCAAGGGTGGCATCTACCGCTCCAGCGACAACGGCGTGACGTGGGAGAAGCGCAGCGACTACAACCAGGGCTCGATGTATTACGGCCAGATCTGGGCCGACCCGGTGGATGTGGACCGCATCTACGTGCCCGACGTCATGCAGCAGGTCTCGGATGACGGAGGCCGCACGCTGCGCGCGCTGGGCCAGCGCAGCATGCACGTGGACAATCACATTTTGTGGGTGGACCCGCGGAACACCGACCACCTGCTGCTTGGCAACGACGGCGGGCTGTACCGCAGCTGGGACCGCGGCGGCACGTGGGCATTCTACGAGAACCTGCCGATCACGCAGTTCTACGACGTGGACGTCGATTACGAGCTGCCGTTCTACAACATTGCCGGCGGCACACAGGACAACTATTCGCTGCACGGCCCGTCGCGCACGCGCTCGGACCACGGCATCCTGAACCAGGACTGGGTCGTGACGCAGGGCGGTGACGGCTTTGTGTCGCGCATCGACCCAGAAGATCCGAACACGATCTACGCCGAGGCGCAGCACGGCTCGATGGTGCGCGTGGACCGCCGCACGGGACAGCGCGTGGGCATCCAGCCGAGCACGGAGCCGGGCGAAGCGCCGGCGCGCTGGAACTGGGATACCCCGATCCTCATCTCACCGTTCAGTCACACGCGGCTGTACACGGCGTCCCAGCGGCTGTACCGCAGCGAAGACCGCGGCAACACATGGACGGCGATTTCGGGCGACCTGTCGCGGCAGATCGACCGCAACGCACAGCCGGTGATGGGAAAGATCTGGGGACCGGACGCCGTGGCGAAGAACCAGAGCACGGCGCTGTACGGGAACATCAGCGCCATCTCCGAATCGCCCGCCCAGATGGGCGTGCTGTACGTGGGCACCGACGACGGCCTCGTGCAGGTGAGCGAGGACAACGGCAAGAACTGGCGCCGAGTCGATTCCCTGCCCGGCGTGCCGAAGGACGCGTACGTCGCGCGCATCAAGGCCTCGAACTTTGATATCCGGCACGTGTACGTGGCGGTGGAGAACCACCAGAACGGCGACTACAAGCCGTACCTGCTGAAGAGCACGGACCTGGGACGCACCTGGACCTCGGTGGCCGGCGACCTGCCGGCGCGCGGATCGGTGTATGCGTTCGCCGAGGACCCCGTGGACGCGAACCTGCTGTTCGCCGGCACCGAGTTTGGCGCGTGGGCGAGCAAGGACGGCGGCAAGCACTGGTTCAAGATCCCGGGCCTGCCGACGATCGCGGTGCGCGACCTCGTGATCCAGAAACGCGAGAACGACCTGGTGATCGCGACGTTCGGGCGCGGCTTTTACGTGCTCGATGATTACACGCCGCTGCGCCGTGCGACCGCGGCGTCGCTGAAGACGGCGGGCGTCGAGCCGGTGCGTCCGACGTGGCTGTACATGACGACGCAGAGCTACGGCGGACGGGGCAAGAGTTTCCAGGGCGAGAACTTCTACACGGCCGACAACCCGCCGTACGGCGCGGTGATTACCTATTACCTCCCGGCCGCGCTGAAGACGGCGCAGGCGAAGCGCGTTGAGGCCGAGAAGGCCGCGGAGAAGGCCGGCAAGCCGATCAGCTACCCGTCGAATGACGCGTTGAAGGCCGAGGCGCTAGCCGAGGCGCCGACGGTGATCGTGACGATTTACGACTCCACGGGCGCCGCGATCCGCACGCTCAATGGTCCGGTGGGCAAGGGCTTCCAGCGCGTGGCGTGGGACCTGCGCTTTGCCGCGGTCACGCTGGGGCGAGGCGGCCGGCCGGCCGGCGGCGAGGCAGGTGAAGGTGGGGGCGGCGGCTTTGGCCCGAGCGGCCCATACGTGGTGCCCGGCACCTACAGCGTGACGGTGGCCACGCGCGTGGACGGCAAGATCACGCCGATTGGCGAGAAGCAGTCGATCACGGTGCGCAACGATCCGACGGGCACGGTGACGATGGCCGAGCATGCGGAGCGCGCCAAGTTCATGACGCGTCAGCAGTCGGTGCAGCGGCAGGTGACGGGCGCGGTGGAATTGGCCACGGCGACGCAGACGCGGCTCGACGCGATGAAGCGGGCGGCCGACCAGACGCCAACGGTTCCGGTGGCCGTGCAGGGCGACGTGCGCGCGGCCATCAAGTCGCTGCGGGCGATCAGCGAGGCGCTGAGCGGCGATAACATCTTGCGGGGCCGCAACGAAGGGACGCCGCCGTCAGTCAGCGAGCGCGTGGGGAGCATCCCGGGCGACATGGGGCGCCACCTCGGCGCGCCGACGGCGACGATGATGCGTGACCTCGCGATCGCGGAGGCTGCGTTCGAGCCACAGCGCGCGGCGCTGCGCACGCTGGTGCAGGAGACGATTCCGAAGATCGAGGCGGCGCTGGAGAAGGCGGGGGCGCCGTATACGACGGGCAGGGTTCCGTGATAGGACAGTGATGGCGGATGGCAGAAGGCGGATGGCAGAAGGCTGATTCTACTAGCGGCGGGTGACCGAGGGTTGGTCACCCGTCGCCACATCCGGGGGGAGTCCCCTGTCGCTCGTGATCCCGAATACCACGGATGCACACGGCTGGGACACGGATTTCACGGATCGTGCTTGGGGGGTCCCCAAAGTCAGATCCGTGTTCATCCGTGCGTTTCCGTGTGCATCCGTGGTAGGCAGGCCACTCGAGGATCCGCGGAACGGCTGGATACCACGGATGCACACGGATGGGACACGGATTTCACGGATCGTGCTCGGGGGGGTCCCCAAAGACAGATCCGTGTTCATCCGTGCGTTTCCGTGTGCATCCGTGGTAATCAGACTACTCGAGGGTCCGCGGAACGGCTGAACACCACGGATGCACACGGATGGAACACGGATTTCACGGATCGTGCTCGGGGGAGTCCCCAAAGACAGATCCGTGTTCATCCGTGCGTTTGCGTGTGCATCCGTGGTAATCAGACTACTCGAGGGTCCGCGGAACGGCTGAACACCACGGATGCACACGGATGGAACACGCCGAAGATGACGTCGTTGAGGTGCGTGACAATGCACACGTGGTTGGGAACTACGCGCACCAGTTCGCCAACGCGCGGGCGCCAGTCGGTGGCGGTGAGATCGAGCATGCCGTGCTCCTCGCTCATGCGCGCCACGATGACCTCGGGGCGATCGAGCAGCGCCCCCCACCCTTCCCCGGACGCGCCGCGGATGGGCTCGCGGCCAAGTGACTTGGTGCCGGCGTCGATGACGGCCTGCCCCTTTACGCTGGTGCTCACCACGGTCGCCAGCACGGTGAACGCGCAGTCATCCCACTTGCACGCACCGATCTCGGCCGTGGTGCGGTCGTTGTACACATACGTGCCGGGGCGGATCTCGGTGATGCCGGTGATCTCGTGTGAGCGCCACATCGTGGGCGTCGAACCGCCGCTCACGATGGCCGGCGGCAGACCGGCCTCGGTAAAGGCCTGCACCGCCTCGGACACCTTGTGGCGCAGTCGCTCGAGCGACGCGTCCTGCGACGTGACCGGCTCGCGAATGTGGCCCGGGTAGAATGCGATGCCCGAGAACTCGAGCGGAGGATTGGCCCGCACCATGTGCGCCAGCGCGATGGCGTCGTCGAGCGACGGCACCCCGACGCGGTGCATGCCGGCGTCGAACTCCACGGTGACCGCTACCGCGCGGTCGTGCCGCACGGCGGCGGCGTAGAGCTGGTCGATGGCCTCGGCGTTGTCGAGCTGAACGCGCAGGGCGACGTCGTCGCGCACGCTGAACAGGCGGTCGAGCTTGGCGTGCCCAACCAGAGGATAGGCGACGAGCAAGTCATCGCTCGCCTGCTGCATCACCGTGGCCTCGTGCGGCGTGGCGCAGGTGAGTCCGGCGGCCCCGCGGCGCATCTGCTCGCGCCCAACGTGCACCGACTTGTGGGTCTTGGTATGCGGGCGCAGCTGCAGCTGGTGCTGATCGGCGTACGCCTGCATCGTGTCGAGATTGCGCGCCATCACGTCGACGTCGACGAGCGGCACCGGGGTCTCAAGCTGTTCGAAGGACATCGGGATCACCGGCGAAAGAGATAGCTGGCCTTCACAAAGAAGGCATCGTCGCGGCGCACGAGGTGCTCGAACTTCATCGGCTCGGGCTCGGTCATGCGCGCGCCGTACCCTACATAGAATACCGTGCCCGGCTGCGGTTGGTACATCACCAGCCAGTCGGCGCGGAACGAGTTGTCGCGGTACCCGAGCGCCGGCGCCCAGCCGGTGCCGCTGCGCCGTAGGAGCGGATACCCGGTGCGCCCCTCGTCGCGGAGGTCGAGCACCGACTCACTGAAGTACTCGCCGATGATGCGCGCGGAGATGGCGCGCGTGGCCTGGTACTCCAACTTGACGCGCGGATTGCGCAGCAACCCCACGGTGCCTCCGCCGTGCAGGCGGTCGTACTCCTGCAGCTGGTACGTGGCACCGAGCCGGAGCTGCTCCGAGGCGCGCAGGTTCAGCTCCGCCGACAGGTAGACGATGTTGGCCGACGCCCACTCGTAGAAGTTCTCGTCCTGCCCCCACAGGAACAGCGCGTTCGCCGAGAACCACTTGAACTGCGGCGACGCCACGCGGATCACGTAGTCGCGGTTGGGGAGGCGCGGCGTGCCGGTGAACAGCAGCGTGTCGGTGCCGCCGCCCGGCCGCGGGGCGGCAATGCGATAGAGCGCGCCGTAGTAGCCCGGATCGTAGCCGAAGGTCTCGACGAGGAAGGCCAGCGTGCCGTTCCAGCCGCCGCGCAGGTTGGCGTCGAGGTTGAAGTGCAGCTTCTTGTCGCGCGCGTCGCCGCGCTCGAAGAACCGGTCGTAGAACCAGAGCCCGTCGATGGCGATGTTGGGGGTGAGACTCTCGATGCGCGAGCCCTGCGGCATGAAGATCGTGTACCGCGGCGCGATGAGCGCGTGCACCTGTCCGCCGCGTGAGATGAAGCCCGTCTCGGTGCGGAAGTCGGGATCGATGCCGTTGAGGACGGTCGAGACGCCGAATGCCCGTCCGTTCCGCGCGAGGCGCACGTCCCACAGCGGCCCGCTGAAAGTGCGTCCGGCCCGCGTCGTCTGCGAACCGGCCAACTGGACCGTGCCGGTGTAGATGCGGCCGCGCACCCGGCGCGCCTCGGCGTTGAGCACGCGGTTGCTGTTGGCGCCGTCCACGCGGTCGGTGTACAGCATTCCCACGCGCCCCTGCGCGCCGAGGTCGCGTACGACGCGCAGGACGTTGAAGAGCGGGCGGTCGCGCCCCGTGGTGCTGGCCGCGCGATCGTCGATGGCGGTCAGGAAGCCGATGTTCGTGGCGCCGACCTTGCCCGCCACCTTCGCGGCGGCGATTGGCTGCACCATGCGCCGCGTGTAGAACAGGTTGTTGGGCGTCGCGAACTGCTCGATGCCGTCGAGAAAGAACGGCCGCTTCTCGGCGAACGACAGCGCCTGCCGGGGGTCAAACGAGAACTGCCCGGCGTCGGCCTCGACCTGCGAGAAGTCGGGATTGACCGTGGCGTTGAGTGTGAGGTTGTTAGTCAGCCCCCAGCGGATGTTGGCGCCGACGTCGGGGGATCGCGTGGTGTACCGCCACTTGCCGTCGGCGGCGGCGAGGCCGTCGGCGCGGTCGGTTACCTCGGGGGTGAGGTCGAGCACGAGGCCGCGGCGCAGGCCGGTGAGGCCGGTGATCGTACCCGACTGCGCAAGGAACGAAGTGTTGGCGCGCTGCGCCGGTACCCAGCTGTCCTCGTAGCCCGAGTGCTGCACGCTGCGCGTGACATTCAGCCCCCACGTCTGCGATGCCGCCGACTGGTAGCGCAGCGACTTGAAGGGAATGCGAACCTCCACCTCGTAGCCCCACGGAGTGAGGCGCCCCTTGGACTCGAAGACAAAGTCGGGGCTGAGATTGGCGCTCTCACGCGACTCCACTGAGCCCATGAAGCTCGCGGTGGACGTCTGCCCTGTCTCCTTGAGCACGCCATCGGCCTGTACGCCCAGCGGATTCACCATCACCACCGTCGCCTGCCGCCCGTCGTTGTACGTGCCGAGCAGCAGCTGCACGTAGTCGTCGTTCTCGATCTTGTCGCGTTCCGACAGCGTGGCGCGCACCGCGCCGTGCGGCTCGTAGGCGCGAATGCCAAAGTGGATGGCGGTGGGCGAATACCAGACCAGCACCTCGGTGCTGTCGGCGGCCGGAATGCCGTCCTTGGGCGCGAACTGCGAAAAGCCGGTGAGCAGGGCGGCGCGCGTCCAGACCGGCTCGTCGAGCACGCCGTCCACGTTCACGCTGGCCTCGACGCGGGGCGGCGTGACGGCCACCTGGCGGAGCCGGCCGTTGTAGACGGTCGCGGGGTCCACCGGTGGCGACAGAAGGGCGCCGACCAGGGCGGCGGCGGCGGGCAGGGATGGCGTCATGTGGCAAAATCTAAGAGCGGAACCGGGGCGCAGGCGGTGCGGCCGGTGCCGACATAACTTAGCTCCCCATGGAAACCATGAACTTCGCCGCCATTCCCACCCCCCGGGGGCCGGAGGAGAAGGGAGACCTCGGCTTCGGCGCCGTGGTCTCGACGGCCAGCCGCAAACGGCTGCTCAACGCCGATGGATCATTCAACGTGCGGCGCGTCGGCCTGCCGTGGGCCGAAGCCGTCAGCCTGTACCACACCGCGCTGACGGCGCGCTGGCCCGCGTTCCTCGGCTGGGTGGTGACCATTTACTTTGGTATCAATGTATTGTTTGCCGCGCTGTTCTCGCTGTGCGGGGACGGCGCGATCAGCGGTCCGGGGTTCGCGGCGATGGGCGGGGTGTTTGCGCGCGCCTTTTTCTTTTCGGTCGAGACGTTTGCCACCATCGGCTACGGCAACATCACGCCGGTTGGCATGCCCGCCCACCTCATCATGACGTTCGAGGCGCTGGTAGGCGTGCTGGCGCAGGCGCTAATCACCGGGCTGTTCTTTGCGCGGTTCGCTCGCCCCACCGCGGCCATCACGTTCAGCCGGCGCGCCGTCATCGCCCCGTTTCGCGACGGTCAGGCGCTGATGATCCGCATGGCGAACAGGCGCAAGAACGAACTCATCGAACTCAAGGCGTCGCTGTCCCTGTCGTACATCGACGCCACAGCGGCCGTGCCGGTGCGGCGCTTCCGCGCGCTGACGCTCGATCGCGCCGAGGTGACGTTCTTCCCGCTGGCCTGGACGATCGTGCACCCGATCACGCCGGCCAGCCCGCTGTGGGGGCTCGACCACGCGGCGCTTCACGAAAAGGACGCCGAGGTCCTGCTGCTGCTCACCGGTACGGATGACACGTTCGCCACGACGGTGCACGCGCGCACGTCGTACAAGCCCGACGACCTCACGTGGCAAGCGAAGTTCACCAACATCTTCAACCCGCCCGACGAGGCGGGGGTGATGTCGCTCGATATCAGCCGGCTCGACGAGACGCAGCCGGTCGCCTAGGCGCGGGGGCTGACGCGCGCGCGCGGCGCGTCAGTCGCGGTGCTTCTTGGTGTGCCGCGCGACCGCGTGATGCGGGCGCGGGCGCTTGGGCTTCTTGGGCGCGAGGATCGTGCCGCGGCATTTCTTCGTACCGCAGTGGCAGACATAGCGCGCCTCATCCTCGGCGGTCTCCGTGCCGTCGCGCTCGTAGCCGTAGTCGTAGAAGAGCTCGTCGCCCTTGGCGATCGGCCGAATCGCGTCGATGAAGACGCGGCTCCCCTGGATGAGCGCTTCGCAGTTGGGGTCGCACGAGTGGTTGATGAACCGCGCGTCGTTGCCGCCGACCGACGCGTCGATCACCGTCTGCCGCGAGACGGCGAACAAGAACGTGTGGTGACGCGACATTCGCTCGTCATCGTACCGTGCGTCGGCCACCTTGTGGGTGATGCGCTCGCCGAGGTACTCGATGAGCCGCTCCCCCTTCTTGATGTCGCGGGTGGCAAACGCGCCGCGCCCGGAAATGGCGGAGCGGCGGATCTTGAACGGGGCGATGGCGGGCGCTGAACGAGGCGGCATGACGGCGGGGTGAGGGACGCTGGAAGGTAATCGGACCGCGCCATCGCTCAAACGGCGGCCGCGTTGCACAACCCTAGCGGGCGGCGCGCCACTCGTGCATCGTGGCCATATGCCACAGTCCAGCGTGAATCCCGCCACCGGCAAGTCGCTCGCCGTGATTGCCGACCATAGCAGCACCGAGGTGGAACGCCTCGTCGCCCGGGCCGCCGCCGCGGCCGCCACGTGGCGTGCCACCCCGCTTGATGCGCGCACCGCGATGCTGCGCCGCATGGCCGATTTGCTCGACGCCGAGAACGAGCCGCTCGCGCGGCTCGCCACGCTCGAGATGGGCAAGCCGATTGTTGCCGCGCGACAGGAAGTGGCGAAGTGCGCGGTGGCCTGCCGCTTCTATGCCGACCAGGCGCCCGGTTACCTGGCGCCCGAGCGCGTGGTGCGCGACGGCCGCGACGATGGGGCCGTGCACTACCTGCCGCTCGGCGTGCTGTTGGCGATCATGCCGTGGAACTTCCCCTACTGGCAGGCCATTCGCGCGGCGGCGCCGGCGCTCGCCGCCGGCAACGTGGTGATGCTCAAGCATGCCTCCAACGTGCCGCAGTGCGCGCTGGCCATCGAGCGGTTGTTCGTGGTCGCCGGGGCGCGCGACGGTGCGTTCACCACGCTGCTGATCAGCGGCGCGCGCGCCGGCGCGCTCATCGACGACCCGCGCATCGCCGCGGTGACGCTCACCGGCTCGGAGGCGGCCGGACGCGATGTTGGCGCCCGCGCCGGCCGTGCCGTGAAGCCGTTCGTGCTGGAGTTGGGAGGAAGCGATCCGTTTGTCGTGCTCGCCAGCGCCGACATCGCCGCCGCGGCCAAGACGGCGGCTCAGGCCCGCTGCATCAATAACGGCCAGTCGTGCATAGCCGCCAAGCGGTTCATCGTGCACACGGCGGTCTACGACGCGTTCGTTGCGCAGTTCACGGCCGCGATGCGGGCGATGACCATGGGCGATCCTCTGCTCGACACGACGGACATCGGCCCGCTGGCCACGGTGAGCATTCGCGACGAAGTGGCCGATCAGGTGCAGCGGACGGTGGCCGCCGGGGCGCGCGTGGTGTGCGGCGGTTCAGCGCCCGACGGGCCGGGACTCTTCTACCCGCCCACCGTGCTCATGGACGTGCCGCGCGACTCGGCTGCCGCGCGAGAAGAAGTGTTCGGTCCGGTGGCGCCGCTCTTTCGCGCCGCAAACGCGGACGAGGCGCTCGCGCTCGCCAACGACACCGCATTCGGGCTCGGCGCGTCGGTCTGGACGCGCGACGCCGCCGAGGCGAGCCGGTTTGCCGATGGCATCGAGGCCGGATCGGTGTTCATCAATGCGCTGATGGCGAGCGATCCGCGCTTCCCGTTTGGCGGCGTGAAAGCCAGCGGCATTGGGCGCGAGTTGGCGCGTGAGGGATTGCGGTCGTTCGTGAATACGAAGACGGTGCGCGGAACCGCTTAGCGCCGCCAACGGAAGACACGCCGTATCGCCTTCCACCACCGCACCCAGCGGGTGGCGCGCCGTTCCTGCCGCGCCAGCTCGCGCGTGAGGTCGCGCCACTCGCGCCGCATCGTGGCCGCGTCGCGGAACCGGCGTTCGGGCTCGGGCGACAGCGCCTTGCGCAGCCAGTTTGCGAGTTCAGGCGGGAACTCGCTGAGATCGACCGTACCGGCGAGCTGCTGCGCGAGAATCATGCGCGCATCGCCGCCGCCAAACGGCAGGCGGCCGGTGAGCGCAAAGACGACGACGCCGGCCACGGCGAACAGATCGGCCTGCACGCCCTGCGCCTCGCCGAGCAGCTGCTCGGGCGCGGCGAAGGCCGGGGTGCCCGAGGCGCCCATCTTGTCCTCACCGAGCGCGTTGGCGATGCCGAAGTCCGAGAGCCGCCAGTGCCGGTAGCGGTCGATGAGCACGTTCTCGGGCTTGATGTCGCGGTGGATGATGCCGTTGGCGTGCGCCTGGCCGAGGCCGTCGAGGATGGCGTCGACCTGCGATGCGATCTCGGCGACCGAGCGCGGTCCCTGGCGGGCGACCAGATCGGCCACCGAGCCCTCCTCCTGCACCTCCATGATGTACCACGACACGTCGCCTTTGGAATCCCACGAGTAGATGGGGACGATGGCCGGGTGCTTGAGCTGCGCGGCGAGGCGCGCTTCGCGGCGGAAGCGCGCCAAAGCGTCTTCGTTACGCGCGATGGCGGGGTGGAGCATCTTGAGCGCCACGTCGCGTTCGAGCGAGAGGTCGCGCACGCGCCACACGGATCCGAACTGCCCCGTGCCGAGCGGGGCGATGACTTCGTAGTCGTCGCCGGTGGCCCACCGCAGGCGGTCTTCCTCGGAGAGGGCCCGGTACTCGCCGGAGGCCTGATCGACCCCGACGAGTAGCGGCGACCCCGTGCCCGAGATGCGCTCGATCTGGCGCAGCATGGCCGCGAGGTTGAAGAAGCGGTCGCCCGGTTCGGGGGCGAGGGCGCGGTCGATGAGATCGGCAACACTGGCCGGCACCTCGGGGCGCACATACCGAATGGGCGGCGCTTCCTCGCGCGGCGGGAGTTCGCCGGTGAGAATGGCAAAGCAGACGGCGCCGAGTTGCCACTGGTCGCTGGCCGGCGTTGGTTGCCACGCCCCCGTGGCAAGCTCGTGCGGCATCGGCACCCACTGCGGGTCGGGGCGCAGGCCACCGGGCACCTCATCGGGCGACACGGCCCACTGCCAGCCGAGCACATACAGCCGCCCGGCCGGCGTGGTGTAGATGTTGTCCGGCGACACCGCGCCGTGCGTGGCGCCCGCGTCGTGCAGGTACGCCAGCGCAGAGCCCGCGGCGCGCAGGACGCGCAGCATGTATGGCACCGTCTCGGTGCCGATGCGGCGCAGACGCGCGCCGACCGTTTCGCCAGCCACCCAGCGCCGCAAATAGCCCGGGCCGCGACGGCTCTCGCGGTATCGACGCCAGTAGTGGTACGTCGTGGGGATGTTGGGATGGTTGCGGTGCGCGAGCTGCCTGGCTTCGGCGAACAGCCAGTTCTCGTGCAGCGGATCCGGCGCCGTCACCAGCGCCAGCGGCCGCTCGAAGGCATCGATCACCTGCATCGCGTGCCGATGCGGGGTGAAGACGCCGTCGTCGCCCCAGCGCCAACCGGGCGGCAGCTCCCACCGATCAAGGTGCGGCGGTATCCCGTTCAGGCGCTTTTGCGGTGGGGTGGTGGAGAAGACGTTCATGGAAGCATCAAATGTGTCAGGCCGCGCCTTTGCCGACTAGGCGAATGGTCACGGACGTCCCCTCTCCGGGGGCGCTGACGACCTCGATTGCCCCGCCCCACCCTTCGATGAGGCGGCGACTGATGGCGAGGCCGAGTCCGCTGCCGCTGGTGCGCGTGGAGAAATGGGGCTCGAAGATGCGCGGCAGCACGTCGGCAGCGATTCCGTGGCCGTCGTCGCGCACGGCAATGCGCACCGACCCTTCACCCTTGCCCAGCGTGACGTGCACGTGCTTCGCGCCGGCGTGCCGCGCGTTCTCGAGCACGTTGAGCAGCACCTCGCGCAGTTCGGTTTCGCGCGCCATGGCCATGACCGACGCCGTGGCGCCGTTCACAAACCACTCCACGCCCCCCGCGCCCATCTGCTCGAGCCGCAGCACGTCGGTGAGAATGGCCGCGACGTCCACCGCGTCCGCCGGCGGCTGTTCCTCGGGAAGCGTCCCGTACCGGCTGAACGCGCGCGCGATTTCGTCGAGCCGGTCGATCTCGGCCAGCATGCGCGCGACGTTCTCGTCGAGCACCTCGTCAAAGTCGACGCGTGCGTCGCGGCGCGCGCGGCGCAGGTGCTGCATGCCGAGGCGCATCGGCGTGAGCGGGTTCTTGATCTCGTGGGCCACTTGCCGCGCCATCTCGCCCCACGCCAACACGCGCTGCGCGCGGGCCAACTCGCTAAGGTCGTCGAGGGTGATCACCGCGCCGCGCGCGCCGCGCAGGAGACGCGTGAAGCGCACGTGCAGCTGCACGCCGCCCGGCCGTTCGATGTCGAACTCCTCGCCGTCGGCGCTGCCCGCGAGGAACCGGCTGAGTCGGTCGGCCAGCTGGGCGTCCATCACGCTGTCTGCCGGCGCGCCGGGTGTCGCGCCGGCGGCGAGCAGCGCCACCGCGCGCGGATTGATGAGCGAGATGCGCCCCTCGGCGTCGACGGCCACCACGCCGCTGGCGACGTCGCGCAGCACCGCGGCCAGCCGGCGTTCGGCGGCCTCGAGCGCGTCGCGGCTGGCGCCGAGGTCGGCGGCCATGCGGCGGAATGCGTCGAAGACCGGCTCGAACTCCACCGGCGGCCGCTCGCCCGGCAGCGGCTCGCGGACGCCGCCGGCGACGGCGAGCGCGCCGCGGCGCAGGGTGTCGATGGGGCGCGCAAACGTGCGCGCCGCGATGCCACTCAGCCAAAATGCCGCCAGCGCGCCGAGCGCGGTCACGACCAGCACCAGCATGGTCACGTCGCGCCGGCGGCGGTCGAGCGCAAGTTCGTCACTGCGCGCGGGCGCCGACAGCACGTAGCGCGCCCCGCTGGTGTCGATCACAGCGCGGTACCCAAAGCGCACCCGCGTACTGCCAACCCGTTCATCCATGCCGGCCAGCAGATCGTCGTTGTCGCCGAGGGCGCGCACCACGTCAGGGGGCAGCAGCCGGCCCACCGGCGCGAGCACGTCGTACAGCGGATCGCTCGTCTCCAAGAGCAGGCCGTCCGCATACAGGAGAAGGGGCGTGTCGAAACGCGCCGCCGCCTCGCTGAGTTGCATGCTGTCGGGCGACGCCGCCACCTTCAGCGTCTCGCGAACCAGCAAGTCGCGCGTCTGCTGATCGTCCAACTGCAGTCGGCGATAGCTCCACGCCGCAAACCCGACCGCCGGCAGCACGAAGAACGCAAAGAGCGCGAGCGACAGCCGCAGTCGATACGACCGCGGCCAGCCTCGGACCCACAGGCGGAGCCAACGCTGTCCCGTACCCTCGGCCACGAACAGCAGGCCCCAGATGAGCGCCACGAGGAACAGGTCGGCCAAGACAAGCAGCGCGCCGCGCGGGGCGAGCACTTCGAGCCCGCGCAGGTCGATACGCGCGTGGACGCGCTCGGCGCCGGCATCGCCCACCGGCACGACCCAGTCGCCGTGCAGTTCATTGGCGCGGCGCGTCCAGCGCTCGGCATCGGTGGTCACCTCGCGATGGTCGCCGAGCTGGAGCGTGTACGGCGGCTCGCTGGTGGGCACTTCTCCGAGGCCGAGGAGGGCGATAAACGGATCGGCAGGCACGAGCCGTGTGCGCGGCGAGATCACCACGGTCGTCGCGCCGCCGTCGGCGTGCGGGACGGCGAGCACCAACTGTGAGACGGGCGCGGCGGTCGTCTGCCGCAGCACCGGCTGGCGGAGGCGGAGCGCCTCGGCGGCGAACGCGTCGAGGCCGGTGGTGGAGCCGGGCGCCATGGCGACGCGCAGGTCGGCGACGGCGCGCCCGAGCGAGTCCCACGCCGTGAGTTCCGCGGGAAAGCCTGCCGCGCCCAGTTCGGTGGACGCGTAGCGCGCGAGCAGGCCGGCGCGGCTCGGCGGCGGTGGCTGCTGCACCAGCTCGACCGCCAATCGCTGCAGCAGGGCCGCGGCGTCGGGGTCGGCAACGCCAAGTCCGGCCACGTCGCGTTCGGCGAGCTGCACGCGCTGACGCACGGACGACGACCAGACCAGTGTCACGGCGCCGCAGGCGGCCACGAATGCGGTGCGCATTACCGCGCGCCGGGCGCGACGCGCGATCGCGAGCGCGCCGATGGCCGCGATCCACAGCACCGGATACCACCCCGGCAGCCGCGCGGGCGCATCGAGCAGCACGGGCGCCATCAGCGCGGACACGCCGGCGATCACCGGCGCCAGCCAGCCCGGCAGCCCGCGCCGCGCACCAAGTGCGGCCTGGCCGGCGGTGACGCCGAGCAGGAGCAGGGCGAATGCCACCATGAAGACCGACACCTGCCACGCGACCCACAGGTCCGTCGACGTTCCGCTTGCCGGCACGCGAATGCCGCGCGCGAGGTCGCGCAGCAGGAACGGCGTGACCGATGCCACGACGACGAGCAGGCCGACCCATATCCAGCGCGCCCGCAGGGTCGTGCGTCGACGCTGCGCGGCAAAGAGCGCCATCAGGGCCAGTGTGCCGACCATCGCCAGCGCCGCGACATTGGCCGACAGCGCTCCCAGCGTGGAGGTGTAGTACAGTCCGGCGTCGAACCAGCGCGAGAAATTGGAGTACGCGCCGAGCGGCAGGATGGCGACCGCCCCCGCCACGGTGGCGATGGTCAGCAGGCGGACCAGCACCGGATGCTCGCGCCGCCAAGCGGTGGCGATGAAGAGCAGCGCCAGCACGAGCAGGAGCGCGGCGCTGCGCAGGCGCGAGCGTTCCATGGTTTCGAGCGCCACCACCGCCGGCGGGGCGACAATGGCGCGCACCGCGAGGACGGCGTCGCCTTCCACCGTGACGCGTCGAATAGAGTCGCCCGGAATGTCGGCGGGGCCGAACACGTAGCCAGCGATGCCAAGTGGCAGCGTGGCTGGCGCGTCGAGCGGAGTGGTGAGGTGATCAGCAGGCGGTTCGGCGTGCAGCAGCGCCGTGGCGATGACCGAGACGTCGCCGCGCGTCGCGGCCACGTAGAGCGAGAGATAGAACGGCGTGGCCATCACACCGTGCGGGCCGGGAAGCGAATCGACGGGGAGATGCAGTCGGCCGGCCCACGCCTCGGGGCGGCCGTCGCGCGCGCGCAGCACGGCCCGCTCGGGGTGTCCTCGAATCAGACGCTCCATGGCATCCCATCGCCCGGCGCTGCTGTCGGACCAGGTACCGGCCGCCGCCGCGTCGGCGGCCTCGCGCAGTTCGGCGGCCGTCGTCTCGATGCGGCGCGCGAAGTCCTCGGTCGCGCGGTCGGCGGCCCGCCGACTCCACTCCGGCCAGTTGGCTTCGCGCCGCACGCGCTCGGCGCGCGCGATGATGCCCTCGCCCACGAGAAGGACGGCCATGGCCAGGAAGGCCAGTTCGCGTCCGCGACGGCGGCGGCCGCTCAACGCTGGAATCGCGATCAACACCGCCGCCCCGCACGCCCAGAGCCAGCCTGGCTGCAGCGTACGAATCCACGCGGCGGCCATCAGGACGATGGCGGCCGCCGATGGCATCCAAACCCAGCGCGGCATGGTGCGCGCCCGGGTGGAGGCGTGGTCGGGAGCAGGCAGGTGGGGCGTAGTCACTCGCGAGGATAATACCCCGCCGACGGCACGGGGGCGAACGAACGGCACCATTGGACAGATGCAGGGTAATGCGATTGGCTCTATCATTATAGTTGCCCATGAATCGCCTCTTCTGTCTTGCCGCTTTCGTACTGACGGCCGTTCCACTGGCCGGGCAGACCACCATCCCCGATGATGGCAGTCTGTCCATCAGCCGCGCGGGCGACCGGATTGGGCGCGAGGACTTTTCCATCCGGCATGTCCCGACCACCTCGGGGGCGTTCGAGACCATGACGCGTGGCGTGGTGGTGACCGGCACGCATCGCGTGACGATGGACCTGAGCGCCGACTCCACCGGCCTGCCGCTGCGATTTCAGTCGAAGACAGCCGACGACGGCCGCGCGACCAACTCGTTCCGCGCCGAAGTGATCGGCCGGCGCTTCAGCGCGCGTGCCATTCGTAACGCCGGCGAGTCGGCGCGCGAACTGATGCTCCCCCCCGGGACGCTGATCGTGGAGGACGGCGTCTTCCACCCGCTGCAGTTCGTGGTGGCGCGCGGACCCGGCGTGGTCAGCGCGGTCGTGCCGTCGCGCGGCAGGGTGGTGTCGCTGACCGTCGAGGCCGGCGAAGCGGACCGCGTCTCCATCGCGCTGCAGTCGATCGAGGCCCGGCGGTTCATTGTGCGAGAGAGCGCGGCAGGCTCGGTGCGTGAAGTGTGGGTCGACGCCAATGGGCGTCTGCTCAAGGTCGCGATTCCGGCCCAGCAGATCGTGGCCGTCCGCGACGACGCGCCGCGCGCCCCGGCTCGCTAGTTCATCATGCCTGATTCACCCGTCACGAGGGGTCCGCTGGCGGACCGCCTCCCTTGTCGTGGCGTCTTGAAACTCCGCCCGCCGGGGGGCCGTATGTCCCCTCGGACCTAACGATTGGATGCCCTGGATATGCGCCAACTACTGACCGCCCTTGTTGTTTCCGCAGTCGCCCTCACTGCCTCCGCACAGACGGCGCCGAGTACGCTGACGCTTGACGACGCCGTGGGCATCGCCAAGAAGAACAACCCCGTGTACCAGCAGCAGCTCAGCGGCCGCACCCGCGCGGCCCTGGCCCTGCGCTCGGCGTACGGCGCCTTCATGCCGAGCGCCGATGCCTCGTTCGGCACCGGCTACCGCCAGGGCAAGCAGGAGTTCTTCGGCGGCGTCGCGTTCGGCGCGACGTCGGACATCATCTCCAGCAACTGGGGGCTGAACTTCAACGCCCGCATGTCGGCGGCGACGGTCTCCGAGGTGCGCCGCGCGCGCGCCAACATGGACGCCGCCGAAGCCGACGTGGCGGGGGCCGACGTGGCCCTGCGCGCGGCGGTCGTGACGCAATTCCTGACTGCCCTGCAGACCGAGGCCAGCGCCGCGCTGCAGGACTCCCTGCTCAAGAAGGTGCAGCTCGATCTCGAGCTGGCGAAGGCCAAGGCCGGGGTGGGCGCCGGCACGACGCTCGATGTGAAGCGCGCCGAGGTGGCAGTCGGGCAGCAGCAGGTGGCGGCGCTCAAGGCGCGCAACACGGCCGAGGTGGAGCAGCTCAAGCTGTTCCAGCAGCTAGGCGTCGCCCGTCCGGGCCCCGTGCAGTTGGTGCCGATGACAACGGCGACGGCGCCGACGTTTGAGCTGAGCGAACTGCTCGCCAACGCCCGCAAGAGCAACCCGACGCTGCAGGGCTACCAGTCGCGGCAGAACGCGGCGACGATGGGGGTGCGGTCGGCCAAGAGCGCCTACACGCCCACCGTGTCGCTGGGCGCGCAGCTCGGCGGCTACACGACGCAGTACAAGAACGACGATTACCTCGTGGCGCAGGCGCAGAACTCGGTGCTGGGAAGCCAGGCGAGCTGCTTCACGACCGACTCCATTCGCCGCGGCGCCGGGCTCAGCTCCATCAGCGCCCGGTGCAACGCCATGACCTTCACGCCGGCCATGGCGCAGGGCATCCGCGACGGCAACAAGACGTTCCCGTTCGACTTCACGTCGAGCCCTTACAACCTGTCGCTCACCGTGTCCCTGCCGCTGTTCGACCGGTTCGGACGCGAGCAGCGGCTGCAGGAAGCGCAGATCGCCCGCGACAACGCGCGGTACGACGTGCGCAAGCAGGAACTGCAGCTGACCGCCGACGTGACGTCGGCGTGGACGTCGCTGCAGGCGGCGTACCGCACCGTGGGGCTCCAGGAGCAGAACGCGGCGGCCGCGCAGGAAGCGCTCACGCTGGCGCAGGAGCGCTACCGAGTGGGCGCCAGCAGCTTTGTGGAACTGGTGCAGGCCCGCAACGATTATGAACGGGCGTCCACCGATCGCATTGGCGCCATCTATGACTACCATCGTGCCTGGGCCGCGCTGGAAAACGCGGTGGGCCGTCCCCTCCGCTAACAGAGACAGACCATGACCAAGCAAACCAAGTGGATCCTTATCGGCGTCGGCGTGGTGGCAGTGGGCGGCCTCGGCTACCTGCAGATGCAGAAGGCCAAGAAGAAGGGGACTGAGGTGCGCGTGGAGAAGGTGCAGAAGCGCGACCTCGTGGCGTCGGTCACGGCCAGCGGCCAGGTAACCCCGCGCACTAAGGTGGACCTCTCCGCCGACATCACCGGCAAGATCGTGGCGCTGAACGTCAAGATGGGCGACATGGTCAAGAAGGGGCAGCTGCTGCTCCAGATCGACCCGCAGCAGTTTGAGAGCCAGGTTCAGCGCGCCGAAGCCGCACTGGCCAACTCGCGCGCGCGGCTGGCGCAGGCCAATGCCAACCTCCTGCAGGCGCAGAAGAACTACCAGCGCTCGTCGGACATCCGGAAGGCCAACCCCACGCTCATCAGCGACGAGCAGATCGAGCAGCTCAAGACGACCTATGAGGTCAACCAGGCGTTGCTCGAGGCCGCCCAGCAGGACGTGAAGCAGGGCGAGGCGACACTCAAGGATGCGCGCTGGCAGCTGTCGCGCACCAACATCTACGCCCCGATGTCCGGACGCGTGACGCGGCTGAACGTCGAGAATGGCGAGACCGCCGTGCAGGGGACGTTCAACAAGGACGCCGCGACGTTGATGACCATCGCCGACATGAGCGTGCTCGAGACCAAGGTGAAGGTCGACGAGACCGACGTGTCGCGCATCTCGCTGGGCGACTCGGCGGTGATCCAGATCGACGCCTTCCCGGACACCACGTTCATCGGGAAGGTGGCCGAGATCTCGCAGAGTTCGGTGAAGGGCGCGACGACGACGACCGGCGACCAGGCGATCGACTATGAGGTGAAGATCCGCCTCGTCAATCCGCCCACCGACACGCGGCAGGACTTCTCGGCGACGGCCAAGGTGATCACCGACACGCGCACGCAGGTGCTGGCGATCCCGATCATCGCGCTGACGGTCCGCGAGAACGAGGAACTCAAGAGCACCGACTCGGTGCCCAACTCCAAGGCCCCGGCCAAGCAGGTGGGGAAGAAGGACGTGGAGGGGGTCTTCGTGGTGGACGGGGCTAACAAAGTGACGTTCCGGCCCGTAAAGGTAGGGATCGCGGGCGAGAAGTTCTTTGAGGTACTTTCCGGGGTCAAGGACGGCGACCGGATCGTGGGCGGCACGTACCAGGCCATCCGCGAACTCAAGGACGGCGCCATTGTGAAGGAAGCCAAGCAACCGGAGCAGAAGCCCGGGGAGAAGAAGTCGTGAGCGACAGCACGCACGTCGAAGCGCCGCTCAGCACCACGGCGGAACGTCAGGCGGTCACCTCGCAGGCGGGGGTGACCCCCAGCCGCGACTGGGTCATCGTCACGCGCGGTATCAAGCGCGAGTACGACATGGGCGGCGAGATCGTCCGCGCGCTGCGCGGCGTGGACATCGCGATTCGCCGCAACGAGTATGTCGCCATCATGGGCCCCTCGGGGTCGGGCAAGTCCACGCTGATGAACATCGTGGGCTGCCTCGACACACCGACGGCGGGCGAGTACTGGCTCAACGGATCGCTCGTGTCGGCGATGAAGGACGACGAACTGGCGCGCATCCGCAACAAGGAGATCGGGTTCGTCTTCCAGACGTTCAACCTGCTCCCCCGCGCCACGGCGCTCCACAACGTGGAGCTGCCGCTGGTGTACGCCGGCATGTCGGCCAAGCAGCGCAAGGAGACGGCGGCCCACGCGCTCGATCGCGTGCAGCTGACCAGCCGCATGCACCACAAGCCCAACGAGCTGTCGGGCGGCCAGCGCCAGCGCGTGGCCATTGCCCGCGCCCTGGTGAACAACCCGTCGATCCTGCTCGCCGACGAGCCCACCGGCAACCTCGACTCGACGACGTCGTTCGAGATCATGAAGGTCTTCGAGCAGCTCGCCGACCAGGGGCAGACGGTGATCATGGTGACGCACGAAGCCGACATCGCCGCCCACGCCCGGCGCGTGGTGGCGCTGCACGACGGCCAGGTGTCGAGCGACACTCGGCGGGAGCATTTCGTGCAGGAGAACTCGCACCTGATTGAAGCGAAGAAGGGATGATTCAAGATTTGGACTCAGGATTGCGATTACCGATTGCGATTTAGGATTTCGATGGACGATGGCGGCCTCCCGTGGGGGGCCGCCTCGTGCGTTGTACCCCTCTGCGATGACGGCCGCGGAGGAAACTCTGCACTGCCCCGCCCCGTAGTGAGCCCATGCTTTTCTTCGAGTCCATTCGCCTCGCGCTGAACACCATCCGCGCGCAGAAGCTGAAGAGCTTCTTCACCCTGCTCGGCGTCTGCATCGGCGTGATGTTCCTGATTGCCGTGGTGTCGATCGTGGAGGGGATGGGGCGGTACATGGAGCAGGACCTCATCGGCAAGCTGATCGGCATCAATTCGTTTGAGCTGCGGCACCGCCCGAACATCAACATGGGCGATGTGGATCCGTCGGTGTGGGAGTCGTACCGTCGGCGGCCGCGGCTGTATCGCGACGACGTGGCGCCGGTCATCGAGGCGCTCCCCGACGGCACCAAGTGGGCGATCGTCAGCGACAACAACCTTCCGGTCTCGTCGCGTTATTCGAGCGGCCCGCGCAACGCGCAGGTCAGCGCCGTGGACGGCGACTTCTTTGCCATTCGCAAATTTGTGATCGCCGAGGGGCGCGACTTCACGCCGCAGGAGCTGGCGATGGGGACGCCGGTGGTCATCGTCGGGCCCGAAGTGGTGAAGCGGCTCTTCCCGGGGCTCAGCCCGGTCGGACGCGAGCTGAAGATGGGCGGGCTCCCCTATACGATCGTCGGCGTGCTCGAGACGCAGGGGAGCGCGTTTGGGCTGTCGTTCGACAATCAGGTGTTCGCGCCGTGGGCGTCGCCGGTGCATCGGCTGCTCAACCGCGTGCCGACCATCGTCGACGCCGTCATCGTGCAGGTGCCGACCGCCGCGCAGATGACCGAGGCGCAGGAGCGGGTGCGCCAGGTGATGCGCGTACGCCACAAGCTGCGGCCGGGCCAGCCGGACAACTTCTCGCTGCAGACCTCGGAGAGCGCGCTGGCGTTCTGGAATAAACTCAAGCGCTACCTCGTGCTCGCCGGCATCGCCCTCCCCGCCATCGGACTTGTGGTCGGCGCCATCGTGATCATGAACATCATGCTCGTGGCGGTCGCCGAGCGCACGCGGGAGATCGGCATCCGCAAGGCGCTGGGGGCGCGGCGCGCCGACATTCTGAGCCAGTTCCTCGTGGAAGCCGCCACGCTCAGCACCGTGGGCGCGGCGGTCGGCATCGCGCTCGGGGTTGGACTCGCGAAGCTCATCTCGGTGGTGAGCCCGCTGCCGGCCACGGTGGCGCCGTGGTCGATTGTGGTTGGCGTCGCGCTTGGTGCCGGCGTCGGGATCATTAGTGGCGTGTATCCGGCGAGCCGCGCGTCGCGGCTCGACCCCATCGCCGCCCTGCGTCAGGAGTGACGATGACCTGGATTGCACAGCGGGCCGGCCAGGTGGTCGAGGGCATTCGCATCGCGCTCGAGTCGCTGCGCGCCAATCGGGTGCGCGCGGGGCTGACGATTCTTGGCATCGCCGTTGGCGTGTTCGTGGTCGTCGTCATCTCGGCGGCGGTGCATGGCATCAACGAGAGCGTTGCCCGGGACCTCGAGTCGACGGGACCGACGACGTTCTATGTGCAGCGCTACCCGATCACCTTCGAGGCCTGCGACGGAACGGGCGACACGTGCAAGTGGCTGTCGAACCCGCCCATCACCTTCGCCGAGATGGACGCGCTCAATCGGCTGGAGGGCGCGGGGACCGTGGGCGCCGCGATGTACTGGGGCGGCTCGGTGCGGTACCGCGACCGCAACCTTCCCTCGGCGTCGATCGAGTCGTACACCGGCAACTGGGCGTCGCTGGGCGCGCCGGAAATGATGGACGGGCGCGCGTTCACCGAGCAGGAGGCGCGCAGCGCGGCGCGGGTGGTGGTGCTCACCACGATCACGCGCGAGCGGCTGTTTGGCGAGAGCGACCCCATTGGCAAGGAGATCATGGTCAACGGCACGCCGTTCACCGTGATCGGCGTGTACCGTGACAACGCCAGCTTCCTGTCGGGTGGCGGCGACCGCGCCAAGGTGGTGATGCCCATTCAGTCGCTGGGGCGGCACCTCAACGTGCAGATCCGCGACATGGGGCTCGCCGTCAAGCCGCGCGAGGGGTACCAACCGGCCGAACTCATCGACGATGTGACCGCCACGCTGCGCGGCATGCGCGGGCTGCGCCCCGGCCGCGAGTCGAACTTCGCGATCATCACGCAGGACAAGATCATGGACACCTACAACAAGATCTTCGGGATGTTCTTCCTGGTGATGATCGCGTTGTCGGCGGTCGGGTTGATCGTGGGCGGCGTGGGCGTGGTGGCGATCATGATGATCTCGGTGACCGAGCGGACGCGCGAAATCGGGGTGCGGAAGGCGCTGGGCGCCACGCGCAGCGCCATCCTGCTGCAGTTCCTCATCGAGGCCGTGACGCTCACCGGCATTGGCGGAGCCGTTGGCCTGTTCGTCGGCTGGGGTGTGGCGATGCTGGTGCGGGTCTACAGCCCCATCGCCGCCTCGGTGCCGCCCCTGGCCGTGGTCGCCGCCCTCGCCGCCAGCGCCGTGACCGGGGTGCTGTTTGGCATGCTCCCGGCAGCGCGGGCGGCGAAGCTGGATCCGGTGGAGGCGCTGCGATACGAGTGAGATCGGTTAGGGGACAAGTGATGGCAGAAGGCTGATGGCCGATGGCAGACTGCCATCCGCCGTCTGCCATCGGCCATCTCTCGAAACTCCACGCCGAACTCCCCCGTAGGGCAGGCGTGCCCTTCCTCGAAGCCGTCCGCCTCGCGCTCGACACGATCCGTGTCCAGAAGCTGAAGTCGTTCTTCACGCTCACGGGCGTGATGATCGGTGTGATGTTCCTCATTGCCGTCATCTCGATCGTCGAGGGGATGAGCAACTACGTCGAGAACGATTTTGCCGGCAAGATCATCGGCGTGAACACGTACAACCTGCGGCGCCGCCCGGAGTTCACGCCCAACGAGAGCGAGGACCAGTGGCGCGAGTACATGCGCCGGCCGCGGCTGACCGACGCCGAGGTGGAACTGGTGCGCGGGACGATCCCGCCCGGATCGCGCGCCGCGGTGGTCAACGAGAACTTCCTGTACGCCGCGGGCGGCGAAGGGCGTCCGCGCCAGGTGCAGGCGGTCGCCACCGAAGCCGATTACTTCCTCATCAAGAAGTTCGGCATCACCGCCGGGCGCGCCTTCACGCCGCAGGAAGTGCAGGCCGGCTCACGCGTGCTGGTGATCGGGGTCGAGGTGGCCGAGCATTTCTTCCCCGGGCTGGACCCGATCGGGCGCGAACTGCGCATTGCCGGCACGCCGTACGAGATCATCGGACTCATCGAGAAGCAGGGGACGGTGTTCGGCTTCTCCATGGACCGGCTGGCCATCGCCCCGTGGACTTCGCCGCTCTACCGGGCGCTGCGCCCACGCGGCGATCCGGAGACGCTGCTCGTGCAGGCCGCCGCGCCGGAACTCGTGGTCGAGGGCATCGAGACCGCGCGTGAGGCCATGCGCAGCATCCGGCATCTCCCGCCAGGCAAGGTCGACAACTTCGCGCTCGAGACGCAGGACTCAGCGATGGAGTTCTTCCGCGGCCTGAAGTCGAAGATGGTCGTGTTCGGCACCGCGCTCCCGGCCATCGGGCTGATCGTCGGCGCGCTCGTGATCATGAACATCATGCTCGTGGCCGTGGCGGAGCGCACGCGCGAGATCGGCATTCGCAAGGCGCTTGGCGCGACGCGGGGCAATATCCTGTCGCAGTTCCTGATTGAGGCGGCGACCCTCAGTGTGCTCGGCGCGGCCATCGGCATTGCCGGCGGCATTGGGCTGGCCAAGATCGTGCAGGCCACCACGCCGCTCCCCGCAGCGGTGGCGCTGTGGTCCATTGGCGCGGCCCTGCTGCTCGGCGCCGGCGTCGGCATCGTGGCCGGCGTGTATCCGGCCAGCCGCGCCGCGCGGCTGGACCCCATTGCCGCCCTGAGGCAGGAGTAGCGATGCGCTTCTGGGACAAGGTGAAGATGTCGCTCGAAGGCGTCACCATTGCCTTCGACGCGATTCGCGCCAACAAGGTGCGCGCCGCGCTCACGATCTCCGGCGTGGCGGTGGGCGTGTTTGTGGTGGTGGCGATGGGCGCGACCATTCACGGCATCCGCCAAAGCTTCCAGCAGGACCTCGAGGAGTTCGGCGCCAACACGTTCCAGGTGCGGCGGCGCGGCATCGGATTTGACTCCTGCGACGGCACCGACGAGAACTGCCCCGACCGCCGCAACCCGCGCATCACGCTCGAGGACTGGACGGCGATCCGTCGGCTGCCCGAAGTCGGCAGCGCGATGGCGTGGATGTTCGGTCAGGGCGACATGACGTACCGCAACCGGACCGTGCGCGACGTCGGCTACGACGCGCAGAGCGCCGACTGGATCAACACCGACATCGCCGACGTCTCGCCCGGGCGCTCGTTCTCGGAGAGCGAGCACGACGGCGCCGCGCCGGTGATCGTCGTCAACGACTCGCTCAAGAGCCAGTTGTTCGGCGACAGCGATCCCATTGGCAAGCAGATCATGGTCGGCTCGCTGCAGATGACCGTCATTGGCGTGTACCACACCAAGGCCGGCTTCCTGAAGGCGATGGACGGGCGCGGCCCCGACCGGCCGCGCGCGGTGGTGCCGATGATGACCGCCTGGCGGCGCATGCCGGTCTGGCGCAACATGCTCATCATGGTGCGTCCGCGGCCGGAGGCGACGCGAGAAGAAACGATGGACGCCGTCACGTCGCTCATGCGCGGGCGCCGCAGCCTGCACCCCAGCGAGCGCAGCAACTTCCACCTCATCGGCATGGAACGCATGCTCGAGGTCTTCAACCAGCTCTTCGGCGCGATCTTCGTTGTCGGGCTGGCGCTGTCGGCCGTGGGCCTGCTGGTGGGCGGCGTGGGGGTGGTGGCGATCATGATGATCTCGGTGACCGAGCGCACCCGTGAAATCGGGGTGCGCAAGGCGCTGGGGGCGACGCGCGGCACGATTCTCTGGCAGTTCCTCGTGGAGGCGTCTACGCTCACGAGCTTGGGCGCCATCATCGGCCTGCTGATCGGCGGCGGTGTCGCCGCTCTCATCAAGGCCAGTTTCCCGTCCATTCCCGCCGCTGTGCCGCTCGCCAGCGTGCTGGCGGCCCTGCTCGTTGCGGTGCTCACCGGTGTCGGCTTCGGCATGCTGCCCGCCATGCGCGCCGCGAAGCTCGATCCGGTGGACGCGCTGCGCTACGAGTAGCGCGGCCGCCGTATCGTCGCGCCGGCAAGGTGCCGGAGGCCCCGCCGCTCAGTAGTTTGGTAGGATGGCGTCTCCCTCCTCCCCGCAGACCAGCCGTCGCGCGCTGACGTTCATCTTCGTCACGATCCTGCTCGACATCATGGGCGCGGGGATCATGATGCCGGTGGTGCCGTACATTGTGCGCCCATACAGCGCCGACGCGCTGACGATCGGCCTGCTGGCGGTGACCTACTCGGTGGCGCAGTTCTTCGCGACGCCCCTGCTCGGCGCCATCTCCGATCGGCACGGGCGCCGGCCGGTGCTCGTGCTCAGCCTCTTCGGCGCCTCCATCGGCTATGCCTTCTTCGGCATCGGCGGCGCGCTCTGGATCTTCTTCGTCTCGCGCATCGTCGCGGGATTCACCGGCGGCAACCTGACCGCCGCGCAGGCGTACATCGCCGATGTCTCGGGGCCGGAGGACCGCGCCAAGAACTTCGGCCTCGTCGGCGCCGCCTTCGGCCTCGGCTTTATCGTGGGCCCGTCCATCGGCGGCATCCTCGCCAAGATCAGCCTCACCGCCCCCGCGTGGGCCTCGGCCGGAGTGGCGCTCCTCACCGCCAGCTTCGGCTGGTTTGTGCTGCCGGAGTCACTGGCGCCGGAACTGCGCCGCCCGCATCCACTACACGCCGGTGACTTCAATCCCTTCAAGCTGCTGCTCAAGGCGCTGCGCACCAAGCAGCTGCGCGCACTCTTCCTCGGCATCTTCCTCACGCGCTTCGCGCACATGGGGATGCAGACCAACTTCGCCATCTACACCCTCGACCGCTTCAAGTACACGCCGGCGCAAAATGCGGTCGTCTTCACGGTGCTCGGCATCACGTCGACGTTCGTGCAGGGCTTCCTGATCCGGCGCATCGCCGGGCGCGTCTCCGATCGCAGTCTCCTGCTGTGGGGGCTCGCGATTATGGCCTTTGGCTTCGTCGCCCTCGCCGCCGTACCGGTGGGCTGGATGCTCTCCCCGGCCATCGCGGTGCTCGCCCTCGGCACCGGACTCGTGACGCCCACCCTGCAGAGCATGATTTCGCAAGCCGGCTCCGCCGAGGAGCAGGGGATGCTGTTCGGCGCCAACGGGGCCATCACCAGCCTGACCGCCATTCTCGGCCCGGCCTGGGCCGGCGCGGTCTTCGACCATGTGGCGTACACTGCGCCCTACTGGTCGGGCGCCCTCTTCCTGATCGCCGCGTGGTGGGCAACACGGCGCGCCCTTCCCGCATAGGCGCCCATGCGGCCCATTGATGTCGCGCACACCGCGCTGGGTCAGATCGCCGCCAACAAGCTGCGCTCGTTCTTTACCCTGCTCGGCATCATCGTCTCGGTCGCGTTTCTCGTGGCGGTGGTGGCGATCATCGAGGGGATGAACGCGTACGTGAAGGAGAACATCGCCGGCGCCGTGATTGGCGCCAACGCGTTTCAGGTGCGGCGCACCCCGCTGCAGATCGGGATCTTCGACGATGAGATGTGGAAGCGCGTGGCGCGCCGCCCGCGCGTGACGTCGGCCGACGCCGAGGCAGTGCGCGCCGCCCTACCCGACGCGCAGGCCGTGGCGCTCAACTCCGGGTGGCCGACGCCAATGAGCGACGTCATCTGGCGCGACCAGGTGATTGGCGACGCGCTGGTCTTCGGCGTCACCCCCGCGTATCAGGTGGTGCAGGACTATCGCTTCACCAAGGGACGCGGCATCTCCGACGTCGACGTGCTGCAGCGGCGTCCCGTCTGCGTCGTGGGGCCCGACATCGCCACCAAGCTGTTCGGGGAGACGGCGCTCGACCCCATCGGGCAGTCGGTGCGCGTGGCCGGCCAGCGCTGCGAGATCGTTGGCGTCACCGCCCCCAAGGGGCGCGTATTGGGCCAGTCGTTTGACGGTTTCGTGCTGCTCCCCGTGTCGTACCACGAAACGCTCTACGGCCGACGGCTGACGGCGACGATCAGCGTGAAGATGTTCAACGCCGCCGACGTGGCGCCGGCGATGGCGCGCGCCGAGGAGGCGCTCCGCGTGGAGCGCCGCCTGCGCCCCGGCCAGGAGAACAACTTCTCGGTGGAGACGGCGGACGCGCTGGTCGAGTTCTGGAAGAACCTCACGCGCGTGCTGTTCAGTATCATTCCCGCGATGGTCGCCATCGGCATCGTGGTCGGCGGCATCGTGATCATGAACATCATGCTGATGAGCGTCAGCGAACGGACGCGCGAAATCGGCATTCGCAAGGCAATGGGGGCGCGGGCGCGCGACATCGAGCGGCAGTTCCTCGCCGAGGCGATCGCGCTGTCGAGCCTCGGCGGCGTGCTGGGCGTGCTGGCCGGCTGGCTCTTTGCGATGCTCGTCGCCGCGGTGTCACCGCTCCCGGCGCGCATCACCGGCTGGTCGGTGGCGGTGGCGATGCTGCTTGGGGCCGGCGTCGGCGTGCTGTTTGGCGTCTATCCGGCGCGGCGCGCGGCCCAGCTCGACCCGATCACCGCGATGCGCCAGGAGTAGCGCGTGTTCCTCGACCGCCTCCTCAGCCACACGACGTTCGACGAGAACGTCGGCATCGCGCTCGACAACCTGCGCGCCAACAAGCTGCGCTCGGGCCTGACGATGCTCGGCGTGGTCATTGGCGTCGCCACGGTGATGACGATGGCGAGCATCGTGCGCGGCGTGCGCGAGCAGATCCTCAACACCATCGAGGTGGCGGGGCCGAGCACGTTCTACGTGATGAAGGTCTTCTCGCAGCAGCCGCTCAACCCCGAGGCACTCCCCAGGTGGGTGCGCATTCGCCCCGACCTCACCGAAGCCGAGGCGGTAGCGCTCGACCGCCTGCCGCAGATCCAGTACGCGGCGGTCTGGGCGCAGGTGATGGCCCGCCTCGATTACCAGGGCGAGCGGACGCAGGTGACGTCCGTCTATGGCGCTGACGCCGACTTCACGCTCGTGCAGGGGGGTCAACTCACCGAAGGACGCTGGTTCACGCCGGCGGAGGAACGCTCAGGCGCCGCCGTCGCGGTGATCCTCGACTCGCACGCGCACCGGCTGTTCGGGCGGCTCGATCCGCTGGGCAAGACGATGCTCATCGGCGGCAAGCCGGTGCAGGTCATCGGCCTGTACGAGCCGCCGGCCAATATCTTCACGCCGCCGGGCGCCGAGACGGGGGCGATTGTCCCGTATCGGTTCGCGGATCACGCGTATTACATCGACAAGACGAACATGATGTTCATCTGCGTGAGGCCGCGCGACGGCGTGCCGGTGGCGGACGCGCAGGAGGCGGCCACCGTGCAGCTGCGCGAGATGCGGCATCTGCGCCCCGGCGACGGCAACACGTTTGACATCATCACGCAGGACCAGATTCTCGACGTCTTCAACAACATCACCGGCGTCTTCTTTGTCGTGATGATCGTGCTCGCCTCGGTGGCGCTGATGGTCGGCGGCATCGGGGTGATGGCGATCATGATGGTGTCGGTGACCGACCGCACGCGGGAGATCGGCGTGCGCAAGGCGCTGGGCGCGACGCGCGGCGACATCCAGATGCAGTTTCTGATCGAGGCGGCGACGCTGACCGGTTTGGGCGGCGTGGTGGGGATCGCGGTGGGGCTCGTCACCGGGGCCGCGGTCACGCGCCTGCTCAGCATTCAGGCGTCGCCGCCGTGGGGGCTGACGTTGATCGCCGTGGCGGTGTCGGTGGGAATTGGACTCGTGTTTGGCGTGCTGCCGGCGCGCCGCGCGTCGCGGCTCGACCCCATCGAGGCGCTGCGGTACGAGTAGCGCACCGCAGCGCCGCGGTGGCTAGTCCTTGGCGCTCGTGACCTGAATGGTGGCCACGTAGTCGGCCTTCGCAATCGGTCCGCTCGATGTCGGGTACGGCTTGAGGCCGACCAGCGTCACCTGATAGCCGTGCGTGATCACTCGCGCCTTGGCCGCATCGGCGCCCAGCGTCAGTGTCACCGGATCGCCGGCGTTCACGGTGAACAACGTGGTGGCCTCGCCCGCCCACACGCACTGGACGCCGGTGGGGCAGCGGGAATCGGCCGTGACGTCCGTGAACTTCACGGACAGCGTGTCGCCGGGCATCTGAATGCTGGTCCCGAGGCGAACATCAATGTTCTCACCGAGGGCGAGGCCGGTCGTGTCGGTTCCGCAGGCGGTGAGGCAGAGGGCAAGTAGTAAAGAGCGCACAAGCATGAGGGCAGAAGGTCGAAGGAGAAGGTAGATGCCACTACTGGCGGCAGGGTGCGTTGGGAGAAGCCGGCTTCGGCTTATCTACCACCAGACGCTTGTCGGCGTTCCCCACCGACAGCGCGACGTCATGCACGAACTGCGCCACCGACGCCATGTGCGGATAGTCGATGTACTCCGCCTCGTCGGTCACCTGATGATAATCGGCGTGCAATCCCGTCGTAAAGAACGCCACCGGGATTCCATAACGCGCATAGCTCGCGTGGTCCGAGCGGCAGTAGATGTTCTCCGGATGCCCGGGCGCGTCGAAGGTGTAGTCGAAGGTGAACGGCAGTTTCCGCATCTTGTTGACGGTCTCGACGAGATCGCCGAGTTCCGTGGAGAGACGGCGCGTGCCGACGAGCTGCAGGTAAGTTGGACCGCCGCCCTTGAGATCGCTGGCCGCGCCGCGTCCCACCATGTCGAGGTTGAGCTGCGCGACAATCGAATCGCGAGGCACCGTCGGATGCTTGGTGTACCAGTCCGAGCCCACGAGGCCAATCTCCTCGCCCATGTGCCAGACGAACAGCATCGACCGACGCGGCTTGACCTTTGCCGTCGCCATCGCCTCGGCGATCTCGGCCACCGAGACTGAGCCCGAACCGTCGTCGTCGGCGCCGTTGGAAATCGAATCCGCGCGCGGGCGGCGAATGACGCGAATGGAATCGACATTCACCTTGATGGCCGCAAGCTGGGCCGCTGTTGGCTGCTTGCCCTGCTCCAGCCCCGCTTTGATGCGCTCAACCTCAATGTTGTACGCGCGCAGGGAGTCGTGATCCACCATACTGTGCTGGATGCCAACGTGATCGCTGTGCGCGCCAATGGCGACGTACTGGTGCTTGAGCACGGGATCGCTTCCCTCGAGCACCGCCACCACGTTGCGCGACGACGTCGGCGTGTCCTGCAGCGCCACCTTGCCCGTGTAGCGACCGGTGACCGTTCCCCACTTGGCCGACGCGAGCGGGCCACCCGCCAGCGCTTCGACCATCGCGTCCGAAGCAATGATCGCCGGCGGCATCATCATCTGCGGCCCGGCCGGAGGCGGCGTCACCATCTCCGGCTGGATGAGGTACCCGCGCACCGCCGATGGCGCGTGGTCGAGGAGTGGCAGCACCAAGGCCACCGCGCCGCCCACGGGCTTGGTGAGCGCCGAGGTGAACTGCGCCTGGAGCCCCTTGTCCATCATCGCTGGCGTGTAACCGAAGACCACCACCTTCCCCTTGGTCTGGTCCGCGGTGAGATGCACCGACGTGTCGCCGATCAGGCCACCGAAGACCACCTCGGCGCCGTCGAATGGCCGCGTGCCCCACTGGGCGAAGACGCCGTAGTCCTTCTGGTAGGAGAACGTCCTATCACCCACGACAACCGGCGACGTGACCCACGCGCGGCGCAGCAGCGGCACATTCTGGAAGTAGGTGCCGCTGTCCCCCATCGGCGTGAGGCCGATCTGCTTGGCCCAGCCGGCGAGAATGTCGGTCGCCTTGTCGTGGTACGGCGTGCCAGCGGCGCGCCCGCCCATTGAATCGTCGGCGTACACGTAGAGCCGCGACATCAGATCTTCGGCCGTGATGGCCGGCCGCGTGGGTTTGGCCTGGCGCTTGACGGGGAGCTGCTGGGCTACGGCGGAGCCGGCCGCGAGAGCGAGCGAGAGGATCGCGGCAGGAGTAAAGACGCGCATCGGGGAGGGAGTCGGAGGAACGGTTGAGGGAGGCGCGGTGCTGCGCCTGACCTCCAAGAATATTACAGACGTTGGGTAGATGAAGTTTCACACCGACGGTGGGAACCCCCTCCGCGCCTCTGTGTACAGGTCAACGAGATGCGGGCGTCCTCAGTCCCCCTAACACTCTGGCCTCGGCCGGCGTACTCAAGATCGGCTCCCCGGCGATCGGCGCGGGGCAACACCACTCGGAGGAAGCATGAAGGTGATTCGGTTTCTAGCCGCAGCCGCGATTGTGCTGACGGCATCGACTGCGATGGCGCAGGGCGGACCCCCGGGCGGTGGCCAGGGCGGCGCCCAGCGGGCGATGGAAGCGATGATGCAGGGCATCACGCTGACCGACGCCCAGAAGGCGAAGGTGGATTCTATCTTCACGGCCTCGCGCGAAGAGAGCATGAAGATGCGCCAGGAGGCGCAGGCCGCCGGCGGCCCGCCGAGCGAAGAGATGCGCGCCAAGTTCATGGCCGTCACCACCAAGCGGAACGAGGCCATCAAGGCGGTGCTGACGCCTGAGCAGCAGGCCGTGTTCACGAAGAACCTCGAGAACATGCCGCGCCCCGGACAGCGTCCGCCGCGCTAACGGATTCAGCCGTAACAAGAATGCGGGCCACGGAGTCTCCGTGGCCCGCGTTCATTATCCCCTGCACCACACCCTGCCCCTTCCCCTTCACCTGCCGTTGCGCATCGCCCTCTCAGCCATCCTGTCCACCAGGCCGGGGAGGAGCAGCTTGAGCATCATCCCCAGTCTCGCTCGCCCCGTCATCACCAGTTCACGGTCGCGACGTGCCGCCGCGCCGAGCAGCTGCCGAGTGCACTCGGCGACCGGCATCATTGCCGCCTCGTCCACCGGGCTTCGCCCCCGGAGTTCGCCATTGACACCGAGATTGCGGGCCCGCGATCCCGTGACACCAGTGCCGCGCAGCTCGATGCGCAGCGAGTCGAAGAAACCGTGCAGCGCTGCCTTCGCCGCCGCATAGCCAGATCGCATCGGCACGCCCGTCTTGCCGGCGAGGCTCGACACCACCACGAGTCGTCCGCGCGAGGCCCGCAACCGCGGCAACGCGGCGAGTGAGCAGTAGACCGCGCCGAGGTAGTTCACGCGCACCAATCGCTCAAAGACGCTCCAGTCGGTGACGTCTTCGGCGCGCGCCCACATGGCCTGCCCGGCGTTGCAGATGAGCGTATCGATCTGCCCGAACCGCGCGACGGCGCGGTCGACGAGTGTTCGGCACTCCGCCTCGATCGTTACGTCGGCAACAACAATTTCTACCTCGGCGCCCGCGACCCGGCACTCCGCCGCCACGCTCGACAGCCGCTCGGCGTCGCGCGCGCTCAACACGAGCCGTGCGCCGTAGCCGGCCAGCGCACGCGCCGTTTCGGCGCCGATGCCCAGCGACGCGCCGGTGACCACCACCACCTGACCGCGCCACGACTGCACGCGCGCGCTCACTCGCCGACGGCGGCAATCACCTGCACTTCCACATGGTAGCCGTAGTGCAGCGCGTTGACCGGCACTACCGCGCGCGCAGGTTTGTGATCGCCCATGAGCGTCTTGTACGCCGCGTTGAATCGCCCCCAGAGCTCCATGTCGGAGATGTACACCGTGACCTGGAGCATGCGTGAGAGATCGCTGCCGGCCGCCTGCAGGACGCCCTGGATGTTGGCGAAGACCTGCTTGGTCTGCTCCTCAATGCTCCCCACGTGGTGCTCCTTCTGGCCCGGGACGATGGGCAGCTGGCCGGCGACATACACACAGCCATTGTGAACGATCGCCTGGGAGTAGTGACCGGCGGGGGTGGGGGCTTCTGACGTGGAGATGGGGTGCATGGGTGGGGAGAGGGATGGCGGATTTCAGATGGCAGATGGCGGATGGCGGATGGCAGATGTGAAGCGTGGGCGCCGACTGTAGCTTACAGCATGGGTGGGTCGGATGCCTCTCACGTAGCGTGTCTGCCATCCGCCATCTGCCATCCGACATCCGCCATCTGCGTCAAGCCATCCGCCATCTGTCCGCCCGACTCCAATCCATGCCCAACGTCGATATCCTCGCCTTCGCCCCGCATCCAGACGACGCCGAGCTGCTGTGCGGCGGAACGCTCGCCAAGCTTGCGCGCGAAGGACGGCGTACGGCGATTGTCGACCTGACGCGTGGCGAAATGGGGACGCGGGGCTCGGTGGAGATTCGGGCAGCCGAAGCCGCGCAGGCCGCGCAGGTGCTCGGCCTCGCCGTGCGCGAGAACCTCGGCCTTCCGGATTCCGGGCTCGAGAACACACCCGCAAACCGTACGCTGATCGCCAAGGTGATCCGGCGACTGCGTCCGCAGGTGGTGATCGCGCCGGCGCCAAAGGGACGGCATCCCGACCACCGCATTGCCGCCGAAATGATTCGCGACGGCTGTTTTCTCGCCGGGGTGCGCAAGACCGACCCCGCGAGCGAGCCGCACCGCCCGCGCAAGCTGCTGCATGCCATCGCGTATCGCGAAGACCATCAGAAGCCGACCTTCGTTGTCGACATTTCGGCCGATTTCGAGACCAAACTGCGGGCCGTCGCCTGCTATGCGTCGCAGTTCGAGGGAGTCATTCAGGCCGGAGAGGTGTATCCCAATGGAGAGCCGCTCGCCGACATCATCCGTCACCAGTCGGCGCATTACGGGTCACTCATTCGCTGCGCGTATGGCGAGCCGTTCTGGACGCAGGAAACGATGCGAGTCGATGATGTGATGGCGCTAGAAGCTGAAAGCTTCTAGCGCAGAGAAACAACAGAGAGACAACAGATCCTATGGCTGGGATGACGCTCATCGACATTTCCGCGACGCTGCAACCGGGCACTCCCGAGTGGCCGGGGGACACGCCGTTTTCGTGCGGCTGGACGTGGCGCATGTCGAACGGAGAGAGCGTCAACCTCTCGGCCATCACCACCAGCCCACACGTGGGGACGCACGCGGACGCGCCGCTCCATGTGCGCGACGGGGCGGCGGCGAGCGATGCCCTGCCCCTCGACGCGTTCATCGGCGAGGCCGTCGTGCTCGATGTCACCGCCCTGCACGGCGAGCTGGATCGTGGGACGCTGCGCGCCGCGGGTCTCACGGCCACTCCGACGCGGCTCCTGCTCAAGACCGGGCGGTCCAGTGCGTCGGGCGCGTTTCCGGAGGGTTGGCCGGCCCTCACGCCGGAGTGCGCCGCCGCGCTCGTCGCCGATGGCCTGCGCCTGCTCGGCGTTGACTGCCCGAGCGTCGACCTGCGCGAGTCCACGACGCTGGCCGTGCACCATGCCCTGTTCGACGGCGGCGCCTACAACCTCGAGAATCTCGACCTTTCCATTCCCGCCGCGGGGCCGTACCATCTGATGGCCGCGCCGATCAAGCTGGGCGCGCTGGATGCCGCGCCGGTGCGGGCGGTCCTGCATCACCTTCCCTCCGTCACTTGACACCAATTGCCATGACTCATTCTCGCACGCTGCTTCGCACCCTCGCCCTCGCCACGGCGGCGGTGGCGCTCATTCTGGTGGCCCGTCCCAGCTTCAGTCATCCCGCCCCGCAGGGCGGCGCGGTCGTGCAGGTCCGCGACTTCGAGAAGGCGTCCACCGTGGACATCGTCGCGTGGAATGCGGCGGAACCGCAGTTCGGCATTCGCACCTGGGTGCGCCGCAACGGCCAGGCCGACCGCTATCACTACCTGTGGGTCAACGCCGACTACCCGGCGATTCGCGACGCCGGCACCGCGCAGGGACTCAACCGCCCGCTGCAGGTCACGTCGATGCGCGATGACCAGAATTGCGTGAACAACCAGTGCACGCCAACCGCCGTCGTGCGCGCGCGGCTTTCTGACGACGCGCTGCGCAAGGCGAAGGAAGACGTGCCGGTGAAGTTCATCACCAACAGCGGCGCCGAGATCATCTTTACCGCGCGCCGCGCCCTGCTTGACGCCTATCTCGCCCGCGTGGATTCGGTGAAAGGCGCGCTGAAGAAGTAGCCGCTTACCAGACCGCGCACGCGGGGCGCGGGAAAGCCGGCCATACGAAAACGCGGGTTGCGCGCTCCGAGCGCGCAACCCGCGTTATCGTGCCAGGAACCGCTCGACGTCGCCCCGGGCTTCAAGCAGTCGGCGCACTTCCTGGGCGACGTCGCCAGCCAGGCCAACCTGCGTAGTGACGCCATCCACCGACACGGCGCCCGCGTGCAGCCGCAGCAGGTCGAGCCGCAGGCGTTCGAGCGTCGACACCACCTCGCGATGGCGCTCGCCAAGCTCGTCGCGCATGGCGCGCACATCGGCGTACTCCTGCCCGGTGGCGACATCGCCGGCGTCGTCCAGCGCCTTCTGCAGCCGCTGGTGCTGCTCCCTGAGCAGTTCAGCGTCGCGTTGCAGCGACCCAATGATGCGCGGCACGTCGCCCAGCGCGCGCCGCGTGTCGCGAGGGAGCGACGCAAACAGTTCCGTCGCCGCCATCCCGATGGCGAGTTCCGTGGCCCGATGCGTGGTGGCCGCGCCATGAGCGGGGCGCCCGCCAAGTCGTCGTGCCAGCGCAAAGACGCCGCGTCCGATCTTGCCGAGCCAGATCTTCGCCCACCCTTCCGACGCGGCGTACGGACGGCGGCTTCGCAAGGCTAACCGCACCACCATGCCGCCAAAGACGCCGACACCCAGCAACGGCCCCGCCCACGACTGAATCCACAGGGCCGCGGTGGGGAACGCGACCCGCACCGTGGTAAGGGCGACCAAGCCGACGAGGCTCGCCACGGCCACGCTCGTGGCCGCGCGCTCGACACCGCGCGCCTCGCGCAGTCCCGTGGCGTGAAACTCCTCGCGCAGTTGCTCAATGTCGTGCTCAAACGCAACGCGCAGGTCGGCGTGCTCGTACCCTCGCCGCAGCAGCTTGCGCGCCGCCCAGACCATCGCCGCCACCGGGGTCAGGGCCAGCGCCGCCGTGGTGGCGACGGCGGCAAGCACGCCGGCGGCGAACCCGATCGAGACGAGCCCCATTAACCCGAAGTAGCCGACCAACAGTACGCCGCCCGAACTGAGCACGCGTCCGTCGCGCTTCACGAATGCCCGGAGCGCGGCCGGCACCTCGCGCCGCTCTTCGACGGCGGCACCGAGCTGCTCGGCAAGCGCCAGCGCGCTCTGCGGGCGGTCGCTGGGCGCCTTGGTGAGGCACTTCTCAATGAGATGCGCCAACCGGCGCGGCACGCGCGCGCCGTCGGCCGTGACGGCCGGGGCCGGGGTCGCTACCTGATGCGCCAGCACGTCCACCGCCCGGTCGCCCGCAAACGGCGGACGCCCCGTGCAGACAAAGAACGCCATGGCGCCGAGCGCGTAGATGTCGGACCGCGCATCGACCGCGTGGCCAAGCGCCTGCTCGGGACTCATGTACTCCGGCGTGCCGGTCACCGGCCCGTCGTCGTCGCTGCCGATCGCGGCCGCGATGCCAAAATCGGTCACCAGCGCGCGTCCGGTGCCGTTCTCGAGGAGAATGTTCTCCGGCTTCACATCGCGATGCACCACGCCCTGCGCGTGCGCATGCCCCAGGGCCCACGCCACTTCGCGCAGAATGCGCGTCGCCTCGTGCGGCGGAAGCGGTCCGCGCGTCCGCACCCGCTCACCGAGCGTTTCGCCGTTCACGTACGACATCACGTAGAACACGAACGGACCGGCCTCGTCGACCGCGTGGATGGGCACGATGTTGGGGTGCGACAACTTGGCGGCCAGGCGCGCCTCGCGCACGAAGCGTTCGCGCACCTCCTCGTCGTACCCGCGTTCGGGCGGCAGCACCTTGATGGCCACCGAGCGGTCGAGCTGCACGTCGCGCGCGAGGTACACCACGCCCATGCCGCCGCGCCCCAACTCGTGGTCGAGCGAGTAGCGCCCGGCCAGCGCGAGCTGCAACTCAACAAACAGCGCGTCGAACGGAGCGGTTCTGGACATGCGGAGTATTCTCACACGCGGGCGGCCCGCGCACCAGCCGCGCGTGTGCCAAGCGCGCCATTGCCCGTCGCACCCAGCGCGCGCATTCTCTTGGCATGACCTCGCATACCCACTACCTCTGGTTCAACACCAAGCGCGCGCAGGAAATCATCGACATCACCGATGAAGTCGCCGAGCAGGTGCGGCAGAGCGGCGTTCGCGAGGGCTTCGTTCTCGTCTCGGCGATGCACATCTCGGCGTCCGTCTTCGTCAATGACCACGAGTCGGGGCTCTGGCACGACATCCTGCACTGGCTCGAGCACACCATCGCGCCGTGGGATCCCCCGCGCTACCGCCACAATGACACCGGCGAGGAGAACGCCGCGGCGCATCTCCGCTCGCTGACCATCGGGCACGAGGTGATCGTCCCCATCACCGCCGGCGCGCTCGACCTCGGCCCGTGGCAGCGCGTCTTCTACGGCGAATGGGACGGCCAGCGCAAGAAGCGGGTGGTCATCAAGGTGCTGGGCGAGCAGTAGTCCCCGCTATATTTCGACCATGCCCCAGCCCCCTATCTACCTTGACCACGCCGCCACCACCCCGGTGCGCCCCGAGGTGCTCGACGCCATGCGGCCGTACTTCGACGCGAAGTTCGGCAACGCGTCGAGCGTCCACCGCTGGGGACGCGAGGCGCGCGCCGCCACCGACGAGGCGCGCGAACGCATCGCCGCCTGCCTCGGTGCGCAGCCCGACGAGATCTGTCTGACCTCGGGGGGCACCGAGGCCGACAACCTGGCCGTGCTCGGCGGCTGGCGCGTGCAGCAGGGAAACGGCCGGCCCGGGCTGGTCAGCACCCCGATTGAACACAAGGCGGTGCTTGAGTCGGTGCACCAGGCGGCACGCGAGGGCGCCGACGAGCGGCTGCTGCGCATCGATCGCGCCGGGACCGTGAACCTCGACTCGGCTCGTGAACTCATTCGCGCCGATGTGGCAATGGTCAGCGTGATGTGGGTGAACAACGAGACGGGCGTCATCCAGCCCGTCGAGGCGCTGGGCGCGTTGGCCCGCGACGCGGGCGCGACGTTCCACACCGATGCGGTGCAGGCGTTCGGCAAGCTGGCCGTCGACGTGCGCACGCTGCCCGTCGATTATCTCTCCGTCAGCGGGCACAAGTTCGGCGCGCCCAAGAGCATCGGCGCCGTCTTCGTGCGGCGCGGCACGCCCATCGCGCCGCTCTTCTTTGGCGGATCGCAGGACCGCGGCCGCCGGCCGGGCACGGAGAACACCGCGTACGCCGTGGCGCTCGCCACCGCCATGGAACTCGCCGTGCGCGAGCGCGAGGTCGAGGTGGCGCGCCTGCACGCGCTGCGCGACCGGCTCGAGTCGGCCCTGGTGGCGCAGGTGCCCGAGCTCGTGGTGCACGGGCGCGAGGCCCCGCGCGTTCCGCACCTGCTGCACTTCTCCGTGCCGGGCACCGACAGCGAGTCAATGCTCGTGTCGTTTGATCTCAAGGGCGTCGCCGTCTCCAGCGGTTCCGCCTGCCAGAGCGGAAGCGTCACCCCCTCGCACGTGTTGAGCGCCATGGGCCTGCCGAAGGAACTCGGCTCGGCCGCCATTCGCATGAGCCTCGGCAAGCTCACCACCGACGAACACGTGGACCGCGTCGCGGCGCTCCTCCCCGATGTGGTGCGCGCCGCGCGCCAGATGGCCGGGACGTTCGCGTGACACGCCGCGTGCTGGTGGCGATGTCGGGAGGCGTCGACAGTTCGGTTGCCGCCGCCCTGCTCGTGCGACAGGGCTACGACGTCGTGGGCGTCACGATGAAGCTGTTCGAGGACGGCGCCGAGCTGCCCGACCGCCCCTGCTGTTCGCTCGACGCCACCAGCGACGCGCGGCGTGTGGCCGAGCTGCTGGGGATCCCGCACTACGTGCTCAACATGGTCGATCACTTTGGCCGCGACGTCATTCGCGACTTCGTGGCCGAGTATGCGCGCGGACGCACCCCGATTCCCTGCGTGCGCTGCAACACGTTCACCAAGTTCTCCGATCTCGTCGCCAAGGCCGACGGCATCGGCGCCGAGTTCGTGGCGACGGGACATTACGCGCGCGCCGTGGACGGCGAGCTGCACCGCGGGGCCGACGACAACAAGGACCAGACGTACTTCCTGTGGGGCATCCGCCGTGACGTCGTGCCGCGCCTGATGCTCCCCGTCGGCGAGATGACCAAGGACGAGACGCGGGCGCTGGCGCGCGAACTCAAACTGCCGCGCGTCGCCGACAAGCCGGAGAGCCAGGAAATCTGCTTTGTGCCCGACGGCGACTACGTGACGATCCTGCGCCGCGAGCTGGGCGATGCGTCGCCCGCGCTGTCGCGCGGCAACATCGTCACGACCGCCGGCGCGGTGATTGGCGAGCACGATGGCTTTGCCCGCTACACCATCGGTCAGCGTCGCGGATTGCCGGGCGGGTCGGCCGATCCGCTCTATGTGGTGGCGCTGCGCCCCGACTCACGAGAGGTCGTCGTCGGGCCGCGCGAGGCGCTGCTGTCCACCACACTCGCCGCCAGCGGCATCAACTGGCTCGTCGATACGCCGCCGCGCGCCGGTGACGAAGTGCAGGTGCGCATCCGGCACCGCGCCCCGCTCGCACCCGCCGTGATCGATCATCTCACGGACGACGCAGTCTCGCTCACCCTGCTCGCCCCCGTCTCGGCCATCACCCCCGGCCAAAGTGCCGTGCTCTACGACGGGTCGCGCGTCCTTGGGGGCGGCTTCATCGATTGAGCAGCGGGGGCAGCGGTGCCGGCGCAGTATCTACCGTCTACCGTCTACCGTCCTAGTACTCCAGCCCCGCCTCGCGAGCAAACGCTTCCATCGCCCGTCGCGCCGCCTCGCTCAGCTCGTGCGGCGCGTCCACGCGCACCTCCACGAGCAGGTCGCCCTTCTTGCCGTCCTTGCCGATCCCCTGCCCGCGCACGCGGAACCGCTTGCCCGACGGCGTGCCGGACGGAATGGCGATCGTCACCTTCTTTTCGTCGAGCGTCTTCACCGTCACCTTCGAGCCGAGCGTCGCCTGCGCCACATTCACCGGCACGTGGGCGATGAGGTCGAGGCCGTCGCGCGAGAAGAACTTGTCGGGCTCGACCTTGAACGTGATCACGAGGTCCCCGGGCTGGCCGCCGCGCACGCCGCGTCCGCCCTGCCCCTTGAGACGAATCTTGGCATCGGTGTCCGTGCCCGGCGGCACGGTGATGAGCACCTTCTTGCGCTCGCGCTTCTCCCCCTGCCCGCCGCAGGCCCCGCACTTCTCGCTCGCCACCGACCCCTTGCCCAGGCACATGGGACACGGACGGTTCACGGCAAAGCCGCCCTGCCCGAACGAAATCGAGCCGCGGCCGCCGCATTCGGAACACGTCGAGATCTTGGCGCCCTTGGCCGCGCCGCTGCCGCCGCACATCGAGCACTCTTCGTTGACCTCGAGCTCCACCGGTACCTTGCCGCCGACCACCGCCACGCGAAACGGCACCTCGAGCGTCGTCTCGATGCTCTGCCCCTTCTCGGGCTCGCTCGCCTTCGGCCGCTGCGCGCCGCCGCCGAACATCGAGCTGAACAGGTCGCCGAGCCCGCCGAATCCACCGACGTCGAAGTCCTCAAACTTGTAGCCCGGCGGCGGCGTCCCCGCGCCGGAGCGCGCGCCGGGGCGTGCGCCCGAACTGCGAAAGCCGCCCGTCGCGCCGCCGCCCGGACGGCGCACGAAGTCGCCAAACGCGCCCAGCCGGCGCATTTCGTCGTACTGCGCGCGCTTCTTGGCGTCGCCGAGGACGTTGTACGCCTCCGAGATCTCCTTGAAACGCTCGGCCGACTTGGGATCCCCCTTGTTGGTGTCGGGGTGATGCTGCTTCGCCAAGCGCCGATACGACTTCTTGATCTCGTCAGCCGTCGCCTTCTCGGCGACGCCCAGCACGGCGTAGAAGTCCTTGCTGTGTGCCATCAGCGGCTCACCCGTGCCACTGCTTCACCACGACGCGCGCCGGGCGCAGCAGCTGGCCGTTGAAGGTGTAGCCCACCTGATAGACCTGCGCGACGATCTCGTCCTCCTCCGGGAGCGCGGCGGGGATGGCAGTCAGCGCCTCCTGCACGGAAGGATCGAACTTCTCGCCCACCGGATTGACGACCACGAGCCCGTGGCCGGCCAGCGACTTGAGGATCTTCTTCTCCACGAGCGCCACGCCGTCCACGATCGACTGCGCCGGCGTCGTGGCGGGGTCGAAGTGCGCCACGCGCCCAAGGTCGTCGAGCGAGTCGAGCAGACCCACGATCAGCGCCCCCATGCCCTTCGACTCGGCTTCGAGCCGCTCCTTGGCGCTGCGGCGGCGGAAGTTGTCGAACTCGGCGAAGAGGCGCACGAACTTGTCTTTCTGCTCAACCAACTGGCGCCCGGCCTCGGCCAGCGCGGCGCTCGCGGCATCGGTGGGCAACGCCTCATCGCCCAGCGTATCGTCGACCACAGCGTCGGCTGCCGTGCCGTCGTCCGGCGCGGCGCTTTCAGTCGATGCGTCCAGTTCGATGTCGGGTGTGCGGTTTGGATCAGTCATCATTTCTCAGTGGTCGGTCATCTTCGGCGCGGCAACGGGAGCGCCACGCTCTGAATTTCACGGTTCGCAGACCAACTGTGCAACCAGCGCGCCGTGAATTTTCTGCCGGATTGGCGGACACTTCGCCCTACGGGGCCGTTCAGCCCGACGTTTCGTGGCGCACTGACTGCCGCTGCGGTAGTATCGGCCGGCGAGCGCCCTAGGCCGTGCCCAGCAGTGCGCGGCGGACAAGGCTGAGCGCCGACTGCGCGCTCCGCTCGCGGACCTCGCGTCGGTCGCCGATCATGCGCGCCCGGAAGCTCTTGGCGGGCCCCGCGCCGTCCACCGCGATGCACACCGTCCCCACTGGCTTCTCGGCGGTGCCGCCATCCGGCCCCGCGATGCCAGTGATCGCCACCCCGACTTCGGCGCCCAGCGCGCGCCGCACCCCGGCTGCCATCTCGCGCGCGGTCTCCTCGCTGACCGCGCCGTGCGCGGCGAGCGTCTCGGCGTGCACACCGAGGGCGGCCATCTTCACGTCGTTGTGGTAGGCGATGATGCCGCCGAGCATCACATCGCTCGCGCCGGGGATGGCGGTGAGCCGCGCGCCGAGCAACCCGCCGGTGCAGCTCTCGGCCACCGCGATGCGCTTGCCGGCGCGGCGCAGCTCGTCGAGCACCGCCGCGGCCAGATCGTCGTGCCCCTCGCCGTACACGTGCTCGCCCGCCGCGGTGCGCAGCACCGCCGCGACGCGCGCGAGCCGCGCGTCCGCTTTGTCGGGCGCCAGGCCGCGCGCCGTGAGGCGCAGGTCCACCCCTTCCCACCCGGGCAGGTACGCGAGCGACAGCCCCTCGAGATCGAGTCCGGCGATCGACAGAATGCGGTCGGAGAGAACGCTCTCGGCGATCCCCGTAGTGCGGATGGTGTGCGACCTCACGACTGTGGGCGTGCCTTCAAGGCGCGCGCGGATGCGCGGGAGCAGTTCGTCGGCAAACAGCCCGCGCATCTCGCGCGGCACACCCGGCAGCATCGCCACCCAGCGGCCGCGCTCGTCCTCGAGCCAGATACCCGGCGCCGTGCCGTGCGCGTTGGCGAGAATGCCAGCGCCCTCGGGCACGAGTGCCTGCTGCAGATTGCTCTTCGGCAGGTCCCCAGTGCGCCCCATCGCCTTCCAGCGCCGCACGAGCGACTCCACCACCTGCGCGTCCTCGTACATCGCGCGCCCGAACAGCGCGGCGACGGACGGTTTGGTGAGATCGTCGCTCGTCGGCCCAAGGCCGCCGGTGGTGATCACCGCACCGGTGCGCTCGAGCGCCGCGCCAACTCCGGCCGCGATCTCATCGGCGCCGTCGCCCACCGAGGTGCGGCGCACCACCGTGACGCCGTACGCCGCGAGTTCACGCGCCAGCCACGCGCCGTTGGTGTCGATCGTGAACCCGAGCAGGAGTTCATCGCCGATCGTCACGACTTCAATCTTCATGGGGCGTTGCGCGGGGTCCGCAGGACGCTGCCGTAGCGCCGCAGGTACACGCCGAAGCTCCAGACGGTCAGCACGACGGCGATCGTCATGCACACGGTACCGACGAACCCCGCGAACAGCGCCATCTGGTCGAGCGCCGAGTGCACGAAGCCGTGCTCTTCGATGTAGGTGCGGAAGGCGAACCAGAAGTACGCCGCGCCCACCCAGATGAACTGGAACGTCGCCTTGGCCTTGCCCGGACCGATGGCGGCGATCACGACACCGCGGCGGTTGGCCGCCTGCCGGAACCAGGTCATCGCCACCTCGCGCCCGAGCACGATGACGAGCACCCACCACGGGAACGGCGTGAGGATCCCGCCCCACGTGACGAACGGATAGGTCGAGACCTCGGCCGCGCGCGGCAGGAGCCGCACGAGCCAGTCGCCGCGCGGCGCCTGCAGCATGTACATCGGAATGAACACGGCCAGCAGGAAGATCTTGTCGGCCAGGGGGTCGAGCAGTCGGCCGAGGTTGGTGATCTCGTTGCGCGCGCGCGCCAGCTTGCCGTCGTAGTGGTCGGAGATGGCAACCACGAGGAAGAGCACGAACGCCAGGCCGCGCAGGGTGGCCGAATGCACGAACGGCAGCCACGCAACCAGCGGCGTCAGCGCGATGCGCCCGACAGTAATCCAGTTCGGGAGGTTCACGAGCGGATGCCAGCGCTCAGGCGAGCGCCTTGAGGACGAGCTTCGAGACGGCCTTCAAGGTGTCAAAGACGCCATCGCCCGTCACCGCCACCGCCTCAAAGTACGTGGCGTGCTCGATCCACTCGCCAGTCGGCAGCTGCTCAATCAGGTTCTCCGTCGGGTGGAACGGATCGGGTGTCACGCGCTGCCGCGCGGCGTCGACGACTTCCCATCCGGGATTCAGCGACGCCTGCAGCTCGGCGAGCGGCGCGGCGTTGGGCAGGTCGCGTTTGTTGTACTGAATGACGAACGGCATCTTCGTCAGATCATACCCGTACTCGGCCATGTTGTCGTACAGGTTCTGCATGGCCTCCTGGTTCGCCTCCATGCGCTCGATCTGCGAGTCGGCGACGAACACGATGCCGTCCACGCCCTTCAGAATCAGCTTGCGCGACGCGTTGTAGTAGACCTGCCCCGGCACCGTGTACAGGTGAAAGCGGGTCTTGAAACCGCGGATCGTCCCGAGATCGACCGGCAGGAAGTCGAAGAACAGCGTGCGCTCCGTCTCCGTGGCCAGCGAAATGAGCTTGCCGCGGGTGTCGGGCTTCACCTTGCCGTAGACGTGCTCGAGATTCGTCGTCTTGCCGCCCAGACCCGGACCGTAATAGACGATCTTGCAGTTGATCTCGCGCGACGCGTAGTTGATCATCGACATGACCGTTCTCCCCTAGCTGAACAGCTGGTCGATCTCGTCGTCTGCGCCGGCGAGAAGGTGTGGTTGCTGTGGCTGGCCACTCGCGCCCCGCGAGAAGACGGCTTCGAAAAGACGGGTGAGTTCACCCACGGTTTCCTTCATCTTGAGCCGCACGAGGCCGAGCGTCGTGCGGTTGTCGAATAGCGTGACCAAAATGACACGGCGCGCCACGTCCGCCAGGTACATGGACTCCTTCTCGCCTTGATGGAACAGCGAATTGAAGTCGGTTTCGCCGATCAGCCGCGCCAACTGGTCGTTGGCGCTGAAGTCCGCGGCCGTCAGCGTGGCAAACGCCGTCGGATCGAAATGTGGCTGCTCGCCCACGGTCGCGACCAACTGCCCCGTGCGGTCCACGAGGAGCGCGCACCGGGCGTTGCTGTCGACGAGAAACTTCTGGAGCGTGTGCGTAATTGCCCCGAAGTCGTCTTCCGTGAAGGACCAGCTGGCAGCTCCAACGGGCATGGCGGAGGGCTATAAGTAAGGGTAAAAGATGGCTAAAGGCCCTCTGCGAGGACAGGGGGAAGATGACAGAACGGGGAGGAGGGCCGAGACTCAGCGACGGGGGACGGGAGGCGGAACGAGACGGAGGAGCCTTGCCCGTACCCCCTCGCGTTCCGCGTCCCCGAGTCTCGGCCCCCCTCCCCGTTCCGCTACAGTTGTCGGCGAGCCGTCAACGCCTGCGCAATCGTCACGCCGTCCGCGTATTCCAGGTCCCCACCCACCGGCAGGCCACGCGCGATCCGGCTCAGTGACACTCCCGTGCCGGCCAACTGCTGCTGCAGGTAGAGTGCCGTGGCCTCGCCCTCGAGCTTGGCGTTGGTGGCCAGGATCACTTCGCGCACGCCCCCGGCCCCAACCCGCGCCACGAGCGGCGCGATGCTCAGGTCATCGGGGCCGATGCCGTCGAGCGGGGCGAGGCGTCCGCCGAGCACGTGATAGGTGCCGCGGAACTCGCCGGACCGTTCGATGGCGCCGATGTCCGACGCCTCTTCCACCACGCAGATCATCGTCGCGTCGCGCCGCGGGTCGGCGCAGATGGCGCACAGTTCCGCCTCGGTGAGGTTGAAGCACCGCGGGCACGGATGGACTTTCTCGGCAAGGGTGACGAGCGCCTGCGCCAGGCGACGCGACTGCTCCGCCGGCTGCTTCAGCAGGTGGTAGGTGAGGCGGAGGGCCGACTTGCGCCCGATGGTCGGGAGGCGCGACAGCTCGGCGACCAGATCGTCGATGGCCGACACGTCAGAGCGGCAGCGGGAACGGCAGGTTGAGCCCGCCCATCAGGCTGCGCATTTCGCGCTGCGCCGCCTCCGACGCCTTCTTCTGCGCATCGACGACCGCGACGGTGATGAGGTCCTCGAGCATCTCCACATCGGCGGGATTCACCACCGACGGGTCGAGGCGCACGGATTTGACGTTACCCTTGCCGTCGGCTTCCACGGTGACCATCCCACCCCCGGATGAGCCGCTGACGGTGAGTTTGTGCAGCGCTTCATCCACCTGCTGGGCGCGCTGCTGCATTTGTTGCGCCTGGGCGACGAGATTCTTGAGGTCCATGGTGAGCCTGTGGAGGCGCTAAGGCAGAAGGCGAAGGTCGAGCGCCGCGATGGCCGCGTCGAGCACCGCGTCGCGCTTGCGCAGCTGCTCGACGCGCCGCTGCAGCACGTTCTCCTCGGTGAGCCGCTCCTGCGGCGCCGCTTGCTGGGCACTGACCACCAGTCGTTCGACACCCGAGAAGCGCGAACGCAGTGCGGCGAGCACGTACTCCGCACCCTGACGAATGGCATCCCCGTGCACGTCGGTATCCACGGCGAGTGTAATGGTGCCGCTGCCCGACACCGCCTGCGGCGTGGCATGGTCGAGCATCGACGCCAGCGTACCGCGTCCGCCGCGCCGCACGGCGTCCACAATCTCGTCCCAGAACTCGGCGAGCCGATTGATTTCAGCAGGCACGGTGGTCGCCGGCGCCGCGACGTCGGCCGCGGGCGCCGCAGTGACGGCGGGCGCCGCCACTTGGGCGCGCGGAGCCGGACGCGCCGGCGGGGCGGCATCCACGCTGTCGCGCAGGCGGGGCGGCGGGGCGGATCGCGGGTCGCGCTCGCGTACAACCGACCCGCCGCCTGACGACGGCGGGGCAGACGGCGCGCCCATCACTCCCGTGAGCACGGCCTCGAGATCGAGCGTGCGGTCGAGCAGCGCAAAACGCACGAGCATGGTCTCGAACAGCAGCTGCTGCTGCGACGAGCGCCGGAAGTGCGGCTCCAGTTCCACCAGCAGGGTGAGCATGCGCACGAGTTCGGTCGCCTTGACGCGCGGCACGCGCGCCGTCAGCTCCTGGCGCATGCGGTCGCTGCTCTCGGGCGGCGTGCCGCCCAGCGCCAGCGCGAGCTGCGCGCGCAACACGTCGGCGAAGTCGGCAATGAGGACGTTGAAGTCCACGCCATGGTCGGCCAGCCGTCCCACTGCCGCAAAGACATCGCCGGCGCGTCGGTCGAGCACGAGGTCGAACAGCGCGAGCGTTTCGTCCTCCGGTACCAGCCCCAGCGCATCGCGCACGCGCTGCGGGGTGAGCGTGCCGTCACCCCACGCCAGCACCTGGTCGGTGAGCGAGAGCGCATCGCGCATCGACCCGTCGGCGGCGCGCGCCAGCATCGCCAGCGCCTCCGCCTCGGCCGGCACCTGCTCCTCGGCGAGCACCGCGGCAAGCCGCTCGCGCACGTCGGCCGGGCCGATGCGCTTGAGGTCGAACCGCTGCAGGCGGCTGAGCACCGGCGCCGCCGCCTGGGCAATCTTCTGCGGCTCCGTGGTGGCGAAGACAAACACGACACGCGGCGGCGGCTCCTCGAGCACCTTGAGGAGCGCGTTCCATGCCTCGCGCGTCAGCATGTGCGCCTCGTCCACGATGTAGACCTTGTAGCGGTCGTCTCCCGTGGGCGCATATTGCGCACGCTCGCGCAGTTGGCGCGCGTCCTCGACGCCCCGGTTCGAGGCGGCGTCGATTTCCACCACGTCGAGGGACGCGCTCCCGCTCCAGATGCGCTGACAGCTCGGGCAGACCCCGCACGGCTCGCCGTCGTCGCGCTTCTGCTCGCAGTTGAGCGCCATGGCCAGCACACGCGCCAGCGTCGTCTTGCCCGTGCCGCGCGGACCGCACAACAGGTAGCCGTGGGCCACCCGGCCGCGGGCGATCGCCCCCTTGAGCGTCCCCGCCACATGCGATTGCACAGCTACCGACGCGAAGGTCTTCGGACGGTACTTGCGGGCGAGGGCGAGGGACATGGGATAAAACTGCAGACGGTCGACGGTGGACGGTAGGCGCTTGACGACAGGTGTCCTACGATAGTCCGTGTCGGACGCGCCGGCGCAGCCCAAATCGAGCTCCCCACTTGACGGCATCCCCCAGAACCCCTTACTGTCCGCGCATGATGCTCCGCCGCCGCGCGTACTTTTATTCCTACTTTCGCAGCCTTTCACGGGCCGCGGGGGCAGGCGTTCGCGCATAGCTGACACCATCCCATCGCACGCAACTGGCCCGTGGAACTGTCCACGGGCCTCTTTTTTTGTCCCATCGGAGGACCCAGTGATCATCATCACCGAATCAGGCATTCCCCAGCCGACGCTCGACGCCCTGCGCGAACAGCTCGAGGCGCGCGGCGTCCGTACCCACGTGTCGCGCGGCACTGATCGCGTCGTCGTCGGCTGTATCGGCGACACGGCTCAGCTCGATGCCGGCGCGGTGGCACGGTGGGCCGGCGTCGCCTCGGTCGTACCGGTGCGTACGCCGTACCGCTTGGCGTCGCGCGGGTTCCGGGCCGCCCCAACGCTGGTGCCGCTGGGCGATGCCGCCGGCACCATGATCGGCGGCCGACAGGTGGTCGTGGCCGCCGGCCCCTGCTCCGTGGAAAATCCCGAAATGCTGCTGGAGACCGCGCTCGGGGTGCGCGAGCACGGCGCCACGATGCTGCGAGGCGGGGCCTTCAAGCCACGGACCTCCCCGTGGGCCTTCCAGGGGCTCGGCACGCAGGGGCTCGCTCTCCTCGCCGACGCACGCGCCGCCACGGGCCTGCCGGTCGTCACCGAAGTGATGGATCCGCGGCACGTCGACCTGGTGGCCGAACACGCCGACATGCTGCAGATCGGGGCCCGCAACATGCAGAACTACGCCCTGCTGGCCGAAGTCGGGCGCGTGCGGCGCCCGGTGCTGCTCAAGCGCGGGCTCTCGGCGACCATCACCGAGATGCTGCTCGCCGCCGAGCACATCATGGCGCGCGGCAACGAACTCGTGGTGCTGTGCGAACGCGGCATCCGCACCTACGAGACGGCGACGCGCAATACGCTCGACGTCGCGGCCATTCCCGTGCTCAAGCGCGAGACGCACCTCCCCGTGATTGTCGACCCGTCGCACGCCGGCGGGCGGGCCGACCTCGTGGCGCCGCTGGCGTTCGCCGCCATCGCCGCCGGCGCGGACGGCCTGATCATCGAGGTGCATCCCCGCCCCGGCGAGGCGCTCTCCGACGGCGAGCAGTCGCTGACGCTCGACGCGTTCGGCGCGCTGATGACGTCGCTGGCGCGCTTCGCCGAGGCGGCCGGGCGCTCGCTCGCCGCCGATCGTCGCGCGACGAAGGTGGCGTAATGACCCCCGCCGCCAAGACCTCACCCTCGCTCGCCGCCCTGCGCGAGGAACTCGGCGCGCTGGACGCCGAGCTGATCCAACTCCTGCGGCGCCGCGTGCAGTTGGCGCGGCACATCGGCGCCGAAAAGCGCGCGGCCGGACTCGCCATGCTCGACCCGCGCCGCGAGGCGCAGGTGGTGGCCGCCGCCGCGCGCCTCGCCCGTCGCCCCGTCGCGCGTAAGGCGCGCGCGACGCGGCACACCTCGCCCCGCGTGGACGGTCCGGTTGCCGTCCTCGGCCTCGGCCTCATCGGCGGGTCGCTCGCGCGCGACCTCGCCGCGGACGGCACCGAGGTGTGGGGCTTCGACACCGACGAGTCGGCCACGCGCCACGCGCATCGCGCCGGCGTGATTGCGCGCGTCATCGACCGTGAACTGCGCGCCGCCCGCGACGCGCGCGTCATCGTGCTCGCCGTGCCCGTCGATGTCGCACCCGCGCTCCTCGAGCAGGCGCGGCCGTTCATCCAGCGCGGCGCGCTCATCACCGACGTCGGGAGCACCAAGCGGCGCATCGTGCAGGCCGCCGCCGCGCTCGACCTCGGCACGCAGTTCGTGGGGAGTCATCCGATGGCGGGCGATCACCGCGCCGGGTGGCTCGCCTCGCGGAGGGGTCTTTTCGCAGGGGCACGCGTAGACCTCTGCGGCAGTCCCGACGCGAGCACCAGCGCCTGGCGGCGTGTGCGCGCCCTCTGGCGGAGTCTCGGCGCCAAACCCGTGGCGCGCGACGCGACGATGCACGACGCCGAACTCGCCTTCAGCAGCCACCTGCCGCAGATACTCTCGCTCGCGCTCGCCGGGACCTTGTCGTCGCGGGCCATCGCGCGCGATCGACTCGGCAACGGCGGAAAGGAGATGACCCGCACGGCCGCCTCGTCGCTCGACATGTGGGCGGCGATCTACGAAGACAACGCCGGGCCGGTGCTCGATGCGCTGGAGACATGCCTCGCGCAGCTCGGCGGACTGCGGCGCGCCGTGGAGCATCGCGACCGGCGCGCGCTGGCCGAGGCATTTGCGGCGGCCAAGGCATGGGCGGGGTAGAAACGACTCGCGGGGGCCCCGAATACCGGTGCCCCCGCGAGAGTGCTTCAGGCCTGACGATGCAACGTGAGACACCACGTACCGTTGCTGCCTTTCGGCCCTGGCGGAGTTGGCGGGCCCGCGATCATCGGGGCCTGAAGCACCTTCAAATTAGTGCGGGGAGACGGTTTAGCACAACTGCGATTCAGGACTTGGACCTAGGATTGCGATCAAGGATGCCGATCCAGGATCACGATCATCGATGGTCGCAGTCCTATATCGCGATCCTTGATCGCAATCCTAGGTCCAAATCCTCAATCTCCCCTACGCCAGCGCCTTCCGAAGCACCTCCGTCGCCTTCTGCATCTCATCCATCGTCCCAATCGAGATGCGCAGCCAGGTGGTGAGCGGCGGGAACGGCCGGCCCACCGCCACACCGTCCTTGCGGCAGGCCTCGCGCACCGGACGCATGTCGCGCTTGAGGTCGATCATCAGGAAGTTGGTCTCGCTGACGCCCACCTCGTAGCCGGCCTTCTCGAAGAAGGCGCGTGTAAAGGCCTTCGCCTCGCGGTTGCGGCGCTGCTCCAGCGCAATGTGTTCGGCGTCGCTGATGCTCGCCGTTGCCGCCGCGAGCGCCAGCACGTTCACCCCCGAGCCGAGGCGCCACGGCTGAAGCCGGCGCGCGGTGTCCCGATGCGCGATGGCGTAGCCGGCGCGCAGGCCGGCCATGCCGAACACCTTGGAGAACGTGCGCGAGACGATGATGTTGGGGTCGGCGAGCGCCATGGGGATGGCCGACTTGTACGTCGGGTCGTCCACGTATTCGTGGTACGCCTCGTCAATCAGGATGCGCGTGGCGGGCGATTCGCGGCGCACGTGCGCCACCCACTCGCGCACGGCGGCGTCGCCGTACACCGTCGCGGTCGGATTGTTGGGGTTGCAGAAGAAGATGAGCCCCGCCCCGCCGGATTTGTTGGCCATCGCGTCGAGATCGAGCCGCAGCTTGCCGTCCACCGGCACCGAGACGACCGGCCGGCCCATCGTGCGCGCAAAGTTTGCGGGAAGTTCGAACGTGGGCGACGCGGTCACGAGGTGCTGCGCCGAACTGCAGAACGCCTCGACGCACATCCGCAGGATCTCGCTCGAGCCGCAGCCGAGCACGACGTTTTCCTCGGCGACGCCGTGCTGCTTGGCGATCGCGATGATGAGCGCGCGCTCGGGGTCGCCGGGGTAGCGGTTGGCCTCGCCGAACATCGCGCGGATGGCATCGAACGCCCTGGCCCCCGGTCCATTGGGATTCTCGTTGCTATCGAGCCGAATGAGGCCGGCCGGCGCGGCGGGCGTCGCGAGCCAGTCGGCGAGGCGCGCCTCGTGGCCGCGTCCCCCAAACAGCGGCGGCGAGAGCAGGCCGGCGCCCCCCAGGCCGAGGGCAGACACGAAGTGACGGCGGGAGACTGGCATCAGCGGCTCCTGTGAAGTCTGGCCCCAAAGTACGAGGTGGCGCCCTCCAGAGAAAGCGCCACCCTATCCACCCTGCCTCTTCCCCTTCACCTCAGCGAAGCGACCACCGCTTCCGCCGCCCGCTCAACATCCGCAGAAGAGGCATCAAGATGCGTCACCACCCGCACCCGCTTGTCGTGCCACGCCGAAATCTGCACGCCCAGCGCCTTGGCCTTCGCGGTGACCGTCGTGGCGTCGATGCGCGGCGGCAGGTCGATCATCACGATGTTGGTGTCCGGCGGCACCACCTGCACATCCTTCACCCCGTCGGCGACGATCGCCGCCAGCCGCTTGGCGTTGGCGTGATCCTCGGCGAGCCGCTCCAGATGATGCTCGAGACCGTGCAATGCGGCGGCGGCCACGATGCCGCTCTGACGCATGCCGCCGCCGAGCCGCTTGCGGGCCACAAACGCCTCGTGGATGTGATCCGCCGAGCCAACAATGCAGGCGCCCAGCGGCGCGCCCAGCCCCTTGGAGAAGGAGACCATCACCGTGTCGGCGCACGCGGCAAAGTCGGCCAGCGGCGTGCCGGTGGCGATGTGCGCATTCCACAAGCGCGCGCCGTCCATGTGAATGGGCAGCTTGAGCGTGCCGCGCGCGAAGTCGGCCATCGCGCGCAGCTCGGCGAGCGGCGTCACCATGCCGCCGGCCCCGTTGTGCGTGTTCTCAAAGCAGACGAGGCTCGCCGGCGGCGCGTGCTTGCTGGCGGGGCGCACCGCGGCCTTGAGCGTGTCGAGCGTCATTACCGGCGCGCCGTGCACCATCCGCGGCTGCACGCCGCGCAGGCCGGCCATGCCGGCGATCTCCCAGTTCACGATGTGCGAGTCGTCGTGGGCGTACGCCTCGGTGCCGTGCTTGCCGTGGACCCAGATGCCGCACGCATTGCCCATCGTCCCCGTGGGGACGAACAGCGCGCGCTCCTTGCCGAGCAGGGCGGCCACCCGCTCCTGCAGCTTCAGCACGGTCGGGTCGCCGTCGAGCACGTCATCGCCGACCTCGGCGTCGGCCATCGCGCGGCGCATCGCCGGCGTGGGGCGGGTTACGGTGTCACTGCGCAGGTCGATCACTATCCCTCCATGGCTTCATGCCGGTGCCAACGCCGGCGCACTCCATATACGTGCGCCACCTCGCCACCGATGACGAAGAGCAGCGCCGCGTAGTAGACCCAGAAGACGACGATTACCAGCGCGCCCAGTGTGCCCGTGTAAAGCGACGCCGGGTTGAAGCGCTGCACCACGAGCACAAAGATGTTGCGCGCGATTTCAAAGAGCACGCCGGTGGTCATCGCCGCGACGAACGCCTGACGCCACGGCACGCGCCCGGCCGGAATGAATTTGTAGATGCTGTAGAAGATCGCGACCACGACGACGAAGGCGAGCACGCGCCCGAAGAAATACTCGAGGCCGCCCATCATCGACGCGTCGATGCCGATCTCGTGCAGAATGGCGGTGCCGCGCTCGCCCATGATCGCGAGGTACGCCGACAGCACGAGGTACCCGACGAGCAACGCCGACGAGACCAGCGTGTAGCCCACGTCGTAGAGCTTGCCGACCACGATGCCGCGCCCGTGCCCCAGGGCGAAGACGCGCTGCAGCACACTGCGCAGCGTGCCGAACAGGCGCGTGGAGAACCAAACGAAGGCCGCCGCCGACAGCAGACCGACGCGGCCGCGGGTGCGCACCACGTCGCGCAGGATCGGGTCGAGAAACGACGTGCCGTCGCCGTTGCCCACCGGGAGCAGGCGCCCCAGGAACTCCACCACGTCGCGCGTGGAGTCGGCCTCCGGCTTGTTGAGCACGTAGCCGATGCCGGCGATCAGCAGGAGGAAGAACGGCACGCCGGCGAGGAGGATGTTGTAGGCCACCCCGCCGGCGAGAAAGAACAGGTCATCTTCGCCCCCCTTTTTCCAGATGCGGCGGGCGTAGTCGACGAAGGTGTCACGGAGGCGCGCCGCCCCCCATGGCGGCGGCGCGCTCATCCGCGAAGCCCTCGGTGCATCAGTTCTGGACGATGATAAGGAACTTCGACGCCGACCAGAACAGCTCGGAGTTCGTGATCTTGATGCTCCCCTTGTAGCCGCCCTTCGGCGCCAGCTCGATGCCCGCGGGGTCCTGCCGCGACAGCACGCGATAAGTCTTGTCTGCCTTCGGCAGCTCGATCGTCGACACCTTCGTCTTGTCGATCGCCGTGAAATCGGCCGGGTTGAGCGTCGTCGCCGGCACGTCGGTCGCCGCGATACCCAGCAGGCCGCCCCGCTTCACGATGATCCCCTTCTGGCGCAGTTCATCCTTGGTGCCAATCACGTAGTAGACCGTGTTGCGCTCGACGGTGAGCGCCGACTTCTCCGACGTCAGCGCCTCCTTCTCCGTCGTCAGCGTCGCCTTGTCGGCCTTCAGCGCGACGTTCTCGCCCTGCAGCGCGCCCACCTGCGCCGTCAGCGAGGCGATCTCGGCCTTCTGGTTCTCGATGATCGCCTTGAACGCCGTGATCGTCGAGTCGTACTGCGCCAGCTGCTTCTTGAGCGACTCGCTGTCGCCGGTCAGCGCCGACACGCGCTTGCGGCTGGCGGCCAGCCGCGACTCGGCTTCGTTGACGCGCGCCGTCAGCGCCTTCACACGCTCGAGCATCTGTGCGCGCTGCTCGGCCGGCGAGGCGTTGGGCAGTTCGCCTGCGGCGCCCACCACCGGCTTCCCGGCCTTGGCGTCACGCACCTTGGTGAGCTCGGCGCTCACGTCGGCCATCATCTGCGTGTTGGCCATTACGTCCTTGAGCAGGGAGTCCTTCTCCGCGGAGATGAGCTTCACCTGCTCCAGCTCCTTCTCGTACTCCTTCTTCGACACGCACGCCGTCAGGGCGAGCACGGCGGCGGCGGCAAACAGAAACGTCTTTCTCATAGGTTCTCCATTGGATGTTGCGGGCCCGCCCCGGCGGACCCGCGGCACTGCGGACCTACTCTCCGGCCTCGGCGTCGTCGGGGGCCGCCTCAACCGCCGGACCGGCATGCGACGGCGCGGGCCGACGCTGTTCGGGTGCTACGGTATACCGCTGGACGTGCGGCAAAGTGCCGCCCACCGCCAGCTGGGTGAACAAAAACTCGAACTTGGCGTCGTACGCGCGCGCCAACGCGGCCTTCGTCTCCGCCGGCAGCGACCAAAGCTGCTTCTTGAACGGCCCCAGCGCCTTCTTGCGCGACTTGTAGAAGAACTGCTCGTCGGTGTCGCTGGGCTTCCGCTCGTCCTTGGCGTTGACGCGCAGCCAGTCGTAGATCTCCGCGCGCAGCGTCTCCGGCAGGTGATCGTACAGCATTGTCTGGAAGCCGGTGGCGAGATGAATCTCGGCCGTCTCCGCCTTCGGAAAGTTGTTGAACAGCGCATCGGGCAGGGTCGAGGCGCCGTGCTGCACCGCCCCCGACAGACCGTACTCGGCGCGAGCCGCCTTGCCGAGATCTTCCAGCGTCTTGAAATCGAGCTTGACGTCGGCAATCGAGCCATCGGCCAGCACCACGCCGCCGTGCGATGTTCCCGACTGCACCGAAATCTTGGACAGCCCCACGGTGCCGGGCGCCTGCGCCTTGAGCGTGGCGTTATACCCGTCCATGAAGGCACGGAGTTCCTCGACGGTCGAGTTGGCGGTGCCGACTTCGCCAATCTCGCCGCCCAGCGAGATCGTCACGCCCTTCGGTTCGAGGCCGCGCACGTGGCGCGTGAGCTCCACGCCGATCTCGTAGTTCAGGCGCTGCTGCTCGGCGAGGTTCGGCTTCGACAGGTCAACGAGCGTCGACGTGTCGAGGTCGATGTTGTAGAAGCCGGCGGCGATCGCCTCGGTGGCCAGCGCCTTGACGGCGGCGACTTCGGCCACCGGATCGGCGGCGAACTTCTTGGCGTTCACCTGGAAGTGGTCGCCCTGGATGAAGATCGGCGCGCGGTACCCTTCGCGCAGCGCGGCGGCGGTCATCACCGCCACATACTCGGTGGGGCGCTGGTCGGTGTACGCAATCTCGCTGCGTGCGATCTCGAGCAGGAACGCGCCGGCGTTCAGCTTGACGGCCGTGCGGAAAATGGCCCGCGCGGTGTCGTACGAGGCGCCGCGTACGTTGATGGCCGGCACGGTGAAGCCGCTGATGTCGCCGCGGCCGCGCGCCATGTAGAGGTCGTGGATGGACGCTGAGCGCACGCCGACGGCCTGGCCGAGTTCACTGATGACCCAGCGGGCCCACTCCTTCTCTTCGGTCGAGCCGAAGACGGCGAGGTGCACAAGGTCGTCCATGCGGCTGGACGCGAGCGCGGCGGCGTCCTTGAGCACGACGCGATGGTTCTCGATCACGGCGAGCGGGCCGAGGATGCGATGCAGGGTGTCGAGCGTAATGGACATGTGTTTATGGCAAGGTGTCGAGGGCGCGAAACGCGCCGCGGGCGGCTGGGGGGCGCCAGCCTTTTAATTTGGCCGAAAACGACTGATGGTGCAACAATAGAGCGCTGGTTCGGGCGGCTTAGGGCACCCGCACCGTTCTCGGCGGTGACAAGGACGGCGTGGCAAGACCAGCCTGGTCGTGGGACGTGAGATCGGGATGCCCTAACTCACGATTCGCCAACCGCTTCCCGAGTTCTACCCCGGGCTGGTCCAGTGGGTTCACCCGGTACAGCGCCCCGGCGAAGGTGGTGGCCTGCATCAGCCACATCATCAGGCCGCCCAAGTGCCACGCGTCGGCCGCACCCACGCTCATAGTCATCGACGCGCGACCAGCGCGCGCCAGCGCGCCGGCGGTGGCGCGGCACTCGACGTCGAGCAGCTCACCCAGCGCATGCCCGCCAAGGAACGACAGCGCCTTCTCGCCCGGTTCGAGATTGGGAATGGTCAGCTCGTCCTGGCCGCGTTCTACCCGCAGGAACGTCACCGTCTTGTCGGCCGGCCCCTCCATGAACAGCTGCACCTGACTGTGCTGGTCGGTGGCGCCGACGCTCGCAATGGGCGTGGGGCCCACATTGAGTCCATCGGCGTCCACTTTGCCGAGCGACTCGGCCCACAGCTGCACGAACCACGGCGCCAGGTCGCGCAGGGCGTCGCTGTACGGCATCAGCACGTGCATGCCCTGCCCCGCCTGCACGTGCGCGCGCCACTGCAGCGTGGCAAACAGTCCGGCGGCGTTCTGCTCGAGCGCGTCGCCGAGGGTGGCATCGCGCATCGCGGAGGCGCCGGCGCACAGCGCTTCGATATCGATGCCGCACAGCGCCGCGGGAAGCGTTCCCACGGGTGAGAGCACGCTGAACCGCCCGCCGACATTCGGCGGCACGGCAAACGCCGGAATGCTGTCGCGCGCAGCGATGGCTCGCAGCGCCCCCTTGGCGGGGTCGGTGACGAAGGCGAGGTGCCGCGACACGTCGAGTCCAGCGGCTTCGAGCCGCTCCCGCACGACGAGATACTGCGCCAGCGTCTCGATCGTCCCGCCCGACTTGGAAATCACCACGAACAGCGTGCGCGGCAACGCGATGATGGAGAGCACGCCGGCGATGGAGCGCGGGTCCACGTTGTCGAGCACGTGCAGGCGCGGACGTCCCGCGCGCTGCGCGCTGGTGCGCGCATTCCACGCTGGCGGCAGCAGCGCAGTGCGCAGGGCGATGGCGCCGAGCGATGAGCCGCCGATGCCGAGCACCACGACGTCGTCGTACTGTCCGGCCACCGACTGCGCGAACTGCGCGACCCGCGTCCGTTCGCCAGCCTGCGCTTCGAGTTCGCGATACCCGTACACGCCCGTGGCGGCAATCGCCGCCACCGCGCCGTGCGCCTCGCGGAATCGCCCGGCCAACAGCGGCCAATCGGCCTCGCGCACGCCGTTGGGGACGACCGGATCGAGCATCGCGGTGACATCAAGCACAAAGGACATCAGCACTCCACCACAAGGCCGTCAAAGGCGGGCTGGATATCGGGCGGCAGTTCGGCCACGAGGTCGGCATGCAGGTTGTCGTGCGTCAGGTGCGTCAACCACGTCTGCCGCGCCCCCACCCGGCGCGCCGCCGCCACGGCCTCGCCGAGGCTCAGGTGCGTGGGATGCGGCGTGCGGAACAGCGCATTGATGACCAGCACCTCGACGCCCTGCATCAGGGCGAACGCGGCGTCGGGAATCGTCTTCGCGTCGGTCACGTAGGCGAGCGGGCCGATGCGATAGCCGAACACGCGCCATCGTCCGTGCGGCACTTCGATCGGCGTCACCTCGGCGTCGCCAATGCGCACGGTCACGCCCGGCTCAAGCGCGGTGGTGGTTCCCTCGGGCTTGTACGTCCCCGGCATCGGCCGGATGGCGTCGTCGAAGATGTACGGAAACTTCGTGCGCAGCGCGGCCAGCGTCTCGGCGGGTCCGTAGATGGGCATCGCCCCTTCGCGGCGCACCGAGATGGCGCGGATGTCGTCGAGGCCGTGGGTGTGGTCGGCGTGGTCGTGGGTGAAGAGCACGGCGTCCACGTCGTTGATGCCGGTGGCGATGAGCTGCAGTCGAAGTTCCGGCGGCGTATCGAGCAGCAATCGCGTGTGCCCCACCTCGACGACCGCGCCCACGCGCGTGCGCTTGTCGCGCGGATCGGTCGACCGGCAGACCGCACACGAGCAGCCGACGACGGGGACGCCGAAGCTCGTGCCGGTGCCGAGGAAGGTGAGCCTCACACCGTCTCCACTTTGAGCGTGTTCGTCGTCCCTGGCCTATCAAAGGGGACGCCGGCGGTCATCACCACGCGGTCGCCGGGCTTGGCAAAGCCGAGGTCAACGCAGATGCCGCGCGCGCTCCACGCCATCTGCTCATACGTGTCGGCATGCGGCACCAGCACCGGCGTCACGCCCCACACGAGGGCGAGTTGGCGATACGTGCGCGTCTGATCGGTGAACGCCACGATCGGCACGCCCGGACGCCGGGCGGCGACGATGCGCGCCGCAAAGCCGGACTTGGTGAAGACAGCCACGGCCACCGCGCCAACCATCCGCACCGCCGTCACCGTGGCGCCGGCAATGGTCTCCTCGACGCTGGCATGGCCGGCTTCCACGCGGTCGGCGCCGACGCCGCGCGGCACCGGATGCCGCTCGGCTTCCAGCGCGATGCGCACCATCGCCTCGACTGCCAGCTTGGGATACGCGCCGCTCGCCGTCTCCGCCGACAGCATCACCGCGTCGGTGCCGTCGAAGATCGCGTTGGCCACGTCGCTCGCTTCGGCGCGCGTCGGGCGCGGATTCGTAATCATCGACTCGAGCATCTGCGTGGCGGTAATCACCGGCCGCCCATAGCGGTTGGCGAGCGCGATGATGCGCTTCTGCGCGATCGGCACTTCTTCGAACGGCAGCTCGACGCCCAGGTCGCCGCGCGCCACCATCACCGCATCGGAGGCCTTGAGAATCTCCTCGATGTCGGTGAGCGCGGAGTCCTTCTCGATCTTCGAGACGAGCAACGTGCCGGCGGGTACGAGCGCGCGCAGCGTGGCGAGGTCGGACGGCTGACGCACGAACGAGAGCGCCAGATAGTCGAGCTTGTGCTCCACCGCGAAGGTGATGTCGACGTGGTCCTTCTCCGTCAGCGTCGGCGCCGTGACCTGCACGCCGGGGAGGTTCATTCCCTTGTTCGACTTGAGCGGACCGCCGTACACCACCACGCAGCGCACCCGCCCGCCGTCCACCGCCAGCACGTCGAGCGCCAGCAGGCCGTCGTCGAGCAGGATGCGCGCGCCCGGCGTGACATCGCGCGCCAGCCCGTCGTAGGTGACCGGAATATCCGTGCCGTGCGCGACCGCCTCATGGGCGAGCGTCACCTCGACCCCTTCCTGCAGTTGGAGCGTCTGCTCGAGCTTGCCGACGCGAATGCGCGGCCCCTGCAAGTCGCCGAGGATTGCCACCGGCTTGTTCAGCTCGGCGGAGATGCGGCGAATGTCGGCAATGCGCGCCGCGTGCTGTTCGTGTGTGCCGTGCGAAAAGTTGATGCGCGCCACGTCGAGCCCGGCCCGCATGAGAGCACGCAACATCTCCGGATCGGAGGATGCCGGGCCGATGGTGCAGACGATCTTGGTGCGTTTCAGTGTGGCAGGCATTCGCGCCTCAGCGACCGGCCGAAACCGGCCGCCCCAGCGCCGCCGCCTTGGCGGTGAGCCCGGCGAGCAGGGTGTCGAAGGATTTCTGGAACGCCGCGAGCCCTTCGACGAGCAGCTTGTCGGTGAACTGCTGCATCGAAATGCCGACGTCCTCGACCGCCGCGATCGCCTGTTCGGCGGCGGGCAGACCGGCGTCGATGGTGCGCCGCGTCTCGCCGTGATCGCGGAACGCCTCGAGCGTCGCCGGCGGCAGCGTGTTGACCGTCTGCGGGCCAACGAGCTCTTCCACGTAGATCACGTCGCGATAGGTCGGATTCTTGGTCGATGTGCTCGCCCACAACGGGCGCTGCACACGCGCGCCGCGCGCGGCGAGCGCCGCCCAGCGCGGGCCGCTGAAACGCTCGCTGAACAGCCGATACGCGAACTTGGCATTGGCCACCGCCGCCTTCCCCTTCAGCGCCGCGGCGGCGTCGGCCGTCAGCAGGCCGCTGAGCACCAGGGCATCGAGCCGCTTGTCGATCTCGCTGTCCACGCGGCTCACAAAGAACGACGCGACGCTCGCCACCGCGCCCAACGGCGCCCCGCTCGCGGCGCGCGCCTCGAGGCCGGCGAGATAGGCGTCAATCACGCGGGCATGCGCCTCCACCGCGAACAGCAGCGTCACGTTGATATTGACGCCGTCGGCGATGAGCTGGCAGAGCGCTTCGCTCCCCGCCGGGGTGCCCGGCACCTTGATCATCACGTTCGGCCGGTCGACGAGCGCCCACAGGTGCCGCGCCTCGCGAATCGTCCCCGCGGCGTCGTTGGCCACGTTGGGCGACACCTCGAGCGACACATAGCCGTCTGCGCCACCCGTGGCGTCGTACACGCCGCGGAAGAGATCGCAGGCCGTGCGCACGTCAGTGGCGGCCAGCGTCTCGAACAGCTGCCACGCCGACGACCCTGCCGGCGCGGCCGCCACCTGCGCGTCATAGGCCGTTCCCTGGGCCAGCGCCTTTTCGAAAATGGCGGGATTCGACGTCATTCCGGTGAGCACGTCGTCGCCAATGCGACGGGCGAGTTCGCCGTTGTGCAGCATCGGGCGGTCGATGTAGTCCAGCCAGAGAGACTGTCCGGCGTCGTGCAGGGCCTGGAGGCGCGGAGCGGGCATTGGCAAGGGCGGAGAAGATGGCAAGAGAAAGGGGGCGGCCTTGGCCGCCCCCTCAAACTTACTTCACCGACCAGCCTGTGGAGAGCTCAATTTTGCCCCATGAGATGGTCAGCACCCCCTTGGGCGACTGGTCGCCGGCGGGGACCAGCGCGATCTGCAGCGACTCGCGCGGCTCACTCAGCGTCCTCGCCGTCAGCGGCACGCGGGCGAGGTCCTTGCTCTGCGTGTACTCCGTCCCCCACTGGCCGGTATTGGTGTTGATGATCAGCTCGTAGCCCTTCTCGGTGCGAATCGAGTACAGCGAATAGGCCCCTTTCGGCACGCTGACGGTCCCGATCATCAGATCCACGTCGGTCGTGAGCGTGGTGGACGCGTTGGCGCCGGTGCGCCACACGGTTCCCGGCTTGGCGAGCTCCGCCGGCACCTCGCGTCCGCGGACGTGCGGCTGGCCGTAGTCGATCTTGATGGTCAGCGCCTTGGGCGCGGGCTGACCGGCCACGCGCGGAGGCGACAGCGACACCTCGGCGCTGGCGCGTCCGCTGAGCGCGGCGCGCAGCGGCGTTTGCGCCGAGGTCAGCGTCGGAATCAGCACGGCGGTGGCGATGAGCAGTCGGCGATGCATAGGACACTCCCTGAGGGTGACGGTCGGACGAAATGCCTGCCTGGGGAATCCTCTCGCCGCAGTCGCGGCGGCGCAACTCCTCAGGCAAATTGTAAAGGCGCCGCGCGCGCCGCCCGTTCCCCTTCCCTGCTTGTTCCCGTGCCCCTGAAGATCCTGGTCACCGATGAGGTCGACGCCGAAGGCGTCACCCTGCTGCGTGCCGTCCCCGAGTTCGAGGTGGACGAGCAGCCGACGTTGCCCGCGTCCGAACTGCTCGAGCGCATCGGCCAGTACGACGCCATTGTGGGGCGCAGCGCCACCAAGATCACCGCGGCGCTGCTGCGCCGCGCGACGCGGCTCAAGGTGGTGGGCCGCGCCGGCGTTGGCGTCGACAACATCGCCATGGACGTGGCCACCGAACTCGGCATCGCGGTCATCAACGCGCCGGCCGGCAACACGGTGGCGGTGGCCGAGCTGTTCTTTGGCGCCGTCATTTCGCTGCTGCGCCACCTCACGCGCGCCGACGCGTCCATGCACGACGGGCGGTGGGACCGCTCGGAATTGCTCGGCACCGAACTGCGCGGCAAGACGCTCGGCATCGTCGGCCTTGGGCGGATTGGCAGCGCCATCGCTCAGCGCGCGCACGCTTTTGGTATGGAGGTAATCGCCTACGATCCCTACGTCGGCGACGAGCGGTTCGCCGCCCAACGCGTAAGGCGCGAACCGACGCTCGAGGCCCTGCTCGACGCGGCGCAGGTGCTCACGGTCCACACGCCGCTCACCGATGAGACCACCGGCCTTGTCGACGCGGCGGCACTCGCGCGCCTGCGCACCGGCGCGATCGTGGTGAACATGGCCCGCGGCGGCATCGTCGATGACGACGCCCTGCGCGCGGCGCTCGATCGCGGACATCTCGCCGGCGCCGTGCTCGACGTCTACGCCAAGGAACCGCTCACTGGCGACCACCCGTTCCGCGGCTACACCGACGTGGTGCTGCTGCCGCATATCGGGGCGTCGACGGCGGAGGCGCAGCAGAATGTGGCGGTGGATGCCTGCGCGGCGGTGCGCGATGCGCTGCTCAACGGCGACCTGTCGCGCTCGCTCAACGGCGCGCTGGCCGGCGAGGACGCCGCCACGCTTGGCCCGGCGCTGCTGCTCGCGCGGCGCGCGGCCGCGGTGGCGCGCGCCCTGCTCGCGGACCGCGGCGCCACCGCGGTGGAGTCGCTGACGCTCAAGACCGGCGACGACCTGACGTCGAGCGCCGGCGCCCTGCTCGCCGCTGCCGCGGCCGGCATGCTCGAAGGCGTCGTGGAACTCGAGCGCATCAATCTGATCAACGCCCGCTCGCTGGCCACGGCGCGCGGCGTCGTGCTCGCGCACGGCGAGGGCGGGTTCGCGCCGCACTCGCGCGCCATTGAGGTGCGCCTCAGCGCCGGCGCGCACAGCCTGCGCGTGGGCGGCGTGGCCGCGCTCGACTTCACGCCGCGCCTCACACGCATCGGCGACTTCCACGTCGACGTCGCACCGCGCGGCACGCTGGTGGTGCTCACCAACCACGACGTCCCCGGCGTCATCGGGCGCGTGGGCACGGCGCTCGCCGACGCGGGCGTGAACATCGCCGAGTACCATCAGGCGCGACTGGCGGCGGGCGGCGAGGCGCTGGCGGTGATCAGCATCGACGGCGCGCCGCCCGCGCACGTGCGCAACACCCTCACCGCGCTGCGCGACGTGCGCAGCGCGACCGTGGTGCGGTTCGAGGGGGGCGCGTGAGCCTGTCGCTGCTGCGCGACCCCGCGGCGCTGGAGTCGTACGCCCGCGACGTGTCGGGGCTGCGCATCCTCCCCGACGCGGTGGCGCGACCGGAGTCGGGGGCCGAGCTCGCCGAGCTGATGCGCCAGGCCGCGGCGGAGAAGGTGTGCGTCACGGCGGCGGGCGCGCAGACGAGCACCACCGGCGCGTCGGTCGCGCAACAGGGATGGCTGCTCTCCACGCGTGCGATGGCGCGGATCATTGACATTGACCCCGCGCGGCGCGTTGCGCGCGTGGAACCGGGCGTGCTCATTGGCGACCTGCAGCGCGCCTGCGCGCCGCACGGCCTGTTCTTTGCCCCCGATCCCACGAGCGAAGAGGAATGCACGGTCGGCGGCGCCATCGCGTGCAATGCGTCGGGGCCGCGCACCCTGCGCTACGGCGCCACGCGCGCGCACGTGCGCTCGCTGACGGCGGTGCTCGCCGACGGCTCGTTGTTCGAGGCACACCGCTCGGGAGTGGAGAAGAACACCGTGGGCTACCAGCTCGCGCACGATCCCGTCGACTGGTTCGTGGGCAGCGAAGGCACGCTCGGCATCGTCACCGAGGCTGAACTCGCGCTGCTACCGGTGCCGCCGCAGGTGCTCGGACTCGGCGTCCCATTCCCTGACGAACTGCACGCGCTGGCATTCATCGTTGCCGCACGCGCCTCGGCGGCAGTCGCGCCGCGCTGCCTCGAATACTTCGACGCCGAGTCGTTCAGCATTGTGCGCACCGAAATGGGCGACGCGTCGTGGGCGCCGCGCGCGGGCGCAATGGTCTACCTTGAGGAGGCCGGCGAGGGCGAACCGCCGCTCGACGCGTGGCTCGCGCTCGCGGAATCGTTCGGCGGCAGCGCCGCCGACGTGCGCGTCTTCGACGGCGAGCAGGCACTGCGCGAGGCGCGCCGCCTGCGCCACGCCTGCCCCGCCGCGATGCACGAGCGCACGGCACCCTACTTGGCGCTGGGCGGACGGCGCATGAGCACCGACTGGGCCGTGCCGTTTCGGCTCGCCGCCGCCGCGCTCGCCGAAGCCCGCCGCATCTGCGACGCGCATCACCTGCCGCCGCCGGTGGTCTACGGTCACCTCGGCAATGGCCATCCGCACATGAACTTCGTGGCCCGCTCGGCCGACGAGGTGCGCGCCATCGAGCAGGCGCTGGCCGAAGTCCTGCGCGCGGTGCTCGCCATGGGCGGCACCGTGGCCGCCGAGCACGGCATTGGCAAGATCAAGAGCAAGTGGCTCCCGCTGCAGGCCGATGCTCGCCAGCTGGCGATCATGCGCGCGCTCAAGAACGAATTCGACCCCGAGCATCGGCTCGCACCGGGCAACATCCTGTGACCACGCCGCGCACCGCGCCGGCGTCGCGACGCACATGAGACGCTATGCGACCGTCATTCTCGACGCCGACTCCACCATCGCCGGCATCGAGGGCATTGACTGGCTGTCGGCGCGGCGCGGGGCCGACGTGCAGCGCGCCGTGGAGACGCTCACGGCGCGCGCGATGAACGGCGAACTCGCGCTGGAGGACGTGTATGGCGAGCGTCTACGGGTGATTGGCGCCACGCCCGACGATGTGATCGCCCTCTCGGTGGCATATCAGGCCGCGGTCGCCCCGGGGGCGGGCGACGCCATCGCCGCGCTCCGCGCCGCGGGAATCGTCATGCACGTGGTCAGCGGCGGGCTGCGTCCCGCCCTGCTCGCGATGACGCGCGACCTTGGCGTTCCAGACGAGTGCGTGCATGCCGTGGAGCCGGTCTTGGACGCGAGCCGCCGATACACGTCAGTTCACCCCACGCCGCTCACCACGCAGCTCGGCAAACTCGAGCTCGTCCGCTCGCTCGCCGTGCCCCGCCCGGTGCTCGCCGTCGGCGACGGAGCCACCGATCTGGCGATGGCCCCCGCGGTGGACGCCTTTGCCGCTTACATTGGATTTGTGCGCCGCGACGCCGTTGTCGCCGGCGCCAGCGTTGTGCTCGATTCGTTTGCCGCCCTCGTCGCCCACGCCCTCTCCGCATGACCACGCCCGCATTCGGTACGTTCTTCCTTCCGGGGCCCACCGAAGTGCGCCCCGAGATCCTCGCCGCGATGGCGCGGCCCATGATCTCGCATCGCAGCGCCGAGTTCGAGGCGCTCTATGCGCACTGCGACGATGGCCTGCGCCGCGTCTTCCGCACGACGCGGCCGGTCTTCATCAGCAGTTCGTCGGCCACCGGGTTGATGGAGGCCGCCATTCGCAACGCGCCGGCCGGCCCGGTGCTCTCGTTGGTGAATGGCGCCTTCTCCGCGCGCTTCGCCGACATCGCCCGCGCCTGCGGACGCGCCGTCGAGGCGCTTGAAGTGCCGTACGGCGAGATCGTGCCGCTCGACCGTATCGAGCAGGCGCTGCGCGGGCGCCGCTTTGGCGCGGTCACCGCCGCGCACTCGGAGACGTCGACGGGCGCGGCGCAGGACGTGCAGGCGATCGCCGAACTCGCGCACGCCAACGGGGCGTTCTCGCTTATCGACTCGGTGTCCGGCATGGGCGGCATGCCGGTGGAGACCGACGCCTGGTCACTAGACTTCGTGCTCACCGGTTCGCAGAAGGCGCTGGCCCTCCCGCCGGGTCTCGCGTTCTGCTGTGTGAGCGACCGCTACCTGGCCGGGGTCAAGGACGCGCCGACACGCGGACGGTACTTCGACATCGCCGAGTTCGCGGAATACGCCGCCAAGCGGCAGACGCCCAACACGCCAGCCGTCTCGCTCTTCTACGCCCTCGAGGCGCAGATGACGGCCATTGGGCCGACGGGCATGGAGTGCCGCTGGGCCCGCCACGCGGCGATGTCGTCGGCGACGCATGCGTGGGTCGAACACCAGCGGCAGGCCGGGCGCCTCGACGGCATACTTGCCCCCGCCGGCTCGCGCAGCGCGACGGTCACGGTGGTGAAGACGTGCGCCGGCGTCGATGCACGCCGCGTCGTCGCTGACGTCGCCACGCACGGGCTCACGCTCGGCGGCGGCTACGGCCCACTCGCGGCAACGACGTTTCGCATCGGCCATATGGGCGACCATACCGTCGAGACGGTCACCCGCCTGCTCGACGCGCTCGCCGAGGTGCTTGCCGCGCGCTGACGGTCCGTGAGCGGCGGGCCGGCAGCGCTTACGCGTTCACGCGCGGCGGCACGCGCGAAATCACGACCGGTGCAATGACCACCGCGCCGCCCGCCGGCGCGAGGAGCCGCGCCACCGTCTGCTGACGATGCGTGAAGATGCGGCGCAGCATCGGGCGCACCAACGGCATCGCGACGTCGCCAAGCGGCGCCAGCGGCAGGCGGAAGCGGACATGGTCGTCAATGCGGGTGCCATTTGCGACGGCGACACAGCGATGCTCGTGCACCCACGCGGCGTACGGCCCCTTGAGTTGTTCGTCGACGAACCGGTGCGGCGGCTCCCACGCGCTGATGCGGGTACGCCAGCGCATCGGCAGGCCCCAGAGCCCAATGGTGTAGTCAATCAGCGTGCCGGCGCGCATCGTCACCGGCATCGGCGTCTGGATCGAGAAGCTGAGCTCCGGCGGCGTGATGCGCCCGAGGTTCGAGGCGTCCGCAAAGAACGGAAAGACCTCGTCCAACGGGAGCGGCAGCGTCAGCGAGGTCGTGAGATGCCAGGAGCGGGTGGCCATGCGGTCGGAACCGTTGCGGGAGAGTCTGCGTTGACGAAACAGTGACAGGTGCGTATTCCATCAACGTGCGGCGCGCTGCTCAATGTTCCTGGCGCGCCTAGACTCTCCACCGATCCGCTGACCGTGCACGAATCTCCCGCCCGCCCCGACGATCTGCTCCCGATGCGCCTCGTGTCGGAGCGCACCGGCCTGTCGCCGGACGTCCTGCGCGCCTGGGAGCGTCGGTACGGTGTGGTGGCACCCGGCCGGTCGCCCGGAGGGCAGCGCTGGTACACCGCGTCGGACGTCGCCCGCCTCCGACTACTGGCCCGCGCCGTCGAGGCCGGACGCAACATCGCATCCGTGGCCCACCTCGCCGATGATGCGCTGACCCAGCTCGTGCGCGGCGAAGAGGCGGCGGCGCTAGCACGGCAGACCCCGCACGCCTTTGCCGCTCAGCCTTACCTCGCCGATGCCTTGGCCGCCGTCGAGTCGCTCGACGGCACGGCGCTCGAGACGACGCTGCGGACAGCCACGCTGCGGTTGTCGACGGATGAACTGCTCGACGGCGTCATTGCGCCGCTTGTGCGAAGCACCGGCGATCGCTGGCACGACGGCACACTGTCACCTGCCCACGAGCATCTCGCCACAGCGGCCGTGCGCCGCCTGCTCGGCTGGCTGACCGACCAGTACGCCCCCGCCCCCGGCGCGCCCGCTCTGCTGGTGACCACGCCGGCCGGCCAGTGGCATGAGTTGGGCGCTGCGCTGGTGGCGGCCACCGCCGCCGCCGCCGGTTGGCAGGTGGTGTACCTTGGCCCGAATCTCCCGGCCTCGGACATCGCCGATGCGGCGGCCGTACGACGCGTTCGCGCGGTGGCCCTCAGCGTGGTCTTCCCCGAGGACGATCCGCTGATGGACGGCGAATTGAAGGCGCTGCGCGCCGCGCTCCCCGCTGAAGTGCGCGTGGTGGTTGGCGGGCGGGCGGTGCCCGCGTATCAGCCGAGCCTCGATGCAATCGGAGCGACGGCGGTCCATGACCTGCCGTCGCTCCGAATCTGGCTCGTGGAGCTGGCCACGAGCTAGTCGTTCGTACCGCGCGCTACATCTTGGGGCCGCGGTCCAGCTCGTCAATGGTCTTGGTGCTCGGCTTCCGCGTCTTCTGCAGGCGCGCCGCCACTTTCTCGTTTTCGGCCAGCACGCGCAGAATGTTGCCGCTCGCGACCTTGCGCAGTTCGTCGTCGGTCCAGCCGCGGCGCGCCAACTCGGCGAGCAGGGCCGGATACGTCGAAACATCTTCGAGCCCGGCAATGTGCTCGCCGCCCACGCCATCGAAGTCGCCGCCGATCCCCACGTGGTCGGCGCCCATGATCTTCTTGTAGTGGTCAAAGTGGTCGGCGACGTCGGAGAGCGTGACGACCGGCTCGGGATTCGCCGCCAGCCACTCGGTCATCGCCGCGCGCACGCGCGCCGTGTCGCCGCCGAAGCTCGCGGTCAGCTCGCGTCGCCGCACGTCGCGGGCCGTGCGCCAGTTGAGGTGCTTCTGCGACACGAACTCGCGGACGAACGTGACCATCACCACGCCGCCGTTCTTCTTGACGCGCACGAGGATCGAGTCGGGCACATCGCGCGGATGGTCGGCGAGCGCGCGCGCCGAGGAGTGTGAGAACATCACGGGCGATTCCGTGACGTTGAGCGCGTCGCTCATCACCGCCGGCGAGACGTGCGACAGGTCGACGATCATCCCCATCCGGTTCATCTCGCGCACCACTTCCTTGCCGAACGGCGTCAGCCCGCCATGCGTCGGCTTGTCGAGCGCCGCGTCGGCCCAGTCGAGCGTGACGTTGTGGGTGAGCGTCATGTAGCGCGCGCCCAGCTCATAGTAGATGCGCAACGCCCCGAGCGAGTTTTCGATGGCGTGTCCGCCTTCCATGCCGAGGAACGACGGAAACTTGCCGGCGGCAAACGCGCGCTTGGCGTCGGCAGCCGTCTTGGCGAAGACCATCTCCTTGTCGTACTTGGCGATCATGCGGCGCGCGATGTCGAACTGCTCGAGCTGGATGCGCGCGTATCCCGAGTCCTTCACCTCGCCCGGGATGTAGATCGACCAAAACTGCCCGCCAACACCGCCGGCCTTGAGGCGCGGCAGATCCGTGTCCTGCTTCTTGAGATTGGTGCGCAGATCAAAGTGATCCACGTCGCGCGGCATCTCGGCGTTCTCGCGAATCTCCCACGGCACGTCGTTGTGGCCGTCGATGATCGGCGTCGTGGCGAGGAGCTTCTTCACCCGCGCCAGGTAGGGATCAGGCGTCTGGGCCGGCGCGGCAGTGGCGACGAGCAGAAGGAAGGCAGCGAGACGGCGCATAGAACCACCCAGGTGCAGGGGAAGGGGCAGGGTGTGGTGCAGGGTGCAGAGGCAGAGTGTGGTGCGGAGTGCAGGGGAGAATGTATGGCCGTGCAGGCTAGGCACCAGCTCCGCGCGTCTTACATCCACCCCCCACCCTGCACCACACTCTGCCTCTGCACCCTGTACCTACGAGGTCTTCTTCACCCCGCACGTATTGATCCCAAACACCGAGTACAGCGGGCAAATGCCCATGGCGCCCGTGAGAATCGGCAGCACCCCGATCCACGCCCACATCCAGCCCTTCGTCAGCGCAAGTGCCACCAGCACGACGCCAACCAGCACGCGCACCACCCGATCGGCGGACCCTTCATTGACCTTGAACATTGCGACCTCGAAGAAAGTAGGAATCGACCGTCTGTCAGCTCACCCTCACCGCCCGCCCCGTCCGCGCCCCGCGCTCCCCGTCGAGCAGCGCCATGGCGCCGTTCACGAAGACCGCCTTCACCCCCACCGCGTACTGGAACGGGTTCTCGTACGTCGCCGTGTCCGCCACCGTCGCGGGGTCGAACACCGCCACATCGCCCGCCGCGCCAACCTTCAAGACGCCACGGCCGCTGAGGTGCAGCCGCGCCGCCGACAGCGCGCTCATCTTGTGGATCGCCGCCCCGAGCGTCAGCACCTTCCGCTCGCGCACGTAGCGCGAGAGCACGCGGGCAAACGAACCGGCGCCGCGCGGATGCGGGTGCCCGTTCCGCGCCGGCCCGCTCGTCGCCAGCGACCCGCCGTCCGAACAGACCATCGCGTGCGGATGCGTAAGGATGCGCTCGAGGTTCTCCTCGCTCATCGCGAAGCCCACCATTCCCACGCTGGCGCGGTTGGCCTTCAGCAGCGCCACCGCCGTCTCGTACGGCGGCAGTCCGCGCGCCTTGGCCACGTCGTCGAGCCGCAGCCCCTCGGCACTCTTGTCCGCCGGCGCGCTGACGCTCGCGATCTGCACGTTGTGCCAGCCGCCGAGCAGGGCGGCCTTCTCCTCCGCGTACGCGCGAATGCGGCCGGCCGTCTCCGGCGCGTCGATGCGCTGCAGGAAGTCCTCCGGCTTGCCGTCGCGCGCCCAGACGGGGAAGACATTCGACAGCCCGGTCTGGTACGCCAGGTAGGGATAACGGTCGAACGCCGCGTCGATCCCCTCGGCGCGCGCCGCCACCACACGCGCGAAGACCGTGTCGAGCTTCGACCAGTTGCGCGGCCCCTGTGTCTTGAGGTGCGCGATCTGCAGCGGGCAGCGCGCGCCCCGCGCCACCGCAATACTCTCGTCGATTGATTCCAGCAGCGCGTCGTCCTCGTTGCGCATATGCGTGCTGTACGGCAGACGGCGCCGCGCAAGCGGCTTGCTCAGCTCGATCAGCTCGCTGAGCGGCGCAAACGCGCCGGGCGTGTACTCCAGTCCCGACGACGCGCCGCAGGCGCCGTCCACCAGGGCCCGCTCAACCAGCGCGACCATCTTCTCCAGCTCGGCGGGCGTCGCCGGCCGGTTCTCGTTGCCCATGACGGCGCCGCGCACCGTGCCCAGCCCAACCATTGACGCGACGTTGATGGCCGCTGGCAGCTGGTCGATGGCGTCGAAGAACGCGCGCAGCGAATCGCGGTCGCTGTCCTCGTCCGACGCCGTGCGCGGCCCGCGCGACGAGCCGTCCTGCCCCACCACCACCGTGGTGACGCCCTGACGGATCATCGACTCGGCGTTCGAATCGGCAAACAACGTGTTATCGCCGTGCGAATGCACGTCAATGAAGCCGGGTGACACCGCCAGCCCCTTGGCGTCCACCTCGAGCCGCCCGCGCTCGGCGAGCCGGCGGCCGATTGCCGCCACCCGCCCCGCGTGCAGCGCCACGTCGGCTTCGATGCCGGTGGCGGTGAGCGAGCCGTCAAAGACCGTGCCGCCGCGAATCACCACGTCGACGTCGGCGCCGCGCGGACGCAGCACGGGAAGGCAGGCGGACAGCGTGACCGCCGAGGATGTGAGCAGGAAGTCGCGGCGAGAAGACATAGGGACAGAGAGAAAGCAGAGAGAAAGCAGAGAAGAAGCAGAGAGAAAGCAGATGACCCGCAGTTCGAATATGGATTCGCCCAAGGCGTGTGGATAGAGACACACCCCAGACGCACAGAGGGCGCAGCTTCCGCCGCGCCCTCTGCTTTTTCTCTGCTTCTTCTCTGTTGTCTCTCTAGTACCGGTAATGCTCCGCCTTATACGGCCCCTCTACCGGCACCCCGATGTAGCTCGCCTGCTTCTCCGTCAGCTGCGTCAGCCGCACGCCCAGCTTCTCGAGATGCAGCCGCGCCACCTTCTCGTCGAGCTTCTTGGGCAGCACGTAGACCTTCTTCTCATTGTACTTGGTGCCGCTCACCGTCGGCTTGCCCTGCGCGGCGAAATGCAGGTCGATCTGCGCCACCACCTGGTTGGTGAACGAGCAGCTCATCACGAAGCTCGGGTGCCCCGTCGCGCAGCCGAGGTTGAGCAGGCGCCCCTCGGCGAGAATCAGCACCGAGTGACCGTCGGGGAAGATCCACTCGTCGAACTGCGGCTTGATGTTGTTGCGCACGATCCCGGGATACGTCTTCAGCCCGGCCATGTCGATTTCGTTGTCGAAGTGGCCGATGTTGCCGACGATCGCCTTGTCCTTCATCTGCGCCATGTGCGCCACGGTGATGATGTCGAGGTTGCCCGTGGACGTCACGAAGATGTCCGCCGTCTTCACCACATCGTCCAGCCGCGCCACCTGGTACCCTTCCATCGCCGCCTGCAGGATCTCGGTGATCACCACGCGCGCGCCCTGGCCGCGCAGCGCCTGCGCGCATCCCTTGCCCACGTCGCCGTAGCCGAGCACCACCGCCACCTTGCCGGCCAGCATCACGTCGCTGGCGCGCAGGATGCCGTCGGTCAGTGAGTGCCGACAGCCGTACAGGTTGTCGAACTTGCTCTTGGTCACCGAGTCGTTGACGTTGATCGCCGGGAAGAGCAGCGTGCCGGCCTTCATCATCTCGTACAGGCGGTGCACGCCGGTCGTCGTCTCCTCCGACACGCCCTTGAGCGCCTTGGCCACCTTCGTCCAGCGCTGGCCGTCCTTCTTGAGCTCGGCGGCGAGCAGGCCAAGGATCACGCCGTACTCCTCGCTGTCGTTCACCGGGTTGTACGCCGGCACCTTCTTGGCGGCCTCGAACTCGACGCCCTTGTGAATCAGCAGGGTCGCGTCGCCGCCGTCATCCAGCAGCAGCGTCGGGCCCGAGCCGTCGGGCCACATCAGCGCCTGCTCCGTGCACCACCAGTACTCGTCGAGCGTCTCGCCCTTCCAGGCGAACACGGGCACGCCGCGCGGCTCCTCCACGGTGCCGTTGGGACCCACCGCCACCGCGGAGGCCGCGTGGTCCTGCGTCGAGAAGATGTTGCACGACACCCAGCGCACGTCGGCGCCGAGCGCCACGAGCGTCTCGATGAGCACGGCCGTCTGCACCGTCATGTGCAGCGAGCCCATGATCTTGGCGCCGGTCAGCGGCTTGCTGGCGCCGTATTCGGCGCGCAGGGCCATCAGCCCCGGCATTTCGTACTCGGCGAGGCGGATCTCCTGACGCCCCCACGTCGCGAGTGAAATGTCCTTGACCTTGAACGGCGCGCGGCCGGCGTCAACGGCGGCGGCAAAGGGATGAATGGTGGTGGCCATGGGGCAGATGGTAGGAGGTAGATGGTAGGTGGTAGATGGCGGATGGTAGTTACGACAACTTCTTCCGCGGCGTACGGGCCGCCGTCGAGAGCACCGCGGCAAAGAGCGACGGGCCCTTGGCGCCGGGGAGCGCGGGGAGGGCGTGAACGCGCGTGCCGGCAAAGCCGGCGGCGCGGCCCCACCGCTCGAGGAGCGCGGCATCGAAGCCCAGCCACAGATGCCCCATCGCCTGGCGATACTCCTCGTGCTCGTGCGGCAGCATATCGACGACGAGCAGTCGGCCGCCGGCGCGCAGGACGCGCCGCGCCTCGGCGAACGCCCGCTGCGGATCCGCGACATACGGCAGGACGAGCGAGAGCACCGCGACATCGACGCTGCGCGCGTCGAGCGGCAGCGCTTCCAGCGTGCCGTGCCGCACCTCGGCGCTCGCCACGCCGTGCAGGCGGGTGCGCGCGGCGCGCAGCATCGCGGCCGACTCATCGACGGCGACGACGCGACGCACAAACGGCGCCACCGCTTCGGCGAGCTGGCCCGTCCCGCAGCCGAGGTCGGCCACGGTCCACTTGGGGTCGAGCAGGCCGAGCAAGGCGTGCAGCTCGGGGCGCGCGCCGAACAGTTCGCCGCGCAGCTTGTCCCACTGCCCGGCCGCCGATGCGAAGAACTCCTGCGACTTCGCGTGGCGGCCGGCGAGCACTTCGTGCACCCGCGCGAGGTCGCGCTGCGACGCCGGATGGCGCACGACTTCCTCGCGCACCGACTGCCAGAGGCGGCGCGCGCCGGCGTCGAGGTCGCGGCTGGCCATGCGATACCGATTGCTCGGTCCCGACTCGCGCGACGACACCCACCCCGCGTCGGCCAGCGCGCGCAGGTGGCGGCTGACGTTGGACTGCGCCAACTGCATGACGTCCTGCAGCTCGCCCACGGTCAGCTCGTGCCGTTCGAGGCAGGCAAGCATCCGCGCGCGCGTGGCGTCCGACAGGGCGGCGAGGCGGTCAAAGACCGCAGGGGTGGCCGGAGTATTCATTCTTATATCCGGATAATAGGATGAAGCACTCGTCAGGTCAAGGCAACCCACCCTGCCTCTTCCCCTGCACCTGAGATTGCCCCTTCCCCTTCCCCTGTTGTTGGTACACCCGCACAAAGTCGATATCGTGGTACTGCGGGAACCGTGTCGTCACATCCGGATTCCCCGGCCAGCTCCCGCCCACCGCCGTGTTGAGGATCAGGTAGTGCGGCGTGTGCGGAATGCCGGTCGTCGTCGCGTGAATCAGGTTGCCGTCGATGTACCAGCGGATGGAATCGGGCGCCCACTCCAGCGCATACAGATGGAAGTCGGCGGTGTAGTCCACCGGACCGCGCCACGTCCCCGACGTCGACTTCTTCTCCCCCTTGAACGTCGTGTAGTGCAGCGTGCCGTACAGCACGTTGGGCTCGTGGCCGAGGAACTCCATAATGTCGATCTCGCTGTACCACGGCCGTTCCTCGGGGATCAGCCGCTCACGCCCCTCGGCGACCTCGCGCGCCATTAGCGCTTCCATGGCGTAGTTGCGATTCTGCGGGAAGAGCCAGTGCGCCGGCCACAGCCCCTTGCCCCCGGGGAGCTTGGCGCGGATCTCGAAGCGGCCGTAAACCGGAAAGAACTTCCCGCGGGTATCAAGGCGGCCGCTGGTGTATTTCATGGAACCGTAGGCGCGCTCCTGGCTGCGGATCCGCAGCAGCCCACGCTCGACATAGACTTCGTCGGGGAGGTAGTACTGCAGTTCATCGTGCTTGGACTGCTCGCGCAGCAGCACGTTCCAGCGCGTGGTGTCGAGCGACGGGCCGTCGAACTCGTCGTGCCAGATGAGCCGCCAGCCGGCCGGCGGGGTCGGTGTCGGCGTGCCGCGCGGCTTCGGCGCGGCTTGCGACGGCAGGTGAGTGGCTGCGAACAGCAGCAGCGCGATAGGGGCGATGCGGAACTTCATAACGCCGTCCTCTTCAGGTAGTGTTCGGTGGGCGGCCGGAAACCGCCACGCTAAGCTTGGACGTTTCTCGTAGCGACGGCGAGCGCGCGCAGGGCGCGACTGCCGGTTGTCCTCTGGAGGAGCATCGTCGTGACCCCGTGGGTCCAACGCCTGCTGATCGCCAACGTCGCCGTGTTCTTCGTGCAGCTCACCGCGCCGAACCTGGTGGAGCCGCTCGTCTTCGTGCCGATGCTCGTCTTCACGCATCCGTGGACGATTGTCACCTACATGTTCCTGCACGGCGGGTTCACGCACCTGCTGTTCAACATGATCGGCCTGTACTTCTTCGGGCCGCGCATCGAGGCCCGGCTTGGCCCGCGCCGGTTCGTGACGCTGTACTTCGTGGCCGGCATCAGCGGAGCGCTGCTGTCATTCCTGTTCGCACCCTACGCCGGCGTGATTGGCGCGTCGGCGGGCATCTTTGGCATCATGCTCGCCTTCGCGCACTTCTGGCCGCGCGAGCAGATCTTCATCTGGGGCATCCTGCCGCTCGAAGCGCGCTGGCTGGTGGTCATCACCACCGTGCTCGCGCTGTGGAGCGGCTTCAACGGCTCGCGCGGCGGGGCCGCCGACTTTGCGCATCTCGGCGGCTATGCCGGCGCGTATCTGTACTTGCGGCTGATTGGCTGGGGCTCGGCGGCGGCGCGCTTCAAGCGCAAGGCCGAGGGGGGCGGCGTGGTGGGATCGATTGCGCCGGTGACCGGCTGGCAGAAGGTCGACCTTGGCAAGGTGCACGAGGTCAACCGCGATGAGGTGAACCGTATTCTCGACAAGGTCAGTGCGCTGGGGATCGGCAGCCTCACGGCGCAGGAACGGACGTTCCTCACGCACTTCGTACCGCCAGACGACCGGCGTCCCCCTAGCTGACCGGAGCCCTGCCCCCCATGGCTGCTATTGGTCCCTGCATGTTCGTCGCGCCACTCGTCGCCGTGGCGCTCATCATTGCCATCCCGCTGTGGCCGGTGGCGCTGGTCCTGCTCGCGGTACTCTGGCTGCTGGCGTTGCTTGGAGAGCAGCTCTGCCGCCTGCTGCGCATCCCCGCGCTGCGTGGCGCCGGCGCGACCACTTGGCGCTGGCTGGTCTGGATGGCCAAGCCGCTGAACTGGTTTGACCCGCCGCGCAAGAAGCCGGTCGACGAGGCACCCAGGGAGCCATAACGCACCGAGGCGCCCGACGATCTCGCCGGGCGCCTCTGTGTTCCTCTGTACTCTTCGGTGTCACTCTGCGTTTACGCGTACGAGAACACCATCGCGTAGATGATCCCGAGCACGATCAGCGTGCCGAGCGCCAGCGCCGTCCAGGCAAAGAACCGGATCGCGCGAATCACGATCGGCTGATAGGGCACCACCAGGTGCTCTTCGAGCTTGCCGCTGGCGACCATCTTCTCGTACTCGTCGGGCTTGTCGTGCTTCAGCTCCTCCACCGTCATGCGCCCCGTGAAGACCACGAGGTCCATGGGGAACTTCTCCGGACGCAGGTGCGTGTTGAAGAAGTGGATGGTGAAGATGAAGCCCGTGGCCAGCAGCGCCTCGTCGCTATGCACGATCGTGGCGACGTTGATGAACCAGCCGGGGAGGAAGCGCGAGAAGAAGGTCGGGAACCAGAGCGTCAGCCCGGTGGACCCGATGACGAAAATGCCCCAGAACACGGCGAAGTAGTCGAACTTCTCCCAGTAGGTCCAGCGGCCATACGTCGGGCGCTTGCTCTTGCCGAGGAACCACTTCACCGAGCCGATCAGCTCGTTGAGGTCGCGCTTGTTGAACATCATCGAGCCCGGGCCGAGCACGAGCTCCTTCCACGACGTCCCGTCGCGCTTCTTGCGCTTCACGAGGTCGACGAGGTGCGTGACGAACACCGTGACCATGATCACGGCGGCAAAGCGGTGGATGAAGCCCGCCGACTCGAAGCCGCCCAGCGCGCGCGAGACGAACGCCGCCCACTTGGTGTACGAGAACTTGAGCGTCATGCCGGTGAGCGCCAGGCTGATGAAGCTGACGATCATCGAGATGTGCAGCACGCGGTTGAGGCGCGAGAAGCGCTCGTACTCGAGCTCGCCCTCCTTGGCCGACGGATGGCGCCCGAACTCCTGGCGCATCTGGAGCGCGCGCGGCAGCCACATGAGCGTGTGCGCGCCGCCGACGGTGAACGTCACCACGAGCAGCGTCGTCATCCCCCAGAAGACCCAGAACAGCACCGGGTACTTGTGGAGGTCGTGGTGCGTGACGTGCGTCAGGTAGCCGGCGAACCGGCGGTTGGCGCCGGCGTGGCACTTCTGGCACGTCTGCACGACGTTCTGGCGGCTGAGCTTCGACCGCACGTCATCGACGCGCAGGATGTCGTGCGAACCGTGGCAGTCGTAGCACTGCGCCGTCTTGGTATAGCCGAGCCGCGAGACCTTGCCGTGGTACGTCTCGAAGTACGACTCGGTGATTTCCTTGTGGCAGGTGCCGCACTGCCCCATGATCTTGAGCTTGAAGCCTTCGGCGTCGGTGCGGCCGATCTGGTGCGCCGAGTGGCAGTCCTCGCAGACCGGGAGCCGCTGGTCGGTCTTGGTGACCAGCTCCGAGTGCACGCTGCGCGCGAACTGCTTGGCGATCCCTTCGTGGCAGCGCCCGCAGGTCTGCGGCAGGTTGTGCCGGTTGACGCTTGAGGTGGTGCTGTCGTGCGGCAGGACGCTGTGGGCCGTGTGGCAGCTGGTGCACGTGGCGGTGACGACCAGCCCGCTCTCGAGCAATCCCTTGCCGTGGATGCTCTCGGTGTAGTTCTCGATGATCCGCTTTTGGGTGCCCTTGTAGACCCGCGCCGCCTTCTCGCCGGTGCGATGGCACTGCGCGCACAGCGTCGGGATCTGCGTCGGGAAGATGGGCGACTGCGGGTTGAGCTTGCCAAGGATGCCGTGCGCGCCGTGGCATGACTTGCAGGTCGGTCCGTTGGGGTCCTGCTTGGCCTCCAGCTGG